>JBMFRB010000002.1:0-477880 GCA_049968255.1 Candidatus Sumerlaeaceae bacterium | reverse complement strand
CCACTGACCTCCACGATGTCAACGTGGCGCTCTAACCAACTGAGCTAATCGCCCACGCTCTTGTGCTTGCAACTCTGCGCCGAGAAGCTACTCGACGAGCACCGAGTTATTCATTCTTGCATCAGGAGCTGCATTCATGATGACATCGAGAAGGTAGCCATGCGGCAACTAAATAATGAATCGCAAAAACGGGGGAGTCAGCTCAATCCATGCCAGGCATCAGGATTTACTGCCGTGCAGAAGCTGCCAAAGTTCGCGAGCAACTTTGGCAAGCTTATGACCGGGCGGGCGATAACAGTTTCCTCTTCGTCTATCCTACAAGCGCGAGCGTAAGAGCTGAGCGGCTAACCCGGGCTAAGCAATTTGGAGCTCTCACCGGGGTAACTCTTCTCTCGGTAGAAGAGCTGAAAGAGCAGCTTCTTGAAGGACTCAAACCACGTTGCATTTCAACGCAGGAGCTGCCACTCCTTTTGCACTTTTCTTGGCGAGATCCAGCCCTCCGTCCCGATTTGCTCTCGTACTTGCAGGCCACTGAAAAGTCCGACCATGAGGGGAACCGAAGTTTTGCGGACCAATCGCAACTTGCGCATGGCATTCTCCATCGCTTGGCCGAAGAACTCGAGGTCCTGAGCCAAGCGCCTGAAGTCCTGAAGACGCAAGCAAGCGAAGAGGCATCAGAAGCGAGCAACCTTACTCGCTTTGCCGTGAAATTTTTCCACTACCTGGACGGAAAAAACTGGTCTTATCGCGAGAAATTGCTCGTCGAACTTTGGAAGGACGGAAATCCCTGGCTTGCTTTGCCACATGGTGAAATGCTTCGCGACATCGTACTCGATGGCTTTTGGGTGTTTACGCCTTTTGAATGGGCGTTGCTCCGATGGTTTCGAGCTCAGTCCTGTCAGGAGCGAGGGGCGATTGGCGAGTCGCCTACGCTGCACCTGTTCTTGGACTTTTCTCCTCCGGCTGAAAGTGAGCGTTTTCCGCATCTCGCCGAATTGTGGAGGGTTTTGAGTGGGTGGGCCAGGGACCCAGAATACCAACCGCCTCCTAAGAAAGACGTGCCGAGAGATTCTGGCTGTGGAGTTCGTCTCTTTTGCGACCAAGCCACGTGCACGTGCAAACGGCAATTGGATTCACGGCCGGTCATTGTCCAGGCGCCCGATCGCGAAGAAGAGGTTCGCCAATTGGCGAAACAACTTCGCGAGATGGCAGAAAAAGATGGCTCGTTCCAAGGATACGCGGTCTGTGTGCCATCATTCCCAGAGTATCTGGGCCTTATTCGCTCCACCTTTCGCCAAGAAGGCATTCCGCACCGTGTGCCATTTGCACAGCCGCTGACTTTAACGCCCATCTGGGAATTTTTCGAGCGCCTGGCTGAAGTCGTCGATAGCTGCTTTGCGGCCTCACCCCAGAGCGACGTCCTTGAGGGAAGACTCTTGGTGCCCCTTGCCGTGCTAGACTGTCTGGCGACCCATCCGTGGTTACCTGCCCTATTTCACATCA
This sequence comes from Candidatus Sumerlaeaceae bacterium, assembly GCA_049968255.1. GTDB lineage: Bacteria > Sumerlaeota > Sumerlaeia > Sumerlaeales > Sumerlaeaceae > DRVG01. Next base: position 476,377 of record JBMFRB010000002.1, on the reverse strand, counting down.
AAGGTTGGCGTGCAGCGCGATATCGTTGGGCCCGACGGCGTTTTGCTACGGCTGGCACGCTGGACGAACTTTTGCGATGCGTCGAGGAGGAACTCCGCCACACGCAGCTCTTGGAGGGTGGGGACGAAAACGAAATTGCCGAGACTGATACATCGGAGATCAGCGAATCCGAAAGGGATCCTCAGCATACGAGCGAAACATTACATCATCTAGTTGAAACGCTGCGTCAACTTTCTGGAGAGCTTCGGGCTTTATGTTGTGAACTCGCCCACGATGAGTGGAGCGAGAAAATTGACGCGCTTCTCCACCACCTCTTGGTAAGATTAGCTTTGGGGGCTCACATCGGTAAGGCCGCTAGCTGGTTGCCATTGGGGCGTACCGCGGACGACGTTCGTTTCGTCACAGCTTCAGTAGCGCGCCTTCTCTCTCTCGTGCGTCGCTACCATCAATTGTGGCTCGACTTTGGTTCTAGGGAAGCACTGAAGTTCGCGGATTATTTGAACGGATTAGCTCTGCTTGTGGAAAGCGAGCTGGTAGCCGACAGAGTCGTGAACGAGTTGGGAGTGCAGATCCTCGCGCCCACAGCAGCAGTTGGAGAAAGTTACAATAGGCTCTTCCTCGTCGGGATGATCGAAGGCCAATTTCCGATCTTCGAAAGTCGGCGCACGTTTGCAAAAAAATCCGAAGATGGTCTTCGGCCCGAAGTCCGCGTGTTGTCCGAGCAACGTTACGCCTTCCTGCGGCTCGTGGAGCAATCGCAAACAGTCTATATGTCCTACCCCAGAACTTCTCAAGATGTTGAGTTCTTACCCTCTCAGTTTTTGGAAGAATACGGCCCCCCCCAAAATATTACGCCGACTGTCTTGCCTGTCATAGAGTTAGTAAATAAACTTAACGACGCACCTTCAGATACGACTAATGCTGGAGAGTCTTTCTTCGAAGATAATCGCTTCGATGAAACTGCGCGTGAGTGCCTCATGCAGTTGGCTTGGCTTAAAAGCGCTGTCGAGCGACGCAAAGTGCCATTCTTTACCGAACTTGAGGGGAATTTAGAGGGCAAAATTTGCACCGCGAAAATTGCAGACACTTTGCTTGAGAGAATCTTTAGCGCTCACCAATTGCAAGATCTCGTCAGTTGTCGCCTAAATTTCTTTTTTGGCCAGATCCTTCGAATCCAATCCCCGCAGAATGAGGATGCCCAGTATGCCGCGAAGCGTGGTCAGCTTGTGCATCTAATCCTTCGCCAGTTTCTTTCTCGCGTGGTAGCTTGTGGGTGGTTGCCTCTGCAAGATCACACAGACGCAATCCTGGCGGAGCTTGTGAAATCTACGTGGAGGGAGCTTCAGAAAGAATTTCCAAACGAGCCGCTGCGCCAAGTAGCTTCTGCATTAGAATTTCTCGGAGGTTTAGCTCTCGGTACGTCTACCCCGGAGCTACAACTTCCCGACAACATCGCACAGGTTCTGCGACACGCACTCCATCTTCAGCCGAGCTTGACGACCACCAAGGGGTTGTTGGTGCAATTTGTGGAAGCGGAAATCGAGCGCGAACAGAAAGAGGTCAAAGCCGGGGAGCCAAAGGACTGGACGCCTAAGCTTCTTGAGTGGAAGTTTGGTCTTCGTGATTCTTCAAGTCAGCCCTTCAAACCAGAATCCGGTCAGGGTGATCCCGCAGATGGGTGGAACTCTCACATTGAAATTCCTCTACCCAGCGTCCCTGGTGCGCCGCCATCAATAGCACTTCGCGGGGCAATTGATCGCGTGGACGTGGGGAACATTGGTCAGTCTCGTGTATTTGGCGTGATTGATTACAAGACTGGCTCCACGCATCCTAACACCAAGGACCTAGCAACGCGTTTCTGTGCTATTCAGTTACCTTTGTATGCTGAAGTGCTTACGGTCCTTGAACCAGAATTAGAAAAACTTGGCCACGCGCTAGGGGAGTGCGCGATGCTTGGATACTATCAGATCTCTCCTGCGGCAGCAAAGCTAGTCACTGTGCAGGAGCCAAAAATCTCCATAGCGTCGGTCATTGAAGAAACTCTGCGTCGCATTGCCAGTGATCTTGCTGGATGTACCAAAGGACACTTCTATCCGCTCGGTGCCGCCTCGGTCGACGAACAAGAAAACAAAGCGAAATGCCAAAGCCTGTGGTGGCGATGCCCCTATTATCTTCTTTGTTGCCGCGGGCAAAAAGATGAGCAGCTCGTGCAAAAGGTAAACAGCCTAAGCGAGGCCTCATCGTCCTAAAACAAGTCGCTGAAATGATTGATAACTTGCTGACAAATATACGCCGACGCCTTGAGTTTCTCCAAGAACTCGGCTTCATGGTATGGTTGGCCCCAGATGATGTGCCGCGCACAGATGATGTTGGGAATTCTGACTCTGTGTCTTTGGCACTAACGCACATCGACGAAAGGCTCGAGCGTTTGCGCTGGCTCTCGCATCAGGTAGCGAGCTGCCGAAAATGCTCCCTAGCCAGCCAACGCAAAAATCCGGTTTTCGGGGTGGGAAACCCTTACGCCGATTTGGTCTTTATTGGAGAGGCCCCTGGTGCCCGCGAAGATGAAACCGGTATTCCATTCGTTGGATCTGCAGGAGAGCTGCTCACGCACGAGCTAAAAAAACACGGAATCTCCCGCGATGAGGTCTACATCTGCAATATCTTGAAGTGCCGTCCTCCCAACAACCGCGACCCATTGCCTGAGGAGATTTCGGCGTGCGAGCCGTACCTGCTCGAACAGCTTGATCTCCTACGACCCAAAATGCTATGTGGGTTGGGGCGTTTTGCAGTGATGACGCTTTTGCGCCGCCCCATTGCAATTATGAAAATTCGTGGCACCTGGAGGCAGTATCACGGCATTCCTCTTTTCGTGAGCTTGCATCCCGCAGCCGTGTTACATCAGCCACAGCACCGATCACTTTTCGAAGCGGATATGGCTGCGCTGGCGCAGGCTTATCACCGCCGCCATGAGCAGTTGCCGCAGCCCAATGATGATTGATGATCTACCCTGGGAAAACACGGAGCGTTGCAACAGTCCGAAGATCCCGTGAGCCAAAGAAAGTATCTTTTTCCATTAAGACCCAGCTGACGAACCGATTTGATCTTGAGCGTCTGTCTCGGCTAATTCGATTGGCACGCCAAATACGTAATGGAGGAAATAGTACGAGACAGGAACTCCAAGCAGCATGCCCCACAACCCAAAGAAATGGTGACCGACAAAGAGGATGATGAGGACGAGAACGGGGTTCAGCTTGAGGTGGTGGCCATAAATCATTGGGTTCAAAACATAAGCTTCGATGAGATGAATGACTGTGACGAGAACCACCACCAGGATGGCAAGCTTGAGTCCTTGCTGATTGAGGGCAACAAGCACAGCCGGTGTAGTGGAAATAAAAACCCCCAGAACAGGGATGAAGCTAAAAAAGAAAACAATAGTTACGAGCAAAAGCGCATTTTTGAGCCCAAGAATCCAAAAGCCGATAAGCGTCAGCACAGTGTTGACCACGGCGATCATCGCCTGAGCCCGAAATGAGCGTGCAAGCACGCTTGCAAACCGCACAACGGGTTCGGCGCTCTCGTGATAAAAATCATGGAGCCGGCTACGCTCCAGACGTTTCAGCTCACGCGTCAGCCGAGTCAGATCGAGCACAATAAGAAAGCTAAAAAGCAGCGACAAGAGAATCGTACTCACTGCCGCAAAAGCTAGCTTTGCCGACGTTTGAAGAATGGGCCGCACCTCGCCACTCAGTTGAGCCAGCATTCGTTCGAGATCTTGCTTTTCTAATCGGTCGAAAAGCGGCGCTAAACCGGGATACTGTTGTGAGAGCTTGTCGCGCATGCCAAGAATGGATTGCTGAATGTTTTCTAGCTCTCCAGCAACAGTTGTGGCTTCTTTGATGACCCGTGGGACCACGTAGTACACCCACCCGCTTAGGCCGATGAGAATGAGCAGATAAAGCGCGACGATGATCAATGTGCGCGGTAGGTGCGTGTGCCTCTGAAAGTAATCAATCACCGGCAGCGTGAAACTCACTAACAAAAACGTCAAGAAAACGAGCGCGAAAAAATCGCGCATGATATAAATCAAAAAGAGAATTGTCGCCCAGATCAGAGCACGACGGTTGATTCGATAAAAGTGATCCAGTCTGAATTCCATCGCATCGGCAAATAATGCCGCGCCCACTAAGAACGCAAGTGTTTCCAAACCCGCGATTACCTGGGATATGGCTTTGGTAAAAATCGCTCGACACCAATTTGCGCGCTTCCTTTTCTCAAGCTTATGAACTCTGAGCCAAGGCCACTCTGGAAACTCGTTGGCGAGCAAGCCCCCGTTGTTCGCGTGACCTACCGCGATACAGACAGAATGGGAGCCGTCTATTACGCGAACTACCTTGTGTGGTTTGAGATCGGACGGGTGGAATTACTTCGCTCCCTCGGGCAATCGTACAAAGACTGGGAAGATGTCCACGGCGTCTTTCTCCCCGTTGCGCAATGCACGGTCGAATACAAGCGGAGCGCTCGTTACGATGATTTGGTTCGCATCGAGACTTCTATCACGCGTCTGACGGAAGCGTCCATCACGTTCTCTTATGAAATTGTGCGTTTGCCCGACTGTGAATTACTTGCAACGGGCGCTACGCGCCATCCTTTTGTCGATAAAAATGGGCGCATTCTGCGCGTTGCCTCTAAGCTATTACCGAGTGCGCGCCACTCATCGTGACAGGCCAAGCGAGGGCTTGGCAGGAGATGGCGCGTGTACAGGGGGATGCGTGGATTATTTTTGCATTGCAGCATTTCCCTCGTCCATCATCTTGCCAAATCACAATCGGAAGAAGAGAACTGCTTATGTTTCGAATGAGCCGGTGCTTGATTGCCGCAATGCTATGTTGTGCGCACGTCGTTTTCGCGGGAGGATATTTAGGGGTGCCCAAAACTGATAACACGCCGCGGATTGATGGCCTCGTCACGCCGCGCGAACGCTCATGGTGCCAGATGACCACTCTCACCCTACTGGGAGCGCTTAAACGGCCGAAGTACGAGACCGCAGTCTACGCATGTGCTACCCTCAGTGCTTTATACGTCGGCTTCGTCTGTAGCGACCCAGCTCCTCACTCGCTTGTGACGAGTGTGACTGTAGAAAACGGCCCGGTGATGAAAGATGATAGCGTCGAGCTCGTGATTTGTCCTGCAATCGTGGGCGAGCGGAATAACTACTTTCATTTCGCCATGAATGCTGCCGGCGTGAAATACTCTTGGGACACGCAATTCGATCGGCCGGTGCAAGGGTGGATGGGTAAGGCCTCCGTAACCCCTGGAGGATGGGAGGCCGAATTCCTCATTCCCTACACTTCGATTCGTGGCCGCACGGACCTGAGCCATTGGCGAGGAAATTTTATGCGCACGCGACCGGCCCGGCCAGGAGAGCCTGAGGAAGTGAGTGTGTGGTTCGATCCAGGAATGACAATCCACAATTATCGCAAGTTCGGTTTCCTTCGTTTCGAGCAGCCGAAAGAGGAAGACATCGAAGCTCTTTTGCAGCAGCTCATGGAGCTCCGCCAGCAGAACTTACAAGTTGGGCAGACCACATCGTCGGCAAGTGGGACAACAACAGAACCTCTTTCGCCGACAACAGTCGAGCCTACAAGTGCGCCAGTAACACCCAAATGAGCGGCTTCGATGTGCCTCCGGAAGTGAAGGACGGCAAGGCATCGAAGAGAACTTTGCTCTATTTCATTGGGTCGCTGGGCACATAGTCAGCAAGCATCTCATCCACTCGGACGAAATGATAGCCGCGCCGAGCAAGCTCGTCGAGGAGTTCGCCTAAGTAGTCGTAAAGGTGGTCGCGTGTACGGCCTGGCCCAGCCCCGACGTGCATAAGAAGCAGAAATCCGTTGAGGCCGTCGGGATCGGTCTCTTCCTTTCGCAAGATAGATTTCACAATTTCGGGGGCACTAACGAAATTCTTGTCAGAGTCTTCCATGTAGTCGGCGTTTGAGCGCGTTCCTGGCGTAAAATTGATGAGCAGCATGCCTCGCTCGCGCGTCCATTGGGCAATCTCTTCTGTGTAATGCTCGTAAGGCGGAATAAAAAGGCGTGCTTTTTCTTTCGGGATACCAAACCGCTTTATCTCCTCCATGTTCTGAGATAAATCTTGGTCAAATTCCGCGCGGCTAATTATGAGCTTCGGTGGATGCTCCCATGTTGCGTAGAGAGGATGTTTGTCAGAGTGTGGCCCGAGATAGTGGCCTTCGTCGCGGATCCGCTCTATGAGGGGTTTGAACTGGGGATTTCGGTAGAAATCCCCGATAAAGAAAAATGATGCTTTGATTCCTCGCTTCTTGAGCTCGTTGAGGATTGTGGTTCCGCCGTCGGCGTAATAACCGCCAGTAAATTCGAGAGCAATCCACTTTTTGTTTCGAGGTCCCCGAATGATTGCTTCGCGGTCCCAGAGAGGTGTCGCTTTATTTTCCATGCTTACCCCTTCGGCAGCGCTTGTGGTTTCTTGTGGTTTTTCCGTCGCCTTTTCCATGAAAAAGCTCAGCGCGATAAAGAGCAGCGCGATTGCGTGCCCTCGGCGCAGGCTTTCAGCGCGCATTGGTCTCGCCATTGTATCATGATTCATGGTCGTTTGCCGCGAACGTGGATTTTAAACGTTCGAGAATTTCGTGCAACGAAAAGCCCTCGTGCCACAGGCATGCCAGTCCAACCGCGATAATTGGGAATATTTGCAGCGAGTGGCAAACGAAAGCAAACGCAAGCGCCCGACTGTAATCTTTTTCGACATTAAGAACCAACATGCCAAAGACAATGCCGATTTCCATGAGTCCCCAATAACCTGGAGCGGCTGGAATAAGAATCGCGATGCAAGTAATGATTGTGATCGCGATCCCCTGAGCGAGCGACATTTTCATTCCCGGAAAACCCAGCGCCAGAACCTGCATCGAAGCCCCCACGGCTACCCACACACCGATCGAATACAGAGTGACCAACACCACGGAGCGTGGGTTTTTCAGGGACGCCATGCCCGACGCAAAGTGTTCAACCATGCCAACCAACTGCTCGCGGATCCGGCGCGGCGCGAAAGGAATCATCCGAAGCGCCTGTTCAACGATTCTCCGCGCAGGTCGCCAAAGAATGGCGATACTCAACATCAGTAAAATTGCGCTAAAATAACTAAATTGTAACGAGGTGGCGTGAAGCTTTTCTCCAGTCAGCGGGGGAAGACTTCCATACCGCACTTCCAGGCTCGGATCAATTTTCAGAATCGAAAAAGTCACTGCCGCCAGTACCAGAAGAGTGATACTATCAAAAATGCGTTCCAGCACGATCGTCGCGAAAACTCCAGAAAAGGAAAGCCCTTCGCGGATGCTCAGTACGGATGCCCTGAGAAATTCTCCCGCGCGGGCTGGAAAAAGACTATTGATTGCGAATCCTGCCATCATCGGCGAGAATAGCCGCTGGGCGCTGAGGGATCGGGTGGGGAGCACGAGATAATGCCATCGCAGTGCCCGGAACCACATGCTCAAAAAGGTGAGCAAGAGAAATGGAACGCTCCATGCCCACCGAAAGGAGAGCACGGCTTGCCACAGCTCGTCGAGGCGAACGGGACGCAGTGTCAGCACAAGCGCGACAACGCTAATGATTAGCCCAATCACAAATTGGGTTTTGGGGTTTTTTAACATGGTGTCGGCCATATTGGCCCTATCCGCCTGCGTGACAATGGAATTTTCTCGCTGATCGACATTTTCCTCTTGTAGGCGCTTTGTCCCCTCGTAGCCTAATGGCAAACAAAACTTTTGAAGGAAAGGTGAGACGTCGATGACCCTTATCCGTAACGTTCATGCGAGAGAGATTCTCGATTCGCGTGGCAATCCCACAGTGGAAGTGGACGTGCTGCTTCGTGAAGGAGGCTTTGGGCGTGCTGCCGTGCCATCTGGTGCGTCCACTGGCGAGCTCGAGGCTCTCGAATTGCGCGACGGCGACCCGAAACGCTACTTAGGTAAAGGCGTCCTGACCGCTGTCAGAAACGTGAACGAGAAAATTGCCCCTGCTTTGATTGACCGAGATGCCACTGATCAGGCCGCAATTGACCAGATTCTCATCGAGCTCGACGGCACGGAGTCGAAGAAGAATCTCGGCGCCAACGCGATTCTTGGCGTATCGCTAGCAGTAGCCAGAGCTGCCGCGGACGCTTTGGGACTGCCACTTTACCAGTATCTCGGTGGAGTAAATGCAAAGACGCTACCCGTTCCCATGATGAACGTGCTCAACGGGGGGGCACATGCCGACAATACCGTGGATATCCAGGAATTTATGATTGTGCCGGCAGGTTTTCCCTGTTTCCGTGAGGCAATTCGCGCCGGATGCGAAGTGTTCCATAGCCTGAAGAAAACGCTGAAGAGCAGGGGACTGAGCACTGCGGTCGGCGACGAAGGAGGTTTTGCCCCCAACGTCTCTACGGCAGAAGAAGTGCTCGACCTCATCGTCGAGGCAATCGAAAAAGCAGGTTACAAGCCAGGGGCCCAGGTTGCCATCGCACTTGATATAGCCAGCTCTGAATTCTACGACAGTGAGAAAAAGTGCTACGTCTGGAAGAAAAGCTCGAAGCAACAACTGAGCGCCGACGAACTGATCAGCTACTATGAGAAGCTCGTGCAGAAGTATCCCATCGTTTCAATCGAGGATGGCTGTTCCGAGAACGACTGGGAAGCTTGGAAAAAGCTCACGGCCAAATTTGGTGCCTCTCTCCAGTTGGTAGGTGACGATATCTTTGTCACAAACACAAAGCTGCTACGCAAAGGCATCCAAGAAAAAGTCGCGAATTCGATCCTTGTCAAGGTGAATCAAATCGGTACGCTCACGGAGACGCTCGAAGCGGTCGAAATGGCGAAAAAAGCCGCATACACAGCGGTGATTTCCCATCGCAGCGGCGAAACGGAGGATTCCACGATTGCAGACATCGCCGTGGCCACAAACGCCGGACAAATCAAAACCGGAAGTGCTAGCCGCAGCGACCGCATGGCGAAGTACAATCAACTACTTCGCATCGAGGAAGAGCTTGGCAAAGCAGCAGTCTTCCCTGGGTTCGAAGCATTCTACTCCCTGAAAACACCAATCCGTTTCATCGGGTGAGACACGACGTGGCAAAAGCGACGAACAAGTGGTTCCTTCCAGCCAGATTCCTGGCCTGCTGCTTGGCGGGAGGAGCGCTGATGAGCGCTCCTCCTGGCGCCTTTTGCGGCAGCGTGATTACCGAGCAGGCACGCCAAGGCAACGCCAAAAAGAGCGAGAAAGCGCGTGAGAAAAACGGATCAGAGCGTCGCAATCAGGAGCACACATCGAATTCTCAAGGGAGTGTCCTCCCGGGCAAGCAACGGGGCAGCGCGGAAATCCAGGGGTTGCGAATAAGCGCGACTGTGACCGAACCGGTGTCCTGGTTTGCATTCGAAAACGGAAATTTGGCCCTTCGCGAGCCAAATCCGGATGAAAGGTTCGCGGTTCGAGTCGAGCTGTCAGACTTACTCACGGGCAGCTCCTTTCCAGGTGCCGAGGTCAAGTGCTGCATCAAGGAAGCGAAGTCGAGCGAGGTTCTGGCGACGACAAGAACGCTCGTGCGGGTGTGGGATCCCAAAGCCACGTTTCATGTCGAGAACTTTGCTCTACCCCAAAACGACTATTCTCCGCCTCAGATCACGCTCCATTTGGAAATTGCGCCTGACCAGCGGTTTGCTCGTTACGTAGCTGCTCCCACCGCTGTTATTCCTTCGCCATTTGCTGTTGAACTTGGTCCATACCCTATTCCGGAAAAACGTCCGAGGCACGAAACAACCTCGACTCTGAGAAGGTCACTCCTACGTCCCTATCTCGAAGGACGACATCCTCCTGTCGAACCTACTCCCTATCCGGGGGCAAAAACTCGCAATTGAACCCCAAATAATCGTCACGCATTTCGGTATAAGTTCGCGGCAACCCAAGCTTAGCCATCATGCCGGGGTGGCGGAATTGGCAGACGCACCAGCTTGAGGGGCTGGCGGGAGCAATCCCGTCGGGGTTCAAATCCCCGTCCCGGCATTTTTTCTTTTCTTTTCTTTTCTTTCCCATGAGTCTGCACCACGAGCCATTCTTTTCTTGAACTCAGTTTGTGCATCGGGACGTATTCTCATTTTGGAATTTGCTCCGATGCAGATTCGCTTTTTAGGACGCGCGAGAGATACTGAATGGAACAGCGACGCCAGAGTCGAGCCGATCGGCGACGGAGAAATGATCAGCCGGCAGAATTAGACCGCCGGCGAGGTCTGCCGTTGGAAGTGCGCTGTCTTTCCCAGATGGTTGGAAACGAGCTGGTGATTTTCGTTCAGGATCCCATTGGTGCTGACAATTGTGCGAGTGCGCGTCAAAACATGCTTAGTCATATCGAAAGGCATGCCAATGTGCCGGTCGTCGTCGATTTGCAAAAGTGCACGTATATTGACACCAGCGGCCTCACGGTGTTGGTGGAACTCAAGAAAGAATTAGCCAAACAAGGCCGCTCGCTCGTTTTGCAGAACCCTTCACGGCCGGTTCTGAGAATGCTGAACATTACCCTGCTCAATCGGGTGTTCCCTGTGAGAATCACGACGCGGGAAGAAGATCGAATTCCTACGTCGCAGACCGAAAAACGCTGATTTTTTATCTGGGTACTCGCAAGGGAGGTAGACTGCAATTCCGCATGAGGCCCGAAAAAGAGGTCTTGCAGAATCTAGGGCAAGCTCCGCCTAACGACTCGACGTTGTGGCGATTGTTTATTGCACTACGTTTCCCCGAAGATTTGAAAAAGAATTGTGGCCGACTGATGACCAGTCTGCGCACGGGGATTCAGTTCAGCGGAGCACATCCAGTTTGGGTAAAGGCCGAATCGCTTCATCTTACGCTTGCGTTTCTCGGCAGCACGCCTGTTAGCAAAATAAATGAAATTGAACACATCATGAGGGCGGCCGGCAAAGGCATGGCGCCACTGTCGCTCCGCGTCGGCGGGCTCAGCTTGTTTCCCACGGTTAAGAATCCGAGAGTCATTGCTTTGCATCTTCACGGTGACCTGATCGGTCTTCAACGTGTGCACGAATCGCTCACAGTCAGGCTAGCGGAGGCAGGTTATCCCACGGATTCGCGTCCTTTTCGTCCCCACGTCACGCTTGCAAGAATTAAATCCATGCGAGGGCTTGCAGGGTTGCGCGATGTCGTCTGGGGGCACCGCGACGCCGACATGGGAAAATTTGTTGCTAAGTCCCTGACTCTCTATCGTAGCCACCTCCTGCCCTCTGGTGCTGAATATGAGATTATTCTCGAAACAACTTTGAGTTAAGAGCAATGCGTTCTTCGGCACTCATGCCGACCGAAGCCGCTGTATAGTTGTAAGGACCTCGCGGTGAGCCAAAACAAAAGTTGCAGTGATCCGGAGTGAATGTTTTAGGCAAAAAGCTAACGGCTTTGCCAACCAAAGAAAGACCGCTGAACAGGTGCAGGTTCGTAGTTTGCTTCCGGATCCTCTGTTGCTTCTTGGGATGGCGCCGCGGCCGAATGGTACTGGCATGTCCCCAAGGGCTCCGTTCCGGCCTTAAAGGCAGTGTGTTGGAAGACTGTGTCGCCGCTGGCAAAGCACGCTTCTGTGGGGCGTTTGCCGCTCTTGGAACAGATGTCGGCAAACGTGATCCCGGGGGGAACATCGAACTGCATTTTCCAGTCCGAGCGACTTTGCAGGATGCGGTCCATCATGGCGGCCCAGATCGGTCCCACAGTCTTGCCTCCCACCATCTTAGGACCCATGCTGCGGTGCTGGTCGTAACCGACATACACGGCGAGCACAACATCAGGGGTAAAACCAACAAACCAGGCAACAAAGCAATTATTGGTCGTTCCAGTCTTGCCAGCAATTTCAGGAATTTGTCGTCCCTTGGCGCGTTGTTCCTCCACCCATTTTCCTACCGTGGTTTTCGCTGTGCCAAGGCGAATCACATCCATCATCATCCGCGTCGTAACATAGGCGCCCTGCGGTGAGAGTACCCGCACGCGCTCCGGTCTGTCAATCACGGAGTCTGTAGGATCTTTCGCGCTGAATCGTCGACGAATGGGATGGGGTTGGACTCCTTCGCCTCCATTGGCGAGAACACCGTAGGCTGCAGCCAGCTCCAAAGGAGTGATATTCGGTGTGCCAAGAGGCATTGAGGGAACCGGATCTAACACCCAGTTTGATGGACGATTGACCATATTAAAACGGTGGTAGAGGGGCACGGCATTGCGCGGCCCTATTTCCATGAATAGCTTGATTGTCGGCACATTTCGCGACTTGACCAGTGCCTCCTGCAAACAAGTGGGACCGTAAAATCGTCCTTCGTAGTTTTTCGGGGCATAGCCATCGGGGAACGTCAGCGGCTCATCTTGGATGACGTACCCAGGGGTAAAACGCGGCTTTCCCGATGCATCATTGAGATCCATCGCTGAGGCATAGAGCAAGGGTTTCCAGCAAGACCCCGGCTGGCGTCCTCCTGCATAAGCCCTATTCCATTGACCATTATTGGCATTGTCGAAAAAGTCGTCACCGCCAACGAGCGCCAGCACGTCGCCGTTGTGCACATCGAGCAAGACAGCAGCACCTTGGACGTGCGTCTTATCGTAGAGATAGGCTTCCAGTTTGTTCCTGCGCACATCTTGAATGTAGATGTCTATCAAATTTCCCGGTTTTACCACCGTAGCGGGATCGAAATAGGGGAGTGACTTCGGGAGTGGAATCTCGCCGGTATAACCTTGAAGAGTCACGATAATGGAATCTGGACGAACCTCCTTGATGCGAGCCAAGCGTGCTTGGCCTTTCTTCACGCGGCCCAACGCCGACGCTTCTTGGTCGAAACGAGCTGGTTTTTGACGCTCGATCTCTTTTTCGACCTCACGCAGTCCCTTGCTTAGTTCCTCTTCGCAGATTTTTTGAAGGGTCAGATCTACCGTGCCAATGATCGTATAGCCTTTCTGGCTAAGCTCGATCGAATCGGCAGAGGATTTTTCCCGCGTCATCCAATAGCGTACGTAGTCCACGAAGTAAGGAGCTATTTCTCGGGTCCTCTGTGCTGGATTGAGTTCGAGCGGCGCGTCGAGATAGCGCTGTAGCTCGTCGTCACTCGCAATGAAGCCAAGCCGACGCATGTTCATCAGAACAAGGTTCCGACGCTCCTTGGCGCGCTCGGGATACCGCATAGGCGACAATGTGCTGGGCGCCTTCAGGAGGCCGGCAATTAATGCTGCTTCCGGCACTGTGAGGTCTTTGACCGATTTGTTGAAGTAAGTGCGTGCTGCAGCCTGCACGCCGTTTGAGCGCTCACCGAAAAACATGTGGTTGAGGTAAAACTCAAGGATTTGATCTTTTGAAAAATTGCGCTCTATTTGCAAAGCAGTGAGGATTTCTTTCAGTTTGCGCGAGTAGACGCGCCGACGATCTTGCAACACGATGTTGCGCGCAACTTGCATGGTCAGCGTGCTCGCTCCCTGCACTTTGCCACCGACGAGGTTTTCCTTCAGCGCGCGAACAACGCCACGGATATCTACACCGAAATGCTGGTAGAAACGCTCGTCTTCGATCGCAATCAGAGCCTGTTTGACATGTTCAGGAATCTCAGAAATGGGGACGTACTCGCGGCGCTCTGCATTAAAAAGTTCAGCAAGCTGCGTGTTGCCAGTGCGGTCAAAAACTCGGCTGACTGCCGGGGGATTATAATTTTGCAAAGGCTCAAGCGGCGGTAAACTGTCGAGGTAGCCAAGCAGAGCTCCTACCGCGATTCCTGACAAGAGCACGAGGAGCAGCACCATCGCCAGGAAAACGTAGTAAAAATTTCGAAGTAAAGGAAATCGTTTCATCAGGGCAATGTTTATGCCGCCCGGCCTATCCGTTTGCTATGCGGCCGACTTACGCTGTCTAGCGGGTACATGTTGGCAACAGGCGCCGACACCGTAGTTATTGCTACTCGCTGTATGTAGTGTTATTTAGAAAAGGACCCATATGCGTACTCCTCGCATAAATCACTTTCACAACTTCCTGAAGCAGGCATACGGTTGTCGCGTACAAAAGCTTTGCCTCGACGGCGGCTTTACATGTCCAAACCGTGACGGATCAAAAGCCACAGGTGGTTGTTACTTTTGCGATGCCAGTGGCAGCGGTGCCGCTCATATTGTTTCGGCGGAGCCCATTTCCGAGCAATTGAAGTCGCAAAAGCTGCGTTGCCAGCAGCGATATGGCGCTGTGAAGTTCATTGCCTACTTTCAGGCTTTCACCAACACTTATGCCCCCATCGAACGGCTCCGCATGCTCTACGATCAAGCCACGAGCGATCCAGACGTGATTGGGCTAAGCGTTGGGACGAGGGCAGATTGTATCAGTGAAAAAGTCTGTGAGTTATTACGCGGGTACCAATGCCAAGGAAAGCGTGTGTGGGTGGAAATCGGTGTTCAGACAATCAACCAAACGACTCTTGAGCGAATGAACCGTGCGGAGACCGTCGAAGATTATCGTCGCGCTGCACGGCTAATCAAGGAAGCGAATCTCGAACTTGTTGCTCACGTTATCGTCGGACTACCAGGCGACACTCGCGACGATTTTCTTCGCACCGTTGAGTTCCTCAATGAAATCCATGCTGACGGAGCAAAGATTCACAATTTATACATTGATGCCCGAGCAGCGCTTGCCCGATGGTGGCGCGAAGGACGTTGTCAGCTCCTCGACTTCGATGAATACATTAATCTCGTGGCGGACGGCTTGGAAAGTCTTGCCCCGAATTGTGTAATTCATCGACTATCCGGGCAAGCTCCTCGACCTTTTCATCTCGCACCTCATTGGGCACTCGATAAGAACTTTATCATCCAAAAGATTGAAAGCGAGCTGGAGCGGCGTGGAACACGTCACGGTTCGCGTTGGGTTTCTGCGTTGTCGCACGAATCTTGCTGAAGCCGAGCGCGAAGTTCTTTAATGAATTGTCTTTCCTCCTCTCTGAGCTGGGGAAGAACGTTCTCAATGATGTCCGGTCGCCGTTTCAAAGTTCTTTCTAATGATTGCCGGCGGCGCCACTCTTCGATTTTTTTGTGGTGGCCAGAGAGCAGAACTTCAGGGATGCCATGGCCCCGGAACACTGGCGGGCGTGTATAATGGGGATAGTCAAGAAGACCTTCGCCACTGAAGGAGTCGTGACGTGCACTCTCGGCGTTGCCCAAAGCCCCCGGTAAGAGGCGCACCACCGAATCAATCACGACCATAGCGGGAATCTCGCCACCTGTCAGGACATAATCGCCGATGGAAATTTCGCGGTCAATGAAGTGATCTCGGATGCGCTGGTCCACTCCTTCGTAGTGGCCGCAGAGAAGCATAATCCCTGGCAACTGGGCAAACTCTTCCGCCAGTTTTTGCGTCCATGGTTCCCCGTCTGGGGTAAGGTAAACTCGCGTCAGGGGCGTCGGTGAATTTTCAGCCATCACTGTGTCAATGGCGGCAGCAATGGGCTCTGGCTTTAGCACCATTCCGGGGCCTCCACCGTAAGGCGTGTCGTCCGCGACGTGGTGTTTGTCCGTAGTGAAATCGCGGATATTGCGCACGCGGAATGCAGCGATGCCTCGCTCCTGCGCACGTTTGAGCATACTTGACCCAACGACGGGGCCAAACATTTCCGGGAACAGTGTGAGGATCTCGATGATCATTCGCGGGGCTTAACGGCTGATCATAATGCGTTTAATCTTAACTCCGTCAGGCGATTGCCATTGAAACTCGTTATCCCCCACGCCGACATTGATCTGAACATCACGCAGGATAATCGTCAAGTCTTTTTCCTCGGGAATTTTTATCTCGCGCGGCAATCCATCTCTTTGCGAAATCCACACTCGCATTTTTCGCACTGGAACGCCGACCAAACGCAAGCGAGATGGGGATCTCCCCTGAAATACCCAACAGGCTTCGCCATTAGTGGTCTGATAGCCTAGAAACTCGATTGTGCCCGGCTCCATGGCCATGAACGCGTTGAACTTGAGCGCCTCGGCCACGAAGAAACCGATGATAGGGGTGTTGACCGAAAGCACCACAGCATGCTTTTTTTTGTGATCGTAGGACCACAGCTCGCGTGCGTTTGCTAAATATTCCTCTGTCTCGCCTTTGCGGGTGAGGATGACACGCCCACCTCGCCCCCGAGCGATGACAAGTTCGCCAGTATAAACCTTTCTCGTAACTTTTTTCTCTCGCTTCTTGCTCATCTCCACGCTGCAGCTCAGTGTCTCAATGCGGCTCAACTTTTCATCAATTTGTGCGAGCACACTTGGCAATGATTCCGTAGTGGAACGAACCAGGGCAGAGTGTGTGCTAGGTTGAAGAAGGGCGGCTGGCATTGCTGCACCCCTTGCCGACAGGGCAAGCAGGGCAAACCAAACGCCATGAATCACCGCCAGCTTTCTCATCGTCGCGTTTACCTCGATCTATTCGTGTTATTACCACCGTGGCCCTGAAAAATGAACAGGCCGCAAAAAAGAAGAGCTGCGTCTGCACACGCGCAGCGCAGCTCTTCGAAAGACCGACAGATGCTTATTTCAGAAATTACTCGTTATCGTCGCCAATGGCTTCCACAGGACACGACTCTTTTGCCTCTTGGCACTGCTTGAGCTCTTCCTCATTCTCCGGCTGCTTACTGACGTAAGAATAGCCTGCTTCTTCATTGCGGCTGAAATTGTTTGGAGCCACCTGACGACAAGCGTCACAGTCAATACAGGTGTTGTCCACATACCACTTGCCCGGTGCATTGTCTGGCAGCCGGTTCGACTTGTCTGCCATCTTCAAATCCTCCTTAGAGCCTTTTTATTATGCTAAATTCTTTCGCAACGGCCTTTATTCGCGAAAAGTCGCGCGTCCAGTCGCTTGCTGCAAAGCATTCGTGTCAAGTGCCTAGAAAAGAAGAACGCAGAAAACGTGGAACACGAAAAAACGCTGTCATTTGCCCCCTTTCGTAGGCTCGAAACCCTTGAGGGAGTTAAGCAAACGCATGCTCTCTGCTGCGTAAGAGAACTTTTCAAACTGCTGGAATTCTTTTGCCTTTTCCGGATCGATATTTTTGGGCTTCGTTTGCTTTGTTTCGCTCGGTGCCTTTTTTGCGATGTCGGTGTCCTCTGAAACTTTTGTGCGCGTCTCTGCTACTTCTTTGAGGAGGCGTTGTGCCTCATTGCGTTTGTCAGAAACAGGCTGATACATTCGCGCCAACGCTAATCGAGCCTCCGCTGCCAGATAAGAATCGGGAACCAGCTTGGCTACCTGCGTATAATAATCAGCCGCTTGTTTGAGCAGACTCATGTCGCGCGTGGCGAACAGCTCGTTTTCAAGAACATTGCCCAAAGCAAGATACGCTGCTGCCTTCTCCTCGGGCGTTTTCGCTACGCTAGCCAGTTTCTCGAAAGTTTGCCGAGCAAGTTTACGCTCTTCTGCCGCTTCGGCCCTTTGGTTCGCCAGTGCTAACGAATAATAGTAATGCGCATTGCCCAGCAGCAAAAGAGCTTCACGACCGTGAAAGCCCTTTCCGTATTCTTTTGCTAAACGATCCGCCTCTGTGACGGCGCTCGCAAAGAGTTCCTTGCGCTTATTTTCGCTCTTCTCCGCCAACGCCGAAGCCAGTAGCCCTTGGGCTTTGCCTAACTCCGCGGTCGCTTTCGCATTCTGCGTCTCCTGGTACCGATCGTAAAGTTTTGTGCCAATGAAAAGCACCAACGCGACGATGACGACCCATTGGACCCAATTCGCGTTACGATGATACCACAGGGTCAGCCGATCAAAAAGATCTTCAAGCTCGTCATGCTTGAGCTCTTGCTTTGTCATCCCTGGTTTAGCCATGCGTTTCCTACTCTGCCTTTCTCTTGGGATACTGTTGCATGCGTTGTGTTAGCGAGCATGAAGAGCGTCAAGAGAAGAAGTCATCAGCGCAAGCTGTGGAAAAGATGAAGAACATGGCGAAGGGCCGAACACGAAAATCCGAACAAGCCAAGACGAAGAGGAAAATAAAATCAGAGTTTCTTTCGTCGACGCAGGGGGCATTGACGTCTTTTGGTCTCGGGGAAACTGCGGACTTGAGTGAAGGACGTATTTCTGCCAAGCATGTCGCTCTCGTCCTTTTTCTGCTAATTGTCGTAGTGTTTGGACAGACTGTATTTTTCGAGTTTGTGGACTGGGACGACAACATCAATGTTTATGAAAACCCTTATTTGCTGAGCCTCTCCGTGGATGGGTTGAAGCGACTCTGGAGTGCCCCTTACGCGAGTCTCTATGTCCCACTTGTTTACACAACTTATTTTGTGGAGCTGCTCTTCAGCAACCTTCTTCTTGGAGTGCTCCGCCCACTTTTTGCGAGCGGGAACGAGACAAAAGTGTTCTTTCAAATTGCTTCAGGAGTAATTCACTTTGACAACGTCTTGCTCCATTGGGTTGCGACGCTCAGCGTCTTTCGAATCCTTCGCCGAATGCTAGGTGTCACCAACAGCGTTGCGCTAGCAGCTGCAAGCGTTTTTGCAATTCATCCTCTCCAAGTCGAACCCGTAGTCTGGGCCACAGGCCGTAAGGATCTTCTTTGTTGGACTCTGGTGTTCCTTTCTGTGGATCAGTTTTCGCTGGCTTTGCAAAAATCCCCCACAGATTGGAAGCACTTACTTTTCGCGACGTTGTTTTACATCCTTGCCATGTTTAGCAAGCCGACAGCCGTGGTTACCGCGCCGTTGGGGCTGGTTGTGCTTTGGTACTGCGGCACGACAGATCGTCGAGCGTGGCAAATCCTTGGCCTCTGGTTTCTTCTCGCGGCCGCCGCGTATTACGTTCATCAGAAGCCGCAATCAGACCTCACAGATGCGCCTTTTCTCATCGCCTGGTGGAAGCGCCCCTTTTTAGCGGCTGATAACTTGCTTTTTTATTTCCAGAAAGTTCTTTTACCCATCGGCTTGATCCCCATATATCCGCGCAGAATCAGCGATGTTTTCAGTACACAGCTGGTTTGGTTTGCCCTTCCCATCGTCAGCGTTCTTGGGCTAGCGACTGCCCGCTCGCGTCGCTTTATCCTAGCAGCAGCTTTCATTTTCTTTCCGGTCGCCCCCGTGCTTGGTTTTGTTTCGTTTATTTATCAGTTTTTCTCAGTGGTCGGGGATCGCTATTTCTATGGTTCGATGGCAGGAGTCACTATGGTGGTGGCTTTGTCAATTGAAGGGTTTCTTCGCATCGCACCACACCTGCCGAAAATGTTTTTGCGTGTGGCAAGCCTCTTTGCCGCTCTGTGGCTTTTTACTGTTGGAGCCAGCGCTTTTGCGCAAGCTCGACACTGGAAATCTTCCGAAAGTCTCTGGCGCCATGAGCTGGCTTACTTTCCAACATGCGTCCACGCGCTTTACAATTTGGCTTCGCGCCTAGCCGACCAAGGGCAACTCGCAGAAGCTATCTCGATGTACGAGCGCATTCTCGTAGTGGACCCCTACTATGCGGCCGCTTATACGAATTTGATTCTGCTCAATGATAAACTCGGACGCCGCGATCAGGTGCAGATGTACGCGGCTGCAGCACTTGAGCTGCCACCTAACTGCGCAGAGAATTTTTTGGCTAGAGGGCACGGACTTTTGGCGCTCGGCAAGGCAAGGGAGGCGGTAGAATCTTTCCGTGCGGCAATTCATGGGCTGCCCGAAGACGCTCCCGCGCATAATAGTCTCGGCATGGCCTATCTGGCATTAGGAGACCTGGCTCACGCCAAAGAGGCCTTTCAACGCGCCATCGAGTTGAACCCAAGGCTGATTCCGGCGCGGATGAATTTGGGCAACCTTCTCCTGAAAGTCGGCGATCGCAAAGCAGCTCAGGTGGAATATGAGGCAATTCTTCAAATTGCTCCCTCTTACATTGAGGCAAAACGTAAACTTCAACAGCTGAAGCACGACGACACGCCCTGAGGACATGCGACGGTATCAAACTCTTTCCACAGCGAAGAAGTTTACCTTAGGTCGGTGCCGACGTGAGTCGTAAATAAGCGTTGCCACGAAAACGATGAGAGCGAATGCGCTGAGAATGCGCCCACAAAGAAACCAGGGGTTATCATACCTCAGAACAACTTTTGTGGCTTTTGGCACGCTTACCGCCATAAACGCACTGTTGGCACGGTAGAGGGGCAAAAGGTTTCCAGCTGCGTCATACGCCTTCCAGTGCGGCGAATAGCCTTCGGCCACAAAGACAATCCCCGGGGAATCAATCGCTAATGCGATTTCTGTCTGGCTAATTCTTCGGCTTGAGAGGGCTTTCAACGGGCTCGAGGTGACGGGCGACGGTTGACTCGGCGACCCGACAAGCAACACATCGCGGGAGTGGGAGCTCGCCATAGTCACGAGTTTCTCCATGATTTTCGTTTCATCGTCTTCCACCCAAATCACGTTATGGGCAGTCCATGCGTAGGGGAGAGACGAAGGGCGTTGCCACACGGTAAACCTGCCCAAGCTAAAGGCCTTTTGAAGACCAAGCTCGGCACGTAGAGTTTGGTCGGTGGGAATAACCACAAAGCGAAGTGCCGCAAAATCCCAGAGCGGAGAGTCTCGGTCAACTCGCACATGAAGGTGTGGCTCGCTGCTAACTTTGCCGTCGACCGCATTCAGGAACGTGTTATAAAATCGGTGAATGTTAATATCATTGCCCCCTGTCGTCAGCAATCCATAGGTCATCGCCGCATTGACAAGCCCCTCCGGCGGTGTCTCAACGCGTGCGCTCTTGTTTGTCTGCTCGAAGTTCTCGGCGAGTTCTCTCAATTCCGTGATTTCCTGCGGTCGGAAATGATTATTGGCCACCGGAAGACTTAGCGTGACAAGCTCGCCCACAGCGAGAGACGCCAGAAGTGGTGCAGCAAACTTTGGCGCGAGCCGTTTCCCAGTACCTGCCAGAACAAGCAGGGCGATGAGACACGATGTGATCAGCGTGTGCAATCCCGCGCGATGAGCGGAAGAAAGCGCCAATTTCTGACCTTCCACCGCATAGGGGGAGAGCCCAAACAGTCGGTCATTGAGAGTTTTCCCGGCAGACAAATAGGAGAGGATCACCGTGTCCGCTAATCCGCTGAGAAAAAAAAGTCCACCAAGCGCTAGCACACCGCAAACTCCAATCGCGGCTCGAAGTGCCCACTTATCTCTTATCAAAAGCGCTTCGACGCCGCGTGCAGCCAGAAGGGGGAGAACCAGAAGAGAAAAGGCGAAGATTTTCGCATGTCCGCGCAACGCGGTCCATCCTGGAATACGACAAACCAAGCTATCGAGCGCAGGCAGATCAGTAGCCATGGCGAGCATCGTGCCAAAAACGAAAATAGTCGCAGGAACCACCAAAAACCGGCGACGATTCGCTTTCCAAAATAATCCGACAACCGCCAAAGACAGGACCCCAACACCGCACACTGGGCTAGCTTCCCACCAAAACCATCTGCCCATGTAATTGAGCGTCTCACCCCACAAGTTTGGATAGGCCAATGTGAGCAAGTTTTCATAAGGAAGCGAGAATCGTCGGACCCACGTCTTGTCCGGAGCCGTGACGCGCGCGGAGTATCGGAGCACATCGAGCACCGGCATAAGTTCTATGGCGGCGAGCGTGGCCCCGAGAACTCCACCAGCTATCAAATAACGCAGAACGTATTTCGCAACTTGGCATTTTTCACGGATAGGCTGTGGGGTTTCAAAGAGGGTTGCGGCCGCGACAATCGCACTAAAAAGAAAAGCGTAATAAGCGACTTGCAAATGCCCTCCCAGGATCACAAAAGCCGCGAACAATCCGATAAGGGGCCAGCCGCGTCCAGACAAACGCACGGAAGCTTGAACGGCTCCTAATAGCCACGGTGCCCACGCAAAGGTGCAAAGCAGGGTAAGATGACCAGCAAAGACGCGGGCGACGACAGCACTAGAGGCAACGGCGAGAATTCCAGCTAGAACACTTGTCCAGCGTTCCAGCCCCAGTTGACTTCCCCAACGGCACACACCTATCCCGAATAGGATGATGTGACAAATTATTATCAAGTTGGCAGCCAGCGGAAGGGGCAAGAGCAGTAGCAAAGCTGCATTCAACGGCTGATGGAGCGTTGCACAAGTACTTGGAAGGAAACTGGTGCCACAAAAAATATATGGATTCCATTGAGGAATAGTTCCTTGGCTGAGACAGCGCGTGCCAAAAGCCAAAAAGTGGCGGTATGCAATGTTCATATCGCAGGCGCTGCTTCCGAGATAGTCAGTGGCCAGGTAAGGGAGCGACGGAGCAAAGAGCGCTAGCGTGGCGAAACCGATGATCGCGTACGCTGGCAAGGCGCTGAGGAGAAAATTGCGTCCTCGCTTTTCACTCAATTCCAGCGGCGATTCTTGATGTCGTGTTCTGTGAACTTGAGTTTTCGGACATATAGTCACACAGGCCTTCCTTGCTCACCACGCCAATATGCGCCTATCCCACGCACGATTCCACGCACAATATCGAACCGCCCGTGAACGATTGCGTTGCCGACGGCCAAAACCAACCATCGCCAGACAAAATAGGGATAAAACATTATTTTGTGATACCAACTTGCATGCTTCCGATGGACAAGCAGGATGTTGCGAACACAAAGACGCAGACCCCATTCACGGCCAATTGTCCGCGATGTTGTCCACGCCTCTCTGTGCCAAACAATCGCACTAGGCTCATAGTAGATTTTCCATCCCGCTTTTCTGAGACGGTAAGAGAGGTCTCCGTCTTCGTTGTACATAAAGAGCGATTCGTCGAACAGGCCTACTTCCTGCAACGCTTTAGCACGCAACAGCACTGCGCAACCCGTTGCGAAAGTTATCGCACGTGGTTTGTTCCAGCGTGGTTCGTTGGCTTTGGCACGCAACCCTGCATGCCGAGCTGTTCCCAACCACAGAGAATAGCTGCCGCCGGCTGCCCAGATCCTATCGTGTGGTTCTGCAAACAGTATGCGCGGCGACACCGCCCCGATGCGCTCATCAGATTCTCCACGTTCGACAAGAGCACGGAGGCACTGTGGAGCCACAAGCGTGTCGTTATTGAGAACAAAGATATACTCGGCACCACGTCGCATAGCTTCGCTAATACCCACATTATTGCCGCCCGAGAAGCCTAAATTGTCTCCTGTTTCGATAACGGTGACCTCGGGGAAGTCAGCCTGCAGCATGGTGACAGAATGGTCACTCGAGGCATTATCCACCACAAGAACATCGAATGGTTCGTAGGACAGTCCGCGAAGCGAGGCTAGACAATCTTTGAGAACAGCTGCGCCATTATAGTTGACAATGACGACAGCTACTCGCGGCCCAACCATGGCCTCCTACTCTCCCGAGTTTCGTGTATGAGAGGCAATGCCACGCTTAGAGTTTCTAATAAAGCTAACAAGTTTTTGAATAGGTTCGCACTCTGGAAACTGAGATGCCAGCCGCGCAACTGCCTCCGAGACACTTAGCCCTGACCGATAGAGAATTCGATAGGCCTGTTGAATGTTCTCGCGAGCCTGCGCATCGAAACCAGCGCGACGCAAGCCGACCACGTTGATGCCGCACACCACAGATTGGCCGTCGACAAGCATGAAAGGGGGGATATCTTTGACAATTTTTGAAAGCCCGCCAATCATCGCCAGTTCTCCGATGGCGCAAAACTGGTGGACTCCCACATTGCCAGAAATAAAGACTTTGTCTTCGACACGGACATGCCCTGCCAACAGTGCACCATTGGCGACGATCACCTCGTTGCCGACAATGACGTCGTGTGCGACGTGCGAGAGTCCCATGAAATAGCAGCGATCACCGATTGTCGTGTAGTGCCCCTCTTCTGCAGCGCGGTGAATGGTCACATACTCGCGAAATTCGTTTGCGTTGCCGATACGAACTCCGGTTGGGGCGCCCCTATAGCCAAGATGCTGCGGCGTATGGCCAATGACACATCCCATGTGAATGACATTGTCCGAGCCAATTTGTGTGTCGCCACACAGGTAGGCATTGGCCAGTATACGCGTGCGCGCGCCAATGCGGACTGGCCCCTCGATGATGACGTGGGGACCAACCTCGACCGAAGGATCTAATTCTGCTTTCGAATCGACAATTGCCGTAGGGTGAATGAAAGTCACAAGATCTCCTCTGCTACTTGCGGAACGATGAAAATGCGTCGGTGCGAGAAGGGCACAACTTCCATTTACTTGCTCGACTCGCTAGAGCCAAAATTCGTGATATCGTCGGGCGTGTTTTCCTGTTTATCGGGGCCCTTGGAGATCAGGTCATAATCAGCATTGTGCTCCCCAGGGCTCCGATAAATAAACTCTTGTCCCCAAGGATCCTTCGGAAGTTCCTGGAGATAAGGACCGTCCCATTCGTCATCCGTCAGTCCACTCGGTTTGGTAACGAGCGCCTGAAGGCCTTCCTGCGTCGTCGGGAATCGGCCGGCTCTGACTTCAAAAGCACTCAGTGCCACCCCAATGTTGCGGATCGATGCCTTGCATGCTTTGATTTTTGCCCCTTTTGTCTGGCCCACCATGCGGGGCACGACAATTCCCATGAGAATGCCAATGATAAGCACCACCAGCATGATCTCAATAAAAGTGAATGCGCGTGCGGTTTGTCCTGGGAAATTTCGAATTCTCATTTTTCTTTTCTATCCTTCGCTCGGATTTAGGGCTCTCTTGACTGTTCGCGCTTTCATCTATGCAAAGATCATGCCGTTAAAAAAACCGGCAAGAGCTAATCTTGTCTCATCTCATTGAGCTGGCGGCTGAGGTACGCAATCAAGCTTCTCATGTTCTCATCTTTCTCGATTTGCTCGGAAATTCGGCGAAAAGCATGGAGAACGGACGTGTGGTCTCGGCCGCCAAAAACTTCCCCGATTTCCGGATAGGAGAGTTTTGTGAATTTGCGTACAAGGAACATGGCCACATGCCGCGGCGTGGCTAAGCGCTTTTTGCGATTCTGTCCGAGAAGATCCTCTCGACCGATGCCGAAATTCTGACAAACAACCTGAATAATCTGTTCCGCATGCAACGTTTGCGGCGGCGAAGGCGGCATCACATCCGAGAGAATTGATTTGGCCAGCTCGACCGTAATGGGCTGCTTCATAACGGCGGCGTATGTCCGCAACTTAAGGAGCACACCTTCAAGCTCGCGGATGTTTTTCTGCACTCGCTCTGCGATGTAGAGCGCTACACTTCGTGGCAGTTCGCCCTCACCCATCGCGGCAAATTTCTTGTTGAGGATCGCGATCCGCATTTCGAGATCGGGCGGCTGAATGTCGACCACCAATCCCCAGGCAAACCGATTGCGTAGTCGGTCTTCCAGCTTGTCGAGCTCATTTGGCGGGCGATCGCTTGATACCACAATTTTCTTTCCTGCGTCGTAGAGCGCATTAAACGTGTGAAAGAACTCGACCTGCGTGCGCTCCTTGCCGCTGAAAAACTGCACGTCGTCGATGAGCAAGACATCTACACGTCGATAGTACTCGCGAAACTCCGCTTGTTTGCCCTGCGTAATAGATTCGATGAAGCTGTTCATGAACTCGTCGCTCGTGACGTAGAGCACTTTCATATGCGGATTGGTGCGCATGACCTGATGCCCGATGGCGTGCAAAAGGTGCGTTTTGCCTAGCCCGACGCCCCCATAGAGAAAAAGCGGATTGAACGACTTTGACGACGGGTCGGCCACTTGTCGACAAGCCGCATGGGCAAAGCGATTACTTTCGCCGACGACGTACTCTTCGAATGTATATCGCGGGTTCAGCCTACAGATGCGCGGAAAAGCTGGTAGCGGGGTTGCATTGGCTGCACTGGGAATCACACCATCAGCAGCCCTTGCCGGAGTTATCGGAAGCGGATCGAATGATCGGTCGACAACGAGAGCAGGCATGGCGACCAGCTCAATGGCAGCCTCATCGGATACGACGTTCTTCACAGCCTGACGAAGTTGATCGCCGTAGTTAGAAAGAATCCACGCTCGGTGAAATTCGCTAGGGGCCGACAGCAAGAGCTTGTTGCCATCAATGCTCTGACACTGCAGCACCGCAATCCATGTTGCCATGCTGTCGCGATCAAGAACTCGTCCCAATTCTTCGAGCACTTTCCCCCAAACTTCTTTGCTGGCAGCAGACTCCATCTTCTTTTCCCTTATCTCGATCATGTTCAGCGCGGACAATCCGGATTCGTTCTTCCGCAGATGGTAACGCGATTGATCAGAAGGCTATCTCGACACGCGGCACTGAACATCAGCAAAACGGCTGGAATGAGCAAACTACTGGAACAGGAACTTCAAGACTGTGTCGCCAACCGCCTTCAGGCTTTCTGAACTGCATTGTTCAACAGAGTCGTCCGTGGTGTGCCACTGCGAATAGTCAAAATCAATGACATTGATGAACTTTTTTCCACGCTCGAGAAACGGCACGTGATCATCGTAAATTGCTATTCCTTGTCGCTTGACAAAAGTGTTTGGAGCAACCTGGGCCCCAACTGCCCAAAAAACTCTGACTTCGTCAGAAGCGGCGCGTAAAGAATACTGTTCCATGGGCAAATGCAAGTCTTTCTTGCCGACCATATCGAAATTGATTCCCAGTTCAAACTCAGCAAGCTGGGGCGGCAAATTTGCCGCCATGTAACGCGAGCCCAAGCAATATCCTTTCACGTCAGTTGGTTGACCACTGTCCTCCAAATCAAAAAATACAAAAGCCAACGGTTTTGGCGGTGGAGTTTCTTGCAGAGCGTCAGCAACAGCAAGCAGCACGGCGACCCCACTCGCACCATCGTTTGCGCCGGGGATGGGTTGATGACGCTTATCCGGATTCATCTCCATGTCCGCGCTCGGTCGCGTGTCATAGTGGGCAGATAAAACAAGAGAAGCTGTTTTTGAATCTTTCGGTGTGATCCCCACGATATTCACCCCCTCCACGTTTTTGGCTAACAATGGTGCATAAGCATGGAACGTCTGCGTAAAAGTCGTGCAGCCGCTCTCCGCAAGCTGCCGCAGAATGAATTCGCGCGTTTTGCGGTGTGCTTCACTGGTAGGCACTCGCGGCCCAAGCTCGACCTGATGGACCAAGAACCTCCAGGCTTTTTGTTCGTCAATGGTTGGTGGAGCGACGACCTGGGCAGGCAAAGGAAAAGCTGCCAAAGAAAGTACGCACGCGACGATGTTGGGAAGATATCTCATAAAACGGATTCAGTGTTTTTTCCTCCGCTGGGTCAACAGAGATGAAAACTTGTTGAGTATGATGGGGAATTCTCGGCACACGAACAGCGGAATGTGTTGCCGGATTATGCAATTCTTTGTTGCTGCTCTTCTTGGCTCAGCTGCGCTGGCCCGTGGAGGGGTTTTCGTTGAGTCGGCGATTAATTTGCCATCAGCAGTCGAGGCGTTTGAATCGCGCTTCGACCTGGACAGCGACGGCCGCAACGATCTGCTTGTCATTTTCCAACGACGTATCCTCGTTTTTTTTCAGCAGAATGATGGGTCTTTTCCCGCTACACCCTCGCTGGAATTGGGACGAAGCACACCTGTGCCAGACGACATCGCGTGTGTGAGTGTTGGAAAAGTTACGTCGGCGCCTGGGTTGCAGCTGGTGTTGGCTGGAAAGCATGGCGTAAAGGCCGTGGTTTTAGACAAAACAGCTCGCAATGAGATCTCTGCACAACTGGTTCCCGTTTTGGAAACCAACCTCGATCTAACTCCGATGCCAACACTGCGCTTTACTGACGCAGCTGTCGATCTTGATGGCGACGGCCGAAGCGAACTCGTCTGGCCCAACTTGGATCAGCTCGAAATTTATGAACCTGACAGCTCTTTTCGGTATAAGTTGAAAAGCCGCATAAACTTGCCCTTTACTACAACTCAATACGCATTCTTGCGGCGCGAGCCTGAACTGCTGGGCATGCCAGTGTTGGCAGAGCGATCAATGGCCTCCGACATTGTGCGCCCTTTGCTCCGGCACGGGCGTTGGTATGGTGTGGATTATGCGATAGAGTCCGCAAGCCAGCCATTTTTATCTGTGGATTTCAACGGCGACGGGCTTCTCGACTTCGTCACGCCAAAGAATGTTTTCTATCGTTTGCCCAAAGGCGGCTACCAAGCCGAGCCGCTTAGTGTTTATGACCGCATCGCCTCGTCATTCGGCGTGTACAAAAGTCGCGTCGTTGTGGCGCCGAACTTAGTGGATCTCAACGGCGACGGCAGGCTAGACACATTTACGGTAGACGTGTCGGCGACAAAACTCTCGCCCCGCACAAGCATTTCTGTTTATCTTGGCAAGCAAGATCGCTCGTTTGGTGAAAAACCAGATTTCGTTCTGCACACGCGCGACATCGCTTACAGCGAATTGGTCCCGTTAGGTGACGTCAACGGCGATGGGGCTCTCGATCTAGCCCTTTTCCACCTGGATTTCCAGCCGCAAAGCATGGAATCCCAGCTACGTGCTTATCTGAAAAATGGTCTGGATGGAGAACTCCGCTTTTACTTGTGGGACAAGCAGCGAAATCGGTTTCTCGACGTTTTCAGCTTCAAACAGCGCGTGCTCGTGAATTATGAAATTTACGGGGCACGTCAACTGTTCCAGCAGCAGGTCTTTATCAATCACGACATGGACGGCGACGGCGCTGTCGATTTGGTCATGAAGACGGGGCCTCGTGAGATTTCCATCTATAAAAATCTCGGTGGGATGCGCGGCTTTACGAGTCGGCCATTCGCAGTTCTGCACACGCCGCGACCATTTACTAGCTTCGTGGTGCAGGATCTTGATGGCGATAAACGCGGCGATCTCATCGTTTCAGGTTACGAGGAATCGCAGGAGGATCGGACAATCTACAGCATTTATCTCAATCGACTGTGACACAGCCTTGGGTCGAAGACGGTGACGAGCAAAAAAGATTGACCGAATTTTCGTCACACCTCAGAAGCGGACACCGTTACTCTCAAGACTGTCCGAGGAAGCATGCGTCGCAATGACTGAGTTGTCTCCCAACTTGCCACCGCGTCAATGGATCGCCGGAATAAGAGAAACAAACAGTAGTCCACTAATCGGCTTCGAAAGTTTGTCCATTGAATCAGAAGCTGCCATCACGAGGAAAGACGTTGTCGCATTTTTGAATTGGCTAGCAAAACTTGCAGAGGCCGACCTGCAATGCGATCAGCCGCTTGATATGGAAGTGGTCTCTGGCGTCGCTGAAAGCGACGTCCAATGGGTCCGAGCACGCTATCGGCTCTACCCACTCTACTTGCAGAGCCTGGTAATCACCCTCGCATCGGTCGACAGCGGGAACGAGCTGCCGCCCGGGCTTTCTTTGGAAAAACCAACTCGGTGGGTATTGAGTCATGAAATTTTCCGAAGTGGAAGCCTCGCTTACACGAGGAACGCAGACGCATGGCGTCGCTTTTTGTTAGAGATCCTCGCGAATTCAGATGCGTCTGGCGGTCTGGCTTTCAATCTTCTGGAAATCCCCGCGAGCGCACTCGAAAAGTCCCAACTCGATATCCGTCCGGTTGTCCTTCACGCATTGAGTACAGATGGCACAGCGTGCGACCGCGGAGATTGTCGTGCGCAAGCAGCCATTGCAAATGCATTTTGGCAAACATTCTGGGCGACCGGGGCGCTTCGCACCCAGCGTGGGCGAACATTCCCCGTCGCCTTTTATCCAATTGACCGGTCATGGCCTGGTGAGTTCGAAGGCTTGTGGCACTCGCGTTGGGTTTCGCTTCGGCGGCGACTTTTTGGACGCACCAGCCTGATGGCCTATATGAGTGAGGCTTTGACTGCCGCCAAAGCTCTCTGGTTCGACACCGAAACGCAGCGATTTGTGGCAGATGCGACTTTTCAACCAGAGCTCAGCGGTCTCACGTGGGAAGACTACCGGCTTTACCTGTTTGAGCTAAACCGAACAGGGTTTGTGGATGCCTACATTGGAGAAAATGCTAACATATTTTCCAAATGGAAAACGGAAGAAAAGAATAGCTATTCCCCGCGGTCTAGTTGGGATGAAGAGCGGGCAACACAAGCCATATACGACGCCAGCTCGCCTTTTGTGGTTTCGGATCCGGCATCTTGTGGCTCGTTGGTGCGTATTCACCGGGTCGTTCCGTATGCAGGCTGTGCATTCCTTTCCGAAGTTGTAAATGAAACTGATCGGCTCAGTGACTCCGGAAAACTTCGTGAGCTCGATGGGCTTATCGTTGGTGCAACGAATTCAACGTTCTTTCTGAACTTCCCAGAAGAATATGTCACACTTCACAGCGCGATGAATGACCCCGTGGCAGCGCTTGTCGAGAATTCTCATTGCCACCAGATTCGCACTCTGCGGCGAGCGGCGTTTGTCCTCACAAGCGAAGGAAAGCCGATCATCACAACAGCGCTTGGGCTGAAACTCGATTGCTTTGCTCTGGTTTTCGAGGGGGAATCGGTGGCGGCGACGTATTTTGACCGCGCTCACCGTCCGTTCCCTGAGAACAAAATTGGGCCATTGAATTTTGGTGCTGTCGTTGTTGGGAACGCAATTGTCGAGATATTCGAGGACATGTGTGCCGAGGTTCCCGCAAATGGATGGGTGATCGGTGATTCGGAGGCCTTCGACCATCGCATTGATCCGAGGCAAGCGGCGAGTGTGGAACTGCGCGATCCCGAGACAAACAGGCCCGTATCCATTCGGCATGCTTTTGCTGTTGGGCCGCTCCTCGTCAGCGACGGGCAAGTCGTTCCGCTTGGAGAGAGCAAAGAAGAGTTCGCTCCTATCGTCACGAAAGAAGCTCCGGATTTTGAGGAAGCAGCCCAATTGCCCAGGAGTGCGCTGCCAAAAGCGTTGCGCGAGGCGCCAATGCGGGGCGTCCCGCCGACACGTTTCCCTTACGATTGGGACAAAACACGGGCCCCCCGCACGGCGATTGGTATTCGGGAGGATGGCACTGTACTGCTCGTTGTTGTCGATGGCCGCGCGCGACCACCGCATTCCGTTGGCGCTACCTTGGCTGAGCTTGCCATCCTCATGAAGAATCTCGGCTGCCGTCACGCTATGAACATGGATGGTGGCGGCTCTTCGGTGATGTTTGTCAATGATGTGAGAGCTGCGTCGCATCAACTCTCGCCCGACCTAAAGCCGGGTGTCGTGAATTTACCAAGCGACCTCGGCGGCGTCGAACGACTCTTGCCCGTGCCGCTTTTGGTGATCAAGCGTCAGTAGCTGTTCACGTCCATATGCTCAGCCTTTAGGCACAGACCAGCAAACCGTTGATTCGAACTTGCCATACGCTTCCACGTGTCAGCTGTGCGACGAAAAACATCTTGCACGCAATGTTGAGCCGGCGGTTGAAGTACTTAGCACCAAAGATTATGTTAGCGGCAACGCAGGCCAGCCGGCGTGATGAGAAGGAGAACCATGTCAACTAGTGTCGAATCCAAAAAGCTCGTGAAAATCCAGTTTCCTGATGGAAACATAATGGAAGTTCCTGCTGGAGTAACAGTGACGGAGGTGGCCAAACGCATTGGCCCCAAACTCGCTAAAGCAGCGCTTGCGGCTCGCGTCAACGGGCGAGTGTGCGATTTGAGCAAGCCAATCGAAGAAGATTGCGCTCTGGAGCTACTGACATGGCAGGATGAAGAAGGGCGTGAGGTTTTTCGTCACACTTCGGCACATATCATGGCCCAGGCCGTGAAGCGCGTTATCCCCGAGGCAAAACTCACAATTGGCCCACCGTTGGAGGACGGTTTTTACTATGACTTCGACATTCCGGAGCCGATAGGTCAAGATGAGCTAGCTCGCATCGAAGAGGAAATGAAAAAGATCGTGGAAGCGGACTTGCCAGTCCGGCGACGTGAATTATCGCGCGAAGAGGCAATCGAGCTCTTCCGTCAGCGGGGCGAGCCTTACAAAGTCGAAATCATTCAGGAGTTGCCAGGCGGCGAAACGATTTCCTGTTACGAACAAGGAGAGTTTGTAGATTTGTGCCGTGGCCCACATCTGCCTTCCACCTCCTACGTCAAGGCCTTCAAATTGTTGAACGTGGCGGGTGCCTATTGGCGTGGCGATGCGCGTAACAAAATGCTGCAACGCATTTACGGCACCTCATTCCCCGACAAAAAGCAATTGGACGAACATCTTCGGCTGCTCGAAGAAGCGAAAAAGCGGGACCATCGCCGGATCGGGAAAGATCTAGATCTCTTCTCTTTCCAGGAAGAAGGCCCGGGATTTCCCTTCTTCCACCCAAACGGCACAATTCTCTTCAACGAAATCGTCAAGTTCTTGCGCGAAGAGCTTGAGAAACGGGGTTACGTCGAAGTCCTCACTCCGCTCATCCTTCACGAGGAGCTATGGCATCGCAGCGGCCATTGGGATCACTATAAAGAAAATATGTATTTCACCAGCATTGACGAACGCACATGTGCTGTGAAGCCCATGAACTGCCCAGGGCATTTACTCATTTACAAGTCTACGCTGCACAGCTACCGCGACTTGCCTATGAAAATGGCGGAATTTGGGCGCGTCCATCGTCACGAGCTCAGTGGCGTGCTGCACGGGTTATTTCGGGTTCGCTGCTTCACGCAAGACGACGCACACATTTTCACCACGCCTGAACAACTCGAGGATGCGATCACCGAGACGATTCAGTTCGTCCAGCACGTGTACGATGTGTTCGGTTTTGATGACTATCACATGGAACTCTCCACCCGACCGGAGAAAAGCATTGGGTCGGATGAAATGTGGGACAATGCCACCTCAGCGCTGCAGAACGCTCTCGAGAAGCTCGGTATCAACTATAAGCTAAATCCCGGCGATGGAGCGTTTTACGGGCCGAAGATCGATTTTCATGTTAAAGATTGTCTGCGTCGTTCGTGGCAGTGTGGAACAATCCAAGTTGATTTCTCGATGCCCGAGCGTTTTGACATCAGCTACATTGGGCCGGATGGGCGGAAATGCCGGCCAGTGATGGTACATCGCGCAATTGTTGGCTCACTTGAGCGCTTCATTGGCGTGCTCTTGGAGCATACGGCAGGAAACCTCCCACCCTGGCTTGCTCCGGTGCAAGTTGCGGTTCTACCTATCAGCGAAAAATCCCGCGAATATGCCCTGAAAGTACATCAGGAGCTCAAATCATCAGGAATTCGCGCTACTCTAGACTTAGGTGAGGAAAAAATTGCTGCCAAGATCCGCAACGCCGAACTCAAAAAGATTCCTTACATGCTAATCGTTGGTCAAAAAGAGGCAGAGTGCGGTCAAGTGAGCGTGCGCCGCCACGGCAAAGGCGATCTGGGAAGCCGTTCGCTAAACGAATTCATTACAGAAATTTTAGGTGAAATCGCTCAACGTCGTCGTTAGCTTATCTGAGATCCGCTGCTGAATGGGAGACGGTCTAGTGGTAAAAAGGTTCGCGTTCGAAATGCTCACTGCGGCCACGATGTTTTTGGCGGGCTGCTGTGTGAGTCCCCGCGCGTCATTTCTTTTTGATCCCCTCAGGTATCCTTCCACTCCGGAAGGCCTCAAGCAAAGAGCCGCAGTCGCACTTTCCCTAAACAGCTTGGATTATTCGATCGCTCTTTATAAAAAATCGCTGAAGAAGCAGCCGATCGATGACGAAGCGTGGATGGGCATTGCAACGGCAAGTTTCCATCGAGGAAATCTCAAAAAGGCAATTGAAGCCGCCCGCGACGCACTCGAAGCTGGAGGAGCAAACGCGCCCTTTGCCGCAAATACTGCAATCTACCTTCAGACCTCACGCGGCGACTTCGAAGGTGCGCGCGACACTGCGCTGAGATTAGCAAAGTGGGCGGAGGAAAACAACCAGCGATTTATAGCGCTCGACGCCTACATCCTTGCATCGAACTTCTCATCAGCTTACCTGGGTGACCTCTCCTCAGCCAGGCTCTATGCGGAAGAGGCGAAGAAATTTATAAGGCCTGGGGATGTTGAAGCGGCAAAGCGGCTCCGAAGTTGCCTCTATGATCTGGAACGCCGTGAGACAGGGAAAAAATTTGGAGTAAAAGCCCTAACGGCTAGTCTCACTGCGAAGGCGAATTAGCTCGCGCGGATCATCGGTGGTGATGCCATCGACCCCCATGGCGGCCAATTTCTGTGCCGCAGTCGGAGCATTAACCGTCCAAACGTAAACCTCCAATCCGCGCTTGTGGGCCGCTTGCACGAAGCTTTGGGTCAACCCGGCGTCATGCACATCGATTCCTTGCAATCCGGCGGCGGAAACTTGGTCTAGCCACGACACCACGTGAGGCATAGGTTTTTGAGTCTTCAAATCAAAGATGGTTGAGCGAAGCCAGTAACAAGGTACATGAGGCAGCTGTTTTTTGAACGCGCTCAACGTCTCGAGGCTGAAGGAAATCGCGACAATTCCTGTGGTCACGTCGTGTTGCCGCAAAACATTCACCACTGCAGCCGCGGTGGACACGTCACCTTTCAGTTCAATGAATAGCTTTTTCCCTGGCGGTAATGTTGCTAAAACTTCTTCAAGGTATGGCAGTTTTTCGCCTGCAAACTGGTCGCCTTTCCACTTTCCGGCATCTAACTGGCGCAGGACTGACGCGGCACTGGCGGTGACGAGAAAATCTTTGCCTGTCGTGCGTGACGTGTTGGCATCGTGGATTACAATGGCGCGGCCATCAGCTGAGGAGAAAACATCTATCTCCACAGCGTCTGCGCCGATTTCCCAAGCGCGTTTCACGCTGGCCAGGGTGTTTTCTGGACATTCGCGGCTGGCACCCCGATGTGCAATGATAAGAGGCCTACCCAGTGACTGAGACACAAGGCCACAAGCTATCATGATCATCACGAGCTTCTTCATCATGTGCTTTTTCGGGCCGCTTCAGAGTTCAAGATCGGGCTTTGCACGCCACTCAAGGGTCTAGCTCCGCTTTTCTGTGATCTATGACCCGTCTGGCTTTGCCGACCGACCGTTCAAGTGTCATTGGGTCCACTAGCTCGACGTGCATGCGAACACCAGTGATGCACGCAATTTCATGTTCGATCCGTTGGCGCAGAGCCTGCATCTGGCTCATCTTATCAGAGAAATCCTGCGGACGAATTTCGACACGCACAATCGCCTCGTCCAGCGCCCCCGGACGATCAATTTCGATGACATACTGCGGAGCTGTTCCTTCGACACGAAGTAGCGCTTCTTCAATTTGCGAGGGGAATACGTTCACGCCACGAATAATAAGCATGTCGTCAGACCTTCCCACAACTCGGCTCATGCGAACCCCGATTCGTCCGCAAGGGCATGGTGCGTGGTTCAACGAGGCCATATCGCGTGTGCGATAACGGATAAGCGGCATGGCTTGTTTTGTGAGGGTTGTGAAGACAAGTTCTCCCCGTTCACCATCCTCAACCGGCTCAAGCGTGTCCGGGTCCAGACACTCCACAAGAAAATGATCTTCCTGAATATGCATGCCATGGCGAAAAATGCACTCCCCGCTCACCCCTGGACCAATGACCTCGCTGAGCCCATAATTATCAAAAGCAAGGAGGCCAAGCCGCGTCTCGATCTCGCGACGCATGTCCTCAGTCCATGGCTCAGCCCCGAAATGCCCAATCGAAAGCTTAAAAGATCGCGGATCTATTCCTTTCTGCTCAGCAACCTCTGCGATATTCAGCGCATACGAAGGCGTGCAAACCAGGACGTCGGGTTCGAGATCGCGGAGAAGCATAACGTGACGCGGCGTGTTCCCGCTTGCAGCGGGGATAACTGCTGCTCCTACTTTTTCGATGCCTGCGTGGAGGCCGAAACCGCCAGTGAAGAGCCCATATCCGAATGCCACATGCACGAGATGGCGTGGCCGTACTCCCCCTGCCACGAGGAAACGCGCACAGAGATTTGCCCATGTGTCAAGATCGTGCCGAGTATAAGCCACAATAGTCGGTTTTCCCGTTGTTCCTGACGATCCGTGAATGCGTGCAATTTCGTCGCGCTCAACGGCGAGAAAGCCGAAAGGATAGTTCTCGCGAAGATCGTTTTTGGTCGTAAAAGGGAGGCGTCTAATATCATCCAGGGAGCGGATCTTGTCGGCGTTGATCCCCGCAGTGGCGAAAGCTTTCTTGTAAAACGGGACATTACTCACCCGCTCCACGCACTCGCGCAAACGCTTGAGCTGAAGTGCCTGCAATTCATCGCGGCTTAGAAGCTCCGCCGTATCCCACACAAAATTGTCCAAGGTGGTGGCCGGCATCGTTCAGCTCCTGCTCGGACGCGTATGAAGATCTGATTTGCACCACCAGGGTAAATCCTTTTTCATGGCCCGGCTCCCCTCTAGTTGTCCGACATGTCGTAGAGTTCTACACTGCCCACCACGTTGATGCCATTGCTTTGCAGCACTTCGATCGCTTTGTCCGGCTCATCGAAGCGAAAAACTACCACCGCTTTGTCGCCACGGCGAAACGTAAAGGCGTACATATATTCAATGTTGAGCTGAGCGCGCTCGATGACCTCGAGAATCGTTGCCATTCCACCTGGGCGGTCAGGAACCTCAATGGCTATCACGTCGGTCACATTGACAACGCACCTCGCGTCTTTGAGAACCTGAACAGCTCTCTCCCAATCTTTGACAATCAGACGCAAAATGCCGAACTGTTGAGTATCGGCCAATGATAGCGTGAGAATATTGATTCCGGCTTGGGCAAGCGCTCTACACGGAATACTTAGCTGGCCAGGACGATTCTCCAAAAACACTGAGACTTGTTTCGTTTTCATAGCTCAAACCTCTCCGCTCCTCACGTGACGAAGCTTACTGTGTGAGATTTCGTTGATCGATAACGCGTTTTGCTTTGCCTTCACTACGTTTAATGCTGTGCGGCTCAACCAAACGTACCTTCACATGAAGACCGATTGTATGCTCAATAGCGGAGGATAGATTCTTGTGTAAGGCTTCGAGTGCGCCTACTTTGTCACTAAACACCTCGGGCGTGACTTCTACCTGAACCTCCATCTGATCCAGGCCATGTTCGCGTGTCAGCACGATTTGATAATGGGGGAGAGTTCCCTCGACTTGCAAAAGAGCCGCCTCAACCTGCGACGGATAGACGTTCACTCCTCTGATAATGAACATGTCATCGCTGCGGCGCCCAATGCGTCGAATCCGCCTAATCGTTCGCCCACATGCGCACGGTTCGGGCACGATGGCTGTGATGTCGTGCGTTCGGTAGCGAATCATTGGCATCGCCTGCTTGCTGAGCGTTGTCAGAACAAGTTCCCCTTCTTCCCCATCCGGCAGCACATCCCCTGTCTGAGGATCCACAATTTCGAGAAGAAAATGGTCCTCAAAGATATGCAGTCCTGCCTGTTCTTCGCACTCGACACCCACTCCGGGGCCAATGATTTCAGAAAGTCCGTAAATATCATAGGCCCGGATGCCACTGTGCTCTTGGATGTGTTTGCGCATTTGTTCAGTCCACGGCTCCGCGCCGAACACTCCGACGCGCAGGGGCAGGTTCTTGAGATCCACCCCTAGCTCGCCCGCGCGTTCCATGATGTGCAAAAAATAACTTGGCGTGCAGCAAATCACCGTCACACCAAAGTCTTTCATCACCATGATCTGTCGGTCGGTGTTCCCACCTGAAATTGGAATCACGGTTGCCCCAAGCGCCTCAGCACCATAATGCGCGCCTAATCCTCCCGTGAAAAGACCGTATCCGTAAGCGTTTTGCACAATGTCACCCGCATCCACGCCACATGCGGCAAAGCTGCGCACCATGACGCTTGCCCAAATGCGGACATCTTCCTGATTGTAAGCCACCACAATAGGTTTACCCGTTGTGCCGCTGGAAGCGTGTAGGCGGACAATCTCGCGCATGGGACTAGCAAAAAGACCAAAGGGGTAGGTGTCGCGAAGGTCGCTTTTTTCTGTGAATGGCAACTGCTTGACGTCGGCCAAAGAACGAACGTCTTCCGGCTGAACACCGCTTTTTCGCATTCTTTCGCGGTAAAGCGGCACTCTCTCATAGGCGCGAGCCACAATGGCCTGCAAACGCGATAACTGCAGCTCGCGTAACTTTCTTTCCGGCAGGAAGTCGAGCGCACTGGCTGGATTAAAGATGACCGACCGCTGCCCTTTTACCGAAGGCGCGTTACTCCCCATCATTTCGTTTTTCCCCTAGGGTTTGCTATATCGCTTTTTCTGCGGTGCTCAAGGCAATCTCCCGCCCAATTTGAAATGCTCGCAGATTCGCCTCAAGAACTTTTGGGGGAAGATTAGCTTCAATCGCTGCTTTCCATTTCTCCTCCGGAACAGGAAGAAATACGCTCAGAACACCAAGCAATGCTATGTTCAAGATTTTTGGGTGAGGCAGGGCATCAGGGGGAATGATATCCGGCGAGATGAGCTTTCCTTGCGGACTGAGATACTCCCAAAAGACCTCGCGTTGGCTTGGCTCGTAGAGCACCAGGAAATGGGCTTCGCCGCGTGGAATCATGGGGCTCAGCACTTTTGGCCCGAAACGAACGTCACTGCTGACAGCTCCTCCCCGCTGACTCATCCCATGGATCTCGCTCTTTTTGACGTCGAAACCACTCCGAAACGCCGCGTCTGCCAGAATGTCTGAAGCTTTAATAATGCCTTGTCCTCCAAGTCCGGCAATGAGAATGTTGATGATGTCATTCACCATAGTGCTCCGAACCTCCGGGTGCGCATTGAAAGTCAAACGGTTGCTGCGTACGTTTTTCATACTCCTTAATGCTCGGCGCGGCGAGAATGCAGTAATGCCGGGCGACAATCAGGCAGAGCTGGCCCGATTGGAGGCAGTCGTCGAGCCTTTGCTCAAAGCGCACAGGCTCACGAATAGGGTCAATTACGTAAACCTGCGGTACGCCGATCGCGCGTGCAATCTCTTCGATACAGACCTTGTTCGTTGGCCTGTGCTCGAGAGAGCGCCCAGTGGCTGGGTGCTCCTGCTGACCAGTCATTGCGGTGGTCCCATTATCGAGAACAATCACGACGTGCCCGTCCGGTGGGGGATTGTAGACCATCTCGACAATCCCCGGAATACCGGTGTGCATAAAGGTGCTATCGCCGATCACGCTTACCACGCGGCGAGCTTGGTCGGGCGGGAGAACATGCCTCATACCGAGGCCGACGGGAATGCTGGCGCCCATGCACACACACGTGTCCATGGCCTCATAAGGAGGCAGAACTCCCAGAGTATAGCAACCAATGTCGCCACTCACAATACAATTCATGCGGTGCAGAGTGTCGTAAACGGGCCGATACGGGCAGCCTTTGCAAAGCTCAGGGGGTTTCCCCGAAGGCGGTTGCGGTTCTGGTGAGAGGTCATTGGCGAGAATGCGGCGCACCCGCTCAACGTTGAGCTCGCCGAAACGATACATTTCAGGTTTACTCTCTACCTTGATGCCCGCAGCACGGATGTGGGTTGCCAGGAAGGGATCGCCCTCCTCTACAACGACGCATCGATCCACACTTTCAGCAAATTTTCGAATTCGTTCGATGGGTAAGGGGTGGGTTATACCCAATTTTAGGATACTCGCCTCAGGGGCGGCTTCGCGAACATGATAATAAGTGACCCCTGAGGTTATAATGCCGAGGGATTTTGACCCTTCGATTACACGCGTTAGCGCCGAGTTTTCTGCCCAACTTGCGATTTCAGTCAACTTCGCGCGCAAACGTTTGTGAGCGGGGCGGGCATAAGCCGGAATCATTACGCGGCCCTTGATATCGCGGCGGAACTTTGGGGCATCCGCCGGAGGGAATAGCCATCTTGGCATGACAACGGTTTTCGAATGACAAATGCGCGTGGTGACTCGCAACAAAATGGGAATGTGCCATTTCTCGGACAGGTCAATTGCTGCTGCCGAAAAATCGTAAGCCTCTTGTGAGCTCGATGGTTCGAGCATAGGCACGCCCGCTGCGACCGCGTAATGGCGATTATCCTGCTCATTTTGACTGGAAGCCATGCCGGGGTCGTCGGCAGAAACAACAACTAAGGCGCCATCCACCCCCGTATAGGCTGCTGTGAAAAACGGATCCGCTGCCACATTGAGGCCGACGTGTTTCATAGTCACGAGCGTCCGAGCCCCGCAAAATGAGGCCCCGAGCGCTACTTCGAGTGCGACTTTCTCGTTTGGTGCCCACTGAGCACGGCCGCCGAACTCCGCGAAGTATTCCAATATCTCCGTGGAGGGAGTCCCAGGGTAGCCTGTCCCGAGCGCGACCCCAGCATTACGGGCCGCCAGCGCAATTGCCTCATTGCCAAAAAGTAACCTTTTCGTGATGCTTGTCATTTCGGACAATCCTGTCTGGAATTTACCCAGTTTTACGAACTCTCAAAAAAGTGCTGCAAGCCAAAATAAGGTCGCGGGGCATTGCTGATGGTTAGGGGACGGGACCAATCATAAGACTTGTCGTTTCTGGGCAGAGTAAGACACGAAGAATGTGGTCCGGCTGCGCGTATTCAAAATTCAATCCTTCGCCAGTGTCGGCGTCCTCGACCGCGTACGAAAATGGTGGCGCAAAAAATACTGCTTGCAGGACTGCATTACGGTTGCTGTTAGCCACGACCTTCTGAAAGTTCCAACGTCCGACTGACGAATCTCTCGAAACAAGCGGCACGTTTGCCGCAAGAAATTCCACGTTGCTAACTCCGTCCCGCGGAACTTTACGGAGCAAAAAAACGTTTCCTTTTCGATAGGAGGGATTTCGCGAGAGCGGTAAACTAGACGTTGTCAGATCTATGAACATTCCTTTGAGCGTCCACTCATGAGCTAAGTTTCGCCCAATATAAGCCCCCGCAACGACATCGTCGCGGTAAACTGCCCAAACCGGGCGCGAACTGATCGGGCGGCGACTCGCTTGAGCTATCTGAGCAACCGCTTGAGGTACGCGGAAATACTCACTCGTTGAGATGATCTTATCAAGCGTGCGGCTAGAAAAAAGCACCCAACCATCTCCAACGCGATACACGCCGTCGGAGATGACAGGAGGAAATCCAAGATAGGAAAAAAAGCTCGCTTCGGCCGAAACAGTTGTGCTCTGAGCCCCAGAACGAAGCGATTGATCGTTGGGGAAATCCCAAAGACCCGAACCGACGCCTCCTTCGCCAAACAAGACTAGTGAACCGCCTCGTTTTACCCATTCCGCAAGAGCAATCAACTCGGTACGCCGCGGGCATTGAAAGCTAAACGAAGTAAGGACAGTGCGAACGTTTCGCGAGAGTCTTGGTTCGGCAAGTGAGGATAAACTCATCAGGCGGACCGGAAGCCCTTCGTGGAGGCACGGAAGCCAGAGCGCCAACAATTCGCCCAATACACCGGCGCTGTTTTTTATGAGCAACCCATCGGTAATCCCGAGTGCAACATCTCGGCTTCCAGAATCCCAACGCACTCTCTCCTGGTTTTGAGACGTGAAAAAATTTCCTAACACGCTCCAGGTCTCAACCCAGTCGTCACGGAGATTTTCCGACGTCATTTGCGGTTTATCATTACCATCGCTCTCGACTGTGGGAAGCGTCGCCGCACCAAGGGCAAGGAGCTCAGCCCGGGAGCCAACGAGTTGTGCCGCAATTATGGCCTCAATCGTAAGTGGCGGGGTAGTGCCACCATCGTCAAGGGGGGCAATGACTAAAGGACAATTTAGCAACTCAGCGGCTGCATGGGCCGCTAATGTTTGGCAAAGAACCCATTCGAAAGAACTTGGACGAAGCGCAGTCGGCAGTGTCTGCAAGACGTCATCTTTCAGTGGATGAATGAAAACAACGAGTCCGTCGGGATGTGTCGCATCGTCAAGACCGAAGAATGGCGTAATACACTGATAACAAGCTAATACCGGGAGACTACTCGTAGCTAACCAGATGTTTGCCCGTTTGGAATTTTTGTGAGAAGCCAGATCGCGAAGACCCTGCACAAATCTATCGGCAGCCAGCAGGCAAGCATCATAAGCTTCGGTGCGCTGCCATTGCTCATAAATAACCAAATTGGCTGGTGTGGACTTGCTTCGGGCAGCTGTAAAGTTCGTGAGTTGCGCCAAAGTGTGAGTCGTAGCGGGCACATGAGGCATTCGAAAAACAATCCCTTGGCTATGTTGGGCTAAAAGCTCAGCTCCGCGCGTCACAGACGCGGCAATGAATTTGGGGGAGGGGAGAAATAACGGGTCGTTTGTCATTGGACTGTCTAAGGGCGTCCCGTCTTCCCCCAGAAAAAGGACCGATTCCAGAGTCGCCGGCTCTTTACCGTCGCGAAAAAGTCTCACATAATCTTCGATAGAATGTCCCATGAACACATATAGCGGAACACTGGTCGCGCGAGCGCCACGCAGCTGGGCATGATCCCAGCTCACAGATAGCCGAATGCATCCCGGAAAATCCAAGGAGTTTGCGTGTCCACATAGCCATAATTTTGGTTGACTAATTTGCGCCCGGACTTCGCGCAATCTGGTCATGGTGGTGACTTTTTCGGACCTGAATTTGGTCTGCATGCGTGTCGCGGGCCCCGTCGTCTCTCGGCCTGTTGCCCGAGCAACAAGGCCCCCTACGATCAGGAGACCCACCAAAATTTTCACCGGAGTGTTTATCAACCATTGAGCCGTACGGGCGCGCGAGTGCATAGTCCGAAAGGGCCTTGGGACTTCAGTATAAGCGCTCCAGCTGCCTCGCGAATTGCTCCGTTGCATCGCAGTCCTTATTTGCTATCTTTGCTGCCAAGCTGCTTCAAGAAGATTGGTGGCGCGTGAAATAGGAAAACATAGCGTCTTTGGCAGTGCTAATTTCTGGTGACCAGGCCTTCAGTGGACCCTTGGCCCGGTGAAAAGAAACAGGGCAAAAATGGGATCGCGCTTTGAGCCATAATGTCGCTTCGAAATCAGAGTGTGAGATGTGAACCCTGCCCGGAAAGCCTCAAGCACCTCGGGAACGTGTCCTCGATAATAAATGATGAGCGCCGAATTGCTTGTGACTGCATCTTTGACCGCTGTGGCAATTGATTCTCTTGCTCGCGCATTGATTCCAAAAGTGGCGATCACTGCTAAACCGGGGCAGTAAGAGTTTACCCCCTCAACAATTTCCGGGGGACATAAAATGGTAGGAACGCCTTGCAAGTTTGCTTTTCGGAGGTTGAGCATTTCTTCACGAAATTGTTGTCCTTCTGATTTGTGAATTGGTGGAAATGTTATCAAGATTCCAAAAATCAGAGCGGCAGTCAAAATACTCATCATATGCCTGTGAAAAACTTCTTCGAACACGGCTGCTGCGAGCAATGCCCCCACTGGTGCAAAAACTGCCAGGTAACGATCGGTTCCAATCCGAAACCATGCAAGAGGAGGGAAGAGGGAAAGCACGAAGAACAGGGAGAAAATCAGAAACGGGGCGAGAAAAACGCTAGCAAGTCGGCGTTTCCATTCGGCCAACCCCCTCCACTTCCAAATGAGACCCCAAGACACAAAACCAGTGACTCCGATAGTGGCAAGCAACGCGGCCCATTGCCACCATTGATCGTCTGGCAATTTGCCACGTCCAATTCCCGTTAATAGTGCGGGGATGCCGAGATAGACTCGACTCCAATGTTTTGTTACGGGGCCCAACTGGTGAGGCGTGATCAGGTAAAGG
The DNA here is from genome assembly GCA_049968255.1 of Candidatus Sumerlaeaceae bacterium. GTDB lineage: Bacteria > Sumerlaeota > Sumerlaeia > Sumerlaeales > Sumerlaeaceae > DRVG01. The sequence goes on along the minus strand of JBMFRB010000002.1, from coordinate 432,812 downwards.
TAAATGGCTGGCACGTAGAATAGACCAGCGATAACAAGCGAACACGCTCCAAGGCGTGCGTCCTGGCTTCGCAACGGTTTAACAGCAATAAAAGACGAGGTGGTACCGCAAATAAGCAAGGCAAAGGACGGTGTCACACACAAACCGATGATGGATGAAAAGAGGAAGATAAGCCACCACCGATGAGGCTCCTCGCTATCGCGTCGGACAATGCGCAAAAAGCTGGCTATGTGTATCACGGAGCAAAAGATGGCGAGGGCATACATTCGTCCATTTGCGGCTTGAGGCGCACTGATATGTCCCAGGGCAAAGATTGCTAATGCGAGAAGCGAACCTGATGGGGTGAGCAGGCGCCTGGTCAGATTGAAAAACGCAACAACTGCGCCGCCCCAGCTTACAAGCGACAGTAGCCGCAGACGAAATTCCACAGAGAGCCAAGCTCCGCCCGTGAGTACCCAAACGATCTTTTCCAGCAGAAAATAGAGAGGAGGATGACCACGTCGCAGCCGATCGAGAAGCATGTCGGGCCAGGGCAGATTAATAGCGTGGAGCGTGTAAAGCTCATCAATCCATAGGCCGACACACGTTGCTCCATAAACCAGGTAACTGCCAAGTCCAACTAGACCGACTACGAGTGCCGCCCGCGGAAATTGAGCAAACAGCCTCATTGTCCATTCCGGTTCCCGTGCACCTGTTCTGCTGGTGCTTGTGACGCCTCGTAAAGAAAAACTCGTCGCTCGCCAAGATAACGGTGCGGCGACGAGGAAAGCCCTCGGCCAAAGAGTTGATCCGCAACAGCCACGGCGCACGAAGATTTGCCGTGAATCCAGATCAACCACAATCGGCTGCGGCCGATAAACTGGGCGAGCCTCGCACGTACATCGGCCTCGGACAGGTTTCGCGGCAAAGTTTCGTCAATCTTTACCTGGGGCACGTACATCTTGACAGCTTCTCTGGCCTGCTCGGGAACGACCACGACGGCGTCGCTACTCCGCCAACGAGGTGCGAAATACCGAACAAGGAGCTCGCGGGGGGATTCCAAAGACACGCGAGCTACAGTAAATGCATTCAGGAGGAGAATGGAGGTCACGCCTAGAAATACGACAAGCCGTTGCTTGTGCGTTTTGCAAGCCATGTTCAAGACAGACCCAGAAAAGATGGCAGCAGCTGGCAATGAGCCGATCAGATAGCGAGCAGGTCCATGCAGCGCAGTGCCGATGCCTAAACCTTTCGCCAAGGCCCAAGTGGCGACCATTATGGCGAGGGGAAACATTGTCACACCGAAGCCGGTTTTGGCTGGCTCGGGAAGGTCATCCCACCTTCGTAAAGCATAAGCTAATAAGATGACAGCTTCTACAGCTCCGATGATTTGCAGAACTACAAGCGGAGAATAAATGGTGTAATAATCCTCCCACCCAAGGATCCCGGTTAGAAAAGTGACAAGGTGCAGCAGCAACACTGATGGCGGGACGTGGGCAATTTCGGATCGTTCGCGGGTTGCAGCATGAACAAAGAGGGGAGCAACAGCTGTGAGCGATGTCAGCACAAGGCTGAGCGAAATGAGCCAAAGCAGCAATCGATTCCGCCGGCGTATCGCGTCGAAGAGGAAACTGGCTACAGTGAGGACAAACGTGCTGGTAGCCCAAAAACCAAGGACCGGAATAAGGATGAGCCCGACGCGTGTAATTCGACTTCTATCATGGCGCGCAACGTGAAGATAAGAGGCTGTGTAGCATACCGCCAGGAAAAGCGCCAGTGTGTACATTCGCGCTTCGCTTGCTTGGCGCAGGCCGAGTCCGTTGAGTGCAAGAAAAACCAGCACAAAGGGTGCAGCGCGCGGGCTTGCTTCATTGCGCAGAACCAAGGCGAACGTGCAAATAGACACGAGCCAAAAAAAGAGCGAAGGTAAACGCAAGACCACTTCTGAGGGTGTTGGCCAGAGGCCCATCCACACCTTCATAAGTGTGAAATACAGGGGGAAATGGCCCCGCGACAGGCGCTCGATGATCATCTCCTTCCACGGGAGTGCAATGGCGTGGAGCGTATAGATTTCGTCAATCCAGAGGCCTGAATACGCAAGGTGTGCGGCACACACCACCCCAGCACCAACACACGCCACTACTGCGATTGTCCACAGCGGATCACGAGACCACGAGTTTGTCATAATTTGCCGCGCAACGAAGGGAGTGTCACGACGGTTGGTTTGTATAGATGGCCCGTGTTACACGTACCACATCGAGGGCTTGCTCTGGCGTGACAAGCAATGGTTCTTCTCCGCGCATAGCCTTGATGATGTTCCGGTATTGCCGTTGGAAAAGCACGTATTTGGGATCAAGTCCTGGCGTGGGCTCTTCGAAAACCGGCGGCAATGGCTGCGCCACCTCTTTTGCGTGTTTCCAGTATATCATTTTCCCCTTTTCGACAATACACGACGCAAGGGGACCATGGACTTCTACCCGTTCTTCAAATCCAGGAAAGGCGCTTGTTGTCGCCTCAAAAGTCCCTACGCAACGCGGGCCGAAACGAAACATCGCTACGCCGACGTCTTCAGTCTCGAGCACCGCTCGCGTGCTACTCGTTAGCCCAGCTACGACCTGTGGCACTCCAAAAAACCAGAGCATCAGGTCGAGCGTGTGGGTCGCCTGGTTCATCAACACGCCGCCGCCTTCCCCCTGCACACGTCCACGCCAGTCACTTTGTGTATAGTATTCATCATGACGAAACCACTTGACCGATCCCCGCACCAATATGGGTTCTCCCAAATCGCCACGACGTAACGCGTTGTGCAAGGCAGCATGACCATCCGAGAAACGATTCTGACTTATAACGGCGCAGAATACGCCAGCCTGCTTGCATGCTGCGATCAATTGTTCTCCCGATTCGACATCTATGGAGATCGGCTTCTCCAAGATCACATGTTTGCGGGCCGTAGCTGCCTTGATGCCGTATTCAACATGAAGAAAACTCGGCAGCGCTAGCACAACGCCGTCCACGTCTCCACTGCTAAGGATATCATCGTATGAGCCAGCAATACGCGCGTTGCCAGCTGCTTTTTCGGCTCTGGCACGATCGGTATCAAAAACAGCTGTGAGACGCAGCCCAGGTGTTGAGCGGATAATGTCGGCGTGACGCTGCCCCATGAGCCCGCAACCAACCACTGCCAAACGAATCTCACCCATGTCTCAAACCTCCTCCAAATTCTGTGTTTCGGCGAGTTCTTCCTCTTGCGCCAAAGCTCCTCGCCGTTTCCTAAGGTATTGCCAAGTCCGCTCGATGGCGAGAAACACAACCAACGCGCCGAAGGCGATGGCAAACTGAACGGAATCCTTTTTTGCCGCAGAGCTGCCAAAAATAGCAAAAATAATTGTCTCAGGGAGGTAACCCAGGAACGTCGCAATGAGAAAAGTGCCCAGCGAGACCTGCGAAACGCCTCCAATGAGGTTTGTCACCGTCGCGTTCGCGAAGGGAAAAAGCCGAATATAGAAAAGCCAGAAAAAACCACGCCGATTAATGCGATCATACCATACCCGCATGCGGGGCGGCATTCGGCGCACCAACACGCTTCGCAAAATGAAGCGCGCAATGTAAAAGGTTATGATCGCTCCTAAAGTTGAAGCAAGTTGGCCCACGACCGTCCCCATTGATGCGCCGAATAGGCCCCCTGCTAGAGCGCTTACCCACAGACGTGGAACTCCGAGGCCAATAACCAGGGCTGCCACGGCAATGAAAAGAAGCAATCCAGTCTGCCCACGCGACTGAATGAGATTTCGCACGTGAGCAACGTCGAAAAATTCCGTGCGCACCTGGGGCAAACTCAAAACGTACGCAGTGGTACCGAAAATAGCTGCGACCAACAAAATGCGCAATGCATCCTTCAGCCAACGCTGTTTGGGCTTGGATGGCGTCATTCCGCCTCCGGCATGATTTCTTCCGCCCGATGGGGTGGGAAGAAACGTGTTCTGTACCACATCATTCCGATGAGGTCGAGAATGCCGACCCAAAGTCTGTTGCCGATTCCATATTTCGAGTAACCACGCGCACGGGGCCGGTGATTCACGCTGATCTCCACAACGCGAAAGCCATGGTATTTTAGGATCGTCGGGATAAATCGGTGCAGGCCGCGGAACCCGATGAGCTGCACAAGCGCTTCACGACGAATGGCTCGGTATGTGCAGCCAGCATCGTGGATCTCATCCTTGAGCAAAAACCCACGGACCTTGTTCGCCACCCGCGAAGACATGCGCTTGGACCACGAGTCTTCCCGCTTAGCCCGTACACCACACACAGCGTCCGCCTGCTCGAGCGCAGCTAAAAACTGCGGTATGTCGGCTGGATCATTCTGTAGATCTGCGTCCATCGAAAACACAATCGCACCATGAGCTACTTCATACCCGGACAGAATGGCGGCACTTTCGCCAAGATTACGTTTGTGCCTCACGACGCGCAGGAAAGGACGAGACCTGCGTGCTGCAAGGAGACGTGCGAGCGAGTGATCTGTGCTGCAATCATCCACGTAGATAATTTCGAACGGCTTCCCTGTTTTGCCTAGAACTGTTTCTAACTCCCGAAGGAGTGGCTCAATATTGTCTTCTTCGTTGAAACACGGCACCACAACCGAGATTTCTACACGAGAACTGTTCATAGCCGATGATTTCCTATTATGCTTGTTGCGAGTTTGCAAACACTAGGAGACTCGTCTTGCCCCGCAACGCTCCTGAAGCGGGCCCAACCAACCGCAGGGAGCTATGATTTCTTCGCGTAGAAATTCTCGATCTCCTGGACCACCTGCTGTGCTGCTTCGATCGGCATGTGTGGGTACATTGGCAACGAGAGAATTTCTTCGGTCGTTTTTTCGACCACAGGCAGCTCGCCGCGCCGCTGTTCTCCGCCCATGGCAGGTTGCAAATGCAGCGGCAATGGGTAATGCAGGCCCGTCCCAATTCCTTTCTCTTTGAGATATTTCGCTAGCTTGTCGCGTTCTTTAGCGCGAATAACATACAGGTGCCAGACGGGAGTTGTGTTGGGGTATGTTTTCGGCGTTCGCACTTCTTCGATGTGCGCGAGTTTTTCCGAGTAAAAGTCCGCAATCGCGCGACGCTTAGCGTTCCACTCGTCAAGCTTCGTGAGTTTGATCCGCAGAACCGCTGCATGGAGGGCATCAAGGCGCTCATTGGCCCCGGGAATCTCGTGAGTAAATTTTTCCAAACGGCCGTGGTTTGAAAACATTCGCACAAAGCGCGCTACATTCTCGTCGTTTGTACACAGTGCCCCGCCATCACCCCAGCATCCCAAGTTTTTTGATGGGAAGAAAGAGAAACATCCGGCCACTCCCATGCTGCCGACGCGGTTTTGCCCAATTTCTGCACCCTGCGCTTGTGCGCAGTCTTCAACTACAGGGATATTCCTGCTATTAGCAATCTCAAGGATGCGGGGCAGATTTACTGGTATTCCATAAAGATGAACCGGTACGATGCCCTTAGTGCGAGATGTGATTTTCCGTTCAATTTCTGAAGGGGAGATCTGGAACGTTTCTTGGTCAATGTCAGCAAAAACCACCGTTGCGCCATTGAGCATAATTGCCTCCGCCGTTGGAAAGGCCGTTAGCGGCGTCGTAATCACCTCGTCGTCCGGCCCAACGCCGAGAGCCTTGAGAGTCATCCACAGTGCGGACGTGGCATTAGCGACTCCCACTGCATACTGGGTGCCAACCGATGCAGCAAGATCTTTTTCGAAATCTGAGACAGGCTTTCCCCCGATGAATGAAGATGTTTTGATTGCCCGCTCAACTGCGGCATCAATTTCGTTTTTCAGTTCGGCGTATTGTGGATAAAGGTCAACGAATGGGACGTTTGGCATACGTTCTTGACTCCGCAAAAGATTTTGGGGGATGAAACAAAGCAGTCATCACCCGTAGCGACTTGCTTCTCTTTCAGCTAGGGTTGCAAGAGGAAAGCCCGCGCGTCTTTCTCTTTCAGCCCACGTACAACTAAGTGGCTGTTACCGTTTTCCCTCGCAACATAGTCATCAAGAATCGTGCGGTGGTTGTCGTAAATGAACAGCCAGATTTCGCCTCGGCTTAGCATCGCCGAGATTATCGCATCAAGTTCCGCAGCATTCAGCCCATAAACCGGCACAAGGGGGGGATGTGGTAATTTTCGCCATTCGTACTCAAGTGGCAACGTTGTTCCCGCAACAGCAGCGGAGTGGGAAGCTGCACGCAGGAGCTTGGGCGCGAGTGTGTGAGGGCCGTCGCCGTCAGTACGAATCCATGCGATTGTGCTTGTGAGATTGAGAGAGAGAATCACCCCGGTCAACAGCCGAAAAATGTGTCTAATGTTCAGAAAACTTGATAAAACATTAGCATAATAAGAAATCCCAAGGGCGGTAATGAAGCTAATAGGCAATAAAATATGAACAAGATATCGGGGATGGCTTAGGACGTTTGAGGCCGTGATGGTTTCTGTCATCGCGAGTCCTATTAAGTGGCACTCCAAGCCACGCAAGCAGCCCGTAATTGTCGAACCAAACTTTCCAGGAGCCGTTTTTCAGGCGAGAGACTTCCTGCCATGCGCCGTAAAAGAGAGTAACGAATAAAAGCAGATTCAGCCATCGCATAGCGCCACGTGCCCAAAGGCGATAATCGCCGAAAACAACGCGCGCCAATAGGAAAAATGGCTGGCGCAGATCAAACTGAAATGGTTCAGTGCCAACTTCAGTGAACTTTTCTTGGCGGATAGCGAGAACAAGCGTCGGACCAAACATCAGAACGAGGGGAATGACGAGCGCGATCACACCATCCCTCTTTTGCACTCCCGGAACTCTGCTCACAATGACTGCACACATGAGAGCCAGTACGCTGAGGCCAAATGCCGCGTAAAAGGACATTCCCAACACCACAAAAATCACAGCAAGAAAAAGATAGTTACGGCTGCGACGAGCAAACCATTGCTGCAGGCACCACACAATCCCGGCTGCAGCACACAGTATTGCCGCATAAGGACGGGCGTTTTGTGCACACCAAACCGTAACCTGATTCGTGACATAGAGCACGGTGACCAGCGCCCCGAAGTAGGGGGATAGAGCTGACGATACGAAAAGAAATACGAAGCTTGCTGATACTGCCGCTAATAAAACCGAAGGAGCCCGCAAGGCGATTTCGGAATCGCCTGCGAGGCGGACCCACGTGTATTCCAGAATAAAGAAGGTTGGAACATGCCCCGCGCGGAACCGATTCTCCACAAGCGCATGCAGCGGCTTTCGTGTATTGTCCCACGTCGTGTACTCATCTACAGTCAGCCCTCTCCAAATGCCAACTGAGAACCAAAGCACGGCAACCAAGCCCACCAGTAGCCCTTTCCAGCCCATATGACGAGATGGACCAAGGTGCTTCAGCACGTCTTCGTTGCTGGCGGATAGAGCAGACGATTTCATGCTCACAGTTGTCGATGAATAGTTAGGTCAAAAATCGAGTAAAATATGGCGCTGCCACGAAATGGCCGCGCGCAGGTGCGTGCCCATAGCTCAATTGGATAGAGCGACAGACTACGGATCTGTAGGTTGGGGGTTCAAGTCCTCCTGGGCACGCCATGAATTTTTTGCACGAGTCCCCACTTAGTCTTTTCCCACAACTTTCGGGAGGGTGAAGAGTGGGAGATAGAGTGCCACCACGATTACTCCGACGATTACGCCCAAGAAAACAATCAATAACGGCTCGAGCAGCGACGTCATCGCGTTCACCATATCGTCTACTTCACGCTCGTAAGCCTCTGCGACTTTGTTGAGCATCTGATCGATAGCACCTGTTTCTTCGCCGACAGCCACCATGTGCACCACGAGCGGTGGGAAAACAGGGCAGCGGCTCAGAGGCTCATGGATGGTCTCGCCTTCTTTCACGGACTCGTAAACTTCATCCATTGCCCGTGACACAACCTCATTGCCGCTCGTTTCCCGCACGATATCGAGGGCCTGCAAAATGGGGACTCCGGATGTGATCAACGTTGCAAGGGTGCTCGCGAACCGGACAATAGCCGATTTGCGAAAGAGTTCACCAAAAACAGGCAACTTGAGTTTGATGGTGTCGAAGACGAGTTTTCCCTCTTTGGTCTGATTGATTTTCTTTATGATCCAGCCGAGCAGAATTAGGCCGAGGACAACCCAGTGGGCATAATGCATCAGGATGTAACTGATATCGATGAGAGTTTGGGTAAGCCATGGCAATTCTGCGCCAAGCTGGGTGAAAATCTCGGCAAATTTCGGCATGATGACGATGAGGATGAACGCCACGATGCCAGTGGCCAAGACCATCACGATGATCGGGTACATCATGGCCGACTTGATTTTGCCAATGATGTACTGGCGTTTTTCCAGGAATTCCGCAATTTTGTTGAGGATTGTTTCGAGCACACCGCCGAGCTCACCAGCTCGGACCATGTTCACGTAAAGAGAGTCGAAAATTTTCGGATGTTTAGCCAGTGCATCAGACAATGTGGAACCTGCTTCGATGTCGTCGGCGATCTTCTTGATGACTTCTTTAAAGATGACGGACTCAACCTGCTCCTCGAGGATGCGCAGCGAGCGCACAATCGGCAATCCCGCATCGATCAAGGTCGCCAACTGGCGAGTAAAAGTCGTGACATGCTTCGTTTTCACGCGGTGAAAGATGTTTCGCAGTCCGGGCAATGCGAGAACGTCGACCTGGGCGGCTTTTTTCTTGTTCAGCGTGACGCTAAGTGGGTAGTAGCCCATGTTGCGCAGCTTTTCGATAATGACGTCTTCGCTGCTCGCCTCGATGATCCCCTTCACCTGCTTGCCGCTTTTGTCCAGTGCCTCGTACGTGTACTCTGGCATGATCGTCGGCTCCCAATCCTTCTTTGCCTTATTACCAAGTTTACCTTGCAGCACAAGGGCTGTTCAATAGGTTTTCGCGCCCTCAACTGGAAGAAACCTGCAAGTCAAAATGCATTCGGCTGTATAGTTGGAAAAGATGTCGATGAGGCTGACACGAATAGTGGCCGGCGCTGCGTTGCTTCTCACGTCGGGATGCACTGAGATGAAGTTCGTCACAGGCAGTGCCCCTGCCACCAACGATGATCCTCGCCAAGCCATTGTGCTGCGTGGCGTTGACGCGCAAGTCACTTCTGGCACGCTCGTAAAGAACCGTATTTTAGCCGCGGAAGGAACATTATTCGAGGGCAAAGGATTGCTTGTTCTTGCACATCCGAGGATCGAAAGTCGTGATCGAGACACTACGATTGCTGCTAAAACGAGTGCCACAACAGCAGTGTTTTATCTGGCTGGGGATGCCTCGAAAAAGCACCAAAAAGGCGATATGGAAATGACCGGGAACGTGCGTCACGTGGTTCCGGCGAAAAGCGATCCCACAACGGCTTCCGTTATCATTGAAACTGAAAACCTCGCGTGGCGAGCAGCAACCCAAATATTTGAGGCAAATAGTTTTTACCGCATGACGCTCAATGTCCCCGGAAAATCTCCACTCGTAGCGATTGGCGATGCTTTTGTTGCTTCACGTGATTTGCGAAACTGGAATGTGAAGCATGGAGGCTTAGCCACCTTTGCGACTACAGATGATTTCCGCGCGTCGAATGCAGCAAAAAGTTTGGCACTGGCGGCTGAGGTGCCAGATGCGCCGCAGTCTGGAGTGCAAACATCCGGGCAAACGGCAGCAGATGAACCCGCGATGTCCTCAAACCAGAGGCCACCGGTCGGCGACTCAGCCATGACTTCTGCCACGTTGCCCGTTGGACGTCAGCTTCACCGAATGTTTGTTCCGCAGCAGTAATTGGCGTCATGGCTTCCCTTAGCGTTTGACACTCGGCCGCTGTGCATAGCACGAGTGAGATGAAGAAAACGAGGTAATCAGAAAATGCGCACGCAAACCTTCGCTGTAGCCGTGGCTCTTGGAACGCTTCTTGCGACGCCAACCTGGGCGCAGCAGGAGAAGCCAGAGCCTATGCCTCAGATTGAGGCGCCACGAAAACCAGCTCCGGAAGAGCAAACAGGAGTATTGCGCGGCAACAAACCGTTCTCCCTCACAACGGATCCTGACGGTGAATTTGTTTACAAGTTCAACGAGAACAACGAGCTCGATTCGTTAGAGGCGAAAAAGGGCGTAGTCTTCACAAGTGAGGACATGACGCTCAATGCGGACCGCCTAGATTATAAAGCAATTAAAGGCGAGCTCACGGCGACCGGCAAGCGCGTAGTAGTGCGCCAAGGCGACCTCATCATCACATGCAAGTTGTTCAAGTATTACCCCGACAAACAACACAGCGAGTTTATTGGAAACGCTGTCGTATATAACAAGACCAAAGATGGCAAAGTCCAGACAACAGCAGCCGATAAGATTATCGTGGATATTGTTGACGGCAAAGCACAGATGAAGGTCCAAGGCGCCGGACGTGTTCGACCAAAGATGAGTCAGGTTGCTACAGCGCCAAACGTCGTGGCCACACCAGGCAGCGGCGGTGCGCGCGCGATGATTCTTGAGCCGAAGCAAGGCGCCCTCCCGGCGAGCGGAGGGGAGGAAACGGGCGCGTCCACACCGATAGCGGCTGAGAGCAAAACCACCTCCTCAGTAAAACTTGTTCCAGTGCTGGGCATGGAAGGCGGCTCTGCAAGCTCCCCAGCTCAAACGGGCACAAATGAGCCAAAGAAGATAGATCCGACCGATCGCCGCCAGATGGAAGAACTGTCTCAGCCAGAGAAAAAAAAGTCCCCGACAGCAGCAAGTCCCTTGTCCCCCCGCAAAAACTAGAAGGAGAAATATCTCAGAATGCGATACGTCGTGACCGGTGTTGCCGGTTTCATCGGCTCATCTCTCGCGCAAACATTACTTGAGCGCGGCCATGAAGTGATTGGGATTGACTGCTTTATTCCGTATTACCCCCGCGAAATCAAAACATGGAATCTCGATCAGCTTCGCTCTTTTGAAAAGTTTCGCTTTATCGAAACCGAAGTGGGCGAACTCTTCAGCCTGCCTGCAAAGGCTGCCGAGCTGCTGGAGGGCGTGGCTGCAGTGTTTCACCTGGCTGCGCAAGCCGGTGTGCGTGCAAGTTGGGGAAGCTACTTTGAAACGTACACGACGTGCAATGTGCTGGCCACCCAAAAGCTCTTAGAAGCATGTAAGGGACGAGATGATGTGCGTTTTGTTTACGCGTCTTCGTCCTCGGTCTACGGCGAAACACAGAAATTCCCGATGCAGGAGACAGATCTCCCGCAACCGGTGTCGCCTTATGGAGTGACGAAGTTGGCTGCGGAACACCTTGTTCGGCTCTACACTCACAATTATGGTCTCCCTACTGTGAGCCTTCGTTACTTCACTGTTTACGGTCCGCGTCAGCGCCCTGACATGGCATTCCACCGATTGTTAAAATCGGCACTCACAGGCAAGGAGTTTATCCTCTTTGGCAGCGGCGAACAGACTCGTGATTTCACCTATATTTCGGACATCGTCGAGGCAAACATTTTGGCTGCCAATCACGGAAAGGCCGGCGCAGTTTACAATATCGGCGGTGGCAGTCGGCTCTCCATGAATCAGGTTATCGAACTTGTGGAAAAGGTTACGGGACGCCGCCCAAATGTGACGCAAGCGGGGCGGGAAAAAGGAGATGTGACTCACACGGGGGCTGATGTTACTCGCGCAGCCAATGACCTTGGGTTTCAGCCCCGCGTCGCGATCGAAAAAGGCTTAGCGGCCGAGGCTCGCTACATCGAAGATGTTATTCTGAAGTTGGGCGTCTAATGGCAGAGCCACTCATGGTTCGTCTGTAAAAATAAGTCGTCACGCAAACTCTAATGTAGAGTAAAATGTCTCTTCAGGACACAGTATCGGATGCCTTTGGCCTGATTCTGTTAGGCTCCGCGGCAATTCTGACGTGGTGGGAGATTGCTCAGCAGCGCAATCCAGAGCGCGATGTGTGGTTCGTCACGCCGCGTCGTTTGCGCCGGCGGTTGGTCCTCAGCGGACTTCTGGGCCTAATAGGTCTTATTCTGACCCTAGAGGCACGAAAGGTCTTGCCGATTCGAGGGGTTGGTCCTACCCTGGTTTATGCGGCTGTTCTTGGCGGACTGACGCTGTTCCTCCTCATCATCTCGCTTGCGGATATTGCCGACACCCTCAACTGCGCGGCACGGAAATCGCTCTCTGAGATGGACCGCGCCATCTTGGCGCAAAAGCAAGCTCCTGAGCGTGCTAGCGAAACAAGCGATGACAAAGCGCCCCATTCCTGAACGCCTTCGCCTGACATTTCAGGCCAAGCTTTTTCTCGCGTTTGCAGCGGGAAGTCTGCTTTCGGCATTTCTGCTTTTTTCGGCGGGGAGCTACTATATTAATGCTCTTCAAAAGCGTAACGTAAAGGCAGCTGTGGAACTTGCCCAAGAACAGGCCCGCCAGTTGGCCCGAGAAATCATCCAGCTGATGCGCGAGGAGAAAGCCTCGTCGTTGAGCGGGGGGGGAATTGCCGAGCGGCTCCGGCCCCTTACCCAAGTCATTTTGCAGCAAAATAGAAAAATCGTGTGGGCTGGAATTTTTGATCCCCAAACAGGAGTCTACGTTATCGAGCAGACCAATGATGCTGAGCAAACATTCCGAACCCGCGCTGTGGGCGATAGAAGCTACAAGGGGCAGGTACCTGTCGATACGAAACAGCACGTTGATGTGATTGTGCGCCAAAGTGGCACAGCTCAGGATGGTCGAGAAATTCATCAAGTCATTGAGCATGACGGAAAACAGGTCGGCGAGATTCGACTTCGCTTGACCGACAGCGTGTCTTATGGGCGTATCGAAGCTACAAGCCAGCAGATTACACGGGCCCTCGCGATCCAGGCGATCCTCTTATTTGGGGTATTTCTGGCCGTGTTTTGGATGGTCTGGGTCTTAGTCCGTCGTCATATGCAGGTCGTCACACGCAATGCAGAACTGGCGCAAATGGCTTACGTGGGGACACTCGCTTCCGGGCTTGCCCATGAAATCCGCAATCCCCTCAACGCCATGAGTATCAACTTGCAGTTGGCCGAAGAAGATTTGGCCGGAAATGGCGACGAAGCCGCAAAAAAATCTTCGGTAAGTGAGCTTCTGCGCCGCGTTCGCAGTGAAATAGAACAGCTCAACCAGACGTTGACTCGGTTTCTCGAGTTTGCACTCCCCACGAGGGAAAGTGTCACGCGGTTTCCACTCTTGGGAGTTATTCAGGAACTTGTTGATGCACACCGTCCAGAGCTAGAAGCAAAAGCAATTACATGGACAATTGATTCACCGCCTTTAGCGGAAACGACGATAGAAGGCGATCGACGCCTCATTCACCAAGCCTTGCGCAACATTTTTCTCAATGCTATCCAGGCCGTGGCCAACAGTGTCCGAAAGCACGTTGACATCACAATTCGTGTCGGCAAAGAAGAAATTTGTCTCACCATTGCGGATTCGGGTTCAGGTATTCCCCCCGAGCATTTGCCACACATTTTCGAAGCCTTTTACACCACGAAAAAAGGAGGGACTGGCTTGGGGCTCGCCATAACGCACAAAATTATCTGTGAACACGGCGGAAATCTTGAAGTCACCAATCAAGCCAGCCGGGGGGTTGTCGTTACCGTTCGCCTCCCGCGCGAATCTCAAGTCATGTAGGGATAACAGATAACATGCCAGGAGAAGGGAAGCTTCTTATAGTTGATGATAACGAAGAAAGCCTGAAAAGCCTCGACCTCGCATTTACTCGATCCGGTTACGATGTGCTGACGGCTAGCTCTGGGAAACAGGCACTCCAGATGTTGGATGCCAAAGACATCGACGTCATGGTTTGCGACTTACGTCTGCCGGACATTTCGGGGATCGAAGTTCTCCAAGCCACAAGGAACATGGAGACGCCTCCATCTGTCATCTTATTGACTGCCTATGGAACTATTGAGTCGGCGGTCGAAGCACTTAGAGCAGGTGCCCTGAATTACCTCACGAAGCCGGTGAATCTCTCCGAGCTACGGATTCAGGTGCAACGGGCGATGGAACACCAGCGCCTGAAAAAGGAAAATGTCGTCCTTCGTCGGCAATTAGCTGGACGGGCAGGCTTCGACGAGATCGTCGGGGAGTCACCAGAAATTAGAAAGCTCCTCGAACAGTTGCGGATCGTGGCTGACACTGCGGCCACTGTCCTGGTTGAGGGCGAGAGTGGAACGGGCAAAGAGCTCGTGGCTCGTGCTATTCATAAGAATTCTCGGCGTGCCAACAAGCCATTCATTCCTATCCACTGCGGAGCACTCTGCGAAACCTTGGTGGAGAGTGAACTTTTCGGCTATGAAAAGGGAGCTTTCACTGGGGCGACAACAAAGAAGGCTGGTCTCATCGAACTTGCTGATGGCGGGACTTTGTTCTTAGACGAGATTGGAGAAATCCCTCTTGCCACTCAGGTCAAATTGCTCCGCGTCCTTGAGACACGCGAGTTTATGCATGTGGGCGGAACCGTGCCCCATCGGGTCGATATCCGCATTATTGCGGCGACCAATCGCAATCTTCAAGAAGAAGTAGAAGAAGGGCGCTTTCGCGAAGACCTCTATTATCGGCTCAATGTCGTAAAGATTACAGTGCCGCCATTGCGAACACGACGATCTGATATTCCATTACTTGTGGCTTATTTCTTAAGAGAGTTTGCGAAGGAACACGGAAAACCCGAACTTTCTCTCACACAAGATGCCCTGCAAAAGCTTCAAGCTTATCATTGGCCGGGCAATGTAAGACAGCTCCGCAACACAATCGAAACACTAGTGATTTTTGCGCAGTCCCCGACCATTACCGCGCAAGACTTGCCTCCCGAGCTTCTAGAGCGCCCGCAAGAGCGCCTGGAAGTGCCACTGGGTATTCCACTCGACGAGTTGGAACGGCAGGCTATTCTCCGCACCCTGGAGTCCACCTCTGGAAATCGGACCCAAGCTGCAGCTATTTTGGGAATCTCGAGGCGGACGCTCATTCGACGTCTCAAGGAGCTCGGAATCGAGACATAGGCTCGTGATTACCGAATGCACAAAATATGCCGCCGTGAGCCGCTAATTTGTGGGAGGGGCGGTCACTTGTTCGCGCAGTCGTGGGAATTTTCGGATGATGGCGGAAATTGCCGCCGAAATTTCGGTGGACGGACACGTTTGTTTCGCGGTTTCCAAAAGGGAGGCTGCGGTGGAGTAATCCTGGCGTAATGCAAGACGCTCCGCTTGTTGGAGTAGCGAAGCCGCTTTGAGTTTCTCCCGCTGAGGTGCGGAATCCGCCAAGCGTTTTGCGAGCGCAACGACAAGGGCCGTTTCAGTCGTCAGGTCAGATTTTTCTTGTGGCTGGGTGAGCTCCCCAGCTGTGTGAGCGGCAGCCGAATAGAGTCCCATGCGAAAGAGATCGAGTGCGTGTTGGAGTACCTCGGCGTCGCGCTGGATTTTGTTGGCTTTGAGATAAAGGTAACAGGCCCGCCCGAGCTGTTTAGATGCGCAAAGCCTCCGGAACTCGTCAAGGGCGAGTTCGACGAGGCCCATCTCGTAAGCCCATTTGGCCAAGCGGTAGCGTGCCACTTGATCGTCTGGCGCCAGCTTTGCCTTTTCCTCGAAAAACTTCGTTTTCAAAAGTAGTTCCGCTGCCACATCCGGGTCCCAGGTCTCCGAACGAATGGCGAGCTGCCGCGCTGCATTGAAATTTCCACATTGCAGCAATAATGTATGGTGCGTTCGCAAAGTTCCCCGCAGATCAAATCGCGGCGCAAGTTTGGCATTTGTTTCGATCCATTCGCAGCACAGAACAAGAGTCTCTGTCGAATTTCTGGACTGAGCTAAGCTGGTCAGTTGTTGAAATAGCACTGGTAATTCGCTTTCTGAGAAAGAAGTAGGAAGATCGCATTCTGCCGGATTACTGAAGGACCCGGAGAATTCATTTTGGGGACCATTGACAAGAAGATCGAGAAGGCCCTCAGCAGCAACTGACAGCGCTTTTGTCTCTAAGCTTTGGCCGGTTGGGCTCTGAACATCCGCAATCCTAGCCGCAGCGGTCGCAATCAGCAGGCGATCACTGGCCGGAATATCTTCGTTGCCACCGCAAGCCTCAAGGGCCTGGCCAAGTATCTCCTGGTCGCAAAGCGAGATCCAGCCGCGTCGCAGGACCGGTAAGAGAAGGCTCAAAGCGCTCGATGTTCCATCGTTGGAAAGGGCCAGTCTAAAGGTTCTGGCAAAGAGTAATGGAGGAGGCGGCGATGGACGATTCAGGATGTAATCGAACAACGCAGAAAGCGCCACCTGGGGCTGCGCTTTCGCAAACTCAACAAGGAAATCAAACTTCTCCAGCAGAAGCCGGTCAGTTTCGGCTAGTTCCAAACCATCTGCGGATATCGCGGTAGCATTTAAGGTTTTTAGGGCTTTGGGAAAATTTCCTAATTCAAGGGAATCGAGAAGCTGCACAGCAAAATGCCGTCGAGCTGCTCCATCATCGTTTTCCAACTGAAGAACATCGCGGCGTGCAAGCTTGATGATTCCGAAAGCGGTTTTGACATGTAAAGCATGAGTGGTTTCAGCAACAATTTCGCCGCGAAAAACTTTGCCGTTCACTAGGCGAAGTGTCGCCCCAAGGACATGCGGAGTGACGAGAAGATAGACCAGCGCGAGCAAAAAGCAAGCTTGCCAACCTGACGTGGCCTTCATCGCGCAGTCACCATTCACACTACCTCACACTGCAGCGCCCATCGTCCGCATCTCGAAATCTAGGGAACAGAGCTACTATACGCAACTTTATAAATACGACAGAAGAAAGTGTGGCGTTATCCCCCAAAGAATCGTGAGACCAGCCGTAAGTGTGAGAACAACATCTCGTAGCTGATCGTGTTGCACCTTTATTTCAACCCCCTCCGAGGCGGACATGAAAAGTTGCGCCAGAATCCGCGTGTAATAAAAAACCCCGATGGCTGTGCCGACGAGAGCCCACACCACAAGCCAGAGATAACCGGCCTTTACAGCAGTAAGAAAAAGATAAAATTTGCTGAGGAACCCGATCGTTGGGGGAATCCCCGCGAGGCTTACAATGAACACCATCAATAGCCATGCCGCCAACGGATGGCGTTTGAGAAGCCCACGGAGATCTCTCAGGTAAATCGGTCGGCCATCTTCAAACTGCGACAGGACGGCGAATGCGCCGAGTGCTGCTAAAGAATATCCCACAATGTAAAAGAAGAGTGCCTGTAAGAGCTGTGCGCTTAGAGCGGAATCGTGTGCAGCACTCACAAAAGCGAGATAGCCCGTCAGAAGATAACCGACATGGGCAATCGATGAATAAGCGAGAATCCGCTTGGGGCGTTGTTCGAGCAAACCCAACAAGTTGCCACCTACCACAGTGCCCAAAATGATAAGGTAAAGCGTCGAGGTATGGGGAACAAAGAGGAATGCGAGGGGGACAAGGGCTGCAAGCGTGGCACCTTTTGAAGCTGAAGCAATCACGCCACTGATGATCGATGGAGCGGCCTCGTAGACATCGGGCGCCCACATGTGAAACGGCACCACAGCTAGCTTAAAGCCAGCCCCGACGAGAAAGAGGCCGACGCCAACATGTCCGAGAAAACTCAAAAGCGATGGGGCTTCCTTGAACTCTGCAATTTTGCCGATTTCCAGTGTGCCGTACGCAGCGTAGATAAATGCCACACCTAAGGCCAGAAAGGCACTGGCAAAACTAGCAAGAATCAAGTACAGCACTCCGCCCCGAATGGACACGCGATTTGCGTAGCGGAATGCGACAAGCACGTACAAGGCGAGCGAGAGTATTTCGATGCCCAAAAAGAGAGCAGCCAAATTCGCACTTCGCGCAAGAACAAGCATTCCAATGACCGCGAACTGAAGGAGAGCATACCATTCACCGGCTCGCAGCAGAGGAGGCGGTTCTACGAGGACAATCCACGCTCCTATGCATACGAATAAAAGGGAGAAGCGCTTAGCCAGGGGTGACGACATGAGCCACCCTCCGCTCGGTGGGAGTGTCGCAGCGTAAAGAACCGCGCAACCTGCGAGTACGAACGAAAGCAGTGCGACCCAACGGACGAACTCGCGGCCTGCTTTTGTCTCACGCCATGCGCCGACAAGAAGGGTAGCTGTCCCGCCAATGCCGAGAATCAGGTCTGGGAGATAGCGAAGGTATTCCGTCACTTACGAGCCTCCGAAACTAATGCAACGTCTTTGGTCATATTTTGATTTGCGGCCAAAAAGGCCTGCCAGTCTTCCCCGGTGCTCCTGCTCGCTTCGAGCCTTAAAACTCGTTCTGGCTGCCGTCCAGACTTTGGAACCAAGCTGTCCGGCGGGAAGTAAAGGGGAGCGGTTACGATTCTGGGATAGAGCCCGATCGCAATAAGTCCGACACATAGGATTCCAAGCGCTAAGACTTCGTGAATGTGAAGATCCTCAAAAGCACGCCACGGACGAACTGTTGGACCGTGCATCGTAGCGAGAAAAAGCTTTAGCGAGTAAGCTGCAGCGAAAAGAACCGCGAGTGCTGTGAGAGCCCCAAGCAAGTGGTGAAACTGAAACGTCCCTGCAATCACATAGAGTTCGCCAACAAAATTCCCAGTGCCAGGAATCCCAAGAGAGGCAAATGCGAAGAAGAGGAGAAATGCTCCCATTGCGGGGGCAAATTTCCATAGGCCGCCGAAAACATCCAAATTCCGCGTGTGAGCCCGATGCTGAATAATTCCCGCCAAGAGGAAAAGCCCCCCCGTAGCCAAGCCGTGATTCACCATCTGAAGCACTGCTCCTTGGTAACCAGCCGCGTTTCCAAGAAATAGGCCAAGTACAACAAAGCCCAGGTGGCTTATGCTAGAGTAAGCAACGAGTCGTTTGAAGTCACGCTGTGCGAAGGCCACAACAGCGCCATAGTAGATACCGATCAAGCTCAATGCGATAACGAGTGGTGCAAATGCTTCGGCGGCAAAGGGTGCCAAAGGGATCGCTAGCCGGATTAGACCGTAAACTCCAGTTTTTAGCAGGACACCTGCAAGAATAAGGCTGCCCGCCGTAGGGGCTTGCGTGTGAGCGTCAGGAAGCCAGGTATGCACAGGGAACAGCGGGATCTTTACCGCAAAACCGACGATGAGTCCCAGAAAAACCCACCATTGTTCGGCAGCGCTCAGTGGCGTCTTCATGAGATCGTCGATAGCGAAGCTGACACCAAGCCCTAAATTGATGTGGCGCGCGTAAACATAGAGCAAGGCCGCAAGCATAAAGATGCTTCCCCCAAATGTGAACAGGAGGAATTTGAACGCAGCTCGCTGCTTATCCTCGTGTCCCCAAATCCCAATGATAAAGAAGAGAGGGATAAGCATAAGCTCCCAACCGAAGTAAAAAAGGAGAGCATCCCTGGCCATGAACACGATGAGAATGCCCACTTGAAGTAGCAAAAGCCACACGTGGAAAGCTCCCGAGCGCTTTTCTATCTCTTCCCAGGAAATCAAAACAGCCACCACACCAAGAACAGTGGTGAGCACAACCATAAGCGCTGCAAGGCCGTCGGCTTCGAGATGAAAGGACGCTCCCCACGTTGGCAACCAAGGAAGACGCAATGTTACGGGGCCCGCCTGCACTGCGCAAACCAGCCCAAAGCTTAGCGCAACGTCAATCATTGTCGCTATAAGAGCTGTCCAGCGGACCGCTGAGCGGTCCACTCGAGCGGCAAGCGCACACAGAACTGCTCCCACTAGCAGCACGATTATCAGCAGCACAAGAATCATCGTAACAGCGTTACCTCCACATCAGAGCGAAAGTGGTGATGGCAACCGCGCCAAAGAGCATGACCAGCGCATAACGACTCGCGCGGCCATTTTGGAAAAATGCGAGGAGAGCATGAAATGCTCGGACAATAAGGGCAACGAGCTCGTAAAATCCATCAACGATAACGTTGTCCACAAGGTTGGCCAACGTGGCGAACAGTCTGAAGCCTCGTACGAAAACCCTCATGTAGAGGCGGTCAAAATACCATCCAGCAAAAAGGAAATTGGCCAATCCCGATTGATAAGGAGAAGGACTATCATTTTGAATTTCGCCAACCGGCATTGTTGGTGCTGGCAAGACGTTTCGGGCGCTTGGACCGTAGAGCCTCCAAGCGATTCCCATGCCAGCCAGAGCAAGTAGTCCACCCGCAGCGGCCGCGAAGAGCTCTTTCGATCTTTCATGAACAAGCGGCCGAGCTTCCGCTTCCCTAAATACTGGTTCCAGAAAATGTTCCCACCACGCGCTGCCCCCAAAGGCTTGCGGAAGATTCAAGTAGCCGGCCCCAAGGGCAAACACCGCCAAAACTATCAGCGGCCATTCTAGCAGCGGCGAAGGGGCGTGAACATGGATCTCTTTGCGCTGCGAGCCAAAGAAGACGATAAACACCAAGCGAAACGAATAGATAGCCGTAAGCAGGGCTGTCAGAAGACCCAATGCATAGATTGGAACAGAACCATACTGCGTGGTCAGAGCACTCCAGAGGATTGCGTCCTTGCTAAAAAAGCCTGCAGTGACAAGTGGGATTCCGGCCAACGAAGCAGCACCTGCCAGAAATGCGAGGTAGGTGCGGGGAAGAAGTCCTTTCAATCCGCCCATGTTATAGATGTTTTGTTCACCGTGGAGACTGTGAATGACTGTGCCGGCAGCCAGGAACAGAAGCGCCTTATAAAAAGCATGTGTAAAGAAGTGAAACACCCCCAGGGAGAATGCTCCGGCGCCGAGGCCAAGAATCATGTAGCCGATTTGGCTGATTGTGGAGTAGGCCAGCACTCGCTTGATGTCGGTTTGTACAATGGCACATGTCGCGCCATAAAAAGCGGTGAGCACGCCCACCAACGCCACACCTACCATAAGCTCTGGCACCTGAACAAAAAGCTCGTGGAACCGTGCGATGAGATAGACGCCAGCTGTTACCATCGTCGCAGCATGGATCAGCGCACTCACTGGCGTTGGGCCAGCCATCGCGTCAGGCAACCACACCTGCAATGGGAGCTGGGCACTTTTGCCAGCAGCTCCGCCAAGAAGAAGTAATCCTGCGATTAGCAGAACTGTCTTTCCCCCAAGGTTTGCAAAGGGTTCAATGTGAGCCAGTTCACGGACTTTTTCGAAGCCCCCAAGATGTGTAAAATCTACTCCGACCAGGCTAGCACACATCAACACGCCCAAGATAAGAAAAACATCCCCCAACCGCGTGACCAAAAACGCTTTCTGCGCCGCCGCACAGTTTTCTGACTTTTGGTACCAATGTCCGATCAGCAAAAAGCTGCACGCGCCGACGCCTTCCCATCCAAGAAACATGAAGAATGCATTGTCGGCCATGACAAGCGTGAGCATGGAGAAGACGAAGAGGTTCAGATAGCCAAAGAAACGCCGCTCACCCTCGTCGCCCTCCATGTACGCGTACGAGTACAGATGGATGAGCCACCCCACGCCGGTGACGATTAGCGCAAAAACGAGCGAGAGCCGGTCGAGGTAAAATCCAATTCGCGCCGCGACAGGCCCCGCGCCACTCAACCACGTCCATAGCGGCTCGTGCAGTGCGACGTACTTTGCCCCACCCGTCAGCATTTGGACAGCTACGACTAACGTCCAAACAAAGCTCGCCCCTGCAGCGGTACACGCAATCTTGCCGGCCGTGCGCGCGGACCACCACCGCGAGAAGAGGAAAATTGCAAGCGCGCCAATCAGAGCAAAAGCTGGTATTGGCCAAATCATGGGTGTGCCATCCGCATGAATCATTCTAGCTGCTCAGTCCTCCCGCATTTGAGCGATTTGCCAAAGGTCAAGCGTTCCATAGCGAGTTTGCAGCAAGACCCCAAGGGCTAAGCCAATGGCGACTTCTGCTGCAGCAACCGGCAGAATGAACAGGAAAAAAATCTGGCCGTCTGGCTGACCGTAGATACTTGAGCTTGCCACGAAGGCCAGCCCAGCGGCGTTGAGCATAATCTCGATAGCCATGAGAACAAAGAGAAAATTGCGCCGCACAAGTACGCCAATCACTCCCATGCAGAACAGAATCCCTGCGACAATGAGCGCGTGTTCAGCTGGTACCATCGTGCTTAGCCTCCTTCTGATGTGCAAGCCAGGCTGCAGATCCGAGATGAAGTGCACCGATCAATCCAATGAGCAAAACCAGCGAAGCGAGCTCCACACCGAGATAGTGTTGACGGTAAAGAACCTCGCCAATTTGCGCGACAGTGACGGACTTGCCAGCCGCCGTGCCAGCCGCGGCAGCATAAACAGCGATGCCTAAATCTGCCACTAATGCTAACGCAAGGACGACGGGAAGCAAAAGTTGAGCTCGGTTAGGGGGTTGAAGGTCTCTATACTGCTCGATTTTGGAAATGTTGAGCATCATGATCACAAAGAGGAACAAAACCACGATCGCTCCTGCATAGACGATAACTTCGAGAATCGCAACAAACGACCCGCCGAGGGAATACATCATGAGCGCTACGCCGAACAACGAGACCAGCAAGTAAAGCACAGCGTTGACGGCGTTGCGCGCTAAAAGAACAGCGCCCGTGCCCACGAGGGCAACTGTCGCAGCTAAGTAAAAAATTACACCGAGCAAACTCATGGCATGTTGCTCCTGAAATTCGTCGGGGGCTCCTCATTGAAGCCTTCACCTTTGTCTTTTCCGGAAATTGCAACCCCTGAAACCTTCCAAAAGCTATACTCAGGATGTTTGCCAGTCCCTGAAATTTGCAGATCTTCTTTGTGATAGAGCAAACTGCTGCGTTCTGTGGCCGACATTTCGAAATCTGGCGTCAGCTGAATGGCGTAGGTTGGGCAAGCTTCCTCGCAGAAGCCGCAAAAGATGCAACGCGCGAAATTGATGTCGAATTTCGCTGCTACGCGCCGACCGTCTGGTCGATGTGTCGCCTGCAAATCAATACACTGCACTGGGCACACCGCTTGGCAAAGATAACAGGCAACGCACCGCTCCTCGCCATCGGGATCGCTCGTCAAGACGATCCGTCCACGCCAACGTGGTGGAATGATAGGCTTTTCTTCCGGATACTCGATCGTGATCGGACGCCGGAAGATATACTTCGCCGTAATTTGTAATCCTGTTAACAAATCGCGTATCATGCTCCATTCCTTTTCAGCGCAAGGCGTGTGGCACCAGCGAGGGGAAGAACAAGCCCAGCAGCGCCGTCAGGAGAAGATTGAGTAACGACAGGGGCAATAAATACCTCCAGCCAAGAACCATGAGATGGTCGTAGCGCAGGCGTGGATAAGTCGTCCGAATCCAGATAAAGAAGAACACGAAAAAGGCTACCTTCAGAAAAAGCCACCAGGGACCTGGCGCAAACGGCCCTGACCATGCACCGAGATAAGCAACACTGATAATGAAGCTCAGCAGCACAATGCCCATGTATTCGCCCAGGAAAAAGAGCGCGAATTTCATGCTGCTGTATTCCGTGTGAAAACCTGCAACAATTTCGTTTTCGGCTTCAGGAATGTCGAAAGGCGTTCGGCGCGACTCAGCAACCATAGCGGTCAGAAATACGACAAAGCCAAGCGGCTGCAGGAAGATAAACCAAATCGGCGACTGCGCCCGTGCGATTTGCGTGAGCTGAAAACTGCCTGCCATAAGAACCACGGCCAGAAGCGAAAGTGCCATGGAAAGCTCGTAACTGATCATCTGAGCCGTAGCCCGAAGTCCCCCCAACACAGCATACTTGCTGTTCGATGACCAGCCTGCCAGAACGATGCTGTATACGCCGAGCGAGCTCAGCGCGAGGAAGAAAAGAATCCCCAAATTCAGATCAGAGATTACGAGCCAAGGGTTGTCGCCAAGCGGGACAATAGCAAACCCTAGCAATCCCGTAAACGCTATGATGGCAGGTGCAAGAAGGAAAAGAACTTTGTTCACGAACGGTGGATAGGACTCTTCCTTCGTAAGAAGCTTGAGAACGTCTGCTAGTGGCTGGAGCAGCCCCCAGGGTCCAGCGCGATTCGGTCCCACCCGATTCTGCAAACGCGCAATGACCTTGCGCTCGACGTAAACTGCGTAGCCAGCAAGTGTCAAAAGCACAAAAAGAACGATAGCCCCTTTGAGCAGGGTTGCGAGTATCGCGAATTGCCAAGCTGGCAGTTTTCCCAGATAATCAAGAACAAGAGCTTGCTGGATCACGCTTTGCCCTCCGCTAAAGCGTCCGTTGCTAAATGCTCGGGTAATCGCGGAATCGCAAAAGTCCCGTGTGCTAACTGAGCATTAGCGACAAGCTTTAGTTTCATTGACGGAACATCCGGAACCGGGACCATTTCGCCTTCTCTCAAACCTTGCTTTTCGATATCGTCGGGGTGCATTTCCATGCGGAGTCGAGCGGACAGTTCCGCAATCGGCGGCGACAACGCGCTCAACTCTTCAGAACCAAACGTCTGAATAATCTGCCACCGGACCCACTCTCCCCTAAGCGGAGCAGCGTGGCTTCGCTCTGCATGCGTGCCTACACCGAGTTCGGTTCTTAGCAACACGCCTTCGCTCGTCGGGGACAGTTGCTCGACTAACGTCTCCTGCTCCGAAGCGATTGCATAAATCTCCGAATACTGGGCAGACTCTAGTAGTGTGCTCTGCCCCAATTGCGTGATGATGGCAGCAAGGAGATCCGCTGGCCCCTGAGTTAGGGGCGTGGCCAAACTGAGTCCGTCGGAGTATTGCGCTCGCCCTTCGTAATTCACAAATTTACCATGAGTAAGGTAGTGGGGGAGCGACGGAAGCCACACTGTAACCGTTTCAGGAGGAACGGGTTCTACGGAACTCACGATCAACGAAAACTCGCACCGACTAAGAAGTTCGCTGGCGATTGCTCTCCCCCCTACAGCTGCTGCAAGGTCTCGCTCGACCACTACCACAGCTTTGGCCTTACCGGCTCGAATGAGTTCAACAGCCTCGCTCGGGGGCATAGAGTCCCTTGCCAGACCCACGCCAACAGAATTTGATGACGGGAAATAATAAGCGAGATAGCAGGGACGGCCTTCCTTGTGCGCGACTTTGGCGGCTTGGTAAACAGCTTCTGCTGTCCGCAGATCGCCGCGCAGGGTCGAGCAAAGGATGAGAGGGTTTCTTGCGTTGCGAAGCGCCTCGACAATCTCAGCTAGCTCCGGGCGCATTGGCTCTGAAGTTTGTGCGAGCGCGCGGCCAACTTCTTCCACCGTAGTGGCGATCGCATCCGGCCTTACACGCAACGTCCTCTTGGCGAACTCATCAAGTTTTCCGGCCCGCGGAGAAATCACAAAAAATGTGCAGCCAGCACGTATTGCCTGCCGAACAGACAGATCAATCATCGGCGCCTCACCTGTGAGGTCGCCGCCGACGCTCAAAATGACATCGCATTTCTCGATATCAACAAGAGTGGGCACAGGCAGCTCTCGGCTGGTCACCATTGCCGAAGCAAACCTTACGGTGGCATGTTCCTCATCACTATCATGATAAACGATTTGAGGCGCTGCTCCAGCCGCTCGCAGCAAGAGGTTCAATGCGGCATTCGTCTCGAGAGATGTCCGTTGAGAACCGAAGGCAACGACGGCTTTTGGACCATATTTCTCCACGATTTGCCGCAATTGGTCGGCTGCATGTTCTATCGCCTTTGTAAAACTCGACTTGTTGCCCGAAATCATCGGCGTGGCCTGGCGGGGATACGAATTGACGTACTCGCCGCCGAAGCGGCCCCGGTCACAAATAAAGAAACGATTCAGCTCTTTGTGCGGGGCGGGCTTAATACGCCGTAACGTGCGGTGACGTCCACCGACGAGAAGATTACACCCCACACTGCAGTGCACACAGACAGCTCGGGCTGTCCGCAAGTCCCACGGGCGCGCATATACTTCACGGAAACGCTTGTCGGTGAAAACGCCCGTTGGACACACGTCGACTAGGTTTCCTGCGAATTCACTTTCCAGCACCCCGTCCTTCACGCGGCCAAAATAAACGCGATCCCGTGAGCCAAACACACCAAGGTCTTTACCCAACGCATAGTCTCTGTAGAAACGCACACAGCGGTAGCACGTGATGCACCGATTCATTTCATGATGGATAAGAGGCCCCAGGTACTGATTGCGCCAGGTGCGCTTGGGAAAGCGCGAGCGGCGATGAATATGTTCTGAGAGGACGGTCATGTCCTGCAGCATACACTCGCCGCCTTCGTCGCAAACAGGGCAATCGTGCGGATGATTGAGCATGAGATATTCGATGACGCCACGACGGAAGTCTTTAGCATAGGGATCTTGGATTTTGACCGCCATCCCGTTGGCGACACGAGTCATGCACGTCATCGCCAGTTGAGCTGGCTTATCTGGAGAGGGCGCCACCATGGCTGCACACAAGCGGCACGCGCCTGCAGGGCCCAACGCTTCATGATAACAAAAATGCGGCACCATTAGCCCAAGGTCCAGGCACACTTGAAGCAAATTTGCACCGGCTGGCACTTGGTACTGTTCGCCATCAATTGTGATTGTGACTAGCTCGCTCATTTGCCTCACTTCGCAACGCTGCAAGTTCTCTTGGCGATGTGTTCGTCGAATTCATGCCGAAATTTCGTGATTGCGCTAAGGAAAGGTCCTTGAGCGCCCGGCGCAAAAGCGCAAAAGGTATGCGCAAGGTGCCGGGACAGATCGTCCAACACGTTCAGGTCATTCGGCTGGCCCTGACCGTCGCGGATCGCGCAAACGAGGTCGTAGATCCACGGCATCCCCTCGCGACAGGGAGTGCAGAAACCACAAGACTCACGTGCATAAAATTTCATGATGTTGGCTGTTGCTGCAACCATGCAGTCGCCTTCGTCAAAGACGATGACGCAGGCTGTGCCGAGACGTGAACCGGCTTTTGCCACGGAATCAAAATCCATCGGCGTATCAAATTGATCAGGCG
Source organism: Candidatus Sumerlaeaceae bacterium (assembly GCA_049968255.1). GTDB lineage: Bacteria > Sumerlaeota > Sumerlaeia > Sumerlaeales > Sumerlaeaceae > DRVG01. Next base: position 405,940 of record JBMFRB010000002.1, on the reverse strand, counting down.
TGAACATTGGCGTAGATAATGCCCCGGGGATTACTGCTTTGAATGGAAGGTTTCTCGAGGGGCCCCCAGCATATTCGTTCAAAAGCACATTGAGGGGAGTGCCCATGGGAAGTTCCCATAAACCGGGGTTTTTCACCCGGCCGCTGGCTCCCATCAACTTTGTTCCCGCGTTGCCATTGAGTCCAAGCTTTTTATACCACTCTGGGCCTCGCGCAAGAATGTGCGGGATGTTGCAAAAAGTTTCGACATTATTGACAATCGTTGGCTGACCAAGGAAGCCGCGAATCTGTGGAAATGGCGGTTTACTTCGGGGGTTTGCCCGTTTTCCTTCAAGGCTGTTGAGCAGTGCCGTCTCTTCGCCGCAAATGTAGCGCCCCGCGCTCACGTGTGTTTCCAAATGAAAATCAAAGCCCGTGCCCTGAATGTTTTTCCCGAGCCACCCGTGCTTTTCCGCTTCAGCAATTGCCCGGTCCAGAATTTCCGCGCCTTTGCGATATTCATAGCGGATAAAAATGAATCCTTTTGTCATCTGCATCGCGTAGGCGGCGATGAGCATGCCCTCGATGAGCTGATGAGGATCTCCATACACGAGCGCGCGATCCTTAAAAGTCCCCGGTTCCATCTCGTCGCAGTTGCAAATCAAGTATTTTTGGCCGGGGAAATCCATGGGCACAAAAGACCACTTGAGTCCCGTTGGGAAACCCGCACCGCCGCGACCGCGCAGCCCGCTCTCCTTCACGATCTGCTGGACCTCGAGTGGAGTTTTGGAGAGAGCAACACGTGCGCCTTCGTATCCGCCATTCCGCATGTACTGCTCATAAGTGACGGGTTGGGGGTTGCGAGGGTCGATGTTCTTGAGGAGAACATGTTCGCTCATTGCTTCTCCTCCGTCGCCGTATCAGGTTTGGCTAAAATTTCGTCTATCATCTCGGGCGTCACGCGTTCGTAAAGTTGGTTTCCCACCATGATGCTCGGCGCACGATCACAGTTTCCCAGACATACGACAGGCAGGAGTGTGAAGCGGCCGTCGGGTGTCGTTTGGCCCATTTTGATTCCCAGCCGCTTTTCCAGATGCGTGACAATTTGTTCACTCCCGCAGAGATAGCATGAGATAGAGTCGCAGCATGCGATAATCGTTTTTCCGACTGGCTCACGGAAAAACCAGTTGTAAAAGGTCGCCACCCCCTCGACTTCAACCTCGGTAACACCGACGATCTCGGCGGCTTCTGTGATTGCTTCGTCGGGTAACCAGCCCCCGTAATGTTCTTGCAATTTCTGGAGAACGTAAATGAGTCCCACCTGGCGCGAGGGATAGTGCGCGCAGTGGTCGCTAAGTTCTTTTCGTAACGTGTCGGGAATCATGATCACCTATCGATATCCGCTAGAACGTAATCCATCGCACCGATAATAGCCAGAAGGTCGCTGAGTAAGTGTCCACGAGCGAGTGCCGGTAGCGTCTGCATGTGAGCAAAGCTCGGTGTGCGAATCCGCAAACGGTAAGGCGAGCTTCGCCCATCGCTGACGACGTAGTAACCAGCGATGCCTTTGGGCTGCTCAACCATAGCCAGGCTTTCGCCCACTGGCATATCGAGTCCCCACCCCACCGCAAGGAAATGGTTGATGAGAGTTTCGATGTGCAGCATCGTTTCCGCCTTGTTGGGCGGGAAAGCGAAGCGGTTGTCTTTCGAGATATAATCGCCGTCCGGCATTTGGTCGAGCACCTGGGCGATGATGCGCGCGCTCTGGTACATTTCCGCATGCCGCACAATTCCACGCGCATAACAATCCCCATCTGTGTGAGTGGGGATCTCAAACTCGAACCGCTCGTAACCCGAATACGGTGCCGCCTTTCGCAAATCGAAAGCCACCCCACTGGCACGCAGATTGGGGCCTGTTACTCCCCACTCCCAGCATTCCTCTGCGGACATTTTGCCCACGCCTTGCGTACGTGTTTTGAAAATCGGATTTTTTAAGAAAAGCTTTTCGTACTCGATGAGATTCTTGTCGAAATCTTTCAAAAAGAGCCGGATAGGCTCCTGCCAATCGGGCGGCAGATCCATGGAAACGCCGCCGATGCGCAAATAGTTCGGGTGCATGCGCCCGCCAGTGATAAACTCAATGATTTTGAAAAGCGATTCACGCTCGCGGAATGTATAAAAGACAGGCGTCATCGCTCCCACGTCGTGAGCGTACGTGCCGAACCACACGAGGTGGTTGCAAAGCCGATACATTTCCCCCAATAACACGCGGATCATCTGTGCACGTTCCGGCACATCGACACCACCGAGCTTTTCACATGCCAGCACATAGGGCAATTCGTTGTAAACACCGGCCAGATAATCCACGCGGTCGCAGTAAGGAATGTAAGTGTGGAACGTCTGGCGTTCGGCCATCTTCTCTGCAGCGCGGTGGTGGTAGCCGATCACCGGATAAACGTCTTCCATGTACTCGCCATCCAAGGCTAAAACCACTCGCAAGACACCGTGAGTCCCTGGGTGATTCGGACCCAGATTGAGGATCATCAAATCTTCACCATTCGGTCCTCGCGTACGGAAGTACGAGTCGCCGTTGCCCATGTAGTCGAACTTATCGAGTTCCGCCAAATCCTCGGGGGTGACAACGAGCGGCGGCATCTCTGTGGCTCGATTGGGATGATCTTTCCGGAGAGGATGACCTTCCCACCAGTCGGGCATAAGGATCCGCTTCAGATTAGGATGGCCGGAGAAACGAATCCCAAACATGTCGAAGATTTCGCGCTCGTACCAGTTGGCGTTCTTGAAGACCTGACATGCACTTGGGAGCTCCGGATTCGCCCCCGCAACAGGCACTTTGAGAAGAAGCCGTTCGTTGCGCTGAGGACTCCACAAGAGATAATGAACGGTAAAACGCTCACTCAATTCGGAGGGACGGCTTTGCCGTTCGCTTTCGTCAACTGCCGTCATGTCGAACAAAACAGGAAAAGGGCGCAGCGCGTCTTGTTTGAGACTTTTCAATTCGCCCAAAATGGCATCCGGCGTGACAACCCGAACTTGCTCTACGCCAAGGACACCGCGAAAACCTTTTAAGTTGTTGTCGCGTCCGCTTTCCCAGATAGGCTTTTCGACGGTTTTAGAAAATTTCATCGAGTCGCCTCCTGCAGAGCCCTAACGCGCGGGTAAAAAGCCTGCTCCTCTATAACAAGCCCTAACGGGCGTTTGTGCGAATGCTGAATAATTTCCTGAAGCATGAGAAGTCCCTCAAGAAAGGCTTCTGGCCGAGGCGGACACCCAGGGATGTACACGTCAACGGGAAGAATGGTATCCACTCCTTGGACTACGCTGTAAATGTCGTACATGCCTCCGGAATTGGCACACGCACCCATCGAAATCACCCACTTCGGCTCCATGAGCTGCTCGTAAAGGCGCACAATGCTCGGAACCATTTTCTTGAACACTGTACCAGCAATGACCATAAGGTCGGCCTCGCGTGGCGTGCCTCGTAGCACCTCCGCACCAAAACGCGATACGTCGTACTTCGACGTAAAACTGGTGGTCATCTCGACATAACAGCAACTTAGGCCAAAATTGAAAGGCCATACGGAGTACTTCCGTCCCCAATTCACGAGGTCGGAAAGTTTGGCAAAAACGAAGCTTTGCTTCAGACTATTTTCGAAGGACGTTGCCATACCAACCCCTTGCGAATCCAGACGTAAACAAGACCTGCGTAAAGGAACGCGATGAAGATGAAAGCCTTTACAAAGCCTTCCCAAGATAGCTCATAAAAGCGAATAGCCCAAGGATAGAGAAAAACCACTTCGACGTCGAAGATCAGGAAGCACAGAGCGACAAGATAATAGGGGATTGTCGTGCGAAGCCGGGCTGGCCCTGTTGGCGCAATGCCTGATTCGTAAGGCGTGTCCTTGTAAGGGGTGTGGCGTGGCCGCCCGAGGAGCGTACTGGCGACAATCGCTCCTGCCGCCACCACGAAAACCATCACCGTGTAAACGAGAAGTTCAAGCATGTCTTAGTACACTCGTATTTTTCAAGCGACGCAGAGATATCAACCTGACCGCTTCAGGCAAGCTGTCAATCTGCCTGACGGGCTCAAGAGAAAAAAATATCTCACCCACTGACCGATTCTCATTCTAATAGGACCAAGGTGGTCCGTGAAATTTGTCACAATGTATTGCTACCACGCAAATTTATTCGCATTGCTTGATTTTGTCTTTTGCTAATAAGCTAACGTGACAATTCTGCTTCGTTTGCTTGCAGAACACGGAAAAAATTGCCCCCGGCAATTTTGCTGATGTCCTCGGGAGAGTAGCCGCGATTGCGCAGCGCTTGCCACAATGACGGAAGCTTTGAAGCATCTTCTAAACCTCTCGCAGGCAGAATGTCGCCGTCCCAGTCACTCCCTATGCCGACATGGTCTATCCCTGCCACTTTGCGAATGTGCTCGATGTGTTCCACAACGTCCTCGATGCTTGCCGCTCGCAGAGAAAAAGGAGAGCGGCGCACGAGAAATTTGCTGTGGAAATTCACGCCGATGACACCACCGTTTGCCGCCAATTGCTTGAGAAGGTCGTCGCTGACATTTCGCGGATGCTGACAAAGTGCCGAGCAATTTGAGTGGGAAAAAATGCACGGGTAGCGAGAGATCTCAAGTGCTTGGTGAGCAGTGAGTTCACTAGTGTGAGAGAGATCAACCACTATGCCGCGCATGTTCATTCTTTCGATGATTCTTCTGCCGAGATCCGAAAGCCCTTTTGGGGATCGCACTGGTGTTTGATCCCACTGCTGCGACGAGCCAGCCCAGGCCATATCGCCGCGCCAGGTTAAGGTAATTCGCCGAACTCCCTTGCGCCAAAAGTAGTCCACCATTTCCGGCGAATTAAGCAGCGGTTCGCCGCCTTCAAGCCCCAACAGGATGGCAATCTTCCGGCGCTGTGCCGCGGCCAGACATTCGCGTGAAGTTCGGCACAGGACAAGATCCTTGCTATTCCGGCTAATGTCAGCCGTGACTGCATCAATGAGTGCATCTGCTCGCCGCAGCGCTTCGGGTCCTGCGTATCGGCGTGGGTCGACCCAAATTGCCACCCAAACGACGTTAAGCCCACCGGCCCGCCATTGGGGAATTCCGACTTGACCATCATCTGGCTCAGCGAGGCTTTGTTGAAAATCAAGAATCCGCCACCCTGGATCAACATGCGCGTCGATAACAAGTTGGGGAGTGGGTTCATTCGCGCGGGGTGCAGCCTCCCCTGGTGCCTGCAAAAACGCGAAAGCTGCGACAAGGAAAAGCAATGCGACGGAAAATGTTACTTTCATCAATTGTTTCCTGCACTCATAGCACTGAGTCCCTGCAGTGCCTTTGCACGGTAACGTGCTGCTTCCTGCTGGTTTCCTCGCCGTTCGTACAGTTTCGCAAGGCGCTCACACGCCAGTTTGTAAAATTCGGATGCACCACCGAGGTCAGGTTTGCTCGACGCCATACGCACAATATCGCTGAGCAGGGTGGCCGCCTCCACATCCTTGCTCTGGAGAATGAGGACATCTGCAAGCGTGAGCTTTGCCCACAGGTTTTCTGGTTGGCCTTTGACTTTTCGACGTAGTTCGTCGAACACTAGAAGATTTTTCACTGCGGCGTCGTATGGGTTTTTCTCAAGTGCTCGAAGCCAGTACCGCGCAGCATCAAGCACCTCCACGCGTCGATAATGTTTGTGACCCTCGATAATGTCTGGCGCTGCGGCGTAGTACAGGGCCAGGCGCTGACTCGTTAGCGAATCGAGTGAACTTGGCTCGATGAGTTTGACGGGATGCTCGCGTACTTTCCAAAGAGAATCGAGATTTGCCAGCAACGGTGCGTCGCCGTAACCGAATCGCGGCGACTCAAATTCCAGATAGGGGAAATCCTCGGTGTTGAGAAGATCTCCCGATAGATAGGTTCTGAGCGCCTCTCTTCCGCACACGAAACACGAGAGAATCTTTTCTGCCGAATCGAGGTGAAGTTCGGCTAGATCTTCCCGAATGCGTGGATTTGCCAGCTTTTGCCTCATATGAGCCACGTCGACGTGGAGGGGGCGCTTTGTGCCGATCAGCAGGATATAATGCGTGGGCTCGTTATTCATGTAAAACACTTCCATTTTCGGAAAAACTCGATAAAATGTGCGAAGGGCAACTCGGAACGCTTCATCGCTCAATCCGGCCAATGGCATCCAGACAACCACCATCCCGTTGTCTGTGATCTTCTGCCGCGTAAGCAGAAAATACTCGAGATCGTAAAGGTTAGCGTTTGATTTGTAACGGAGGTCCGTGCAATCGGTGGCAATAATATCGTACTTTGTGTCGGTGAAATGCAGGTAGCTTCGCACGTCGTCGAGGATGATTCTGTAACGCGGATCGCTTTTGTACCAGCCGCTACGACCGCCATCGTTCCAAAGTGGGGGGCCGACGGGTGCGTGACCGGTCCGTTTCTTATATTCAGGTGCGTACATCACAACATCGTGATTTGACGCTACCAATGTAGGGGCCGCCTCAACGACTGTCTCAGTGATTTCCACGCAATCAATGCGCTCAAGCTCTGGGTGCAGAGTATACGAGTAGCTAGCGCCACCACTGCCGAAGCCGACGGTGAGTGCAGATTTTGGCTTGTCGAGAAGGAGCATGGGCACATGAGCAAGGCTTTTCTGGTCCGTGAGCAACATGGGCTCAGTCCCTGCTACTCCGACGTTATCTACAAAAATCGTGCGGTAACCAAGACTATTTTCAGTGACGGCGACCGTTGCTAGGGGCCCCTCTTTGTAGAAGAGAAGTTTTTCAAGTGGTTCCAAAGGCTGAAATACAGTGGGCGACGGAATGCGAACAAACGTAATCGCGATCGCGGCCACTGCAAGAATGGCCCAGATAAGCCGGCGCGAACGCTCTGCGACCTCGTCGTGCCATACCAAAAAAAGCCCTGTGGCTGCCTGAGCTGCACCGAACAGCCAAATCGTATGAGCTATCCCCAACACTGGCAACAAGAAAAACCCCGTGAGGAATGAGCCCAAGATTGCGCCAAGCGTGTTAACTGCGTAAAGGCGTCCCACATTCCTCCCTGTTTCGCTGCGGGGGGAAAAGAGCATCACGCAACGAACGGCGTAGGGAAATGCGAGTCCCATCAAGAATGTCGGCGGCAAAACCACAACGGCACTTCGAAGAAAAACGAGGGCAAGCGTCTGCGTCCAACGAACAGCGCCCGTTTCCGCGTCAACAAGCTGAACCCAGGTAGCGCCAAGGGAATAACACAGCTCGTGAAGCACAAAAAACGAGATCGCAGAAGCCAGGCCGACGAGAATTTGCAACAAAGCGAAAGTCCGCCAAGGTCTCTTATCCCGCTCAACGAGAGGCGTCGCTGAAAAACTTCCTAATGCGATGCCCACAAGAAAGACTGCGAGCATCGCCGTGAAACTGTATGTCGTGTTTTTGAGCAGCTCAAAAGTGAAGACGAGCGCACGGCTCCAAACAACTTCGAGGCCAAGGGCGGCAAAACCCGAGATAAAATAGGCGATGAGAACCAGGCGGCGCCGACGGACCGTCTGCAAGGTCTCTGGCAGCTCCTCTGCCGGTGGGGATTCGTGAGCGCTGCTCGCGTCTTCTGTGTCTTCCAAGTTTTGGGCCCGGATCGAAATTCCTAGCGCACCTAGACCAGCGAGCACATTGAGCAGAGCCGCAATCTCGATTGTTTTCGAAACCCCGAGTGAACGTATGAGATAGAAGCCGCAAAGGACGGTGCCGACAACTGCACCAAAAGTGTTTAATGCGTAGAGCGCGCCAACACGCATGCCAGAGCGCCTCCCGTGCGGAGCCACAAATTTTGAAAGAAGTGGCAGTGTGCCACCCATCATCGTCGTCGGGATGAGCAGAATGCAGAATACGAGCACGAAGCGAATCAGCGAATAAGCAAAAAAGTTAGCTCCCCATTGCCGGTAGATTGCCACGAATAAGGGATCGAGCAGTTTCAAAAGCAATGGCACAGCTAGAGCCGCAAAACCTACTCCGATCTCTAAGGCTCCATAGAGCCGCAGCGGGTGCTTTGTTTTTTCAGCTAAACTTCCAAAAAGGATGCTCCCAAGTGCCAACCCTCCCATGAACGCGGCCAGAACAGTGCTAACAGAGTATAGAGTCGCTCCAAACAGGTTCAGCAGGTAGCGCTGCCAGGCCACTTGGTAAATCAGCCCACAGGCACCCGTCATGAGAAATAAAACGCTCACAGTTAGGAAAATAAAAGCAGTGCCGCCGTGCGGTGTTTTTCCTTGGTTAGACGTATGCATTCTTTTTCCTGCTCGAATCAGTCCTTGATGGAATAAATATTCGATCTTCGTTAGAGCGCAAAGAGAATGCCAAAAAAGTGTTTGCTCACGAGCTTTTTCCGAATGTTCATCAAGCGTTAGACCGATCGGAGCCGCTTATGCCAATGCGTTTCAACAGCATTCTCAATTCGCTTGAAGCCTATGTGCCAGGTGAACAACCGCGCGACGGCAAATATGTCAAATTGAACACGAACGAGTGCCCGTATCTGCCGGCGCCGGCTGTTGCCGAGACTATCATGCGCTGTCTGGCAGACGGCACACTGAATAAGTATCCGGACCCTGCTTCCATAGAGTTGCGTAAGGCGATTGCCACACGACTTGAGGTTTCACCGAACTGTGTCCTCGTGGGAAATGGTTCGGACGAGGTGCTGCGATTGATTTGTCACGCGCTCCTGTGGCCAGGTCAAGCAATGGCGATGCTCTATCCAACCTACGTGCTCTATCGCACGCTTGCGGCCATGTTCGGAGCTCGTTGCATCGAGTTTGATGTCCGGCCACCTGATTATGCAATCCCAGAGGATGCTTTTACCACCGTTTCACAGATCCTCTTTGTAGCAAACCCAAATCCGCCAATGGGTACGCTGTACTCGATTGATGTCCTTGAGGAGCTCGTTAGAGTGCAACCAGAGCGCCTTGTCGTCGTTGACGAGGCTTACGCCGATTTTGCTGGCTGCACAGCAATTCGGCTCGTTGACCGCTACCCCAACGTCGCTATTACTCGCACCTTCTCAAAATGCTATGCGCTTGCTGGGCTGCGTGTGGGATTTGTTATCGCTAACTCAGAGCTCATTGGTCAGCTAGCCAAGCTCAAGGACAGCTACAACGTGAATCGCATCAGTCAGGCTGCCGCTTTAGCAGCATGGGAATCGCCAAGTTTTTATGCTGACATTGTGAAACGAATTTGCACGACTCGGGAGCACCTGGCCGCGGAGCTTCGCGAACGGGGCTTTATTGTGCCACCTTCTGCGGGAAATTTCGTCTTTGCGCGGCGGTCGGATGCGCGAGAGCTTTATCAAAGGCTTAAGGAACGCAAAATTTTGGTGAGGTATTTTGATGCACGGGCTCTGCGCGATGGCGTCCGCATAACCGTTGGCACTGGAGACGACGTTGCTGCTTTGCTTCAAGCGATAGACGAACTCGATGGGCGAGATTGATCATCACAAGCGTGCTGACAGGCGTTCTGATTCGCTGTTGGCCGTTTCCTCTCGCGGTGGTCGTGCGTGAATAGTCAGTATGGCTAAACCAATAACTGCACTGTAGACCGTGATTGTTGGTCCAGTCTCAAGAAAGTGTTCAAAAGCGGTCGAAATCAGCATCGAAACACCATACGCAGCACATGCGAGGACCGTCGTTTTACCCTCCAACCACGTCGTCTGCCTCACATATCGAAGCGAAATAACAAGAAACGCGATGTGCAGGAGCATGGCGATAGGGAACCCAAGAATGCCCTGTGTCATCCACAACCAAATGAAGCTGTTGTGCACGCGGTGATCGAGCGCGAGGTAAGGAGTTCCTCGGGTAGTAATGGTGGCGAAGTCCACGATTGTTCCGAGCCCACAACCTAGCCACGGGCGCTGACGCCAATACTCCATCGCCGCACGATAAGAATCGAAGCGCCAAATCACATTGACGTCTAGGGGCGCATTGCGGAAATCGGCTTTTGCAGAAATTTCCTGGCCGAGCGTCGAACTCTGAAGTACCTCCACGTCCCACAACGCGTAGATGCTCAAAGCTGCCAATACAAGTAGTCCGGCCACAACAAGCGTGAGCTGGGCTCTCCGCCGAGCAGGCAGAAAGAGAAAGATGAGGAAAAGACCACCGGCAAAGCCGAGCCAAGATGCACGATAGTTCCCGATTACAGTAACGATAGTACCCAAAAATGCATAAGCGAGTAACCACGGCTTGCTGTTTCCCTCAAAAAACAGGTGCGCCACTGCATAAAAAACACCAAAAGAAAGGAAGGTCAGTTCGATGTGGCTAAGAATGTGAGCGGCGTCGCCCATACGCCGATAGTAAAACTGCCCTGTTAAAATCTGAAAGATGCCTTTTCCGATCAGGGCTCCGCATGCCGCCACGAGCAAATTGCGGAAAAACACACGCTCGCGCTCATTGTCTATCAAATAGAGGACAAAAAAATAATTCAAAAAGTATACGAACGCGCGGCGGAAATCGCCAAACACTCTATCGTAAGGATTTTGCGATAACAAGAGGCCATTGGCTGTCGAAAAAATGCCGAGTACGAAGTAGAGAATCACGAATTTGTTCAGCGCGACCTTGCGGTGCTGTACTTTAGCAAAAATCAGTCGAAGCGCGACGTAGGCGAGATTGAACACCAAGACCACGTCTTGAATGTAAAGCTTCAGGAAGCCAAGAGGAACGTACACTTCTTCAAGTGTTTCGTAACTAAACACACAGAAGAATACGAATCCGTAGAAAACCCACTTGGGGCGCAGGGCAATGACAAGTGCACTAGCACCCGCTAGAGCGCCAGCAACAGGCAAATAAGCTGAGAGCGGCGCGTAGCGTACGGGGAGAACTGCTGACCCCGCGAGACCGAGAACAAACCCAACCGCTGACAAGGCCAGGAGCGCTCCTGCGAGTGTCAGATCGCGGAGCGGAAGGTTCGCCAGAACAATGGCATCGGGGCGCACTTCGCCCTCGGAATGTTTTCGCGGCATTCTCCTAAACAAAGGATTTTCTCACCGTGCGTTAGGAATCATGAGTTCGCCTGTTTCGGGGTTTGCAATCTTCTGCAAGAGCACCGACGCTTTGTCAGCAATTTCTGGGTTTGCATCGCGGCGCAGGCGCTTGAAAACCTCCTTTGCGCGCCCACGGTTGATTTCATAATACCAGTTCATCGCTTCCAGCCGAATGTTTAGATCCTCCATTTCGTCGAACATGAGTTTTTCAAGGTCGCCATTGATCATTGCACCTGACGCGGCGAGGCGCTCACGAGCCTCGATCACTCGCGGTTTGTTTTCCATGTCAAAATACATGCTCGACAGTTTCACAAGGTCTCGCGTGGTACGAGGCTGAAAATCTATCTTTTTCTCCGGCGCCAGACGGCGTGCCAACACCGCTTTCGGATCCGGCTGAAACGTGGCTTTATTTGTGCGCCACCATTCCTGATATTTGCGCGCAATATCCTTGCGTTTCTTGATGGGGGTTTGATCTGTGTAGCCGAAATCTAGACCAGTAATCAAAGCGAACGCTTTTGCAGCGGCGACACTTTCCCGGCGATTTTGCTGTGATATGACCTGGATAAGCACGTCCATCCCTGACGCATCGCCCAAGCTTGCGAGCGTGAGAGCATATTGGATTTTGGGGGCAATTCGACCCTCATGCTCGTAGACCGATCGCGCAATTGGAAGTGCCCGCGTCTCCCCCAGCAGCCCCAACGCATTGATGGCATTGTACTGGAGAATTTCCGATGCGCGTGCCCGAAAAAGTTCTCTGTTCTCCGGCGCAGTGGCCGCAAGGTCAAAGTTTAGCAAAAACTGAACTCCTTTTGGAAAATCCTGCCGCGCGATTGAAAGGAGCGTCTCGGCACTGGCCCGATAACGAGACTTTGCCAGTATTGCCATCGCGTCTACCGCGAGTTGTGTTTTTTCCGGCGGAGTGTCGGGCAATTTCTGAGGATCAACAGTGGCTGGTAAACCTTCTTTCAGCAGGTGCAGGCAGTTTTCCGGCGTAGGTTCAATTCCGTTGAGTCGCAGCTCGTATTCCTCCGGCGCCGACGACGATGCACCAAACGACTGATTCATCGCCGGCCGGCTGGCAGCCTGTTGCCCCAAGATCATGTGCGGCACAAAAAGGATCACTAGCCAGACCGTCCAGATGATACCCCCGCTTCCGATCTGCATCCGCTGAAACCTGCTGAACCGATGTTTGCGCGCGCACAAACGCTTGCTGGCCATTTTGCTCACCTGTTGGATGCGGCTTTCTCTGAGATCACTTCCCTGTGAGTTCCGGAACCAACCATAAATATTCTTCAACATGACTCTTGTATTGTTGGAAAATTATTAACACAAAAATTGCAGCGATAGCAATGTACGGACCAAAAGGAAAATGATGGAGCTGTCGGGAAGTCTTTAGTGAAATCCGGATGAAACGCGGGGGAGCAGACTCAGTTTCCCCCTGCAGGCTGCCTAAGATTGCGCAAGTATCACTCTTGTGTACACCAACGGCATAGGGAGGCCGCTTCGCGGCTGCCGGGTCAAAGCTCAATTCGTCAACCTGATCGCGACGACGGAGCTTGTGCGCAAGCAGAAGAAGACTTCCCCCGAGTGCTCCTAAAACAGATGCCAAAAACAAAATCGCCATTGTTGCGCTTACTCCGAAATAGGCCCCCAAAAATGCAAACAGCTTGATATCCCCCCCTCCCATCGCTTCCTTTTTGAACAAGATCCGCCCGAAAAGAGCTATTCCTGAAAGAACCATCCAGCCAAATCCTGCAGAAATCACGCTCCAACCGAGGGTGGCGGCATGCGCAACGAAGCCATCGTTTGGCATGGCTGCGGGGATACCTAAAATGTTCAAAATCATCCGCATGTCTTGGCTGCAAAAGCTCTCCTTGGTGGGGATCATTGCTTGTGAAAGAATTGCGAAGCCAAGCCCGCCGAGCGTTACGCCATCCGGGATAATGAAATGATCAATGTCTGTGAACATGCCAATCAGCAAGAGACACAGAACAACCCAATGGCTAATAACAGCAAATTGCCAGGGATATGTCAGCCAGATTGCGACAAAAAGAAGTCCGCTTAGCGCTTCAATTGCGGCATAACGGGCGCTAAAATGCGAACCACAGGATCGACACGTCCCGCTAAGGAGCAAATAGCTCAAAATCGGAATGTTGTCGAACCACTGAATCGGGGTCCCGCAAACAGTGCAGTGGGAACCAGGAAAGACAATCGATTTGCCTACGGGAACTCGGTAAATGCACACATTCAAGAAACTGCCCCAGACAGCCCCAAATACAAATGCGACAGCCGCCATAGGCCAAACAAGTTCGTCAAGTCCGCCAACCGTTGTCATGAGGCCCAATGTTCCCTTGTCAGGCCATTCTTCAAAGAAATTCCATCAGCTCGGGAAAACGACGTTCGCTTAGAGCTTGCAAGAAGGGGGCTCCTCGTTCGCATCTAGCCAAGCACTTCGTAAAATCGAACGCTCCTGTAGCTCGACGGTATCATTTCGCGGACGGTGATAAGCGACAAGCTGATGTGGCACGTTTTCCTATACGGTTTTGCTTTCGGATTTGGCGCAGCAGTTTTTCCTGGTCCAATCAATTTGGAAGTAGTTCGGCGCGCCATTTCCCGAGGACCAATCCCAGCCATTGCCTTTGGGATGGGAGCAGTCTCTGCCGACGTCTTTTACGTCTTCGCCATCTCCGCTGGAGCAGTTGCGGTGCTGTCTGCTTTGCCGCTTTGGACTCAAGCCATTCTCTACGCGATCGGTGGAGTGTTGCTGTTCATCATCGGAAGCAAGGCTCTGCGAACACAAACGGTTGCCATGGTTCCTGTCGATGCGGATGCCGAACCGGGAGAAGACGTGGATCCAGCAATTACCACCCGGCCGCGAGCATTGCTGCGAGGCTATTTTCTGGGCCTTGCGCTCACTTTGGGTAGCCCACCAACGATTTTCTATTGGCTGCTGGTCAGTGTCAATGCGGCCCAGCATTTCGGCAACGGCTGGTTTTTTTCCAGCGTCTTGGCCTTGGGTGTTTTTGCCGCCTGTGCGCTATGGGTTTTCACCGTCTCGCTGATCATCGGACAGTTTCATCGTCGATTAAATCCGCGCTACATCCTTTTGGTGGAGCGAACCGTTGGAGCGATTCTCATTTGCTTAGCTATTTATTCGATTATAAAAGCGACTCTCGTGGCGCAGGGGAAAGGGCATATTCCTCGCCCACCTGTAACCGTCCGCCCGCAGCCAGCAAACAAACCTCGTTGAATGTCACGTTCTACTTTGGGCGGGCCGAGTCATTTTCGCTTGGGATCTCGCGTTCGGTGCGCCGGGCTCGAATTAAAAACGCCATCATCCAAATTGCTTCAACCGCGCTTCCTGCGACAGAACCTCTCTTGGGCGAGGTTATACCGACAGTCCGGAAGAACGTCCGAATGCGTCGCGTTTGCCAACCTTTCGCAGGATGCGATTCGATCTGCTCGGGAAAGGGATCGAAATAAAATCCAGTGAAAAAATAGCCCACGCCGCCGCCCACGAGCGTTGCGATTCCTACCGATGCAGCTAAGTGCCACACAGACGCCCTTGTGCGTGTCCCAGTCATGCAAAATCACTCCCATAACAGATCAATCCTTGGAAACTGACGAGCTGCACTTAACGTTTACGCCCGCGGCTGCTGCTGCGTCATGCAATGAAGGGTTCCCAGCCCCAGGACAAGATCCAGGCAATAGATGCCAACCACCGTCCGATCGCCAAATAAACTCTGAAGAACATTGAGAGCAATGCGATCGTTTGGATCGTTGAAGGTGGGCACGAGCACCTTACGATTCGTGATGTAGAAATTCGAATAACTGGCCGGGAGGCGCTGGCCGGCGAAATAGACGGGACGCGGCAGAGGAACTTCAATCACCTCAAGATCGCGTCTGCTGGAATTGCGGTAGCTCTGGAGTCGTTTGACATTTTGGCGCAGAATTTCATAATGATGTTCGTCGGGGTGAGTTTCCACCGCCACAACAATTTTATCATGAGCCACAAACCTCGCGACGTCATCTATGTGGCCGTGCGTGTCATCGCCCACGATCCCCCCCGCAAGCCAAAGTGTCTCCGACGCACCAAGATACTCAGCAAAGATTTCTTCATAGTCAGTACGACTGAGCCCTGGATTGCGTTCTTGTGTGGCGCTAAGCAGGCACTCTTCGGTTGCAAGCACTAGCCCTTGGCCGTTGACGTCAATGGCGCCACCTTCAAGCACAATGCGCTGGCGGGAGCCTCGTCGCCTCGGAAACCAGCAGCACTCTGGGATTGCTTTCGCAATAATCTCACCAGCTCGGTCATCGTCCCACCAGTCGTCGTATTTGGCCCAAGCATTGAACCTCCACTTTACAGCACCCAGTGTTTTTGTTCGTGGATTGACGACGAACGTCGGCAGAGAATCGCGAGTCCAACACCGGTTGGTGGCAACATGATAAAAAGTGATTTTCCCACGAAGGGCATCAGCCCTTGCCAATGTTCGTCGTGCAGCATGCTCCATTTTGGTGTCCGCCACCAGGATGCGCACTTCTTCATCTTCGCTGATATGCTTGACAACCTCGGCAAAGACCCACGGGATCGGGTGAAATTTCCCAGGCCAATCGGTGACGTTGTGCGGCCATGCGATCCAAGTCGCCTCGTGGTCCTCCCATTCGGGCGGCATGCAAAACCCCGCAGCAGCCGGCACTTGTGTCGGTTCGTATGCCTTGGTCATATTCCTAGTGCATTCGTTGTCGTTGAAAATGAGCAAGAACTCCCGTGCGCAGAACCATCTCGCAAAGCGCAAGCAGAAAACGTCGTGGGCCGGCCGTGAAGAGATTCTCCGAATCGTCTAGCCAAAAGGGAGCAACCCGGCCGCGCCAAAAAAAGCCATCTCTTACCCGTACTGCTAACTGATAGAGGTATCCACTCGGAATTCCATGCCCCAACTTCTGAGGAAACTCGTGCAGCAGTAAACAAACTGCGAATTCCTCGGGTTCCGTAAGAAGTTCCAATGACAAGTTTTTCTCTTCGCCGGCCAAGGAGCCCGATTGCTCACACGACGCATGGAGAACCTGCCAAACGGAGTATGTGCTTCGCAGTTTGTGATCGGAACAATTGCGGCGAACCCAAAGACGGACATCCTCATGCATGGGCTCTGACGTCACGTTTTGCGCGACCCAGCGCCGGAGCACTTCCAACGCCTTAGCTGCGGCTGCTGGGCGTACAAATATGTTAACAAAACCAGAGCCCGTAGACTCCGTATGTACCACGCTCGGCGGGGGCCCCAACTGTTTCGCAAGAATTCGGGCCGCTTCGGCTGGATTAACACCGCTTTTTTCGGCCAGATCAATTGCCACCGTGGTAAAGTAATCACCGAAATCAGGGTTTGTGCCCAGAGTCAGGAGCTCTGATCGAGGCGTTTCCTCCCACCCCATAGCCGTGATGACCGTTCTGAGCCGAGACTCGATTTGTTGTTTGAACAGCGCCTCCCCACCACCTTTCATGTCGAGGCCCATCGCCATGTCATTTTGCACTCTAAATCCCCGCTACGCGATTTCCGATGGCTTACCCACGGACGCGTTTTGTGGTTTCGAGACTCATATCGCGCATGACCAGGCCATCCGCGAGCTTCGGATGAAAATACGTGCTTTTGTGCGGCATCTTGATTCCAGCAGCAACAATTTCCAACACTTGCGACATGGGAGTCGGATTCATGACAAAGCCAACAACGGCTTTTTTGCTTTTAAGCATTTCGAATAATTTGCTAACATCGCGAACATAAAAGCAGTCATCTTCCTCCAACTCAAAATCTGGATTGCCAATAAACACCCGGTTGATAATAAATTGATGGAGGATCGACACGTCGAGCCGCTTAACCGCATCTGGGATCTCGTCAGAATCAATGAGTTCTGCCGGCTTGACGTTTTCTTTGAGCTGGAGATAGTAGACTTTACCCGACGCCTCAATCATAGCGAATGCGGTTCGTTTAGCTCCAAGTTTCGCGACTTTATCAGTGATGTTTTTCGCCACACTCTTATCCTTAGCGAGATCCACTTTTTCGCTTGTGACGTTGAAATGGTCTGCGAGTTCTTCCAAGCTCTCCTTGAGATTTACATCTGCCATGAGCGTGCGAGAAAGGGCGCGGTGTGTTGGCAGGATTACTAACCCATCTTGCTCGGCGTGAGAGAGGTAAACCATCGTGTAGTCGAACGACTGCTTGCCATCCTTGAGTCCAGTTTCGGAACGCATGAAGTCGCGGTAGGCGAGAGCTGTCTCGTAGCGGTGGTGGCCATCAGCGATGAAAAGCTCTTTCGGTGCCATGTTCTCACGAACAGCAGTGATAAAATCTTTTTTGCTGACAACCCAAAGACGGTGCACCACGCCATCTTCATCGGTAATCGACGCCCACGGACGCGTGGAATCCATGCGTTCCTCGATGAGGCTGGAGACACTTTTTTCCGGGTCGTTGTAAATAAGGAAAATAGGGGAGAGGTTTGCTTTTGTCGCTTTCAGCAGTTTAAAGCGGTCCGCTTTCGGCCCCGCAAATGTATGCTCGTGTGCCCGAATGCCCCCTTCCTGGTAATCTTGAAGCTTTACAAGCGCGAAAAAGCCCCGGCGTGTTTTCGTCCGGCCATCGGCCATCTTGAATAGCTGTTCATAGAGGTAGAGCGACGGCTGATGATCTTCGATCAGAATTCCTTCGCTCCGCCAGGTCCGCAAGTAGTTCGCCGCCCTTGTGTACTTGTCGGAAAAGTTGTCGTCGTCCTCATCTTTTGTCAGAATGAGACGGACCACATTGTTGGGATGACGCTGATAGAGCGCGTCTTGCATCTCCTTTGATATAACATCGTAGGGTGGCGATATGACCAGGCTCAAATCCGGGATGAGCTGGTTATTGTAGCGCGTTCCGCGAAACGGCAAAATGTCAGCCATGCTAGGAATCAACCTCCGTTGGTCTGTTCGATTGCAAGTATATCACAGGCTTTTGCCATCCGGCGCCGCTTGTCAACATCCCCGAGACATTACTGGGCCAAGCAAAGCCGCAAGTGGAAAAACCTCGACTTATTTTGCGTCCTACTGCGCCAAAAGCGTGTCAACATCTTGCGCCGCTCTTTCCAAGGTTTGCTGGATGGGCGCCCCATCTGCAATAGCGCGGAGAGCTCGCCGCAAATAATCACGTGAGATTTGTGTGTTCGGCAAAAGCTGAACTGGACGCGCCGTTTCAATCGCATCGCGAATGAGAGCGTAAATGTGTTGGCCTCCGTAGTAAGCAACAGGCTGGCGAAAAATTGGGTTCTCCCATGCGGTTTTTTGGGGCGGCGGACTGCCAACGCGGCGGAAATAATCCAACGTAAACTCGTCTGTCGCCATGAATTTGATCAGCTTGAGCGCTTCTTTGGGATGACGAGCGTTATAGGGAATCGCAAGGCAAGCTCCTCCGAGTGCACAAGATGGCAAATCCCGCGTCCGGCGGGGGAATTTCGCAATGCGCCAACGCCCTGCCAATTCGGGTGCGCGCCGCTCGAGTACCTTTCCGTACCAGGGTCCCGATATATTCACGAGTGCACGCGTGGTTTTAAAGAGCACCAGAGGATCTTCCATCGTGCTGCGATCCCAGCGCACGGCGCAATTTTGCGTCAGTAATCTATAAAAAAACGAAAACGCTGCACAACCCTCGGGCGAGTGAAATGCAGCTTTGTGCAACGATGGGTCGAGTAGCTGGGCTCCCGATGCAGGAAGAAACGCCATACTGAGTGGAACCGGATCCTCAGGATCAAGCACAAGGAGTTTTACCGGTGGCTGACTCGTTTGAAACTCTTTGGCCACTGTCTTTCCAAGGTCCAGAAGGTCATCCCATGTTTCAGGGAAACCACCCATCCCCATGCGTTTGAGGACGGGTTCCAAGATATCGCTGCGATAAAAAGTGAGCATCAGGTCAAGGTCCAGTGGTACGCCATACTGCCGCACCACTGGTTCAAAGGGGTTTTGATTTCCCGGACGAACCTCCGGGAACTGATAAATACGCAGGGCTGCTGAAAAATAACGGTCAAAAAACGCCGCGTCCAACTCTCCAGTGTGGTCCAGAGGCATCAGCGCTCCAGCGCTGATAAGTCCTCCAACCCATTCTGAGCTTCCGACGATGAGGTCAGGAACATTCGAATTTGCTGCGATAGCCCAGAGAGTTTTTTGCTGAAGATGCTCCCATGCAACGGTCTGAACTTCGACTCTTATGCCGGGATTTTTTTCTTCGAAGGAACGTTTCAGCTCCAACATGGTTTGGGCGGGATAAGAAAACCCCCAGAATGTCACGGTCACCTGCCCTGGGCCACTCGGGCTCTTGCGCTCGGTGGTAGGGGCGAGCACGTACAAAAGAAGTGCGAACGCAAAAAGAGCATATGGCAGCCACCGGCTCATGCCGCTCGTTATCCCTTTACCCCCGCCATTATCCCAAAGCCGATTCCCTTAATTCCGGCGGATTGAGATCGGCGAGCTCTTTGAGTAAAAACCGACCATCTTTTCGAACTAACTTCTCGTCGAAATAGATCTCGCCTCCACCGTATTCTGAGAGCTGGATGCATACGAGATCCCAATGGATCTGCGAGCGATTGCCGTTGGGCGCTTCGTCGTAGCACTGGCCGAGAGCCACGTGAAAACTTCCCGCGATTTTTTCATCGAAGAGGATGTCACGCATCGGTTTTCTAATAGTCGGATGAAAACCAATCGCAAACTCTCCGACATAGCGCCCGCCTGCGTCACGATTGAGAATCTTTTCTAGCGCTTGCGTTTGCTCAGACGTGGCCGCAGTGGCAGAGATTACCTTACCCTTCTTGAATGTGAGAGAAATGTTTTCAAAGGGCCGCCCCTCCCACATAGTCGGAGCGTTGAAGGTAACATATCCTTCTACACTGCTTCGGCGCGGAGCGGTGAAACACTCTCCATCCGGAATGTTCATTTCACCGCAGCAAGGAATCACCGGCATTCCGGCAATAGACAACTCAAGATCAGTTCCAGGGCCAACAATGCGCACGCGCGAGGTGCGTTCCATGAGCTTTTTGAGCTTTTCCGCACCACGCCGCAGCTTCGCGTAATCCACAAGGCACGCGGTGTAATAAAAATCAGCAAAATCTTCAGAACTCATTTGCGCCAATTGTGCCATTGAGGCATTGGGATAGCGCAGCACAACCCACCGCGTGCGCTTGACACGTTGTTCGATGTGCACGGGCTTTGTCACAAAGCGCGAATAGGCCTCCAGCTGCGGCGCGGGAATGCCACTAAGCTCGAACGGGTTATCGCTTCCGCGGATTCCGATAAACACCTGCACTTTTTTCATCATGGCCAACTCAATCTTGCCGACAGCTTGAAAAGCCGCCTCTGTGGCATCTCGGATAAAAACGCGTTGAATAAGAGGGTCGTAAAACTGGAGGAGGGGAGCGGCTCCGGCAAGAAGAGACTCTTCAACGCAGGCTTGTGCCAAAGGCAACGCATCAGTACCTGTGACAGCCACCATAACGACGTCGCCTTTCGAGACACGGGTGCTATAGTTCACAAGTAATTTCGCTAATTTGCGATCTCTGTCGTCAATCACACGGCGCATAAGAGTCGTCCTCCGTCGGCTTCAACGATGCGTGCCTTGCAGCACGTGCGAAATATACTTTTGCACATCAAACTTTTTCCGTAGGCCAGACTCTGCCATCGCCCTCACACTTCCATAAATCGGACGCTGGGGCCAAGGGCGATCGTGCTTGCCGAAACACCACGCCACACCGCTGAAACTGTTTGGATCCCGCCCATCAAGCTGGTACTTATTGTTGAGATAAATTGCCGTGTCGAATGCAGCACGCGGTGAGCTGCTCCACTCGAGAATTTTTTTTCCCCAATACATACGGAGATAATTGTGCAAACTCCCTGTCGTCACGAGTTCATGTTGGCAGGCATTCCACATCGGATCATGCGTCTGCCCTTTCTCAAACTCTTCACACGAATAGACGTAGAGGCGCCGGTCCTTGGCGTGTGTTTCCAACGTCGCCTTAGCCCATTCGGGCAAACAGTCATACGAATCGTAAGCTGAATTGAACGTGACAAAGTTCAGACTAAGCTCACGACGCACAATAAGCTGTTCAAGAAAGGCATCGCGAGAAAGGGAAGGGGAAAGTGCAGCGACGCGCCACGCAACGTAGAGCGGCGAGATGTGACCGAAATGCAAGTAAGGGCTTAGCCCTGATGTCACGTCGTGCAGGGGATTGTTTCGCAGTAGGGCGTAAGATTCAATTTTCTCGCGAAGAAAATGTTCGAAAATCTCTAAGGCGTGCGACGTGCCCCCTCGTTTGCCAGGGACCGGTGGAACGCTTCTGTCTACGGCGATACGCGAGGCAATCTCCCAAAGCTCCGCTGCCGTTGTGCTTGGGAACGGCAGCGGAGCCTTGGGATGAGACGTGATGCTTTGTTCTTCAATCGGCAAGAGAAACGAGGGCAAAAGCCGATGCAAGCGTGGCCGGAGGGCGGCCGCAGAATACTGTTCCTTCTGGCTAGCGACGCGCACTGGAACCACCGCATCTGTTTCTATCTCTGTCAATCTGCATACGAGACGCTTCGCCGCGTTTTCTCGCCAAAGCCGCTGAATGCGGAGGTAACCGCAGTCCACAACGACTTCAGATGCGTGGCGAGACAAATCGAGAATCACCTCGTCAGGCGATCCGACGCGTGCAATGAAGCATACGCCACGGCGCTGTGCTTGCACCACCACATCTTCGAGTCCCTGAAACAGGAATTCATAGTGTCGAAGGTTCGCTTCTGGAAAGTTAGGCGTGATGGCAAAAGCGATAACAACCTGTTGGCCTCGAGCGTTAGCCTGGGCGACAGCGTACTCAAACGCGTGGTTCCAATGAAGGCGCTGACTTTGTTGCATCCAATAGAGGACGTATTGTCCAGGCCGAACCGGCTCATTGTTGAGAATCCGAATGCGTTCTTGCTGGAGCATCTCTCACTGATCTAAAGGATCGTGTTGATAGGTAAACAAACTTTACCCTAGTATACTAGGATGTTTATGTCAGATCAAGGAGTTCACGAGCAAAACATTGCCGCGGAGAATACAGATGAACAAGAGAATAACGTTAGCGCTGCTCACAGTCGTAGTCGCCCTTGGGCTGAGTGGGTGTGGCGGCCTTGCACAGAAGGCGAAAAGTCTCTCGACTCGCGGGGGGAGTGATGTGATGAATGAAGTGGGAGTGGCTGAGAAATCGGGCACGCCTCTTCCACCAGCCACCGCTTTACCCGTGCGCAAGATGCGCTAGACGAGCAAAACATTGTGGGAAGAACTACTATGCGAAGAATCTGGTCAAATATCGATGTCCGTGCGGTTTGTGCATTGGTTTGTTTAGGCGCAGTCCTCACGCCGTGCACAGCAGCCGACACTCCAGAGAAAAAAGATATATCCACAGCGTGTCGTCCCATGGTTTCGCGGCTGGGGCCGTTAGGACGCGAATTTCTCGCTGAGCTGGCGGGCACAACGAATCCGGTTGCGCGTGTGAAGAAACCGCCAACAATTCCGAAAACCGTATGGGGCGGACAAGAATCGAGTGGTGCCCTTAAGCTCCATCGCCCCGTAAGGATCACGCTGCACCATGAAGGTTCGGCCAAACCTCTCACGACATCGGACGATCCAAAGCGCCTTTTGCGCAACTTGCAGAATTGGGGTTTTCGGGTGAAAGGCTGGCCGGACATCCCCTATCATTTCCTGATTGACCTCAACGGAAACATTTATGAAGCGCGCAATCTTTGGGCGGTCGGCGATACGAATACCCAGTATGACCCGACTGGCCACGTGCTGGTAACCTTGATGGGCAACTACGAGCTTCAGACGCCGACACCTAAACAACTGGAGTCTCTGTGCGATTTCCTTGCCTGGCTGTGTGATCACTACAACATCGACCCAGCCACCATAGCATGTCACCGCGAATATGCACAAACCGCGTGTCCTGGGAAATACTTTACTCCGTACGTGCTGAGCGGACATATTGAAGCAGAAGTCCGCAAGCGAATCAAGGCCGCCTACGGTGTCAGGGAGAAATAGCTCCCTCTCGACAGACTGAGCGGGAGATGAGAACACTAATCCCTTACTACCAGGCAATGCCAGCTGACGCAAGATTTTTGCTGTCAAACAGGCCCGCTAAGGCTGCAAAGATTTCCCCATTGCTTTAGCTATTGAATACACATCCTTGTCGCCGCGCCCGGAAAGGTTTACGACAACAACGCTGCCCTCTGGGAGATTGTGCTGAAGCTTGGGAAGATACGCAATGGCGTGCGCGCTTTCCAATGCGGGAATAATGCCCTCCGTCTTGCAGAGAAGCTCAACAGCTTCCAGCGCCTCTTTATCTGTTATGGCATCATATTGTGCACGCCCCGTTGCAGCCAAATAGCTGTGCTCGGGTCCAGTGCCAGGGTAGTCCAAACCAGCTGAAATCGAATGGGCGGGGGTGATTTGCCCATCCAGTGTTTGTAAGACATAACTTTTCGCACCATGGAAAACACCGATCTCGCCGGCAGTGATGCTCGCCGCGTGTTTTCCAGTCTCGAGGCCACACCCCGCGGCTTCGACTCCGTAGAGACGAACTTCTTTCTCGTTCAGGAACGGAAAAAAAATCCCCATCGCATTCGAGCCTCCCCCCACGCATGCCACGATCGCGTCAGGCAATCTTCCTTCTTGGTGCAAAATTTGGTCGCGTGTTTCGCGTCCAATAATACTCTGGAAATCGCGCACCATCATGGGGAAGGGATGCGGTCCCACAACACTGCCGATGATGTAGTGAGTATGATCGCAATTGGCCATCCAATCGCGTAGCGCCTCACTTGTTGCGTCTTTCAGTGTGCGCGTTCCGGCTGTTACTTCGATCACTTTAGCCCCCAACAGTTCCATTCGAAAAACATTAAGCCGCTGGCGCACAACGTCCTCGCTTCCCATATAAACGCAGCATTCCAATCCCAAGAGAGCGCATGCCGTTGCGGTAGCCACACCGTGCTGCCCGGCGCCCGTCTCGGCGATGATTCGCCGCTTTCCCAGCCGCTTTGCCAGCAAGGCTTGCCCCAGGGTGTTATTGATCTTGTGCGCACCAGTGTGACAAAGGTCCTCGCGCTTCAAGTAAACGCGCATGTTCTTGCCCAAGTGTGCAGAGAGATTTGCGGCAAAATACAGCGGCGTCGGTCGCCCAACGTACTCGCGCAACAGATAGTCGAGCTCCTCCTGAAACGCTGGATCGTTTTTGACTTGGTGATATTGCTTTTCGAGCTCGATCAATGCCGGCATGAGCGTTTCCGGGACGAAACGCCCTCCAAATTCGCCAAAATACCCTCTGTTGTCCGGGCCAATCGCAAACACTGCATTTTGATTGGTGCTCATTGCGTTTGCCTTTCTAGCCTCACTGAGGCGGTCCGTACGATTTCGACAAAACGTCTAATCTTCTCAACATCCTTGATGCCTGGCGCGATTTCCACGCCTGAGGAAATGTCCACGGCAAAGGGATGTGCCTTGGCCAGGCGTGCAGCAACATTATCGCAATTTAGGCCACCAGCGAGAAAAGTCCTGTGCAGGGGAAAATCCTGTGGTAACCAATCGATTTCCCACGAGCGGCCGGTACCGCCCGGTTGCCGAGCATCTAATGTGTCACAAAGGAAAAAATCTGAATTGTACGGCTGCCAGGGAGGAAGAACCTGAGTGTGCCCAATGAAGACCGCCTTAATTGTGCGCAAACCAGCTTGCTTCAGCCGCTCGACTAACTCTGGCGGTTCTTTGCCGTGCAGTTGAAACCAGTCAATGCCTGTCTGTTTATGAAGCATAATCAACTGTTCAAATGCGACATCCACCGTCACCGCCACTGGGATAGGAGCATGGGTGAATTCGCGAACCAATTCGATGAACTTGCAAACAACTTGCGGCTCCACGTAGCGCTTACTCTTAGGATAAAAAACGAACCCAAGGAAATCTGCTCCAGCCTCACAAGCAGCACGCACATCTTCTTCGCGCGTCAACCCACAGATTTTTACACCAACGGTTCTCACCGGTCGAGACTCTTGTAATTCCCTTGAACGCTTGCCGCTTCTTCGGACCTATCTATGCTGTAGCTAAACAGTCACCGACGAGGTAGAATTCACAGGAGTCCAAGACAATGGTAGGGAAAGCAGAGAGTGAGTGGCCAGGACTCAGTGGCAAGGCAAAACGGTTTGCCATCGTCGCAAGTCGCTTCAATGCCGAGATTGTGGAACGGCTTGTAGCAGGAGCCAAGCGGGCTTTCCGCGACTTCGGAGTTTCTTCGAGTGACGTCGATATCTTTTGGTGCCCGGGAGCGCTAGAAATACCCGCACTGGCCCATCGTGTGGCAAGGCAGGTGGTGAACGGCGCTCCCAAGTACCACGGGATTGTTTGCTGCGGTGCCGTGGTGCGTGGTGAGACAGATCACTATCACTTTGTTGCCGCCGAGGCCATGCACGGCGTAAGCCAACTGGCTTATGAAGCCAATGTCGCTGTTGGCAATGCGATTCTCACCGTGGGCACCGTTGCACAAGCTCTTGCTCGGTCTGAAGAGTCAACGAAGAACAAAGGCTATGAAGCTGCTGTTGCTGCTCTTGTCATGGCGAAAAACTTTGAACAACTGTTGTGAACAAAGTTTCCCGCGCAAGCTGGAGGGCTGTTCATGCGCCCACCTCCGAAGCGGCCTCGCCACTCAAAAGATAAAGCACCGCCATTCGCACAGCGATGCCATTTGTCACTTGCTCCGTGATGACGGAATGCTCGCCATCAGCCACATCCTGAGAGATTTCCACGCCACGGTTCACGGGGCCTGGATGCATGACGAGCACGTCAGGCTTAGCCCACGCCAAGCGCTCTCGCGTCAGGCCGTACAGGAGCCTGTATTCGCGGATCGAAGGAAACAGATTTTTGCGCTGGCGCTCGAGTTGAATTCGCAAAAGATTTATGACGTCGGCGCCTTCGAGGCCTTTGTGCAGATCGTGATGAATTTCGCATCCGAGCTTTTCGAATTCCGGGGGAACAAGAGTCGCCGGGCCAACGAGCGCCACCCGAGCCCCAAGTTTTGTCAACGCCCAAATATTCGAGCGCGCCACTCGTGAATGTGCAATATCACCAACGATGGCCACTTTCAATCCCGCAATACACCCCTTTTTCTCCCGCATCGTAAAAACATCGAGTAAGCCTTGTGTCGGGTGCTCATGCGCGCCGTCGCCAGCATTGATCACACTCATGTTCAATCTCTGCGAAAGCAAGTAGGGCGTTCCGGGACAAGAGTGACGCATGACAACAAAGTCCACTCCCATAGCCTGGATTGTCCGCGCTGTGTCCAAGAGCGATTCCCCTTTGACGACGCTGCTCGTTGCCACGTTGAAATTCACGACGTCTGCGGATAAACGTTTTGCCGCAATTTCAAAACTCGTTCGTGTGCGTGTCGAGTTTTCGAAAAACAAATTGCAAACCGTTTTGCCGCGCAGTGTCGGCACTTTTTTCACCGTCCGGGTGAAAATTTCCTTCATTGCCACTGCGTTGTTGAGAATCAGTTCAATCTCCGAAGCTGTAAGGTGCTCCAATCCAAGTAGGTGTTTGTGGCCAAATTTAGCCGGATTTTCGGCGAGCATGCTTGCAGTCATCAGCTAACCACAGATCTCCTTTTCGTGTCGTTTGGCATCGCGGATTACCAAGGTATGCACGATTGGCGCTGCCGGGCAAAGATGGGGAGAACAGACTTGATTGATGGAACCGTATTTCTTCGGAAATGTTGCTCCTTGGCGCATGCCAAGAGCTTTTGATCCAACCGAGAACCCAGCGTGTCAAAAAGAAAACCTGCCGCCGACTTCTCCGCCGGCGGCAGGTTATCCGACCAGCAAATTTCTGCTCTGACTTATTTGGATTTCACAGCACAAGGACCAGCGCCGCAAACCTTACCCGGCGAGAGATCGTACATCGGGTACGGATAGCACTTGGTCTTATAGCTGCAGCAGCCAGAGAAAATTACCGCCGCAAATGCAGCGACCAACGCGAGAGAAATTGCTTTCATCGTACAGCCTCCTTCGGCAGTTTTCTAACCTCGAGTCCAATGCAGCAAAAAAACGTCAGTTGATTTCAACTGAAAAGCGAGTGATCCTAAACATTTTTTTATCCGAGTTGAAAAAGAGTCGTCCCTTCGATCGGTGGCGAAAAAAGATAGCAGCGAAACATTTATCGAATAAGACATGCAGGTCCACTTTGTAATGCTATCAGAGGGATTGTCGTGATGGAAACAGTTCACGATTCACAATTCAACTGGTTGGCTGTTGCCACTTTTTTCCTCGCAACTGCAGCTTTTGTTTACCTTAGCTTAGGCGTCGGCTTGCTTTTGCGCCCACGCAAACCTTCGCAGGAAAAGGTTCGGATTTACGAGTGCGGGGAACCAACCATCGGCAGCGCGTGGATTCGTTACAACATCCGCTTCTATACGGTAGCTCTCGTTTTTCTTGTTTTCGACGTCGAGACGGTCTTTCTGGTTCCGGTGGCACGCGTTTTCCGCTGGTTTGTTGAAAATTCAGCGGGGACAATTGCGCTCGTTGAGCTGCTGGGCTTTGTGGGTGTACTGCTTGTAGCGCTCGTCTACGCATGGCGCTTTGGCAATCTCGATTGGTTGCGCAGCGGCGAACTAAGTCAGACTTCCGTTGTTGAGCCGGTCAGACACCAAAAGCTCGATCCGACCGATGCCGGTCGGGCTTCATCCGAAGGGGGAGTGGCATAGCCATGGGAAAGCTGCTAGACACGCGCCTTAGGCACGAATTCGACATGTCGTATCCGGATCGCGAACGTGAGCGGTTGCGGCGCGAACTCAACGAGGCAATTCGCGCTGAAGGTCTGGATCGGGCCCTCTATGTGGCGCCACTTGATGCCATTATCAATTGGGCCCGCCTAGGCTCCTTGTGGCCGATGACCTTTGGCCTTGCATGTTGCGCGATTGAAATGATGGCAGCCAGTGCTTCTAAATATGACATCGATCGCTTCGGCGCTGGTGCATTCCGCGCAACGCCGCGTCAGGCGGACGTGATGATTGTCGCAGGCACTGTCACCTACAAAATGGCACCGCGCGTGAAAAGACTCTTCGAGCAAATGCCCGAGCCCAAGTACGTAATCGCGATGGGCGCGTGTGTGCTTGGCGGTGGCCCCTACTCACTGCATGGCTACCACGTCGTCAAAGGGGTAGATAAAATTGTACCCGTAGACGTCTACGTGCCTGGGTGTCCCCCAAGGCCGGAGACTCTCTTGGAGGCCCTCATGCGGCTGCAAGAGAAAGTCCGCAGCGAGCACATTATCGCAAGTCGTCTTGGCCTTTATCCGGACGAAATGGGACGCTCTCCCATTGATCCCCGATTTAACAAGAAAGAGTCTAACTAAAATCTTATGTCTTCCATGAGGCCTGAGCGCATAGCAGAAATTCTTCGTTCCGAAATTGCCAGTGACAGCGTGGATGAGTCGGATTTTAGCGGCTACTCTCCGTGGATCCGCGTCTCGCTAAGCAGTCTTCGCCCTGTGATGGAATTGCTGCGTTCGCATCCCGATCTTCAGTTCGATTTTCTTCAGTTGGTCACAGCCATAGATTGGGTAACACACTTCGAGGTCGTCTATCACCTCTGGAGCATACCGCACAGCCACAAGATCGCAGTAAAGGTGCGAACAGATCACGATAATCCGCGAGTGCCGAGCGTCTGTGATCTGTGGCCCTCCGCTGACTGGCACGAACGTGAGCAATTTGATCTGCTCGGCGTTGTCTTCGAAGGCCATCCAGATTTGCGAAGAATCCTTTGCCCCGAAGACTGGATCGGCCACCCTTTGCGTAAGGATTACGTTCAGCCTCTAGAGTACCACGGCATCTCGAACGTGCGAAAGATCAAAGACGACTGGTATCCCCGCCCCGATGAAGACGCTAAGGCTATAATTCGGAAACCACTTGACCCTAAATCACCTCGTCCCCCGTCACAATGACATGCGGAAGCACGAAGAGCGGCGTTTCATCCAAGTGGTTCAAAAGTGCAAGGTTGGCCAGTGCTGGCCAGCACAGAACGCCACAGATCGCTGTCGAGTTTTAAGCGGCGTTTTTGGCCAACAACCGCCCGCATCGGAACATGCACAAATTTGTTGTTCCAATAGCCAATGAGCACTCCCGTTTTGCCTGCCATTGCAGCATCAACGGCGTAACGTGCAAGTCGATCGCAAAGGAGGGCGTCCGTTGCATTTGCTGGCACGCTCCGGATGTAGTAACTCGGCTCAAAGTATTTCAAATTTACCTTCAGACCTTGCTTCTCCATGTACGGGACAATCCGGGTTCGAAGCAAGGCGCCGACGTCAGAAAGCTTTACGTTTCCTGAAGCATCAAACTCCCGCGGAGTATCGCCAAAAAGATCCTGCCCTGCACCCTCAGCAAGTGCAATAACGGCATGCTTATGCTCAAGCATGCGTCGATGTAAAACAGCAAGAAAGCCGCGATCGCCTTCAAGGACGAGACGTTGCTCAGGCACAAGGCAAAAATTCACCTGCTGGCTGGCCAAAGTTGCTCCCGCCGCAACGAAACCTGCCTCGCGCCCCATCAGTTTGACAAGTCCAATACCATACGGCGCTCCTTTTGCTTCGGCGTGAGCGCTATCCAAAATATTGCGCGCGCGGGCAACAGCCGTAGAAAAACCGAAGCTTGGGTCAACATAAGGGATGTCATTATCGATGGTCTTGGGCACCCCGACTACGGCGATTTTTATCCCCCTCTTTTGAATTTCTTCCGTGAGCGCCACTGCGCCGCGCATTGTGCCGTCGCCGCCCACAGTGAGCAAAATATCGAATTTCTCCTGGATGAGAAAATCTGTCATAACGGCCGGATCAACACGCTCGCGTGAGGAGCCAAGCAGTGTCCCGCCATCGTTTTGTATAGCATCCACCATTTCCTCGTTCAAACGAACAGGAGGAATGCCGTTGCGTGGATCAAGTCCCGCATAGCCGTAACGGATGCCCCAAATCTCACGGACACCATAATTGTAGTAAAACTCCAGAAAAGCAGACCGGATTACGTTGTTTAGCCCCGGACACAAGCCACCACAGGTCACAATACCAACCTTTGTCCGCGCGGGATGAAAGAAAATGTTTGCGCGTGGCCCCGCCATTTCAAATGCCTCGGCACAGGGAGGCAGCTGCCCGGCCTGAAATTCGATATTGAGCAAAATACGCGTCTGGTCGGAGACAAAAGAGGGCATGCCCTCGCGGTACTTTGGCGCTAGCCTTAGTGGCGAGGACACGCCCCGTTCACCTAAACAGGTCACATGAAAAGGATCTTCCTGTGCCCCGGTTTTTATTGTTTGCTTCGGGTCGCTCACACTAGACCGGCCTCTAAAAGCATGGTCATATTTCGGGCATCGCAGATTTCACTTGGGCCAAAATATTGAATCGGGCCTGGCGAGTGATAACAATCATCCACTGCCCACCGTTCACGGTTCGCTGCAAAGTATTGGAACGGTGGTTTGTCGAGCTCGACGAGCGCTTTGGCGATAACGGGCTTTAGTTCGCCCTTGCGATGCTCGAGGGTCAGCATGGATGTGACCGGTACTCCGCCGAACTCCCATTTTTCGACGGAATGGGCGAGATTCTTGGCCGAAACCGTGTAGCCGCTCAAGCCACCGCGTATAAGTTGGGCTGCCGCGAAGCCCAGACAATACGTGTAATCCGCATCGAAGTTCGTCGGAAAACCACAACGTCCTTCATAGCCGAAGAAGTGCGTGATTGCCGCAAATTTCCCTTTGAAGCGCCCTTCTTGTTTCCATTCGTTGAGCCGCGCTTCCACAAGTTCGGCGAGGAACTTTTCTGTCTCCAGTTGCGACACTGTGAGATTACCATGCGAATCTCTTTGCAAAAGCACTTCCTGCAAGGAGGTAGGAAGTCTTCTATACAGTTCACCTGAGGCCCCTGAGAGTTTCGACGCGACGAATTCAGTTCGCTTGTCTTTCGGTAAAGCACTCATCTGCTCTTCCTCTTTACCGAGCAACTCGCCGAGGTCTTTCAGAAAACCTTTGAAATCGGCAAGGAATTCTAGGAGTCCCTCAGGAATGAGAATCACCCCGTAATTTTTGCCTGCTTCCGCCCGCTGTGCCACAACCTGAGCAATAGCTGTGACGACGTCATCCAAAGTATGCTTGCGGGACTTTAGCTCTTCGGAGATAATGGCCAAGTTTGGCTGCGTCCGAAGAGCCACCTCAAGGGTCACGTGACTGGCTGAGCGCCCCATCAACTTGATAAAATGATAATATTTGCGACCGGAACGCGCATCGCGACAGATATTTCCAACGAGGTAGGCATAGGTTTTGACGGCAGTGTCGAAGCCGAACGACATGTCAATGAACTCGTTGCGCATGTCGCCATCGATGGTCTTTGGTAAACCAATGACCTGGAGCGGGAAGTTTTTCGCTGCGCAGTATTCGGCGAGAATGGCTGCATTGGTGTTTGAGTCATCCCCCCCAATTACGACCAAGGCGTTCAGTCCGAGCTCTTGAGCTGTGTTTTCACAACCTTCGAGCTGTTCTTTCGTCTCGATCTTGTCCCGGCCGCTTCCGATCATGTCGAATCCACCAGTATTGCGGTAAGCATCGATCTTCTCGCCGGTAAGTTCAATCCACTTATTGGTAAAAATTCCCTTTGGCCCTCCCAGAAAACCTATGAGACGGCTCCGCGGATTTGCGGCCTTAAGCGCATCAAAGAGTCCGGCAATTGCATTGTGGCCACCCGCGGCAGGCCCGCCACTCAAAACAACACCCACGCACAGCGGTGCAGTCGTGAGATCACCTTCACCTTCGACCAACCGCACGAGCGGGTACCCGTATGTAGCCGGGAAAAGGCTTTTAATTTCCGCAGCGTTGGCCTTTGGTTCCACAAATGGACCTTTTTCAATTTTGATCCTCCCTGATGCCAGAGCTTTTGGCATCTTGGGCTTGTACTGAAGCCGTTGGGACTCCAACATGGAGATGTGATGCGACATGGCTACTTCCTGCCTCCTATCGGATTGTTAGCTTGCTAATTTGCTACGATTGCGACTTATTCATAGCGAACGATTGACGCAAATGAATCCGCTTCAAGGCTGGCGCCACCCACGAGCGCCCCATCTATATCTGGCTGCGCCATGAGTTCACGAATGTTTTGAGGCTTGACACTTCCCCCATACTGAATGCGGATTTCTCCGGCAACCTCTGGGGAAAACATCTTGGCAACAAGGCCGCGAATGAGAGCATGCACTTGCTGAGCCTGTTCTTTTGTGGCCGTTTGCCCCGTGCCAATTGCCCAGACTGGCTCGTATGCAATCACGCTCTGGGCAACTTTTTCAGCTGGTAACCCGTTGAGACAGCCCTTTATCTGAGTCGTAACGACCTGCTCTGTGCGGCCGGCCTGGCGCTCTTCAAGCGTTTCGCCCACGCAAATAATGGGTGTGAGGCCGTGCTTGTAAGCTGCCTGCGCCTTTTTATTGATGGATTCGTCGGTTTCGGCAAAATACTGCCGACGTTCCGAATGCCCGATAATCACGTATTTGCACCCAACGTCCACGAGCATTGGCGCCGAAACTTCCCCCGTAAAAGCTCCTGAATCGGCCCAGTGGCAGTTTTGGGCCCCCAAGCTGATGCGTGTTCCGCGAATCGCGGCTGCAACCGTTTCCAGTGCCGTGTAAGGAGGACATAACACCACCTCGACCGCCTCGTAGGTACCAAGTTGAGCAGCCAACGCATTAGCTAAATCCGCGGCTTCACGCCGCGTCTTGTGCATTTTCCAGTTCCCAGCGATGATGGGCTTTCGAGCCATTGCAGTATAATCCTTTCTTGGAGGTGCTCTGATGTTCGTTGCGAAGGATGCGCAGCACAAAGGGCGGGGAACAATGGACCTTCCCCGCCCGCGCTTTTTTAGTCGCTTTTATCTAAACTGGATCTCACCGGAGCCTTCCTCTTACTTCAGGAAGTTTTTCCCGAGCTTCACGGCGAGCTCAACGCAACGGTTTGCATAGCCCCACTCGTTGTCATACCACGACAACACTTTGACGAGAGTGCCGTCAATGACCTTGGTTTCTAGCGAATCGACGATAGAACTGGCTGGGTTGTGGTTAAAGTCGGAGGAGGCAACTGGCTCATCGCAGTATTTCAGGATACCTTTGAGAGCGCCCTTGTCAGCCTTCTCTTTGAGCACTGCGTTCACTTCTTCCTTCGTAGTTGGCTTTTCGACTTCCAAAACCACATCAACCAGCGACACGTTTGGAGTAGGAACGCGCACGGCTAGCCCGTCGAGCTTCCCTTTGAGCTCAGGCAGCACAAGGCCGATAGCTTTCGCTGCGCCGGTCTTCGTGGGAATCATGTTCATTGCAGCAGCACGGGCACGCCGAGGATCCTTGTGCGCAAGGTCAAGAACGCGCTGATCGTTTGTGTACGAGTGAATCGTCGTCATGAGACCACGTTTGACACCGAAAGCCTCATGCAGGACTTTCACGACGGGCGCCAGACAGTTCGTTGTGCATGAAGCATTGGAAATCACGTTGTGCTGCGCAGTGAGTTTGTCGTCGTTGACACCGAGCACCACTGTGATGTCCGGCTCTTCGGCAGGCGCCGAAATAATAACTTTTTTCGCACCAGCAGTGAGGTGTTTGGAAGCCTTTTCCTTGCTAGTGAAAACACCGGTAGACTCGATCACCACATCGATGTTGAGGTCTTTCCAAGGAAGCTCTGCAGGGTCTTTCACGGCGAACACTTTGACGACCTTGCCATTGACCTTCAGATTGCCCTCCTCGGTGACCTCGACAGTTCCGGGGAACTGACCATGGACCGAGTCATACTTTAGCAAATGCGCATTCGTCTTCGCATCGAAAAGGTCGTTGATCGCAACGACTTCCACATCGGAATTTTCAATAGCTGCGCGGAATACGAGCCGCCCAATGCGGCCGAAGCCGTTGATAGCCAGTTTAGTTGCCATGCTTGTAAATCCTCCGAAAAAAGTAGTGTTCACGCTCTACTACCGCTTGGTGCAACATCTTGCTGTACAAGTAGCCATACGCTAGCGGCGGCGAAAGCTTCAGAAAAAACACACGACGCTCCAACGATTTTTTCCTTATTAAACAATAAGGCAAGTTATTGGAGCGATCTAAATGCAATCTTCTTGAATAATCGCAAAAAGTGAGCCGTTGCCGTCATTCTGCGCATGCTTTCGCCTCGGATTCGCCCTGTATGGAAAAATCCGCTGACGAAAACCAGCTTTCGCTAGGCGCTACGTATGTGCCAGATTTGCCGCCAGATTTGCTAAGCAGTCGAATTGGCCCGATTTGCATCCCTTTGTCCACTGCTTTGAGCATGTCGTACAAGGTAAGTAAGGCCGCTGAAGTCGCGACGAGTGCTTCCATTTCCACGCCGGTGACCTCAAGGGCAGCTACGCGAGCTCGCGCGACAATCTGTTTACGCGTAGAGTCGAGAGCAAAGTTTACGTTTACCGAACGCAGCTGCAATGCGTGGCACAGGGGGATGAGTTCATGAGTCCGCTTTGCGGCAAGAATTCCTGCAACTCGCGCAGTGTTCCAGAGTTCTCCCTTAGGGAATTTTCCTTCGCAAACGGCCTCCCACACCTTGGGGGTTAGGACAAGCACACCCTCGGCGGTGGCTTCGCGAAGGGAGGGCTGTTTCTGGCCTAAGTCGACCATTTGAGCCGCCCCTTGCGCGTCAAGATGAGTTAGCCTGTCGGTCATTTTGCTTGCCTCCAGCGCTTCACAGGTGGTCAAACTTGATTGCTCTGGTAATACGTTTCGGGCAATTTTTTTGAACGCAGCGAGTTGCCCGGCTTTTATGCACTCAGTAGATACAACCGATGAATGAAACCAAGATCATTTCGCCTCCTCCGCAGACCGAGCGGCGCATTCTTGTTGTCGATGACGAAAAGCGCATGGTCGAGAGCCTGCGCACATTGCTGTCATCCTGCGGGTATGTCGTGGACACTGCTCTTGGTGGCAATGAGGCGATCCAAAAACTCGCAGCGCAAGATTATCCTGTCGTGATCACCGATCTCCGAATGGACGATGCGGATGGTTTCGAAATCATGCGATCGGTGGGAGACAGTCGGCACACGGCTTTTATCATCATCACTGGACACGCTTCGACAGAAAGTGCCATCCAAGCCGTCCATCACAAAGCGTTTGACTACTTGCCCAAGCCGTTTGAGTTTGAACAGCTGCGTAAGACCGTGGAACGCGCTTTCGCGGCAGTGGAAGCTCAGCGTTTCCGCGAAGATCTTATTTCAATGATCACCCATGACATCAAAATTCCGCTCTCCTCGATCATCGGCTATGCTTCTCTTATCTTTGATAAAACCACTGGACAGTTGAATCCACGCGCGAAAGAATTCGTTCAAACGATCCACTCAAATGCGTTGAAGATTCTGTCTCTCATTGATAACTTTTTAACATCATGTAAAATCGAAGGCGGTAAACTCCGGCTTTTTCTCCGCCAGGTACAGCTCAATTTCCTTGTCGAGGACCTTGTGTGTGTATTTCAGGCCGATGCGGAACGAAAATCCCTAACAGTAACTACGGACCTGGCCGACAACCTGCCGCCTGTCATGGCCGACGAGAATCTTCTCTTCCGCGCTGTAAGCAATGTCGTCGGTAACGCTTACAAGTTTACACCAGTTGGTGGAACCATTACCATTCTTACGCGTTTTGTGCCAGCCACGGAATCTCCGCTCGCTTGCGACACAGTCCTGGTGGCTGTGACTAACACTGGCAGCGGTATTGCGCCAGAGGACCTGCCGCAAATCTTTGAGAAATACCGCCGCAGTGATGCTCATGGGGGAATCGAGGGCAGCGGGCTTGGGCTGTATATCACACGCTACATCGTTGAACTTCACGGAGGGGCTATCGAAGTTCAGAGCACGCCAAACGAATTGACAACATTCCGGCTTTATGTCCCATTAAAGGCTAAATGCGATGCTGTGGAGACAGAGGAATGAGCCACCGCAGAGGAGTAAAGTTTATCTGGAGCTTTTTGGCGATGCTAGTGCTCTCCTCATTAGCGTTGGGGGATTCTCTCTATCGTACCAAAGCATTAGCGCCTGGCCACCGGTTGGCGCTCCAGCGCACTATTGCGCAGTGCAAGGCGGACGTTCAGGCGGCGCGAGATCCCGAGACACGTTCCAAGGGCTTGGAGGAGTTATGCAAGAAGCTCATCCAAGCCGAAGAATACGAGGAAGCGCTTCGTGTGGCGCGTGAGGTTACAAATTGCGAGGGAGCTGATCCAGAGCGCCGGGCGGTTCACCATTTCCTCATCGCGCAAATTTATGCCATGCGCATGGAAGCCAGCCCCACTACGGAATTGATGGAAGAGAATCGCCAGCTGGCACTGAGAACCGCTCGCGAGGTCATGGAAAAGCATTATCCGAAAAAATGGCTCATTGGCGATTCTGCCGCGCAGCTCGTGCAAACCCTCACTGATCCAAAGCATTTGCGGGAAGTGCGAGGGTGGGTCGAAAAACGTCAAAACGATCCGTCCTATGAGACGAAACTTCGGGTGGCGCAGATGCAGACAGTCCAATTGGAGCGAGCGATGAACCTCGGACAGGGGAGCAACAGGACGAACTTTCTGGCGCCGACCAAATATTCCCTCGTACCTTCTCAAGGAACAGCTGTGGTGCAGTATTCGCGAGCTCCCGAACCAACGAAAGACGTCGCAAGAAATCCCAATCAAGCAGTGCCGACCCAAGAGCTCGCCAAGTCCAGACAATGGCGCGGCCCTATCGTCGTGGACGGTAGCAGGGTCCACGTACTTGAACGTGTCCCATCGGAGCCAGCCCAACTCTCGCCCTATGCGCCCGGAGCCGAACCAGTCGTGAGTTCGACAGCGTCGCCTCGTGGCATTTCCTCAAGCCTTCCCTGACCACGGCAGTATTCAAAGCGTCCGCACAAGGTTGAGGTAGAACGGCTTGATTTTTGGGCGATCTCTATGCGCAAAAAGAAGGATGAGCTGGGTGGCCACATGGGGGTGAATATTTATGATCATCTTATCCGAGAGGGTCCTGGTTAGGTAGAGCCCCCGCCCGCTTTCGTCGAGAAGACCTTCTTGTGTGATTTGTCGCTCAATTTTCTTCATGACCGTTCCTTCTTCCATCGTCCCCTGATTATCGGTCACACTGCAGCCAACGAAACGTTTGTCGGCACCAAATTCGACACGGATGACCTCCCCACGTTCGAGTCGTTCAAAGGCACCCAGCTTATACTTTTCATCCCCCGTTGCGCGCCGAAACGCGTGATAGATAGCATTATTGATTAGCTCCTCGAAAGCAAGGCGGATTTGCGAAATGTCCGTATCGTGAGGCCGATAGCGCCGAAACAGTTCGAGAGCCTCTTCCATCATCATCTGCTTATCCGCTAATGTCTGTATGACTTTTTCCCGGATATCGCACGGCGGGCGCAAATACCGTGCGAGGCCGAATGCTTTCGCTGGGACGAGCAAGTTCTCGACAGCGAGCTGGAGTTCATCGAAGTCGAGGGGAATGGTCTTTACCAAAACACAGAAAATATCATATCTATTTAGCAAATTGAATTGATGTTCGTATTCATTGCTCGTGAGAAGTGCCACGGGAATGTGAGGAAATTCTCGACGGATGCGGGCAACGAGTTCAATACCAGAAGGTGGTATACTCATATCCACGAAAAGTGCATCGAACTCGACAGCACTTCCCTCAACTGCCATGACAGCTTCATTCGCTGTCTCGGCGATTTCTACTGTTAAAAATCGCGAAAAAAAGTTGCGCAAAATATGGCGCATATGCGGATCAGCGCTTGCGATAAGCAACCGTTTATTTGGGCTGACGATTCCCTCTCGCATTGTCGTGCCATGTCTTTTCTGCGAACTGCTTGGTGGCTGTCAAAGCAGAATCAAGGTGTTTCTTCCACTGGCCAATGCGCAGAAGTATTGCCGCTGTGCGGTTCAATCAGACGAATCGCCCAGATCGAAACCTCGTAGAGGATGATCAATGGCGCCATCATGATTAGCATGTTGAGTGCATCCGGAGTGGGGGTCACCGCAGCAGCAACGAAGGCAATGACAACTATCGCATATTTTCGTCGCTCGGCCAACATACGGGAACTGATCAGCCCCAGACGGGCCAGGAGTAAAAGAAGCAAAGGAAACTCAAAAACCAAACCAAACCCCAGCATCAGGGTGAGGATAAAACTCAAATAGTGCGACGCGACGATGTTTGGTTGTAGCCCAGGAATGTAATCGCCAAATCCGAGTAAAAGCTTCAACATCACGTGCGATACTGCGTAAGCAAAACTTGCACCAAGGGGGAAAAGCACCAAGGCGCCGATCAAGATCGGCCGCACGATGCGTCTCTCTCGCGGTAGCAGACCTGGCGCCACAAATAGCCAGAGTTGATAAACAGCCATCGGAATGGCTAGAAGTGCCGCCACAAAAAGTGCACCTTTCACGAGGAGTGAAAATGGCTCGATGGGAGAGAGAAAAAACAAAGAAGACGGTGTTTTCGTAGAACCAGAAAATACGAATGTTTTATCTCCTGCTTTCAAAGC
Source organism: Candidatus Sumerlaeaceae bacterium (assembly GCA_049968255.1). GTDB lineage: Bacteria > Sumerlaeota > Sumerlaeia > Sumerlaeales > Sumerlaeaceae > DRVG01. The sequence continues at coordinate 367,327 of JBMFRB010000002.1, read as the reverse complement.
AAGCGATTGTACCGACACCTGCTTGCCAGTCTGGGCTCCGCTGGAAATAGCGTCGAGAAAGTTTGGTGAGGCTCGAAGCCGGCCATCTGCATCCACCTGAAGCTGAATTGTTGCCTCGTCATGCACTGGCGCTTCTATGTGGGTGAGTGGGGCGATAAGGATTGTGATGACATGAGGCGCAACGAAAAAACCACCGACAAAGCACGCGGCAAAAAAAACAAGCGTCACAATAATGCGACGCCTCAATTCTTCGAGATGCTCAGTAAAAGAAAGAACTCTCCCACCCTCCTCTGCTTCCTCTTCTTCCCGGTCTATCACGTTACGCATTTCGTTACTACCGGATTCTAGCCATCAACCTTGGCCAGCGTGCGACGGGTTCTCTTTTTCGTCCCCACTACGCGCAATGGGCGTGATGCCCCCGTGCTCTTGCTTTTTCTTTTCCGCATCTTCTTGCTCAATTGTTGAACCAATCCCGCTAACCGCATCCTTGAATTCGCGGATTCCCTTGCCCAAAGCGCGTCCCACTTTCGGCAAGCTGCTCGGACCAAAGATGATCAAAACGATGATGAAAAGAAAGACCCATTCTTGCAATCCCATTGATGGCATCGTCACGACCTCACTTTCTTTCAGATACTTAGAACATAAAATTGCACCTATTCATGTCCCTTTTGGCTCTGTTTTGAAAGGGGCTGAAGAAAAAGCGGACTTGCTTATGGCCATCAGTCCATATGAACGATAATCACTGTGATGAATGATTACATCGCAGTCCTCGATAAAGCATTGAACGCCGGTGGCGAAGCGCTCTTGCGCTACTATGGCAAACTCGAACGTTATGACACGAAAAGCTCGGAACGAGATCTCGTGACAATTGCTGATCGCGAAAGCGAGGCAGCCGTCCGAGCTGTCCTGAAAGGCGCCTACCCTTTGCATGAAATTTTAGGAGAGGAGCAGGGTCTTGAGCCCGCTCCTGGCTCAGATTTTCGCTGGATTATCGACCCTCTCGATGGCACGACCAATTTCGCGCACTCTGTCCCGATTTTTGCCGTCTCCGTGGCACTTGAACACAAAGGCAAAATTTGCGTGGCAGGAGTATACAACCCTGTCAGCGAAGAAAGGTTTCTTGCCGAAGCCGGGGCTGGCGCCACCTTGAATGAAAAGCGGATTCGGGTATCTTCCGTCGGAAATCTCCCTCGCAGCCTTTTGGTTACAGGCTTTCCGCACTCAGACCGACATGTCCTGCAATTGTGTCTTAGAGAGGTCGGATATTTTTTGGGCAAGGTCCACGGAATTTTGCGCCTCGGGGCGGCTGCCCTTGATATGTGCTTCGTTGCATGCGGCCGAATGGAAGTTTTCTGGCAGCGCAACTTGAATCCGTGGGACACAGCTGCGGGCTGGCTCATTGTGGAAGAGGCCAATGGTAAAGTGACCAATTTTTCGGGCGGCAAATTCTCCCCTTATGAAAAAGAATTGGTTTGTTCGAATGGATTGGTTCACGAGGAATTCCTGACGTGGTTGAGCAATGCCCACAAACTCACGGACTAATTTTAGAATGATGAGGCAACGCCCCACTTCACCCAACGCTCGTTGGCGGTGGGGAGTAGTAATCGCCCTAGCTGCAATTGGTGCTCTTGCCTTAGGCGGCCCTTTCAAGCGCGATAAAACGCAGCAGCCCAGCGTGGCCCAACCAACGGAGAATCTTCTCATTATTGTCGCAGATATCCAGCGCCATCTTGCTGATGACGTGTATCGCTATCCCTACCCTCAGGATTTTACGGGACAAAACATTTTTCGCGCAGCCTTAATTCGGTTAGCAAATTACGAGACTCTCTATCCAAAAAAGTTGCCAGATATTGTGAGCCTGGCGAAGGCCCAAGCCTTCGAAAAGCTCACAGCCTACGAAGAAGCACTCGCAAATTACGAAAAAGCGGCCAAATCATCTGATCCAAACATAGCGAAGAGTGCGTCAGAAGGCGCAGAGCGCATGCGGCGTTTTATTCGTGTCGTGCGCCAAAGCCTCGACCGCTCTGGACTGCGCACCTACGAACGTGACCTCAGCAAACTCATTCGCGATCTTGATGACTTGGTGGCTGAGCTCAAGGGTACGCACTCTCAATGCCTCGCACTGCTCGAGCGCGAGCGGGCGCAATTGCTCCTCGCAGAGTTTTACGTCACCATGAGATTTATCCAGCCCTATACGACCGATGATGCCCTGGCCCAGCTCCGCCGAAATATCGAACAGAACAAAGATTCAAAGCAACGTTACCGGCATCGCATGATGTTGGCTGATTTCTATTTTGAACTGGCGACACAATACATGATCAAGGCCGACCCCGACGGCCCCAATTTTGACATGCGGCAATTCGAAGGCTACGCAAACGCGGCGCGCAGCGAGTACGATATCATATCACGTGCTGACGGCTTTCCTCAAAAGGCGGAAGCGCGTGCCAAACTTCTCGCCGTTGAAGCGCTGGTTCAAGAAGTCACTGAGCGTGCGCGATAGCGCAACAAAGGTCTCGCAAGTCAAAAAAACATTGGGCATGCCGATTGCTGCTCAAAAAATTTATTGCAATACACACGCGCGCGTCGGACCTCATGGTGTTGACCTGAGGGAAAAAGACCTCGGGCCAACTTTTGTTTTTTAGGGAGCTCAGAAATGGTCTTGTACAGTTCTGACTTACCTCTCCCGCTCCTTGGCCGCGGAAAGGTGCGTGACATTTATGCCTGCGAGTCGAATCTTCTGCTTGTAGCGACTGATCGCCTCAGTGCCTTTGACGTTGTCTTCGGTGATCCGATCCCATGGAAAGGACCGGTCCTCAATCAGCTTAGTGCTTACTGGTTCGAGCGCACGAAACACATTGTTCCGAATCACCTGATCACGGCACTGCCTAGATCATGCGGCGACTGTTCTTTAGCGACGGATGATCTTTGGGGACGTGTCTCACTCTGCCGTAAAGTGCAACCTATTACTGTTGAATGCGTCGTTCGCGGCTATTTAGAGGGGAGTGCGTGGCAGGACTATCAGAAGAACCAAACCGTCTGTGGGATTCGGCTGCCGGCTGGTTTGAAGCGCCGTGCAAAACTTCCAACGCCTATATTCACGCCCACCACGAAAGCCCAATCAGGACACGATCAACCCATAAGTTTCGAAGATGTCGTTGAAATGGTGGGCGTGGAAGTAGCCGAAATGCTTCGAATCAAGAGCATCGAACTCTATTCATTTGCGCACGAGCAGTTGCTCGCTAAAGGCATTTTGATTAGCGACACGAAATTTGAGTTCGGTTTTGCAGACGGCGAAGTTATCCTGATTGACGAGGCTTTGACGCCGGACTCATCGCGCTTCTGGGAAGCTGCTCCATACCTTGAGGGAGGGCAGGGGTTGAGCCTCGATAAACAGTTTGTTCGCGATTACGTTGAATCTATCGGGTGGAATAAGCAACCGCCCGCACCGCGATTGCCACAAGAGGTTATTCACGAGACCTCGCGCCGATACCTTGAGATTTTCCGGAGGATTACGGGAACGAGTCTGGAATCCGTACTGCAAAAGGAACGCTAATGTACCGAGCGCACATTGTGGTAAGGCTGAAATCCGATGTCATGGACCCGCAAGGGCAAGCAATTCTTGAGGCTGCTCAGCATTTAGGCTTGCAAGAAGCGAAGAGCATCCGAACTGGCCGTTATTTTGAGGTCGTGCTTGAAGCCCCAGATGATGGGACTGCGCGATCGAAATTGTCTGAGCTGTGCGAAAAGCTTCTCGCAAACCCAGTCATCGAAACGTATGAGATCGCTTTGGCCCCCTTGGGCAGTAGGGAGACTCACCGGAAATGAAAATCGCTGTCGTGCAGTTTCCTGGGTCAAACTGTGAGATGGACACTGTCCGCGCTGTTTCGCACGTTCTGAACATAAAGCCTACCTTGGTGTGGCATAAAGATCGAATTCCTCCGAACACCGACCTCGTTATCCTTCCCGGCGGTTTCTCCTACGGCGATTATCTGCGGGCTGGGGCGATTGCGCGCTTTTCGCCTGTCATGAAGAGCGTTATTGAGTACGCCATGAGCGGCGGACTTGTCGTAGGAATATGCAATGGTTTCCAAATTCTGCTCGAAGCGGGGCTTCTCCCCGGCGCCATGCTGCCAAACAAATGCCTAAAATTCGTTTGCAAATGGGTCTATCTACGAACGGAACGCCAGGACCTACCTTTCACAAACACTCTTCCGAAAATCATCCATCTTCCTATAGCGCATGGAATGGGAAACTACTTTATTGATGAAGAGGGGCTTACGCGTCTCGAGGAAAATCGTCAGATAGTTTTCCGCTATTGTGATCGTCTTGGCAATACGAACGAGGCAGCAAATCCCAATGGATCTATCTCAAACATTGCAGGAATCGTCAACGAGGACGGCAATGTTCTGGGTATGATGCCACATCCCGAACGAGCCGTCCAGGAAGAATTGGGTGGTGCTGACGGCGCAAGTCTTTTCCGTTCAATTGCAGCCTTTTTAGCAATGCAAAAGGCGAGCTGAGCGACCAAACGGGCGTCCAACTCGCCTTGATTCTCTGTCTGCGTGCCAGAATGGGAGAGATTTACTTCACGCGCTCCAGATACTTGTCTTCGTTCGGGTTGATTCGAATCTTGTCCCCGACTTTAATGAAAGGGGGCACCATGACTGTGACCCCGTTGGAAAGCTTTGCGGGCTTCGGGGAATTACTTGCTGTGGCTCCTTTTACTTCCGGCTCGGTTTCAACGACTTCAAGCTCGATCGTCGGGGAGAGCTCAACTGCAATCGGTGTTCCTTCAAAGAAACTGATTTGTACCCGAATCCCCTCAGTCATGTACTTGGCCGCGTCGCCTAGCGCTTCTTCATTCAGTGCGATCTGCTCATACGTTTCCGTATTCATGAAGTGGTACAGATTCTCATCTTTGTAAAGGAACTCCATGTCCTGGTGATCCAACACGGCGCGTTCCACATCTTCTGTCGAGCTAAAGCGGACCTCATACGAGTTACCACTTTTGAGATTGCGCAACCTACACTGCACAAACGCTCGGAGATTGCCCGGCGTACGGTGCTGAAAATCCAACACCAGATGAGGTTCTCCTTTATAAAGGATAATGTGCCCGCGGCGGATATCATTCGCTTGCATGGGTGCCTCACAAAATATAAATAGGTGGAGCCCACGACCAGGATTGAACTGGTGACCTCGCCCTTACCAAGGGCGTGCTCTACCGACTGAGCTACGTGGGCTTTTTATCGCTGTGCTTATACATTTTCTCCAACAGGTCATTCATCGGTAAACTTTGATTTCCCTGGCGCGGAACTGCCAACACTCGGTGCTGCTCCGATTGCACGCGAAGGGGTTTTGATTGTCTCGCATGCCCCTTCTCGAAGGGGGATATCCTTGACCATTGATCGGGCGAAACACAACCGAAGTCCATTTTCGAAACGTTGCAACACGGGTGTTTTTGAATTGCATGGCACCGCCCACCCCATCATCAGTTTTCGAGCAATAAAACTCAATTCTCACGAAGAGATGAGCAATGCCTAAACCAACGCTTTGGGTCGAAAACGGTCGAGTTTTTATCATCGATCAGACAAAACTGCCTTTGGAATATGCGGTGGAAGAGATTCTCTCTGTCGAGCAGATGTGGAGCGCCATTCGAACATTGCGGGTACGAGGGGCTCCCGCTATTGGAATTGCTGCAGCGCTCGGCGTGTGGGTGGCGATTCGCGACCAACAATCCGCTACAAGCAAAGAATTGGTTTCAAGCGTCGAAAGGGCGTGTGGTTATCTCGGCACTGCACGACCAACAGCGGTGAACCTTTTCTGGGCGCTAGAACGTGTGAAAACGCATGCGCGGAAATCTTGCTCGCTGCCCCCAAATGAATTCAAACGTGAGATGCTAGCACTTGCCGAGAAAATGATCGAAGAAGACAATGAAGTTTGCTTGGCACTGGGACGATATGGAGCTTCTCTTCTGAGTTCTGGGGACCGCGTCCTGACACACTGTAATGCGGGAGGGTTAGCAACAGCTCAGTATGGGACCGCTCTGGCCGCTGTCTACTATGCGGTCGAACGCGAGGGAAAAACCATTGAGGTGTTTGCCGACGAAACACGCCCCCTTCTTCAGGGAGCTCGCCTCACCGCCTGGGAACTGCGCGAAGCCGGTATTCCCGTCACTCTGATCTGCGACAACATGGCTGCTGATATCATGCGGCGAGCGTGGGTGAATGCAGTGTTTGTCGGGACTGACAGAACTGTACGCAACGGGGACGTCGCCAATAAAATCGGAACTTATGGACTTGCCGTCTTGGCCAAACAGCATGGGATCCCTTTTTATGTTGTTGCCCCGCTGTCCTCAATTGATATTTCATTAGCAAGTGGAGACCAAATCCCAATCGAGCAGCGCCCGGCAGAGGAGGTGACCACGATTGCAGGTCGCCGAATTGCGCCAGAGGGAATCAACGTTTACAATCCCGCCTTCGATGTAACGCCACATGAGCTCATCACGGCAATCATCACTGAGAAGGGAATTGTCCATCCCCCTTATGCAAAAACAATTCCTGATCTGTTCACCTCAAAGTAAACCTGAAGCTCAAGCGCCAAGGAAACGAAAAGGAACCGAAGAAGCTCCGCTTCCGCAACTTGCGAAAACGGAGCTTTCTTCATCTTGGTTCGCGGCAAGAATCGCTGAATCTATGGCTTCGTTTTCTGATCCTGCTGCGACTCAATTCTGATTTTCCCGTCGCGGTTCTGATCTACGAAAATTGGCCCGGTCCAAGCGAGCGGCCAAACGTCGCCGCCGAAATCTGGCAATGAGGCGGGAACGATGGGGGAAAGTGATTTGCGGTTGCTAAAGCAAATCAGATTCGAGAAACCGTCGCCATCGACATAGACGTACTGCATATCCGCGTCGGCTTGTTGACGAACAGGATAACGCAAAACCCTTTTCACGGGCATTACCTGGATGCGGCGGACCAATTTCCCGTTCCATGTGAGATCAAAGTTGCTCAGCGAAACCCACGACGCCGCCATGATGTTGATTTTCATTGGGAGAGCACCGGTTGTTCCAGTATCCACCACGTCGCCTGGTTGGGCTGCATAAGTGCGTGCAGCTGGCGAATAACCCAGTAATTTCGGCATGAGGCTATTTGTCACGATCACCCGCTGGTTCATAATAGATTGGGCCAGATCAGTCGAGCCGAAGGTGTCCAAGGTGTCGTGGATCGTAATTGCATACACGCGGGGGTAGCCAACTTCTGTGCCATAGGGAAGACGGCACATGGAAGAACCTAGGGGCGTGAGTGCAGGAGATGCCTCGGGCCAGCGCGTTCGCTTCACAGCCAGATCGAAGTAGCGATCCATGACGTCCTGGAACTCGTTGACGAGTTTGCCATTTAAAACCTGAAGTGCATGAAAATCGGGCGGAGGAACATCTGAATCCTCGTAACGCTTGAAGCGCTCGTTGAACGGGATTCGTGCTAGGTAGCCTGCCAAGGGATGAAGTGGCTGATCGATCTGAATCACAAGGTCGCTAAATTGTCGCCGGAGATCCGCAAGAAAAACATCGGGGGCGACATTTTTGCTTTTCGCCCGGAAATCTCTCAACTTTGCCTCCGTCTCTGCTGTCACCGGATAAACGAGGACGTTTGCCGTGGCTCCCCGGCCACTTACGAGGAAGCGCATCCCAGGGATAGCTTTCACATACTTTTGGAGCTGCAATGATTTTATGGCCTGGGTAAGATCTGTGGCTTTCTCGAAGTCACCGCTCACGAGAACTGACACGCCTTCGCAGGCGGCCATAACGGCAAGATCCTCAGGTGTCGTTAGAGCGATGGCACTCGCTGTTGTCATGACCCCCACATCGGCGCTGACCATTCCCGGCGTACGGAATGCGCGCGGGAGGGTCACAATAATTTTTTGCGTCGAGCCCTTGGTTACCACGAGATCCTGTTCGAGGGCGTCGTACTCGGGTCCGCGACTAATCAGAAGCCGATAGTAACCAGGAGTGACGGGAAGCGTCGCGCCGCCATAAGGCATATATGCCACATTGCGTACCGCTGCCACGCTGCCCGACCCGTAGCCCCAATCAATAGGCTCTGTCCCAGGTTTAGCCACGAGTGTCAACCGGCAGGGGAGAGGGGCAGAAGTGGGTGCATCTGGGTCACTTACCGCCACCTCAATTCGAGCTTCTTTGGACAAGATGATTCCAACATATTGTTCAGCGCTTTTGCGGTAAAGCGAGACCTTCTGCGGTGAGATGACAAGCTGGCGCCCAACTTTTGCCGCAGTCAGGACATAGTTGCCATAAGGAAGGCGGACGACAAAAGTCCCGTCGGCTCTGGTCAAAGTTTTTGTAAATGCGTAAGGAGCTCCCTTCCCGTTCCAAGCTGCCCCCCCGGAGACACGCACCTCAGCTTGCGCGATAGGCCGATTGGTTCCTTCTTCGACTACTAGTCCAGCAACGACACCGAGCGGAATGTTTTTCAGGCGATAAACCTGCTCGCTGACCCGCGAAAGATTGCGATCGCCAACGACATAGTAGCGTGTATACTCATAGCTTTTCCTAGGCGCGAGCACCACTCGATCCGTTCGCGCCAGTTTACTTTCAGCGGAAGGCCCTTTGAGTGGTCCGGTCACTCCCGTCGTTTCCTCGTTTTTGCCTCCTCCACCACCGAGAGATTCTCCATGGAGATCCGATGCCTGTTGAGCGGGCAGAATTGTGGCCTGCGAACGTCTAGTCGCATCACCAACATTGGCGTGGGGCCCATATATTGTTTCAGCGCGCGGAGGACGGATTGGGGCCATGGTCGGTTTTGCTTGAGGAGCGTATGTGGTTTCTGTTCGCGGCGGCGCCAACGTAGGCGTTGCACGTGGCTGCTCAGGCTGGTTGGCAACGCCTATGGGCGTAAAGCCGCCCGGGGCAAAACTTTGAACTGTCTTAGTAAGCGAAGGCGTTGGTGACGGTGTATGTGTCGGTAAGGCGAGGGGCTTGCGCGCCTCAGTTTCAAGGGCTTGAACGACCGTGTATCGGCCGGACGCATAGTTGGTTACTGGCTTTGGCCCCGGCAGGCACACGCCCATAGAAAAATTGTCAATCGTTGCCCCGACCCAGTTTGACTTCGTGACAACGCCGACGCCGACACCAAGCCCTTCGACGAAGGACTGGGCTTCGCCCCAATCAATAAAATCGCCTGGTGACAGTGAGATCGGCCCTGTGCTTTCATTTGTGAAGGTTGTTTTGACGATCAGATACGGAGTGTCCTTCGCCAGCTCGTAAGTCATCACCACACGAACGGGGAGGTTTTTTGTTACCGGTGGTGAGGTCTGACTCTCGTTTTCACTGGGCGGGGGGGCGAGCGTTTCGATAAGACGTCCCGTCAAAACAAGGCGCGAAGTAGTCTGTTTATCCACAAGGAATGAAGCGACGCGCTCAATCTTAATTTTGGTTGTTGTCGTCTCGACGTCTGGAATCGGCTCGCAGTAATTGAAATAGTCGGCGTGCGATTTCTGGTTCGCTACATCAATGATCGCCCCTGCGGGGGGCATCTCCGGCAACGAAGGATCCGGACGCCGCACAACGAACCGCACCAGGTCGTTCTCAAGAACAAGATCTCCCAGGAATCCGTCGGCCAGAAGGCCAGGACTGAACTGAGAAACGTCTCGAATCTCGTACGCTTTGATGGTTCCCCGAAGCGGCATCATCGGTTCTTCAATATCTAGCCGCACCACTGGCGCTGTGCTTTTTTCTTCGTTTGGAACCGTCGGGGTCGTTGCCTTGAATTGAGGAGGAGTGGGCGACGAAATGGCCACCTTAGCATTTTCCTTCGGTGATTCCTGACAAGCCGGCAAAAATACAACGATACCAACGACTGCCCAAAGCTTTCTCATCTCGTAAAATTTCCTCACGGTTCCCGTATCTTTTGGAAAAACTATTTCGGTTCAATTTTGCAGGATCAGCGCTACCGTTGCTCGGCGCGCCTACGCGTGTCAAGTCAACCGCGCACAGTCATCTGATTACTGGATAAATCTTAGGAATTCTGGCCAACGACAAAGGTTCACCAGCGTTTGGGCTCCTCAAGAGAATCCAGAGTGACGACGGCGAATCCGCAACATCTGAGGCTCCGTAGCCACGTGCTATTCGTTCGGTAACCACTAGCGGCTGGTTTCCGTGACCCCAAGGAAAAAACAACAAACTCACATAGCGTGGATGAGAACGCATGTCGCACCGATTTAATGCGAGGATCAAGCCGCCTGGCCACCAAGCCATCCCACCAATAGAATTTTTTGTGTTGCCGAGCGTGTCACTCAGGTCAAGCTTCTCAACGGCGACCCAAGAGTTGCCGTCTATGCCTCGAGCCGATTGGAAAATAAAACGCCACAAAGCCGTTGTTGATGAGCCGCTGGCGCTTTGACGCTTTGCTGCAACCCACATCGATTCAGCGTCGGGAGATATAGCCAAGGAATCAACAATCCAATCGTTCCAATTTCTTCCGTCTGGTTCAACGAGGCGAGCTAGTTTCTCGCCACTGTGCTCGCAGCGATACCCCCCTTGTGCAGTTCCCCGAAGCCGAAAGCGGCACAGCGCATACTTTCCGGGGCTGCTAACAATCCCAACAAAGCTGTTCGCCTGGCTGGCCCAGTCCACGTAAAAGAGTGGCGTTAGCTCTGGTGGGAGCTTTACTATGTTTGGGATTGCTCGCTTTTCCGGAGAGATGACGAGAATGTCTTTTCCCGAAAGATCTGGCAAAACGAGCGAATTCCTCCAGACGGCACAGTTGCCAGTCGGTGCGATTGGAGGATAGGCACTACGCAATTTTTCAATCGCGACGCTGGCTAACACCTCTTGTGTAAGAACCTGTGCCCACAACTTTAGGTTTGGCAGAAAAAAGAGTATGAAAACGAGCCACAAGACAGCACCAGGATAACGTGACAAAAGATGTTGAGGGCGTTTTCCAAAAACCAAGGCACTTATACGGCTTTCTAATTGACGCAGATGCTGTGTTTCGATTCTCTCACGCACGAGTTGCTTCCATTGCCCAGAAAAATTAGAAATTTGCTTACATTTGCGGAATCGAGCAATGAAACTCATCATAGCAATCATCAAGCCATTCAAGCTTGCAGACGTTAAAGAGGCGTTAACCGAACTTGGCCCTATTCGAATGACGGTGAGCGAAGTAAAAGGTTTTGGTCAGCAACATGGCCATACAGAGCTATATCGCGGCAGCGAATATCACGTGGATTTTCTCCCCAAGGTGCGCATTGAGATCGCCTGCGAAGACGATATGGCCGACACGATCATGGATACGATCGAAGAGGCGGCCCGCACTGGCACTATCGGCGACGGGAAAATATTTCGAATTCCACTTGAAGAGGTGGTGAGAATTCGAACAGGCGAACGCGGAAAGGATGCTCTGTGATGCGCATCACCCCTGAACTCGTTGAAGAACACGGACTGAGTCCACAAGAATATCAAAAAATTCTCGAGATTCTTGGGCGCGAACCCACGCTGACCGAACTAGGGATTTTTTCTGTCATGTGGAGCGAGCACTGCTCCTACAAAAATTCAAAACCACTCCTCAAGACATTCCCCACCTCCGGCCCACATATTTTGCAGGGACCTGGGGAAAATGCGGGCGTCGTTGATTTCGACGAGCGGTTTGCCATCGCGTTTAAAATCGAATCGCACAATCACCCATCGGCAATTGAACCGTATCAAGGGGCAGCAACAGGCGTCGGCGGGATTCTTCGCGACATTTTCACCATGGGAGCTCGGCCCATCGCGTTGCTTGATCCCCTGCGGTTCGGGGACCCAAACAATAGTCGCACACGCCACCTGATCGCTGGCGTGGTTGCCGGCATCGCCGACTACGGGAACTCCGTGGGCGTTCCTACTGTCGGTGGGGAGTGTTACTTTGCGCCGTGTTACGATGGCAATCCTCTCGTAAACGTTATGTGCGTCGGCTTGGTGGAAAAGGAGAAGATCGTCCGAGCTGTTGCTCACGGGAGTGGCAATTTGGTCTTTTATTATGGAAACGCGACTGGCCGCGACGGAATCCACGGAGCTACATTTGCCAGCACCGAACTGACCGAAGAGAGCGAAGAGAAACGGGGCGCCGTGCAGGTGGGCGACCCGTTCATGGAAAAGAAAATACTCGAGGCAACGCTGGAATTAATTGCTAGAGGGGCTGTGTTGGCTTTGCAGGACATGGGCGCCGCCGGTCTAACCTGTAGCACTGCGGAGATGGCCGGACGTGGCGGGATGGGAGTGTGCATTGACCTCGACAAAGTGCCACAGCGCGCTGAACATATGTCCGCCTATGAAATCATGTTGAGCGAATCTCAGGAGCGGATGCTGGGTGTTTGCACTCCTGAGCAACTGCCGCTCGTCGAACGCATTTTGGCCAAATGGGACCTCAAACCCCATGTGCTGGGCCAACTCGATGACTCCGGCATAATGCGCGTCATCCATAAAGGCGAGGTGGTGGCACAGATTCCGGCGGCAAAGATTTCCGAGGACTCGCCGGTTTATTGCCGCCATGGAAGACGTCCCGCCTATCTTGAATTGCTCCCGGACTCGCGCACTGTAGAGCTACCCCCCCTTGACGCGTTGGAGGAACTGATTCTGGTTTTTCTCTCTTCTCCGAACGTGTGCTCCAAGCGCTGGATATTTGAACAATATGATTACATGGTCCAAACCCAGACGCTGACTGGGCCTGGAAACAACGCAGCAGTTCTCAAAGTCCATGATTCCGAAACTGCACTGGCGGTGAGCACGGACGGGAACTCTCTATTCTGCTATGTGGATCCCTACGAAGGGGGCAAGCATGCCGTGGCAGAAGCAGCTCGTAACGTGGCCTGCGCCGGTGCTGAGCCATTGGCTATAACAAATTGCCTCAACTTTGGCAGCCCATTGAAAGAGGAAATTTTCTACCAACTGGCAGAAGCAGTGCGGGGGATAGGCGATGCCTGTCGAGCGTTAGGAACCCCTGTGACGGGCGGAAATGTTTCGCTCTACAATGAAACCCCGGAAAACGCGATTTGGCCTACGCCCATCATTGGCATGGTGGGGCGCATCACGCCGCCAGCCCACCCCATGAAAGGGCATTTTGCTTCTCCTGGCAGGATCGTTGTCCTTGTGGGGCCCCGATGTGACCACTTAGGTGCATCGGAATTTCTGCGATGGCAGACGGGGTTGGCATGGGGGCCTTGTCCGCCCTGCGATCTCCAGTTGGAAAAGCGCGTCATTGAGTTTTTAGTCGAGCTTGCCCGGCAAGTTGTCGCCGCATCGGCTCATGATTGTTCCGTTGGGGGCTTGATCACAACGCTTACGGAAGCGCTATTGTGGTCAGATGATGACAATCTCGGGCTTGATGTCTCGCTGAATGTTCCCGGTAGGATGGAACTTTTCGCCGAGTTGTTCGGGGAATTTGCTCCGCGGGTCATCGTGAGTGTCGCTCATGAGGATTTTGGAAAACTGCAGAAACTCGCCGAGCAGCACGGGTTGCCCGTAAGAGCGTTGGGGACGACCACAGACAGGGGGGTGGTGGCGATAAGTTGCCCCTTCGCGAGGTTGACGCTTCCCACCTCATCCCTACGCGCGGCCTACGAATCTACACGTTCGATATTTACCGATCAATCCGATCAAATCGCCATGCACTAAAAGTTCAGCGTGTAAGGAGTAAGCTCCGTGAGCAATCTGGTCATTCATGAGCTTGAGGAACGTTTTCGCACTGCAATTCAGAAAACTTTTCATAGGGATATTCCTCCCCAACTGACCCCTGCAACGCATGAGCGGTTTGGGGACTATCAGGCAAATGTGGCCATGGGATTTGCAAAAGACTTGGCTCATGAGACAGGGGGCAAAGCTAATCCGCGGGAGATCGCCCAGCGCATTGTCGATAACCTATCCCTTGGTGATTTAGCCGAAGAAGTCACAATTGCAGGGCCTGGATTTATTAATGTTACCCTGTTGCCGCGCTTCGTTGCCGAGCGTTTAGAACGCATGTTCGCCGACGAACGTCTTTCAATCCCTGCGACGGACAAGCCTGAACGTGTGGTGGTAGATTACTCCGGGCCAAATGTCGCGAAACAAATGCATGTGGGGCATCTCCGCAGTACAATCATCGGCGACGCGATTAGCAGGGTTATCGAATTCTTGGGGCATACGGTAATTAGGCAGAATCACGTGGGGGATTGGGGAACACAGTTCGGGATGCTCATTGCCTATCTCGACGAGAGCAATCTGCCGGCAGATTCTCACATCGAAGATCTCGAGGAGTTTTATCGGGCTGCCAAGGCCCGCTTTGACTCAGATCCCGAATTTCAAGAACGTGCTCGCCAGACGGTGGTCAGGCTTCAAAGTGGGGGAGAACGCGAGCGGTCTCTCTGGCAGCGGATCATTGAGGAAACACGCCGGCATTATCTCCCCATCTACGAAAGACTTGGAGTCAAGCTAACCGTGGAGGACGAGCGTGGCGAAAGTTTCTATAACGACATGCTGCCGCGGGTCGTCGATGATCTAAGGAAAGCAGGGCTTGCTGTGGAAAGTGACGGCGCCATTGTCGTCTTCACGGCCGGTTACGACAACCCTCTTATCATCCAAAAATCCGATGGTGGTTATCTCTACGCCACAACCGACCTGGCCGCGATTCGATATCGAATCGAAGTCCTGCGGGCCACACGAATTATCTACACCCACGATGCCCGCCAGGCGCAGCACTTCGCACAGGTTTTCGAAGTCGCTCAGCGTGCAGGCTGGGCTAAAGGAGTGGCCCTTGAATTTGCACCTTTCGGCACAATGCTTGGCGAAGATGGAAAACCATTTAAAACCCGCAGTGGCGACACCGTAAAGTTGAAGGACCTTCTCGACGAGGCCGAAGAGCGAGCTTTTGCACTCGTGACAGAGAAAAATCCTGCCCTCTCCGAAGGCCAACGGCGCCAAATTGCGAAGGCCGTTGGGATCGGCGGAATCAAATATGCTGACCTGAGCAAGGACAGGATCAGTGATTATGTCTTCTCTTGGGACAAAATGTTGGCGCTTGATGGCAATACTGCGCCCTATATGCAATATGCTTACGCTCGCATTCGCTCGATTTTCCGAAGAGGAAACGTAGAGGAACCGCCCGCAGGACAACTAGATTTCGAGCAGCCAGAGGAATTGCGTCTGGGAAAGCATCTTCTACGTTTTGGCGAAGCCATCGACTCTGTGACCAAGGAGCTCAAGCCGCATCACCTGTGCACCTACCTTTATGAGCTTGCGACGCGCTTCACTGCGTTTTATGAAAAGTGTCCTGTGCTCTATGCCGAGGAGCCCACACGTTCACGACGGCTTATTTTGTGTTCGCTGACAGCACGAACAATCGCACAAGGATTAGACCTTCTCGGCATTGAGCACCCGGAGCAAATGTGAGTCCCAAGATCCGCTTTTCGATGATGCAACTGGAGGGCGCTTTTCAATGGCTAGCGCACTAAGAAAAGGATGCATGATCGTCTTGACCGTGCTCGGAATGATCGTGCTTCTCGTTGTGTTCGCGGCAGTAATGGCAAAAGCCGGCGCGACACAAGAATGTGTGGCCTTGATCAGAATCGAGGGCCCAATCTACGAAAGTAAGAATGCGTTGGACAGCATCAGAAGGGCACGCGAAGCCAAACAGGTAAAAGCAATTGTCGTGCGCGTGGACAGCCCCGGTGGCGCCGTAGGCGCGAGCGAAGAGATTTATCGCGAACTCGTCAGAACACGCGCGGAAAAACCTGTTGTGATCTCCATGGGTAACGTTGCCGCCTCAGGCGGTTATTACATTTCCACTGGCGCAAATGAAATTTTCGCAAACGCGGGAACGATTACGGGAAGCATTGGGGTCATCGCAACGGATTTTGACATTGAGCAGCTTTTGCAATCACTGCGCATTCGTCCCAACGTAATCAAAAGCGGTGAGCACAAGGACACTGGCTCGCCCCTCCGGCCGATGACGGAGGAGGAGAAAAATTTGCTGCAGCGCCTGGTTTACGACCTTCATCGTCAGTTTGTTCGCGAAGTCATACGTAGCCGACGCACAGCAATCGAAAAAGCATTGCGTGATCATCCGCAGGCCTACAGTGATATTCTTGCCACGACCGAGACGAAAAAGCGTGAAAAAGCCATAGAGCTCGCAGCATTTGACGCCGAGGCGATGGCGCAAGAGCTGAGTGTAGATGTGGCGATCGTTGACCGGGTGAGAGCAATGGCCGATGGACGGGTGTTTACTGGCGAGCAGGCACTCGCTCTCGGACTCATCGACAGCATAGGCAATCTTGAAGACGCCCGGCGCCGCGCGACTATTCTTGCTAATCTGCCGGCCAAGGCGCCGTTTGTTGACTTCACCACAAAAAAAACTTTTCTGGACATGGTTGAGAAGTTTGCAACCGAATCCTCCGGAGCGTTCTTCCAGCAATTTTCGACGGTGAAGCTTCCAGCCCTACGGTAGGACTGCAAGGCTCGGGGAGAGGGGGAGTGCGCACTGCTCAAGCATACCACCGATAACTTTTCCTGACGTGGACGACAGCCGCGCCTGCAAAGAGAAAAATAGGGAGCCAGGCTGCAGAGAATGGGGGAATAACTCCAGAGTGCCCTAACGCCCCAAAAACCGCGTTCGCTGCGTACAGGCCAATGACCCACGTGAGACCGTAGCCAAACGCGCTTGTTGCGTTACCTGCACGGGTTCGCACCGCGTAGGAGAAAGCCATGGTCATAGCAACGAGGATCGATATGGGTAAGGTTAGTTTGCGATAGAGGTCCGTCTCGTAATCAAAGACCGGCTGGGCACGCTCGGCAAGAATTTGAATGTGCCGGCGCAATTCAAAGAAATTCATTTCCTCCGGCTTTTTCTTTTGCCCTAAAATCACAGACAAGTCAGGTTCTAGATAGACGCGCCGCTCTCCAGTGATCTGTTCAAAATTCGTGAGATTTCCCCGCTCGTCAAAGCTCCATATTCGGGGTTGGGACAATTGCCATTCAGACCGCTGCTCACCCCGCTTGTCGGCTATCAACTTGGCTTCACGCGCATCAATCCGTTGGCGCAGGGCCGAGTAGTCCTCGGTCATGTCCACAATTTGTGGATTATACATCCTGCCTTCGCGAGTATCGTACATCTTCATGAGGTAAAAGCGATTCCCCATACCGCGAACAAAAATGTCGCGCCGAGTGACAAGCCTCGCTTCACTCTTGGCCTCGATGTAACGCCGTTCCAAGTAACGCGCCTCTTGCTCAAGCCGTGCTACGAAAAACTCATTCACAACAAAGACTCCGACCATAATCACAGCTCCCGAGGCGGCCACTGGTGCGAGAATGCGAAGATTATGCACGCCGCTGGTGAGAAACGCGAGGATTTCGTTGTTTCGCGCAAGGCCGCCTACCGAGAATAGAACCGCTAAGGCACACACCATGGGAATGACTTGGATCAGTTTGAACGGCAGGCTGCACAGAAAGTAGAGCACCACTTTGTTCAAAGGGGCGTCGTTCTCAATGATGTCCTGAAACTTTTCAAAGATCGTCGCCACTATGAGGAGAAGTGCGCAGAACGCCAAGGTTGCAAAGAAAGCAAGCCAGAATTCGCTGAGAAGAAGTCGGTCGAGGATTTTTAGTCGCACGTATCGCAGCACGTTTTAGCGCTTAGTGAACATAATAAACATGAGGGACGCACCTCACGCATGCGTCCCTCGTCAACAAACAAGCCTCGGCTCAAACTATTTTATCAACTCTTCGATGGGTGTGTAGTTCGCTAGCCCAAAACACTCCGCCACAGGTTTACAAGTTACAACGCCCTCGACCATATTAACGCCGGCCGCCAGCGCAGAATCCTTTCGAGCAAAGTTAGGCCAACCTTCGTTCGCAATCTTCACAGCATAGGGGGTGGTCACGTTTGTGAGTGCATATGTAGACGTGCGCCCAACAGCTCCAGGCATGTTTGTCACACAATAGTGCACCACGTTGTCCACGATGAAAATGGGATCAGCATGTGTGGTCGGCCGCGAAGTTTCCACGCAACCACCCTGGTCAATCGCCACGTCCACAATGACTGCGCCGGGTTTCATGAGCTTAAGCATATCACGTGTGATCAGGCGCGGGGCACGTGCACCAACGACAAGGACGGCGCCTATGACAAGATCGGCCAATGGCAAACGTGCGCGGATATTGTCCTCGTTGCTCATCAGAGTAATCACGTTTGCCGGCATAATGTCAGCAAGATAACGTAGGCGGTCCAGATTCACGTCCATGATCGTCACTTGTGCCCCAAGCCCTGCAGCGATCTTTGCGGCGTTTGCTCCGACGACCCCTCCCCCAAGCACGAGTACTCGCGCAGGATCCACCCCCGGCACGCCACTTAGCAGGATTCCACGTCCCTTCATCGGTTTTTCCAAATATTTGGCACCCTCTTGGATGCTCATGCGGCCGGCAACTTCGCTCATCGGCGTAAGGCAAGGCAGTTTTCCGTCGGGGGTGGTTATCGTCTCGTAAGCCACGCAAATGGCCTTGCGTTGAATCATTGCCTCCGTGAGCTCGCGCGAAGAGGCAAAATGGAAATACGTAAAAATGATCTGCCCTTCGCGGATGAGAGGGTACTCCTGTTCGAGCGGCTCCTTCACCTTGACAATCATACCAGCCGCGCCGTACACACTCGCGGCATCGGGAACAATCTCCGCCCCCGCATTCGCATATTCGTCGTCAGAAATGCCGCTGCCCTCACCGGCCCGTGTTTCTATCAGGACTCTGTGGCCCGACCTCGCGAGCTGACGCACGCCAGCCGGAACCATCCCTACGCGATATTCATTATTCTTAATCTCTTTCGGCACGCCGATAATCATAGTTAGCGACTCCCTTCCGTCATCGGATCCCTTATCCCAAAATTCTCTCTGCAGCTAGAAAGTGCAACGGGCGGCTTTTCAACCACTTTTAGAACTGTGTGCCTGCGTGGCCTCATCGGCGAGAGTGCTCCGCACAGCAGATTTTTTGAGCATGTGGTCAAGCAGCCGCCCTTGGTACTCGCAAAATCTCGTGAGTGCACGCACTTTCAATACAAGGTACTCGATAAGTCCCAGCATCGTGAGAATGAAAAGGATAAACCAGAAGAACACAAAGCCAAAAAGAAAAGAATTTGCCGAGGGAATTAACTTGTAAACAGTGATTGCAAAGCCCAGCCCGGACACAAATAGCAAAATCCGCAAGCCACTTTCCCACCACCTGGGGGAAAGGCTCTCGCGTAAGCGCTGAAGCTCCGTAACATCATATAGACGAATCAACGCCTCTACTTCTTTGACAATTTGGTCTTGGTGCGAGGACGAATCTGGCGGACAGGACATGCGCTTGGAATCTCCTACTCGAGACGTATTGGCAATTTCCCCTGAAAGGGAATCCGCCCAAAAACCGCAGCAGCTGCTGCTTTTTGAAGTGCCCACCCGGAACCAAATGCACAAATGACATTGCTGATTTCCGATGGCAAATCCAGCGCTAGGCAAGGGGGGGCAAACAAAACAACGATCACTGGTTTTCCGAGGGACAAAACGCGCGCGAGAAACTCGAGCTCCTGTGGGGCGAAGCCAATATGGCCACTTGCGACCACGATACGAGCATAAATGCCAAGGACGATCATGTCGGCTCCAGCACATAACTCAAGCGCGTAGCCAACTGCGTCGGGGATATCATAACGCTCTTGCCCGAGCTTCCCAC
This sequence comes from Candidatus Sumerlaeaceae bacterium, assembly GCA_049968255.1. Classification (GTDB taxonomy): domain Bacteria; phylum Sumerlaeota; class Sumerlaeia; order Sumerlaeales; family Sumerlaeaceae; genus DRVG01. The sequence continues at coordinate 347,628 of JBMFRB010000002.1, read as the reverse complement.
AGTAGAAGCTCCTGCAGAGTGGGTGCAGCGCTTCGCAGTAGTCTCCAAACTCCTTGGGTGCAAGGTATTCAAAAAGACCGTCATGTGTGGTCGAAAAGCTTATAACCGCCACGTGTTTTGTCTTTGAAACCGGGCAGTTACCCGAGACACCACGGATGACAGTGATGCATGCTCTACCGAGTTTTTCCGCCAAACCTATGTGGGCGACGTTCCCCACAACACCGAGCGTGTCGTCTGGCCTTACTACGTTCTTGTTCCTAGTCTCGACGTACGTGGCAAGGCGCAGAACTCGGGCCACGGCTAAATTCAGGCGTTCCTCGGATATTGTCCCATCTTGGACCGCGCGCAATAAAGCTTCATAAGCAGCCCAAGGATCCGCGGGCATCAGCAGGAGATCACATCCGGCAGTAAAGGCGCGCACAACGATCTCTTCCGTGGAGAAACAACGAGTCAATGCTCCCATATCAAGGGCATCGCTCACCACCACACCATCGAATTCCAATTCTTCTCGGAGCATTTGTTCGATGAGCCGCTGCGAAAAAGTTGCTGGAAGTCTAGATGGATCAAGTGCGGGACACACCAAATGCCCCACCATCACGGCTTCAACGTGTTCTGTGCGAATAAGCTCCGCAAAAGGCGAGATATGCGTTTTTCGCAACTCCGCCTCAGGCAGGGTGATGACAGGAAGAGTGGCATGCGAATCGGTCGCAGTGGAGCCGTGACCTGGAAAATGTTTTGGGCAAACCAAGACCCCATTGTCGTGAGAGCCTTTTATGAAAGCACGTCCGTGTTCGACGACCGTAAGCGGGTCATCGGAAAATGCACGCACATTGATGATGGGGTTACGAGGCTCAGTGTTGACATCCAGCGTCGGCATGAGATTCCAGTTGATCCCAATGGCGCTGGCTTCCGCTGCAATGGCGCGGGCAATGGCATAAGTGAGCTGCTCTTCCCCTGCTGCAGCGAGTGCCATAGCTGGTCCGTATTCGGTCGCCCCACTGACCACTGGGGCCACGCCCTTCTCGAAGTCGGCTGCAAGCAAGAGTGGGTAGCCAGCGTGACTCTGAAGTTGGGCATGTTGGCGCACCGCGGTAAGTGCATCAGAATAAATTCGCACAAAACCAGCTGGCTTGAGCCGCAAGAGATTTTCCGCATGAACCAAATTTCGCAAATGAAACATGAAAACACGGCCAACCCGCTCTCCGAGCGGCATCTCTTGCGCGATGGCGAGCATGTCATCCAGCGATGGCGTGGATTCTCCTGCCATGACTCACTTTTCTCTCCTCGGCGGAGCGAGGTAGATACTCACGCTCTGTTTTTGGATGCTCGTCACGATAAGGTCATCAAGCCCATCGCCATTGCAGTCAGCAAAACTCAGCGCTGCATCGGGAGGTACGAGAAGTGAGACGGTCGGTTGGCGCGGATAAGCAAATTTCGCCTCGGAAAAGTAGACGGCAACGCGCGTTTCATCGGCTCGTGCCACAAGGTCCACAATACCGTCGCCGTTCATGTCGGGCACGAGGTAAAATGGAGGATAGGAACCATATGATTCAGGTTTTAGACTCAAATTGAGCTCAAACTCATAACTCGGTTGGCGCGCAAAAAGTTTTCCGGTCTGGCCAAGGAAAAATTGAAGGCGAAAACGCACACGGTTAGCTGCGACGATGCTGGCGATGTCCTCCGTCGAACCGAACTGATAGCTGAAAAAGGTGCAGGCGAAATCTTCTACACCGTCGCGATTGAAGTCGCCGAGTTTCACAAGGCCGATAGGGTCTTTTGTGACCAAACGAAAACGCTCCTTCGACGACGTTGTGCGCTTAGCATCGCCACCAAGAATCCGAATGATGGTGCGGGGGGCAACAATGTCGTAGTTGCTTGCCACTGTGAACGCTTCGCAGCGGCCATCCCGGTCGAAATCCCGAAAAGTAACGTAGGAGCGCTCATCGTAGGGAATCTCTATGACTTGGTCTGGGACAACTCCGAAAGTCAGGCCGCTTTTCTGAAAAAATATCTCGTACCGCTCAATCTCTCGACTTTTAGGAGCGTGCACAATGCTTGTGAAGACGAGATCCTCTTTTGCGTCGCCATTGGCATCGAAGAATACGAGATCATCTACCCCCCGGCGCCGCAGCACCGAGCCGCTGATACTTGGCACACGTACAGGGTCATCCGGAAGTTGTCGGCGAAACTGAAATGTTGATGTGGACTTAAAGGGATCGCGAGGAAGCGAAACCGAAACATAATGGAGCGGCTCCCGCGCATGGTAAAGGGTGAAGCGCTCAGCCTGAGGGAGAATCAACTCGTCAATGCCGTCGCCATCAAGATCATAAGCCATTTCAAAATACTCGCAAGTTTCACCTGCTGTGTTGGTCTTAGGCAGTGAGATGTCGAGAAGTTTTTTCGGTGATGTGTCGAAGTGCTCCTCGGTCACTGGCCACACGTACAAGCCATTTGCTCTGAGTAGGATTAGGGAATACTTTCCACCACGGATCAGCCGAGCAAAACTATAATACGTCGGACCATTATCCTCTGTCGGGAAATTGATCCGTTGTTCAGATTTCAGCTTGTCTCCGTCCCATCCAAAAACATCTAGACTGCCACTCGGCGACACGACGACGAACTCTAGTTTTTCGTCGCCCCATAGATCCACAGGATGTACAGCCATCTTCGGATTCAGCGACTGAACGGGAACAGAAACTTGTCGAAACTGAACAGGCCGCGAATATCCGACCGCAGTGAGCAACCAAAAAACGAGGTACGTGAGGCTCAACGGCACGAGCGGGGATTCTTTCAAGCTATGTCTTTCACCCTGCATCTGCCCTCGTTGTGCGGGAGATTCTAACCAGAGCACAGAATCTCACTCCTTCACACGAGCCCGAGTGTCAAATCGGGAAATTCTTCGAAAACTTTAGCTACCCTTTCCAATGCGCGCATATCGTTGAGATCGAAAGGGCAAAGCCCCTCGCGACGGTCCACATACACTATCGCCACAATTTCGCCGTTGAAGAACACTGGAGCTGCTGCCACGGCCTCGATACTGTGCAAAATCATGCTTTCTGAGGCCGGAGACGATCCCTGATCAGCTTTGGCAGCCTTCTTTGTCTTGACCACTTCAGCAACGACTGAAGTGGACACAGGAAAACCTTCTCTGCCACCTTGCCCCCAAATGAGGGGCTTGCCGGCCTGAGCATGAATCGTAACGCCATGCGCATGGGGCACTTTCACAAGGAGACAGGAAGCCGTCGCGCCGAAGAGTCGGTTGACCTCCTCAAGGAGCGCTTGTGCATTTCGCACGCAGCGGCTAGATTGAGCGCGTACCAACTTCCGATACATACGGGCGACGCTCTCCGACGCCTCGACCTCCTTGAGAAGCCGCTCGATCTCTATGCGATCACTATCTGAAACTGCCTTGGGTGGCGCTGCTCTGACCATGTCTGCAGCCGGCTGCTCACCGGGGACCATTACTCGATCACCTGTCGGCGGTGGAGCAGGTGCCGTTTTGGGTTCCTGCAGAGGGATAGCGGCAGGAAATTTCACCGATTCCATTGACGACTTGGAAGCGAGTGGGGGTTGTTCCGCTGGAAATTGTATAGCGGGAATGCGGTCGGCTGGCAAAGCGGGCTCTGCTACCGAGCGAGGCGATGTGCTCTCCGCAAGGTGTCCATAAAATTCCGCATATGCGTCCTCGAAAAGCGGCTTCAAGAGCGACACGAGATCGCTTGAGGTTTTCCTGTGGAGTGTCTCGGCGATTCTAGGCATCCAATGGAGCAGGCGGTTGCCCTCCTTGTTCATTTTGATCCTCGTCGAGGCAATTGTCCTCTGGACGCGTTCGCAAAAGAGAATGACCAGCGCGCGTACCAGACCGCTTAGAGTAATAATCCGTTTATCAAGCTCGCTTGGAGTTTCTTTCGCGGAATCGTCTAAAACCTTATAGCCTTGGGATTTCAGCCGGCGGGCCACATAGCGCACCATCTCCGATGGGGGAATGATCTCTACTTCTGCAAGATGACTTTGGCTTTTGTCAATTTTCAGACGGTGAACCGTAAAGCCGTTGCGCTCAAAGAAGCTTCGAGTGACGGTTTCCTCTTGAGCAGAGAGGACATCTGTCGTCCCGAAGACAAGCATGGTCATTTCGCCCATGTCCTCGAGCTCGGCAAAAAAAAGACCATCTTCAAGCACGTAGCGTCCCTCTTTTTCCGCAGCGCGCAAATCCGCTTGAAGGTCTTTGATTTTTCGACGTAGGCGCCAGCTCTTTTTATCGAACCACACGGCCTTGCTCCTCGCATGCTTGGTTATTCGCTAATTTCCGAAGAAGCTGAGGTTCAGCGTTTATCTGTGTCAACTAACTCACGTAAACGCTTTTCGATATACGCCCTCAATTGTGACACTGCCTCATCGGGGGACTGCTCAAAGAAAAGTCCAATCCGGCACAGCACATGCTCGCCGGAACCAATGGGCTGAACCCAGACCGCCTTTCCAATGATTTTTTCCGGCAGCTCAGGGGAACCATGAAAACTCAAGCGGCAATAACGCGTGGAACGTAATAACGCCTTTATTGTGCTTTCATGCGCAGTAAATTCGACCATCGCGCCACGCTCGCTAAGATCGCACACACGAACATCGTGGACGATGGGTTGAAAAGTTTCTTCAGGAATCAAAATACAGAGGGTTCCCGTCAATTGCACGGGAACTCGCGGATATCGGCGATTTGTCTGACCGGCCATGTTTTCCCCCTACTCAAATGACATTTGTGACGTCAACACTGGACTAGTTCCCTTTTCAGGCGGACACTCAATGCAACAATCACCATGACCAGCACACCAGCGAGCCCTGAGAAACATCCGAACCGGTAGGAAAACGGGGCGTAGCACAGGCGAAGGTTCTGCCTGTTTTCAATAGGAGGAAGCTCGACAAGGGAAAAGGGCCGAAATGCTCCACTGTAAACGACTGGCACAAGCTGATGTTTGCAAAGGCACCATTTCCAGCCAGGACAGAGCACCCCACTATAAATCACGCGCGTGCTGGAAGAATGTGTGTCCCGCACCTCCAGCAGAAGGGAGTTTGGCGCAATCGCGCGGACTCTTAGTGAGGCTTGCCGTGCAGCCAATGCAAAACTTGAAGATGAATACTTGGACAATGGGTGTTCGACAAGCAGTCGACCGGGGGGTGTTCGCTGAGGTTGCCCATTGGCCGTCCGCTCGTCGGACAGGATGTCGCGAAGTGGATGTTGCTCTCCCTTGGAAGCCACATCATTGGCTGTAACAAGTGTTTTCCAGTCGTAAAACCATGCCGTCGGAACACGAGTTTTCCATAAAGTGTAAACGCTTCCCATTGGTGCACGGTCTGTCCATCGTTGCTTGAGCTCCCAGCGGTCGTTGTCAAATTTTGCCGGATATTCCGAGATGACATATTCAACGCCCATGAGAGCAAGCAAAGTGGCGTCGAGCGTCTCATTGCGAAGATTGCGATTAAACTTTCGGAGAAAATTGCCATAGGGCCAAGGCGGCAATAATCCCTCTTCGTAACCGTCAATCACAGCAACGCCTGTGATCATATTAAGGTTTGGCTGCATTCGCACGAACCGCTCTGAAACTGCCGTTGCACGATGATCAAGGTAAAGATCACTGTCGTGAGCCATAAACCGATAAACGCGGCGCGGCGACCATAGGGAAGGTTTTACCTCGCCAAAACGCGGTTTATCCGCAGTGAGTACCTCTCTCGACACAAAGAGCGAGGCTAACTCTGGTTGGTGCGTCCAGGCGAGCTCCGCTGTGGTGCAAGCCATAGCTCCAAGGAAAAGGGAAAAACGCGCTCCGTCAGAAAACCGCCGTGCAAGGATCGAAAAGCCAGTGCCCGCGCCACAACCGAGCAGCAACACCACGACATTCAGAGCGCGTGCCGAGCCCCGGAGCTTAGCGAAGCCGGGAATTGTGTGGCAAACGATAGGGGCGAGGCCGCCTTCAGGACCGAGCGAAAACAGAAAAGCCCCCACAACCATCAGCAACCAAATCGGGAATGATCGGGCAAGGAGCGTGTGGCGCCGTGCCAGACAGACATAGACGCCGCAAAGTAGCAGCGACAAGATTCCACAGTAGACCCCCTCCTCCGTAAACCCCACAGGTTGACCCTCTGTCCCAGCGAGTTTATTGAAAAACCTCGGAACTACGAAAGCAAGCAAGTGGCGCCAGCGGAAATGCGGGGTGAATGGGTCGTCGAAAGGCCAAACGCGTTCCGACCAGGCAGCAAGTTCTAAGGACGGGAATAATTGCGGAGCACTGGCAACAATTCCAAGGCCCACCGCAGCTCCTGCTAAACACGCGTTCGACCAAATCGCACGCCCGGGAAGGAAAAGGTGAGTGCACGGCTTGATTCTTGAAAGGAGCAGAAAACTCGCTCCGCCGACGACGCCAAAGAAAAGGGCGAGCTGCAGATGCTGAGGATGGCCCGCAAGAAATCCCATGAGGACTGCAACTGCTAGCTGGAGATATCCACGACGGTTTGCGATGGTGCGAAACAAAGCGTCGAGTGCCCAAGGCGTCCATGCCAGCGTAGCCACTGAGTTGACCTGTTCGATGTGCCCCAAGAAAAAAGCGCTGCCCGCATAGACAAGACCCGCGTAAAGCGAGCCGAGGCTTCCGGCGCCAAACATATTCTCGGCAAAGCGTTTTGCCCCCCAGGCGGCCAACACAAGGTGAGCAAAAATGGAGAGCTGTAAGCCATAGGGAAGTCCAATTGCCATGCAGAGCCAGGTTGGCGGGTAAAAGATTGCACTCTGCCAAGCGGCAAGAAGTGGTGACCCTCCCCACGTATACCAGTTCCAGAGAGGGACTGTACCGCTCACCAGAACTTGTCGTGCATAGGCGACCTGAGGATAGACGAGGTTCAAAAAGTCCATTCCACTGATAAAACGGGAGGGATCGAGCAATGGAGCGTAAATGAAAGCAAGTGCGCAACCGACAATCAAAAGTCCCATGATGCCCCGCTGCTCCAGTGCTTGAGGAAACAAGAGACTGCGCGTTCGCTGCTTTCTTTTCATTGACGCTTCTTTGCCCTTCACCCGATGGTAATCATGCTTTCGGTTGCAATCGCAAAAGGTGAAAAAACATGGAACACGTGATTTCCGTCCTTGTCGAAAACAAATTTGGTGTGCTCGCCCATATCGCAGGAATGTTCTCGGGGCGCGGCTTCAACATTGATAGTCTCGCCGTTGGCGAGACCGAAGATCCTTCGGTGTCTCGCATGACCATTGTTGTCCATGGGGATGACCGCGTCGTTGAGCAAATCCTCAAGCAACTCAATCGCCAGGTGAGCGTTATTCGAGCAGTGGATCTATCGCAAGAAATGCACATCGAGCGCGAGCTGGTGCTTTTGAAAATTGCCACGACGGCTAAGAACCGGCGCGAAGTCATCGAAATCGCTGACATTTTTCGGAGTAAGGTGGTGGACGTTCAGCACGGTTCGCTCACACTTGAGGCAGTAGGCAGCGGCGCAAAAATCGCCGCTTTGATTGACTTGCTCAAACCGTACGGCATCCTGGAGTTGGTGCGTACAGGAAGAATCGCTTTGGCGCGCGGATAAGCGCACTTGCAGGGAAGACAATTTTATAAGGAGGATCTGAAAAATGATCTCGCAAGACAAGGTTCCTGTCGTTAGTCCACTCGCTCCTGCGGCAATTGGGCCCTACTCACAGGCTATCAAATGCGCTGATTTCATTTTCTGTAGTGGTCAAATCCCGGTTGATCCCAAAACAGGAGAAGTTGTTGGAACTGATATCGAGACACAAACCGAGCGGGTGCTCAAGAACTTGCAAGGTTTACTCGAAGCTGCCGGTAGCGGCCTTTTTCAAATCGTAAAAACCACTGTTTATCTTAAAAACATGGATGATTTTCCCAAGATGAACGAAGTGTATGCCAAGTTCTTCCCCGTATTGCCGCCAGCGAGAGCCACGGTTGAAGTGTCGCGTCTGCCGAAGAACGTTCTCATCGAAATCGAATGCATCGCACACATGCCAAAAATCGAATCACCACAGAGTAAGCCCTTCTGAGCACAATCGCGAGTTTTTCAGATCCACTCTGCTGAAAGGTGGTTCGCTTGTGGACAAATTTGTAATTGAGGGTGGCGTGCCATTACGGGGAAGGGTTTCCATAAGTGGCTCGAAAAACGCTACTCTTCCGCTTATGGCTGCAGCCTTGCTCGGCGATAGCACCACAACCCTCTACAATGTGCCAGACCTTCGCGACACCCGCACAATGGCTGATGTCCTGCGCTACCTTGGGGCCGACGTTACTTTTCATGACCACGTCATGGTCATTGATCCTCGCGGTTTTAAAAAACACGAAGCCCCGTACGACATGGTCCGCAAAATGCGCGCTTCGGTGTACGTGATGGGTCCCATGATCGCCAAACTCGGCAGAGCAAGTGTCTCGATGCCCGGAGGCTGTGCAATTGGCCCTCGCCCAATTGACCTTCATCTCAAGGGCTTCAGTGCGCTCGGAACAAAAATCAGTGTGGAGCACGGCTACGTAATCGCCCACGCGGAAAAGCTACGAGGGGCAGAATTCAGCCTGTCGGGCGCTGCGGGCTCAAGCGTAGGAGCCACCTGCAACGTGCTCATGTCAGCCGTGCTTGCCGAAGGTGAGACAGTAATTTACGGTGCGGCGCGTGAGCCGGAGGTCTGCGAGCTTATCGCGTTTCTCCGCAAAATGGGCGCGCAAATTGAGGGCAGCGGCGAGCGAATTTTACGAATCAAGGGGGTAAAATCGCTTCGTGGCACCACCCACACGATTGTAGCAGATAGAATCGAGGCTGGGACCTTCATGGTTGCGGCTGCTATCACTGGTGGTGACATTGTCATTGAGAATGCACCCCTCGACCATATGGACGCGGTAGTTGCAAAGCTCCACGAAATTGGCGCTCGCGTAGAAACGACAACCGAGGGGACACGCATTTGGGGCACCTTCGAGAATTATAATCCCACGAATATTCAAACTTGGACATACCCAGGGTTTCCTACGGACATGCAGGCGCAATTCATGGCGCTTCTGTCGCTGGTTCCAGGCACAAGCATCATCCGCGAGACAATCTATGTGGATCGATTTCTCCATGCGGCAGAACTCAGTCGCATGGGAGCAAACATTCAGGTTATCAATGGGATGGCTACGATTATCGGCGTTCCCAAATTGAGCGGCGCACCAGTCATGGCAAGTGACCTTCGCGCATCGGCCGCACTTGTCTTGGCAGGACTGGCGGCGGAGGGAACAACTATTGTAAACCGTGTCTATCACATTGATCGCGGCTACGAAGCCATTGAGAAAAAACTAGCCGCACTCGGTGCAAAAGTGGTTCGTGTCAGTGACAGCGATCCGGAAGAACAGCCAGCACCAGAATCATGATAAAACTTCTTTTTCATCGCTTGTTTTGGGGACTCTACGACTACCTTGGGACGCTTACTATTTCCGGATTAATTGCAGCAGCGGGTTTCTGGCTGCTCGGATTTTTGCTGGTAGACGCTGAAAGACTTTTTCTCCTTGTCCGAATCCCGAGCCTAAGGTGGATTATTGGAGGTCTGGCGGGAGCATGGCTGATCTATAGTGTCGCAATGCTTTTCAGTTTAGGGGAGTGCATCGCCCACGAGAAGCCGATTCATCCCGCCGCCTATCTTTTTCCCTCCATGGGTAGAGTCAAAGCCGCGGTCATGTATACATCCTTTGCCGGCCTAGGCACCTTGCTTGTCTCGTCCAATATTTACTTTTACGCAGTTCAGGCGAGTCGTTTGGGCAAACCGTGGGGATTTGCAAGTTTAGTTGTGGTAATTTTATTTTGTTATCTTATGATCTTTTGGTTCGTTTATCTCATGCCCCTCTTTGGCACGGTCGCAGTGGCGCCTGATAGGCTTGGTTTCTTCGCCTCGATGCGAACTGCACTCATCTCGCTGGTTGTTTTGCCGTCCTTATGGATAAGCGCCTTTTTCTTTTTTGCAATGATCAGTGCAATCGGATCTCTTACAGTTCTCGGATCGATCTTCATCCTCCCTGTTTGGAGCGCGACATCTAGCATCGGCATCGTTCTGGCCGACGAGTTTTTGGCAAAGCTTCGACAAGCGAAAAGTGAGCTCGGCAACGGTCAGCCGCTAAAAAACTATAGGCGCCGTGCCTGTGAGCTTATGATAGAGGACGAGCTTCGCAAGCCTCCACGAACGTGGAAAGACATTCTTAAGCCCTGGGAGTACTAGTTGTCCTCGCGTTCACTGCTCGCGTTCGAGCTGAAGTGCGCCCCCCTACGAAAACGATCACCGCCGTAAGTACTGTAAGCGACAGAAACACAGACAGATGCCATGAGCGAGGTGCATAATCAAGTTTGACGAAGGAATACCCCGCTGGCACAGGGCATCCAATCATCCAACCATTACAGCGCAATAGCTTCTGGAATCGCACGCCACGACCACTTTCCACTGTTGCTCGCCACCCCGGTAGCCAGGTGGTGTGAACAACCAGAAGCTGAGGGACTTCACTGAAACAACTCAACCATATGTGATTCGGATTCGGTGTCTGATACCAGCGAACTTTTCCACGGACAGATGACGTGGAAAGGTTTTGTGCCGTCGCAAGATCAGACTTTCTGAGCCAGCGCCGTATTTCGATAAGCAACTGATCACTCTCCACAGTGTGGGTCGTCCCATCGACAGGACCGAACAAGTATGATCGTGGTTGCAGGCCGACCTCAGTGACGAGTTCCGCTGCACCGTTCGCGCAAGGCACGTGTCGCAGAGTGATGAGCCTTTGAGGTGGGGGCACAAACTCTGGCTGATGTTTGGGTTCATCGAGAACTCCGCACACTCCAAGCGCTGCGAAGGTTGCGTGCTGTCGCGCCTCGAAAGAAACACTGCCAGTAATCCAGCCTCGGCGAGCCAGTGCCAGCGCAGGCATCAAGGGGTCGTAGCCACCCGCATCGTAAACTCCATCCGTGCACTGGGCAATATTCGTATGGCTCGTAGGAAACACAAAACGTGGGGGCGGTAGACGTTGTTTTTTACGCTGCTCGGCGACTGAAGCAAGAGTGTTTTCTAGACCAAGTGGATACCCCATGTCGCGCATTCGTGTTCTACACTGATAAGCATCGTAGTGAAGAAGCAACGGATCGAGAAGCATGAGAATTGCTAAAATCAGCCATCCGGTCTGGGGCCGATAAAGCGAAACCGTTGTCGCGAGAGCTGCAAGAGCCAGCCAGCCAACGACCCAATTAAGGCTGCGCTGGAAAGTGAGGAACAAATAGGTTGCCGTGTCAGGTAACTCCCGGGATGAAAAAGTAAGTTGTCCAAGACAGCGATGAACAATCCACGACAAAATCGGGGAAAATTGCGCCGCAGAAAGCTGCTGAAAAACGATGAGCGCAGCAACGGCAGAAAGAAAAATCGCAAAATAATACCCCCAAATACGTCGGCGAAGGAGCCTTGTCCTTGAAAGCTTCCTCATCGAGTCGAGAAAAAGGGCAACGAAAAGCAATGCGCTAAAATGTAAAAGAACGAGGGCGCGTTGACTTTCGCGGATTCCGCTGAAACCAGGCAAGTAACCACCGCTCATGATATAAATCGCGAAGCACAACAGCATCAGCGCAGCGAAGGCGCGTGGATCACTTTTTGCTAACCCCCGTTTGAAAAAGCATCCTGCCTCTAAAAATCCAGCAACTAGAGCTATCGCCCCAAAGTACCCGGCGGTGTCCCAGACGCCGCGCTCGTTCATATGCATCTCGGTAACACCGTCGCCTAGCGGGGCAGGTAAAAGGGTTTCCAGAACGGCGGCGCAAAAACCGGCAGAATCGTAAGGAGCGGTCCAGCTTCCCTGGCGCGCAGAAAAGGGAATGTAATCGAGTGTGGCCGCGATTTGGGGCAAAGCCAGAAGCCCACCGAGAAACAAAGCTCCTACAGCGCCCGACAAATGGTAGGCGCTTTTTCCGCATATCGCCTTGGCTGTGGCGAGTACAATGGCGCCATAAAAAGCAAATAAAGCAAACTGTGGTGCCCCAGCAGTGATAACAAGTGAAGAGCACACAACGGCCCAGCCCCACCAGCGCAACACAAAGGATCTCTGTCGGACAAGTTGATACGCAGCAGCGCCAAGGAGTGGAATCCAGGGAAAAGCGAAAATGATTGTCAGATGGCCAGCAAAAAATCGGTAAGGTAGCAAAGCCGAGACATTCGCGAGAGCGGCAGTGACAGAACTTGTGGCACAGGAAAATCCGAAGCCTTTGCGTAGTGCCAACCACCAGGTTAGATAATTGAGAACCAGATGCGCCGCGGTGAGATAGACAATGGCTTCAGCGGCCGGCACGTTTAGCCCCAGTGCGTTGAAGGGATAAAGCACGGCGCTCTGAACAGATTCAATGACCGGATAGCCGCAGAACAGGTGAGGATTCCAAAACGGGATGATGCCACTGCCCCAAACGCGCGCGAGATGACATCGCAGTGGGAAAAAGTAGTATTCAAAATCCGATCTCGGAGCACCGGGAAGCGAAGCTGTGGAAAGCACTCTCCCAGGCCACAACGGAACAATACATCCCACAGCAATGCCGAGCGCAGAGGCGCCCCATTCGAAAAATAGAGAAGTCGAGCACGGTGCCCGCGCTTTTGCATTGTCGTCTCGGCCACTCATCTCATGATTTCGAACCCTCGTCAATACGTTGTGGAGCGAGATCGACGCTAGCGCATGCCCATGATTTCGTAGCCGCCGTCCACGAAGATTGTCTGCCCCGTAATAGCCGAGGCACCGTCGCTCGCGAGAAACAAGGCGGTCTGAGCTATTTCTTCCTGATTGCAGCTCCGCCCCATAGGCGCTAGCTCAGCGTATCGGGCCAACATTTCCGTAAACCCGCTAATGCCGCGAGCTGCCAACGTGTTGACCGGGCCCGCGCTAATAGCATTTACGCGAACTTTGCGCGGACCGAGATCGTAAGCCAGATAGCGCACCGCTGATTCGAGTGCTGCTTTAGCCACGCCCATAACGTTGTAGTGCGGGAAAACCTTTTGTGCGCCGTAGAAAGACAGCGTGATGATACTGCCTCCCCCGCTAAGGAGCGGTGCTGCTTCGCGGGCTAAGGCAATGAGGGAATAAACACTCACGTCCATTGCTACGTGGAAGGCCTCTCGGCTCGTTTCGAGAAAAAGTCCATCAAGAGCTTCCCGCGGGGCATAGGCGATACTGTGAAGCAGCAAATCCACACGAGGAGTTTTGCTACGCACAAACTCAAAAAAGCTATGAATTTCTTCATCAGATGTCACGTCGCATGGAGCTACCCATGGCTCACTATCAAGTGTTTCAGCCAACTCGCGAACATTTCCCGCAAGGCGTTCACCTTGATAACTAAAGATAATTTTAGCGCCTTCTTTCGCCCACGCTTCGGCGATAGCCCAGGCAATACTGCGTCGGTTCGCGACGCCAAAAACAACTGCTGTTTTACCCGCTAACATTTTGTTCATCGTACAATTCCTGAAAACTCGCGCTGCTGTTTGCTTAGCACAAAAACGAACTCAAACCGTCCAAATGTGTAAGTAAAACATGCGAAAAAATAGTCGTAAAAATCTGTTCGCATTCAGCCGAGTGGCATAATTCATGGATAATCGCTACGACATCATCGTCGTTGGGGCGGGGCACGCCGGATGCGAAGCAGCCTATGCTGCGGCGCGGATGGGGGCGCGCACGCTCTTGCTCACAATGCACCTTGATCACATTGCACTTATGAGTTGCAACCCCAGCGTTGGCGGTCTTGCGAAAGGACATCTTGTCCGCGAAATTGACGCTCTCGGCGGCATTATGGGCCTTGCGACGGACCAGAATGGCATTCAGTTCCGCATGCTCAACACCTCTAAAGGGCCAGCTGTCCGAGCTCCACGTGCACAGGTGGACAAAATTCGCTACGCGCGTTGGATGAAGTATTTCCTCGAAAACGTTCCTAACCTCGACTTACGTCAAGGCACAGTGGAAAGGCTTCTTTGGCAAAGCGACGGTAGCGGAGCATACATCACGGCCGTCGTTTTACAAACTGGCGAAACACTCGCCTGTCGCGCTGTCATTGTGACTACAGGAACCTTTCTTGACGGAATTATTCACATTGGCGACCGCTCATTTCCTGCAGGACGAGCAGGGGAGTGCGCTGCAGAAACCCTTTCGACATCTTTACGAGAATTAGGATTACACACGGGACGGCTAAAGACCGGAACGCCCGCCAGGCTGGATCGAAGATCAGTCAACTGGGAGATTCTCGAGCCACAATACAGCGACAATCCCCCCCCCATGTTTTCTTTTACAAGTCGCGGACCAGTTTTGCCCCAATTGCCGTGTTATCTAACCTACACAAATGCCGAGACCCATAAAATTATCTTAGACAATTTGCATCGGAGCGCCATGTACGGCGGCTACATCAAAAGTGTGGGGCCGCGCTACTGCCCAAGCATCGAGGATAAGTGTGTGCGCTTTGCTGACAAGGAGCGCCACCAGGTATTCCTTGAGCCAGAGGGGCTTGACACAAATGAAATCTATGTAAACGGCGTCAGCACATCGCTGCCGGAAGAAATCCAGCGGCAATTTCTCCGCACCATCCGAGGGCTAGAACAAGCCCGCATAACCCGGGTAGGGTACGCAATCGAGTACACTTTTGTTTTTCCCTCCCAGATTCGCACTACACTTGAATGTAAAAACATAAGAGGGCTCTTTCTTGCTGGTCAAATCAATGGCACGACGGGCTATGAAGAGGCAGCGGCTCAAGGGCTTATGGCCGGGATTAACGCCGTGCTTATAAGAGTGCGGGAAGAAGAACCTTTCGTCCTTCGTCGAAACGACGCCTATATCGGAGTACTCATTGACGATCTCATCACAAAAGATCACACTGAGCCCTATCGCATGTTTACTTCCCGCGCTGAGTTCCGCCTGCTACTCAGGCAAGACAATGCTGACCTGCGGTTGACAGAGTTCGGACGAAAGCTTGGGCTCATCGACGACGAACGATACGGCCAGTTCGTGCGTTATCGTCAGACAATCGAAAAAGAGCTCGATCGGCTGCGTTCAACCATCATTCGGCCGAATGATGTGCCCGAGACGCTTGCTGAGATGTACGGACTTACGGATTTGAAAAAGGGATTGTCTCTTTGGCAATTTTTGGCACGTCCCGACATGACGTATCATGATCTGGCCCAACTGGGCTTTGGCTCCCCTTTTGAGCTAGAGTGGGAGACGTCTCCCTGCGAGTGCCAACGCGTTATAGAGCAGGTCGAGCTTATGGTGAAATATGCTGGTTACATTGCGCGACAGGAGAGCCAGGTCGATAGGCTTCGCAGACTTGATGATCACCCGATTCCGCCGAACTTTGATTACGCTACCGTTCGAGGCCTGCGCAAAGAAGCTGCGCAAAAGCTTGCACAGAAACGCCCCGAAACCCTGGGACAAGCGCTGAGAATCGCTGGCGTCAGCCCCGCGGATGTCAGCATACTTTTAGTGTACCTTCGAGGTATGCGGCAACCACTGCCGCGGTGAAGCCACATCCAGGAGAAAGGCCATGGCCGTTCGCCGCAAAGGACGTTTGCTGAACATTGGCATTGCATGTTTCGGTTCTCATGGCGGGTCTGGTGTCATTGCAACGGAACTTGGCAAGGCACTCGCGCGTCTTGGCCATCGCGTTCATTTTCTCAGTCCCCAACTCCCGTTCCGTCTCCAGCAGGCCGAGTTCATGGAAAACCTCTTTTATCACGAGGTGGAGCAATTCCACTATGACGTCTTTCCAGCGCCGATGATGGGCCTCGACCTGGCTTCGCACATTGCCAAGGTCATTCGGCAAGAAGATCTCGACATTCTTCATGCCCACTATGTTGTTCCGCACGCAATTGTCGCAGCTTTGGCGCGGCTTGTAACAAAAAACACGCGCACGAAGCTCATCACGACTGCTCATGGCACGGACGTTACCTTAGTAGGCAGAACAACAAGCTTCTATGAGCTCTCGCAGTGGGCTCTTGAGCAGAGCGACGCAATAACCGCCGTCTCGGCTTGGCTTGCCCAACGTGCAGAAAAAGGATTCGCCCTAAACACGCCACCGACGGTCATTTACAATTTCGTAGATTGCTCACGTTTTCGGCCAGGTCCAAGACGCCTGTCTCGCGAATGCTTTGCCTCACTGCAGGAGAAGGTCCTTCTCCACGTGTCGAATTTTCGGCCAGTCAAGCGAGTGCGCGACGTTGTGGGAGCATTCAACATCGTGCGGAAAGCGGTTCCATCAAAGCTCATTCTTATAGGCGACGGTCCGGAACGTCCCCATGCGGAAAAACTTGCTCATCGCCTTAAGCTCTCGAAGGATGTTATCTTTTTAGGTAAATATCCAAATATCGAAGACTTCTATAGTTTAGCCGATGCACTCATTTTGCCAAGTGAGTACGAATCTTTTGGAATGGCTGCACTAGAGGCCATGGCTAGTGGCGTTCCTGTTGTTGGCACTGAAGGCAGTGGACTCAGCGAAGTGGTTGAGCACGGAAAAACGGGCTTTCTTTGTCCCGTTGGCGACATTGGCTGCTTGGCAGAAGCTGTCACGCGAATCTTTGCTGACCGCGAATTAGCCAGCCGTCTTGGACGTGCTGGACGCTTACGCGCACAACGACTCTTCAGCGAAAGAAAAATCGTTCGCCAATATCTGGAACTCTACTACGAAGTTCTCGGCTTTCCCGATGAGAAAGCCCTCAGCCGCGATCCCAACTGGCCAATGGACTAGTCTGGGCGCGCCGATCAGCTTGTCACCCGCAAAACTTCTTCGACAGTTGTGAGTCCGCTGAGCACTCGACGCACACCTTCTTCTTTCAGCGAAGCAAATCCTTTTTTCCGCGAGAGTTCTCTGATAACTGACACAGGCGGGGCCCCTTCGAGCACCTCGCGCATCTGGTCATCGGGCATGAGGAATTCAAACAATCCCATTCTGCCACAGTAGCCTGTATTCATGCACTCGGCACAGCCTGCCCCATGCACGAAAGTGAAATCCCGTGGTACTTCGACGACGTTGAGTTGCTCAAGCAGCTCTCGTTTTGGTTTGTAAGGTTTCTTACAGTTCGGGCAGATCGTGCGGACGAGACGTTGGGCAATGATGCAAATGAGCGCACTTGCCATCCGCGATGTGTCCACACCAAGATCTGCCATGCGCGCGAACGCTGTGGCCGAATCAATCGTGTGAAGAGTTGTCAGCAGCAAGTGCCCAGTCAAAGCAGCTTCGACCGCAATCTCGGCTGTTTCAGAATCCCGAATCTCGCCGACCATAATCACATCGGGATCCTGGCGAAGGATTGAACGCAGTCCCGTGGCAAAAGTAAAATTGGTAGCAGGGTTGACCTGCATTTGCGACGCCCCTTTGATCTGGTACTCGATGGGGTCCTCTAAGGTCACAATGTTCTTTTCCCCTGTGTTGATGAGGTTCAGTGCCACGTAAAGCGTGGTAGACTTGCCTGAGCCAGCCGGCCCAGTGACGATAATCATGCCGTGCGGACGATGAATCGCTCGTTCAAATCGTTCAAGATTCTCACCCTCCAGGCCAAGCCGCACCGGATCTACAGCAATGCTTTTCGGATTTAAAATTCGAATAGTGACCTTTTCTCCCATGGCTGCGGGGCTGGTGTTGATGCGTAGGTCAAGATCTACCTTATCTATCCACATGCCGATCTTGCCGTCCTGCGGAATTCGCCGTTCGGTGATGTCGAGGTTCGCCATGATTTTCAAAGCCGAAATAAACGCCAACGACACGCTGCGCGGTAAATGCATGAAATCGTACATCATGCCGTCGATGCGGACACGGAGCTTGGCGCCGTCGACCTCGGTCTCCAAATGCAAATCGCTGGCGCGTCTGCGCACTGCTAGTGTTATAACCGCGCGCACGAGCTTCAGCATGAGATCACGTTCGACGCCCGCGATGACGCTTTCTTTCGAGTGCTTGAGTTGGAGCTCGATCTGTTTGACGAGATGGTCTATGTAATCCTTGAGATCATAAATTGGCGTTATCGGTTCATGGCAGTGCGGGCAGGCGTAGAAGTTGAGATCCGTGTAAGCATCCAATTTATCGAGGCTCTTGTTACAAAAGGGACAGCGGTTTTTCGGTTTTGCCGATTTCAACGCACGCCCGAGGTAAAGCAGTAAAGCCACCAAACCAATTTTCTTGGCGGGCTCACGAAGCTCTGCTGCCAGCACATCGCCATTTTTCGAGCGGTAGCGGACGAACCAGTAAGGGAGAAGCCAAAACACAAAAACAAAAGAGGGGACCCCAATAAGGTACGCATTGTATTCTCCACTACTTATTTCGCGCCAGACCGGGCGAACATAAGCCATGATGCCAGTTTTTTCCAGACGCTGCTCCACGATAGCCAGCCAGACGGCAAACTTTGTCGACGGCTGAGCCTCGGGCTGTGGCGAGAGCGATTGGGTACCTGGTGGGGATTGCAACTCGAGTTGCGTGCGCACCGGAGCTGGTGTTTGCCGAGCTGCTAATCGAGCTTGAGCTACCTGCAAGCCTTGTTCGGCACGCTGACGAAATTCTGTACTTGTTCCCGAAAATCCCAACGCCGTTTTATATTCGCGCATAGCCAATGCGATATCGTCCAGTGCCAGGGCCGTATCCGCGAGATAAAGATGTGCATTCGCGTTTTGTGGGTCGAGTGCAATAGCCTCGAGGAGTAGTTCCCGAATTTGTGGAAGTTTATTAGGCTGCTGCGAGAATGACACCGCCAACTCATAGTCTATCGCAGCTAGTGATTTGCTGGTTTCTTTTCGCCATGACTCGAGAGTTGCCCTGGCCGGGACGAGAAGCAAAGTCCCAGAGCTTTGCAAGCTTTTCTGTCTTGTGACAAGAAGTTCGCGAGCTCGTCTTTTATCGCGCGGATACACTTCCTTGAGCGCCGCATCGAGCTGGAAGAGCGTCGCCTGAAATTCCTCAGACAAAGCGTTGGCACTTCCAGGCGCATTCGCGGCTGCTTGCACGAGAACCTCCAGCGCGGCGTCGAATTTGCCTGCTTGGCGATAACTCCTAGCACGCTGCAATACATCCGCCACACTGGTGCCAAGCGCGGACTCCTCGCGCTGAACGGACTGCAACAACGTTTTGCTATAGCTGCGGACTTCTCCGCTGCGATCGCGAAAAAGAATATGGTCCGCTGTTTCCTCAAGAATTATCCCCTCGATCACACTACCCGTACGAAAAACAAGTTTGTCGGCATGCCCACTTGCCGAAACAAAAAAAACCGCGGTTAAGAAAAGTACGCACACGATTTTGTGTTTCTGAGTCATAGGACTTCGGATCCGCCCTCCTCCGTAAAATGTCAAATACCATCAGATTGTGTTTGTCCCCCTGCTGAACGCGCGTCTCATATACGCTTGAGCAACAACGTGGCTTTGCCTAGCAAGGATTTTATGAAACTAGAGATTTATGATACAATTGGATTGCTGCGCTCGACCTTACAGGCGGCTAAAAGGTCTAATCAGGCTATTGCCTTTGTGCCCACGATGGGGTATTTGCACGAGGGGCACGCCACGCTCATTCGAAAAGCGGCGGAGCTTGCCCCTGTAGTCGTTGTCTCGGTCTTCGTCAATCCCTTGCAGTTCGGACCGAATGAAGATTTTGAGCGCTATCCGCGCGATATCGAGCATGACAAAAAGGTCATCGATGAAGCTGGCGGAACAATCTTATTTTACCCATCAGCCGCACTCATCACACCGTCGGATATGCAGGTGACTGTAGATCCTGGGCCTATGGGTTCCGTACTCTGTGGCAAATCGCGTCCAGGCCACTTTCGGGGCGTTTGTACGATCGTGGCAAAACTGTTTAATATCGTCGAGCCCGATTTCGCCGTCTTCGGTTGGAAGGATGCGCAACAGCTGCTCATCATCAAGAAGATGGTAGCTGACCTGAACTTTCCTATGGAAATCGTCGGCGTCGAGACGGTTCGCGAAGCTGATGGACTGGCCATGAGCTCGCGAAATACTTACCTTTCGCCCGAAGAACGAGAGCGAGCGCCCTGGCTTTACCGAGCTCTGACCGAAGCGAAGGAGTTGGCCGTCAGTGGGCGATGCCTGGATTCCCAGATTCTTCGGGAAAAAATTCTGCACACTCTCGGAGAAAATATGGGGGGCGTTGTGGACTATGTGGAAATAGTTCGCCTTGATAACCTGGCACCTCTGAAACAGGTCGAATTCGGAAACACGATGGTTGCGGCGGCGGTTTTTCTCGGCAAAACACGCTTAATCGATAACGTGCGATTCTGAAAAGCTAGCGACACCGCACGAGCCTGAGGCCCGATGAACATTTGAAAGATTAGGTAGATTCTTGTGGGATGCTAAAAGAGCGCCGCTATATATTCTCGCGTGTCAACATGCTTGCCGACGCAGTAGTGGCTGCTGCAAGCGTCGCGGCCGCTCATTGGCTTCGCAACGAAATCCTGGCGCCATATTTTTTCCCTACGCTTCTGCGTGGACCATCGCAAATCGAGGACTACTGGTGGTTGTTCGTCGCTGCTCCCGTTGTCACTGTTGTGTGTCTTGCCCATCAGCGTTATTACGACCTTTCTGAATGGGGAGAGGGCAAAACGCCACTCGGAACTTTATTAACCGCTGCATTTCAGGCGACGGTTGGTCTTATTGTGATCGCCTTTTTTGTCCAGGGACGTTCTTCGCGCAGCGAGGTTGCCCCCGTAGGAATCGAGAAAATTAGCCGCTCTGTCATTATTATTTTCCCATTCGTTCTGATCGTGCTACTTGGTCTCAAGACCGCGATTATTCAGCGCATGCTTTGCCGGTGGCGCATGGCCTCAACTAAGGAGCACACACTCCTGCTTGTGGGAAGTGGTGAGTCCTTACGGCGTTTTCTCAAATTGATCGAAGATCACCCCTGGTGGGGGTTCAGGATTATCGGGATTGTGGACGACACTAGCCGTGAAGCCAAATTTGTCCAAAACATCCCCGTCGTCGGCACTTTGAAATCGCTGGTTCCCTTTTTGGAGAAGCAGCCTGTCGACGAGGTCGTTTTCCTTCCCGAATCCACTCCCTTGGCACTCCTTGCGCCGTATTTTGAACAATGCGAAGAAATGGGAATTCGCACGCGCCTGTCGCTCAACTTCTTTCGACCCAGCATTGCGCGCCCCGTGCTTGATATGTTCGAAACCGTTCCCATGGTTTCCTATTTCCCAACGCGGGAAATGAACGGCGCCTTGCTTTTCAAATACGCATTTGATCGGGTGGCTGCTTTCGTTCTCCTCGTTCTGCTATCACCCGTTTTCATCGTCACTGCTATTCTTATAAAGATAACATCCGAATCGTGGAGCGACCCGATTTTTTACGGACAAACGCGCTGCGGGCTCAATGGCAAACGCTTCACGTGTTGGAAATTTCGCTCGATGAGGGTCGGCGCCGACAAAGAGGTGGACAAGCTGCGCGACAAAAACCTCATGGGTGGCCCTGTGTTTAAAATGCGCGACGATCCACGCATCACCCCCATCGGCAAGTTCATCCGCAAGACAAGCATAGATGAGCTACCACAACTGTGGAATGTACTGCGTGGTGAGATGAGTCTTGTGGGGCCGCGCCCACCCATCCCCTCAGAAGTGGAGAAATACGATCGCTGGCAGCGCCGGCGTCTTTCCATGAAACCAGGTATCACATGTCTTTGGCAGGTGAATGGTCGCAACAAACTACCGTTCGATGTTTGGATGAAGCTAGACCTGGAGTATATCGATAACTGGTCGCTTTGGCTCGATTTCAAAATTTTGCTCAAAACCATCTATGTCGTGGCCACGGGTTACGGGGCAATGTGATGTTCTTTCTTTTACCCAGTGAACAGCTGCTTGGCCGGAGAAAGGTCACGTGAAGCCATTTCGCGGCGCGGCGTTTTTCAAACAAAAAACGTTGCCACAAGAGCTGGATCTGGCAGAAATGTTCACTCTCTGATGCAAATGCCATAGTGGTAGGGCTCATGAGTTCAACAATCGGCGCCGTCTTTCAAAATTGCGTAGAAAAATATGGCCACATCCCCGCTCTTCACGCCCCGCACCGCAATCCCCCGTTACTCATGACCTACGGAGAAATGGGAGAAAAGGTGCGTGCTTTCGGAGCCGGCTTGCTTGCGCTTGGAGTTCAGAAAGGCGATCGGATTGCTCTTATATCAGATAACCAGCCGGAGTGGATCATTTCCGACCTCGCCATTCTCTCCATTGGCGCCATCAGTGTGCCGCGCGGCTCGGATACGAGTCTTGCAGAAATCTGGTACATTATTAATCATAGCGAAGCGAAGGTCGTCATTCTCGAAAACCGAAAACTTTTTGACCGGCTTGCTAAAGAGATCTCTGGCGCACCCAGCCTTCAGTGCCTCATCATGTTCGACAACTCAGCTAGCGCAATGCGCCGGGATTCCGGCCTCGAGATCTACGATTTCGAAGAAACTGTACATAAAGGCGCCACATTGACATCAACCTTCGACGACGCGTGCCAGGCAACAACCAGCGATGACATTGCGGCCATCGTCTATACTTCTGGTACCACAGGCATTCCCAAGGGAGTACCTCTACGCCACAGGAATTTTCTCTACCAGTGCGAAGCGATAGACCTCGGGTTTGAGATCAAGCCGGGTGATGTACTTCTCTCCATTTTGCCGTCATGGCATGTCTACGAGCGGATCGCCGAGTATTTTGGCATGTATCACGGCACAACGATTTACTACACGGATAAGCGCTGGCTACGCGACGACATGAGCAAAGCCAATCCCGCTTTTCTTCCCTGCGTTCCGCGGATTTGGGAGTCGGTCTATGACGCCATCATGGCAAAACTGGATAAATTCCCCCGTGGCCGCCGTGCCTTAGTTCTGAAACTGCTTGATCTGAGTCGTCACTACATCAAGAATCGTCGAATCGTGCGCGAGCACAACGCCGCTGCGGCTCCGCCTACACTCGGCGAAAAGTGGAAGGCCACACTCAGCATGCTCATTCTCACCGTTCCGCATTTGCTCGCGGATTTGCTGCTTTATCGTAAAATTCGAACAATGACAGGCTCGCGGCTCAAGGCAGCCGTCAGCGGGGGAGGCTCGCTTGCTCCCTATCTTGATGATTTTTTTGAAGCTGTTGGGATCCCAATTCTCAATGGCTACGGACTCACAGAGACATCGCCAGTGCTAGCAGTGCGCACACTGAAAGAAAACATACGGGGCACGGTGGGGAAACCACTCCTCGGAACAACGATCGAAATCCGTGATGAGGACGGCCAGGTTCTGCCTCCCGGGAAAACTGGTGTTATCTGGGCCAAAGGGCCGCAAGTCATGTCCGGATACTATCGGAACGATGAAGAAACAAAAAGAGTCCTCACGGAGGATGGATGGTTCAATACAGGCGATTTGGGATGGTTTACTTGGCAGGGCCATCTGGTTATCTGCGGACGTGCTAAGGACACCATTGTCCTGTCTAGCGGAGAGAATGTCGAGCCAGAGCCAATCGAATCGGTTGCACGCAAGAGCCCTCTCGTTCAGCAAATCGTGGTTGTCGGACAGGATAAAAAAGCACTAGGTGCCTTGGTTGTGCCAGATTTTGCTCAGCTTGCCGTGGCTCTTCAGCTTCCCACCGACACCCCAGCCGCGGACATCATTAGCCATCCTGACGCGGCACGGATTGTAAAGGAAAGCATCAACGCAACGCTGAAAAAAGACGGAAACTTTCGTGTTTATGAATTCATCCAGCACGTGCGCCTGCTCGAAGAGCCGTTTTCGCCTGAAAATGGTTTGCTGACGCAAACCCTGAAGCCAAAACGCAATGTTATCACGGCCAGATTTGCTCGACTCATTGATAGCATGTACGAATGAGCCAGACAGTAAATCGTTGAGTAAAACCTTGCTTTGAAACGAGAGTTTTCTCAAAAGGAAGCTCATGCGAGCTGCATTTTTGTACTGCGACGTGGGCGCTCCATCCCGTGCGAGCCATCTGCTGGAAATTGGCACCATGCACCAAATGTTAGCCGATGCTAACCACGATGTGCGAAGCACACTCTTTGGATGGTTTGAGTCATGTGAACAAGTTTCGCAACGCCTTGAGACAACGCCGAACGTGGCGATTTTTTATTTGGACGAGTTTAACTTTTCGGCAACAGCCGATTTTGCGCAGAGATTCCGGCAAAAATATCCAAATGTTCAAACAATCGCCGTAGGGCCTTACACGGTTCTGGCACCCGAAACGATCCTCCATCACCCAGGTTTCGATTACATCGTCGCAGGTGAGCCAGAGAGCGCGCTTTTCGAGCTTGTCGGAGTTTGGGATAGAGAAGAAAAATTCTCGCAAATTAGAAATCTCTGGCTGCGCAGAGCCGATGGCGAAATCGCGCGAAATCCTCTCCGCCCACTGATCGATAATCCGGATGTCCTGCCGCTGCCAGACCGCTCACTCATAGAAAACGATTGGCTAAGGTTTCCGGACGATGCCCCACTCGCTTTGCGTGCGTCTCTCGGATGCCCCCACGAATGCACATTCTGTTTTGTCCCCTTGATGGCTCGGGCCTATGCTGGAAAAGGAGATTTTTACCGCCCTCGCGCTGCGGGACACGTGGCTGGCGAGCTTCTTGGCGCACTTCGGCGCAGGTCTTATTCGCGTATTGTGTTCACGGATGAAATGTTTCCGGTGACCAAAACGTGGCTACGCGCCTTCCTCCAGCATGTGCGAGGCTTAGAGCTTCCTCCGTGGGAGGCCACAGTTGCAGTTGAGCGCCTCGACCGAGAAGCACTTGAGCTTCTATACCAAGGGGGATGTCGCATTCTCAATATAGGCGTCGAAACGGGCAACGAGCAATTCCGCAAGCGCATTGCGACAAGAAATCTGCTGAACGAGTGCATTGTGAATACCTGTGATTTGGCAGCAGAAATTGGGATAAAAATTTGTGCTCGCGTGATGTTAGGTCTGCCCCTTGAGAATGAGTCACATGAGCAGGAAACGCTGACATTCTTCAAGGCGCTCAAAGCAAGCACCATCGAATGGCGGGCCTATTTTCCAGTGGAGAAGACCCCACTAGGGGAGTACTGCCGGCCGAAACTTCAAGCTTTGCAGCAGCCGAGCCGTCCCCTCTCCGCTCTTGCTTGTGGCTTCAGCTGTGGCAACGTGAGCAAAGAGCAATTTCAGTCCTTTCTGAACGAAATTACCCTTGTCGCCATTGCGAAAGCTGTTTCTTCGCTTCCGGCCGCTCCCACGCATGCGTTGCAGAGTTTTTTCCATTATCTCCCCAACACGCAGTTAGCGTTCAGAAGCAGTGGCACCATTGCGCTTCAGGCCTACACGGCGAAGAATGGCACTCGCTCCGTTCTCACTCTCGTTCCAACGGTCGCAATTGTCTTTCCCTCGGTCGCTTTTCCAGATAACTCGGTGCTCCAAATGGCGCTTTCGCTTCCTGAGAAAAGCGAACGCTATTTGTCTGCGCGCAACGCTTCCGCTCGCTTGGAAATTGCGTGTCTATGCAATGATCAGCGAGTGGTCCTCGCAGAAAAGCATTTTGGACCAAATCATGGGCGCATTGCTGGCCGCTGGCGCGAGCTGCTCATCCCTATTCCTGAGGAAATTTCTGCAGGACAGTTGGTGCTTCTGTTCGAAGCAAATGCCCCGGAGCCAGAGGAAGTTCACTTATGGATCGCCGACCCGATTCTCGTTCAAGAGGCGTCGCTCGTAAGGGCACGGGAAGCCGAGCAACTTCTTCAGCAGCAACTGCAATCGGAGCTCGAAAAGCTCAACTCGCGGATTCAAGCGCTCGAGGTGGAACTTGCCCAATGCAGAGAACAAGAGCGAATTGCTAAGGAGGAATGTGCAAAAAAGGCAAAACGTGTTAGCGAGCTGCAATTACGCGTTCTTGATCTTGAAAAGCAGTGCGAATACCTCGAGGCCCAACTGCAGAATGCACAGAAACCCCAGGGACTTGTCTCAAAACTCTCCCGTCTTTTCCCGCATAAAAAATCTTAAGGGGAAAAGAATTCCCCTTATTCGGAAAGTTTTATTTGCGAGAGATCAATCCGATTAAAAGGCTCCTTTCCGCCTTTTTTCTTTTCCGAATCTTCAGGCGCCTTTGACGCGCCCTCCCCACTTTCGCTCTCCTCGGTTTTCGGTTGAGGTGCAACGCGCTTCTGTCCAGCAGCAGGTTGTTGTTGGCGCAGACCAAAGGGTCTCTCGCTTGCCACGTGCGCTACAGCGTGTTTGTAAACAAGGTGATGATGTCCTTCAGTGTCGCGGACGATGATGGTGAAGTTGTCAAACCCTCTCACAGTTCCGCGAATGGATTTCCCAGACAAAAAGAAAAATTCTACCTCCGCGTTGTCCTTGCGGAGTTGATTGAGCACGCTGTCCTGAAGGTTACCTGCTGCTTTCGGCATTCAAAAAACTCCCTTTTCACCCATCGTTGTTTCGGAAAACTGAATACGATTGCTAGGCTAAGCGGTGCGCCAAACGCAGCGCAACGAAAAACGATCACCCATTTGCGTGCGGCGACACTCTCTTCATAATCTCGAGTGCAATTTCCTCCGACGATTTGGATTCGACATCCACCCAAGTGGCGTCCTTCATCGCGCGAAGCCATGTGAGCTGGCGCTTTGCAAAGTTACGGGTCTTACGCTTGATAGCCTTCACAGCCTCCTCATAAGTCGTCTCACCCCGCAAGTACGCGATGATTTCCTGATAACCAAGAGCACGAATTGCTGGATTTTCCAG
Organism: Candidatus Sumerlaeaceae bacterium; assembly: GCA_049968255.1. Lineage (GTDB taxonomy): Bacteria > Sumerlaeota > Sumerlaeia > Sumerlaeales > Sumerlaeaceae > DRVG01. Next base: position 320,915 of record JBMFRB010000002.1, on the reverse strand, counting down.
TGAGTACCCAGCTCGCATGTATTCTTCAACCTCCTGTACCCAACCCGATGATAACATGTGATTAACTCGCTCTTCGATTCTTTTGTAGAGTTTGGCGCGCTCCATATTGAGCACAAAGATTGCCGCCTTATAACGCATCTCGGAGCGAAACTGACGTTGGAGCTGAGAAATTGGCTTACCCGTGACATAAAAAACTTCTAACGCGCGCAAAATCCGTTGGCGGTCGTTGGGCATGATGTGCGTTGCGTGTGGATCAATGTTGCGCAGCTCCGCATAGAGGGCCCCCACTCCATCACGTTCGCAGCGTGCGGCCAACATCCGTCTGACCGATTCGTCGCGCGAGGGCAAATCAAAAACTCCATGGAGCAGGCCCTTGAGGTACATGCAGGTGCCACCGCAAACAATAGGCGTGCGCCCTTGTGCTGTGAGCCTTTCCACAATGGGCGTGGCCAGAGCAACATAATCTCCCAGGTTAAATTGATAATTCGGGTCCACAAAATCCACGAGATGATAAGTAACACCTTGGAGCTCGTCCGCAGTAGGCTTGGCGGTACCAATCGAAAGCACCTTGTAGACTTGCATCGAATCGGCTGAGATAACTTCGGTTCGCAGCCGTCTCGCTAGTTCTATTGCTGCCGCGGTTTTGCCTACAGCCGTCGGCCCCGTAATCACGATCACCTCGGGAGACGAGTTCATGCGCTGTCTCACTCAGTGCGCGCAATCATTGTCACAATCCGGCCCGCTTGTTCGCCTTCCGCACGATACGAGTAAAAACGGTCCAGCGAGTGCTTCGTGCAAATGCCACTCGCCTTGATGTGCGAGCCAGGAATACCCGCAGAGATGAGTTGCAGCCTATTAAGTTGAATCAAATCGAGATAGCGTCCGCTAAGAAACGCTCCATCGAGTGAAGCCAAATGTTGGAACCTCTTTGCAAAGTCATTTGCCAGCTCTTCGCCGATTTCGTAACAGCATCCACCGATCGCAGGGCCAAGCCACACCCAAACGTTAGCCAATTGTCCGTCCAGTTGTGTAATTTTTTCCAACGCACGCAAAGCTATCTGCGCATAGGTGCCACGCCAGCCAGCATGCACAACTCCCACGATTCGACGAGCGGCCTCGATAAAAACAATTGGCACACAGTCTGCGGTGAAGATTGCCAAAGCGAGCCCAGCAACACAAGTAATCAACCCATCGCAAGAGTCAATGACGACGTGCTGACTAGGATTCTCAAATCGCAATTCCCCGGCGTCGCGAATGACATGTATGCGATCGGTGTGCTGCTGCCTGCAAAAAACAACTGGAAGCTTTTCGAGCTGCAGCGCGGTTCGCATTGCCAATGCTGCATCGGAACTACGAGACATTGGAGGCACGAGCTGACGTGTGCTCGTTCCTACCGCAAGCCACGGAAGGTGCATAAAAGATGGAGTTAGTACGTACTCACGGAAACGCCAAGAGATCACGGGGACGGACTCAACCATTGCCTCATCTCTCCTGCTGAGCAAGTGCTCGCCAATGTGCAGCAAGTTGCCCGCACGCACCGTTTACATCGAGCCCTTTTGAGTAGCGAATGATGGCGGTGTAATTTTTTCGATACAGATAGTCCTGAAAGGCCAACACACGCTCCTCGGGTGGTCGTTCAAAAGGAAGATGAGGATCTGAGTTGAAAGGGATAAGGTTCACTTTGCACGGGATTCCCTGAAGTAACCGCGCCAGTCGACGAGCATCTTCAAGCGAATCATTGATGTCCTTGAGAAGCACGTATTCGAATGTGATGCGCCGGCGCGGACGCAATGGATACTCGCGACACGCGTCAAGCAGAGCCTGGATTGGATAGGTTTTATTGATCGGCATGAGAACATCGCGCACGGAATCGGTTGTCGCATTGAGAGAAACCGCCAAACTCACGCCAAGATCCGCTTCCCCCAACTTCTTCATCGCCGGGATGATTCCACTTGTCGAAACGGTCACTCGCCTTGCCGCGATAGCAATGCCCTCGGGATCAACCATGACTTTCAGGGCGGGAATGACTTCCTCGAGATTGAGAAGCGGTTCTCCCATCCCCATGAGAACAACATTACGAGGTAGTTCCCCGTGGATTGCACGCTTAACGAGGAGAACTTGAGCAAGAATCTCCGCTCGCGTCATGTTGCGCTGAAAACCACCAAAGCCCGTCATGCAGAATGTGCAACCGACTGCGCAACCAACCTGAGAAGAGATGCAGAGCGTGAACCAATCGTCTTCTTTGATCAAAACGCTTTCGACAAACTTTCCATCGGCGAGGCGAAAAATGATTTTCTTTGAACCGTCCTGGGACTCGCGGACATCAGCGATATCAATATAACCAAGAGTACAGTGCTCTTCCAGCCATTGCTGGAAACCGCGCGAGATGTTGTGCATCTCTTCGAACGCAAGCGCAGCTCGGTGATACATCCAGTGAAAGAGTTGTTTGGCACGAAAAGCTGGCATGCCAGCCTGCTCGACAAGATTACGCAGTTCTCGCAAATCGGCCCCCAGTAAAACATATTTGCCGTCTCGCTGCGTCGGGGGAAGCTGCGATACGCTGAGGACACTCATTGATTCCTTGCGCACACCTTTGCTACTCATCGCTACTCCCTTGCCTGGATGAGTTCGCTCTGCCGCGCGAAATTTGCCATACTTACCTGGCTTGCTAACTGAGTAGCGATCTCCACGTACTTTTGGGCGATTTGGCTCTCCGGGGCAGCTGCGACGATGGGCATACCGGAGTCTCCCGCTTCACGGATCTGCGGTACGAGAGGAATCTCTCCAAGGAAAGGAATCCCGTAGGTGGCAGCAACTTCGCGCCCACCGCCCCGCGAAAAGATAGCCGTCTCTTCACCGCACTTCGGACAAACAAAATAGCTCATATTTTCGATAATCCCCAAAAGCGCAATGTTTTGGGAACGAAACATCGTGATGCCCTTACGCACGTCTTGCAGAGCCACTTCTTGCGGAGTCGTCACGTGGACGATTCCCGTTATTTTCGTGAGCTGGATCAGCGATATCTGCACATCCCCCGTCCCCGGCGGCAGATCGACGATCAAGTAATCCAATTCGCCCCAATCTACCTGGCCCAAGAATTGGCGAAGCGCACTATTGAGCATAGGCCCGCGCCATATCACGGGTTGGTCTTCATCAATGAGAAAGCCCATGGACATGACACGAACACCGTAATTCTCCACGGGGACCAGTTTATCAATTTCCTCGCCATTGGATTGAGGATATGTCCGAATTTCTGGTTGAGCTTGGCGAAGTCCAAACATCAAGGGGATGTTTGGACCATAGATGTCGGCGTCTAGGAGACCGACTTTAGCCCCGAGCTTCGCAAGTGCCACGGCTAGGTTGGCTGCTACCGTAGATTTCCCCACTCCGCCCTTGGCCGAAGCGATCCCAATAATGTTGCGCACTCCTGGCGTGAGGTCCTGAGACGTCCACGTGCTTGTTACGTTTGCAGTCATTTGCACGTCAACCTGTCGCACACCGGGAATCTGCATAAGGGCCCGCGTCACAGAGCCCTGAATCTCCGCTTTCAGAGGACAGGCAGGCGTCGTCAGGACTATTGTCACACTGACCTTGCCATCGTCGCAAACTTGCAAATCTCTCACCATATTCAGCGACACGATATCTCGGCCAAGCTCTGGCTCAATGACGGTGCGCAGCGCCGCCCATAGAGTTTCTAATGCGATTGTGCTCATCAAAGCCTTCCGTCTCAGAGAGGAATCGAAACAGAACACATGCGATCTGTTTCCTTCTCTGACTACATAGTGGAGAGAGCGCTTTTCATGCGCGTGGGCAAATCGCCCCTTTTCGTGCCAGGTCTTTGCTTAGTTGTTGTGACGTCCCCAAAATCTCCTCTTCACGCGCTGCCAAAATGACGTCGTCGCGGAAGGCCCCCCTTTTCGACCAGCAACGCCACAAAAGCGCCTCAGTAGCTCGGCGTTTTTGTAAGCCACTTCGCAATCGGGGAAAAGCACATCCAACGAACGAGATGCCACGCCAGGATCCGATACACGGCGATCAGGAGCTAAGGTCGGGTTTGCGACCCATTCGAGCAAGGGGGCGAAGTCTCTTTTTTCGTCAAAAAGTTCGTCTAAGAACGTACGCGCTTTTTGGGCTCGAACTTTCGCTTCTTCGTGGTGTTCTTTCAGCCGTACCAGTGCATCAGCCAAGCTTTTGGGACTAGCGGGTTCAAAAGATTCGACAAGTTTGCGCTCAGCCAGAATTTTGGCAGGTTCGCACAACGCTGTCGTCACCACCGGAATCTCGTAATCGATCCAGTCCACTAGTCGCGTACGTGTCCCAATTTCGGCCTCATAGCATGGAAGATCTATATTTATCGCCGCATCAGCCTGCATGTAATAATTGGGCATCTCACTGGGGGGGACCCAACCAATGAAGACGAAATGCGAACGCAAATCGCTCGCCTCGCACATCTCACGAAAACGCTTAAATGTCACATTATCGTGCCCGGGTATCTCGCCGCCTACCGAAACAAAGTAAATGTCAGCATCGCGGCGCATAGCGAGCTCCAGGCCATGAAAAAGTGTCTCGGGATCCGTCCAGGTGTTATATCCCCCTGCCCAGAGCAACAAAAAAGATTCCGCTGGAATGAGGAACCCTTTAATCAACCGTCGCTGTGCGCCTGATTGCCCAAGGATTCCCCGAGCACTATTGGGGATGACAGACACAAGATCATGTGCAGCAGTAAACTGATTGAGCCGCCCTGCAAGGCCAAGCTGACCAATGAGCGTGTATTTTTGGGGCGTGCTAGCCACGCTGAAATGGTCGCCGTGCAAAAGCGCTTCGAGCATCACGCGCCAGAGATCGAGCAGCGATGCATCATTGTCGAAAGTTGCGGCCTGAAGCTGACGCTCGCACAACGGGTCGCCAAGATAATCGAGCCACAACGGCAAACGCACCGGCACTCGGGCCGCCGCGTCATTCATGATGTCGGTAGTTGAGACGATGCAGTGAAACTTGCAACGCTCGTGAAGCGTGGCAATGGCCGTTGGCGTGCGTTGAGAATGATAATGGAATCGGCACACGCTGAAGCGATCACCCACAGACTCCTGTCGGGGGCGGCTGGCTGCCTCAGGGTTGTCCCGAAAATCCCCGAATTCAATGATTCCCAAGACCACGCTGTGCCCCTGACGATAGATAACATTTGCCAGATGCCAGACGCGGATGCCCGGAGCATGCAGGCGCTCCGTTGGGTCTATGGGTAAAGGACCGACACCAAGAACTAAAACATTGGACATATAAGTTCAGCGTGCCAGCAGACAGACTCTCAACGCAAACATGAAGTTGCGCATACCCCATTCCCCTGTGCGATCACGCAAATCGGTGCCTTCGAATTTTTATTTGCGTGTTGGCTCTGCTAGCCACACCACCCGCTCTCCTGTGGGCGACTGCAGTCCCTTCTTTGAGAGTTCAACGAAATCTATGGAGCATTCCTCGCTGCGGAAACGCGTCAGATCGTAGCTCAATCCCATGTGAAGGCAATCCGTTGGGCACGGGTCAATGCACAGACCGCAGAACATGCAGCGATTATAATCAATCTCGTAGCGCGTCAGGACCGCATTCTTGCCTTTGCCGATACTCTCTATGGTGATACAATCTACGGGACAAGCGATGGCGCACTGATCACAGGCAATGCATCGGTCCACCTCATAGACGTGGATCCCCCGGTAGCCCGGTGGAATTTCTGGTTTTTCGTCAGGATATTGCAATGTCACCGGCTTGCTAACAAAATAACGGCCAGTTACACCCATTCCCACGAGGGTGGTTTTTACCGCGTTCCATACCGTACCGAAGTACTCGCGGACCGATGTCAGCTCTCTCATGTGGACGCCTTTCTCATCCCGTGGATTGCGTGGCTTGTCCTCATTGTGTCAATTTTTCTCCGCACAGGGCAAACTCAGAGGCAACTGGTGACATTTCCGACGTCAACAAAATGCCTCGCAAGGTGTGCGCGAAGGTCTCCGTAATCCGGACATGAACTTCCTGGCCTATGAGAGCGGGTGAACCATTAAAGACCACTGCCTTGTCAGTTCGCGTCCGCCCCATAAGCTGCTGATCCGATTTCTTGGAAACTGACTCAACTAACACTTTCTGGACTGTCCCCAAAAGCTGGGCATTAATCTCGGTGCTAATCTTCTCCTGAAGCGCTATACAACGTTGCAGTCGGCGCTTTTTCTCTTCTTGGGCCACAGAGTCTGCCCACTCAGCGGCCTTCGTGCCGGGACGCGGGGAGTACATGAACATGAACGCGCTATCCCATTGCGCACGCTGCATCAGGTCGTAAGTTTCCTCAAAATCTTGCTCCGTTTCGTCGGGGAAACCAACAATGATGTCTGTTGTGATGGCTACACATGGAACCCGGGCTCTCAGAGCTTCCAGCAAATTGAGGTACTCTTCCTTAGTGTAAAAGCGTTTCATCCGCCGGAGCACACGGTTCGAACCCGCCTGCACAGGTAAATGAATGGATTCACACACCTTGTCTAGTGTCGCCATCGCTTCAATAAGTCGGGGTGAGCAATCTTTTGGGTGTGAGGTGACAAAGCGAATCCGCCGAATGCCGTTCACGTCGTTCACCGCAGCCAATAAGTCGGCAAAATCTGCACGCTTTTGCTTATCATAATAGCTGTTCACGTTTTGGCCGAGAAGAATAACTTCCGCGTAGCCTTCCTCCGCCAATCGTTGCACTTCTTCGACTACCTCGCCGACCGGCCGGCTCACTTCGCGTCCGCGCGTGTGCGGAACGATGCAAAACGTGCAGAAGTTGTTGCATCCATACATGACCGTGACAAGGCCGCGCACCTGAGAAAATCGCCGAACCGGCTGAACGCTAGCGAAAACCGGCTTGTCGATATCCTCGACCGCAACCAAGCGCTCGCCACTTGTGAAGACTTGTTCGATAAGCAAGCCAAGCTTGAAAAGGTCACGGGTGCCGACCACGAGGTCCACAAACGGCAGTGCGTCCAATAGCTGGTGCCCCTCTTTTTGGGCCATGCAGCCACTGACCGCGATGATCTTGCAGGTGCCCTGTTTTTTCGCCGCGGCAAGGTTAGCCACGCGGCCCAAGGCGCGCTCTTCTGCCCCTTCGCGGACCACACACGTATTAACGACAACGACATCAGCTTTTTCCGCAGCTGGCTCGTACACGAGTCCCTTGGCCTCGAGTATGCCAGACATGATTTCCGAGTCGTTGTCGTTCATCTGACAGCCATACGTCACGATGTGATAGCTACGAAGAAAAGGCATTGTTGGTGGTCTCCACACTCTGTGCTTATCTCAAAGTATTTGGCTTTTGCGGGCTAAATTCACGTGAGGCCGACCGCCTGTCTCTTGAAAGTTGCATTAACTCCCAAGGCCGATACACATAGGGGAAAACAGAATGGAAGACAGCAAAGAATGACCGCAGGACTACCGCGCATCGAAGTTTCTCAGCTTCGCAACGGCGACAGAGTCGAGGGCGTGTACCTTCTCGAGGATTTTCAAATCCGCCCGCGCAAAGACGGCGGGACGTTCCTTACGATGGTGCTTCGCGATGCTTCTGGTAAAATCACCGGCGTAATGTGGGACAACTTCAGCGCATTCAAGAACGGTGCAATCAGCCAAAATGATTACATCAAGGTGACTGGCGATGTGCGCTCCCACCAAAACCAGCTCCAGGTTCACGTGTCGAAGGCAGAAAAGGTGCCCGATGAATGCGTCAATCCCGAGGACTTTCTTCCGGTTACCCCCTATCCGGTAGAGGAGCTCGAAAAAGAATTCTGGGCACTCGTTGAGAAAATTCGTGATCCTGACATTCTCAACCTCGTGCAGGCGATTTTTAGTAAACCCCGCTTCTGGAAGCGATTCAGGCGAGCTCCGAGCGCAGTGACCATGCATCAAGCCTATCTCGGCGGCTTGCTAGAACACACTGTCATGGTAACCAAAAACGCCCTGAAAATTGCGGAGAACTATCCCGCAGCAAACACTGACATCTTACTTGCCGGCGCGTTGCTTCATGACATCGGAAAAACCATCGAATTTTCCTTCGAGAAAAAAATCGCCTACACCGACATGGGACGACTGATCGGCCACATACCGATGGGTTTTGCGCTCATAGAATACGAAGCGACTCGCCTTGGTTCTCCACCTGCTCACAAAAAAGTACTCATCCAACACATCGTGCTCAGCCATCATGGCTACCTCGAGTTTGGCTCACCCAAACAGCCACACACCCTCGAGGCTGTCATCGTGCATCATGCAGACCAGCTTGACGCCCAGCTCTCGACTCTTCTTGAACCCAAACCCAACGCTTCACATCCGTCGAAATGGGAGTATAGCCCCATATTCGAACGCGTGATGTTTTCAGGCTCTTACGACAATCTCGAGGTGACCGAGCTTCTTCGCGCGATGGGCTACAGTGTAGGGCTTCGAGGAAAAAGAATCGAGACTCGCGACGAGGAAAACGCCTCTGACGCACTCTTTGGCGAAACGAATCCCCTTCCCTAGGCAATAATGCAAGACTATTAGCCTCTCAGTTACCGCGCTAACAGCAAGAAAGGAGATAGTCAACGATGGAGATTGCTCAACGCTTGCGCCAAATTCCACCGTATATCTTTGTCGAACTTGATCGCATGAAAAAAGAAGCGATCGAGCGAGGCGAAGATGTCATCAGCCTCAGCATCGGAGATCCAGATCTGCCGACCCCATCGCTCATCGTAGAGGCCCTCGCACACGCTGCTGAAAAACCAGAGAATCACTGCTATCCGCTCGGCACGGGGAAATTGGCCCTACGACAACAAATCGCGCGCTACTATGAAACCAAGCATGGGGTGAAGCTCGATCCCACCAGCGAAATCGTTGCGCTCATCGGCTCCAAGGAAGGTATTGGACACCTTCCCTTAGCTGTCGTTGATCCCGGTAAAGTTGTGCTCTATCCCGAACCAGGATACCCGGTTTACCGTGTTTCCGCACTTTTTGCCGGTGGTGAGCCATACGCGTTACCTCTATTGCCTGATAACAATTTCCTCCCCGACCTTGACGCTGTATCATCCGATACCTTGGCACGTACACGACTTCTCTGGCTAAACTATCCTAACAATCCTACGGCAACTTTTGCCCCCCTGGAGTTTTTTGAAAAGGTAGTCTGGTTTGCAAAAAAATACAAGTTTGTGGTGGCGCATGACGCAGCCTACATTGACATGGTGTTTCGCGGAGAGCGCGCCCATAGCTTCCTTGAAGTTCCTGGCGCGAAAGACGTAGGTCTTGAGTTCCACTCTTTCTCCAAAACCTTCCATATGACGGGATGGCGAATCGGGTTTGCTGCCGGTAATCGCGCTGTCGTTGGCGCTTTGGCGGAAGTCAAAGCTAATGTCGACTCCGGTGTTTTCGGTGCTGTCCAAGACGCAGCTATTGTAGCGATGGAACATTTCGACGAACTTGTTCCGCCCCTGCTGGACGTGTACGAGCGCCGCTGCCAGATCTTGCTGAATCGACTGGAGCGCTTGAAGTGGCCTAATTTCACCCGCCCTCGTGGTACGTTCTATGTCTGGCTTCCAACACTCAACGGGAAAACATCAACGGAGATGACTATGGAGCTCCTCCAAAAGTGCGCTGTGATGGTTACCCCGGGAACAGCATTTGGCGAGCGTGGGGAAGGATTTATTCGCATTGCATTGACGGCCTCTGAGCAACGCATCGAAGAGGCTTGCGATAGAATCGAAAGGACGAGCTTGGCATGATTGCGCACCCAATCTTGACAGCAGTAATTATTCTTGCCTTCTCGAGAGCCGCCTGCGCCGAGACAAGTGGAGCCGTCGAATTAAGCATGAAAGCAAACGACCTGCCCTGCTCGTCGCCGGTCACCTATATCGAAACGAAGGACCGCCTTACCTCGGCCAAGTGGATAACCGAAATTCGTCCTTTCTGCTACGAAGAAGCATTACTTGCTACGTCCACAACACTGCCAACTTTCAACCGCAAGGTCGTGGAAGTCCTGCTGAGTTATCCCCGGACAGGTCTTCACGATTACTTCTGGCCGCGGAAAGGGGAGTTAGAGTATGACGGATGCACAACCGACGTCATCGTTGCTGGTCGTCGCTTTATGAAAGGCGAGCCGAAGGCAAGAACGTTCTGTTGTGGACTTACCTTGGAAGTTTTCTACAAATGCTACGAAGCACTCGGCGTGAGTCCGCTACTTGAACGAGTAGATCCTCGTGAATTCAAGCGGCTATGGTTTTGCAAAGAACTTTATGCGGCAGGTCCCGGCGACGCTTTCGAGGCTTTTCACTTCGGAAGAAAAATTCGACCTGAGGAAGCTGTTCCGGGGGATTTCGTTCAAATCTGGCGGCACAACAAATCTGGGCACAGCGTGATCTTTGTCGGTTGGGCCTATAATCAAAAAGGCGAACGCGTGGGGCTGCATTATTGGAGCACGCAGGAAGGAACCCACGGGATCAACTTCGCCAGCGAAGCTCTTGGAAACGCGCCGCCTATGATTTGGCTGGAAAAAACCGCGTTCGCGCGCGCCGAGTGGCCACCACCCACTCACTGACGTCGCTTACGAATCTTCTTGCCGAGATTGCCGAGGGCGGTCGAAGCTAATTTCTTAGTTGGGGGCAGGCATATTCTGCCCCATAATCCCATCACGAAACATGCAGAATTAGGAACGACGAGAGAGGGTTTGCCACCATGCTTGAAATGAACGAGATGCTAAAGCTCGTCGTGGAACGCGAAGCTTCAGACCTTCACATTTCGGTGGGAAAACCGCCTGTGATGCGTCTCCACGGAATCCTCGACGTGGTTGATCCGCATATCATCACACCGGAAGACTCTGACCGCTTGATGCGCGAGATCACCCCGCCACGCTATCAACAAATGATTCAGGAAACAGGTAGCGCCGACTTCGCCTATGCTTACAGCGATCTGGCGCGTTTCCGCTGCGCAGTTTTTCGAGCTCGTGGCAACATCTCAATCGTCATGCGTCTCATTCCGTCGAAGATTTTGACCTTCGATCAATTGGGACTGCCCCGCGACTCAATTATCGAAGTGCTTCATGCACACCGCGGACTTGTTCTCGTGACTGGCCCGACTGGTTCCGGTAAGACGACGACCTTGGCCACGATGATCGATTATATCAACTCCGAGCGATACTGCCACATCATCACCATCGAAGATCCGCTTGAGTACATTCATCCACACAAGAAAGCCATCGTCACCCATCGCGAGCTCCACGTGGACACACCCAGTTTTGCCTATGCGCTACGCGGGGCGTTGCGCCAGGACCCGGACGTAATCCTCGTGGGCGAAATGCGCGACCTCGAAACCATGGAAGCCGCAATCACCGCTGCAGAAACAGGTCACCTCGTTTTTGCCACACTGCACACTGTGTCCGCTTCAGAAACAGTCAACCGTATTATTGACGCCTTCCCCGTTAACCAGCAGGAGCAGATCCGTGCAGTGCTCTCGGTTGCGCTTCGTACCATCATCGCGCAGACACTTGTGCCCCGTGCCAGTGGAAAAGGCCGCGTCGCCGCGTACGAAATTTTGCACAACACGCCAGCGGTGGCAAACCTCATCCGCGAGAAAAAGGTCAACCGTATCATTTCAACAATTCAAACGAGTGCCAAGCAGGGCATGATCACGCTCGACGACTATCTGCTCAACCTCTATAAGCGCGGCATTATCACGGGAGAGATCGCGTTGCAGCGCTGCCATTACCCGGCCGAAATGCGTGAGAAAATGATGGCGCTTATGAGTCAAACAGAGGAGGGCCAGCCCGCCGCGTAGGGTGGATGGCCTTCCTTGTTGCGCTACCCTCATTGTGCGAATGCCGCGTCCGAACGGCGTTGCTGAGCGACAAGACTGTTTGCGCGCAGAAGGCTATCGAAGGTCCCTGCATCGGTCCACCAACCCTCGACGATGTCGTAGCAAAGCGTTCCGCGTGCAATATAGGCATTGTTCACATCGGTAATCTCGAGTTCGTTTCGCCGGCTAGGTTTGAGCGTCTTCACGACCTCCCACACATACGCATCGTACATGTAGACACCCGTCACGGCGTAGTTGCTTTTGGGCTGAACCGGTTTTTCCTCGATCGAGATGACCTTGCCATCACGCAGCTCCGCTACGCCAAAGCGCTGGGGATCGGGCACCTCTTTCAAAAGAATTCGCGCGCCTTCCGACTGGTTGCGGAATTTTTCAACAGCGGGCGCGATTGGGTTTTGGAAAATGTTATCACCAAGAATAACGACACATCGCTCGCCGTCGACAAAATCTTCCGCAAGTTTCAGTGCATCAGCAATCCCCCCTTCCCCGCGCTGGAAAGCATAGTGCAAACGTCGCAACCCAAAGTCCCCGCCATTTTCCAGTAGGTTGAGAAAGTGGCCTGCGAATGATCCCCCAGTCACCAGCATAATTTCGCGTATGCCAGCATTCACGAGCTGCTGGATGGGGTAATAGATCATCGGCTGATCATAGATGGGAAGAAGATGTTTATTTGTAATCTTCGTAAGAGGATAAAGCCGTGTTCCCAACCCGCCCGCCAGAACGACGCCTTTCATGAATCCCTCCGTAATGAAAAAGTCTGAAGCAGTGAATCACTTGGACTTTGCTAGTCTCAAGCGATCGTGGTCAAGAGCTCGTCATAGAGCCTCTCCAGGCCGAGGATCATAGCTTCGTAGGAGAAATTCGCCCGCACGCGTACTCGCCCTTTTTCCCCCATGGTTCGGGCAAGATCCGGTTCCGCCGCGAGTTTTTCAATTGCTGCAGCTAAACTCGTGGGATCCTTAGGCGCCACGATATAGCCAGTCTCGCCATCGACGACTGCCTCAGGATTGCCACCAACGCGCGTTGCCACGACTGGCAATCCGGCAGCCATTGCTTCCAAGATGACATTGGAGAATCCTTCCTCGTGCGAAGCGCTCACTAGCATGTCCACTGCTGCCAACACGCGTGGGATATCCTGCCGCGGTCCCAAGAAACAAATGTTTTCTGCAACTCCGAGGAGCTGTGCCTGCTCAAAAAGAGATGCCGCTATGCCATCATCGCGCCCAACCCACAAGAACTTCATCTGAGGGAATTTGGGGACGAGCAACGCCGCGGCCTCGACGATTTCTCTGTGGCCCTTATAAGGAATGAGATTCGCAACGGTGCCGACAACAATAGCGTCCACTGGAAGCCCGAGCTCCGCTCGCATGATTTCTCGCGGTGGTAACTTGTCAAACCGCGTCAAATCAATCCCGTTGTAGACTAACCGCAACTTATGCGCCGGCACTGGCTCGCGCCGCAGAACATCTTCCGCGATAGCACGACTTTTACAATGTATGAGATTGAACCATGGATCCACAATGTTTTCCAGGCGAGCAAGAATGTGGCTGTTGTCACGATAGTGCCCAAGCGCCAACTTGGTACAAATCATGCGCCGAACCCCGGCGACACGTCCGGCCACACCGCCGAGCACGTTGCACGCTGGTATCATCGTGTGAAGAATATCAGGTTTTAGCCTTTTCAGCAAAAGGAGCAAACGCAGCCACGCAGCAAATGCAGCGGGTAGCGTGGAGCCGCGAATAGTCCCGGGCGCCCGCTTTCGAGGATAACGCAGATCGTGAAGTATCGCGCCTGCGTGACGAGCAGCCTCTTCGAGCGGCCCAAACCCTGAGAGACACAAAATATGGCATTCATACCGATCTTTGGGCAGCCCCTTGACCCATGCCACAAGTTGTCGTTCACTACCGCCTACGTCTAGGCTGGTAATTAGGTAAGCAATTTTAACTTTTTTATGCTCTACTGTTGCCACGGCCCTTTGCTCTCGTAAATTCGGCGTCGTTTAAGCCTTATTGGAGTGCCAGAATGTGTCAATATCACGAATCAACTCCGAATTGGTCTCTTGCAATCGAAGTCTTGCGCGACCTGGCGCAGGCGGGTCACGAAGCACTCCTCGTCGGGGGGTGCGTACGCGACCATCTCCTGGCTATTCCTGCAAAGGAATGCGATATCGCGACCGACGCTGTGCCCCAAAAGCTCATCGAAACCTATGGGGAAAACTGTAAACCCATCGGGATTGAGTTCGGAGTTGTATTGATTGCGCGTGGTGGACAACGAGTAGAAGTCACCACTTACCGCAGTGAAAGTCTCTATGCGGACCACCGACATCCGTCGTCCGTGAAATTCTCGACGCGTGAAGCTGACGCGCAACGCCGTGATTTTACCGTGAACGCGCTTTACTGGAATCCCTTTACGGATGAGATTTTTGACCACGTTGGGGGAATCCCAGATTTAGAGAAAAAGCTTCTGCGAACTGTGGGCAATGCCGATGCCCGATTCGAGGAAGATGCACTCCGTGTTCTGCGCGCACTGCGATTCGCTGCAACACACGGCTTCGAAATTGAATCGCAAACGTGGTCGGCCCTTTCAAGACACGTGCGGGACCTTTCTGCTCTCAGTGTCGAACGAATACGCGAAGAGCTTATCAGAGGTTTCACTGGCAAAGATCCTGCGCGCTTTCTTGATCTACTCGATCATTCTGGCGCTCTGGAGATCCTCTTGCCAGAAGTTGCTCGGATGAAAGGCGTGGCTCAGCCACCCGAGTATCATCCGGAGGGCGACGTCTTGACCCACACGAAACTTCTGCTTAAAAAACTTGGACCAAACCCCTCGGTGACACTTGCATTTGCAGCTCTTCTTCATGACGTCGGCAAACCGGTGACACAGACGCGAGTGGGGGACAGGATTACCTTTCCAAATCATGATCAGGTGGGAGCGGAGCTTACTGATGAAATCTGCCGCCGCCTAAAATTCTCAAATGCAGAACGAGAGCAAGTTGTCGAGATGGTGCGTCGCCACATGATGTTCATCTCCATCAAGGAGATGCGTCCCGCCAAACGCGCTCGTTTTCTGGCTGCTCCAACAATCACCGAAGAACTTGAACTTCACAAAGCCGACTGCGAAGCCAGCCATGGCAAGCTCGACAACTATTATTTTGCTCGCACAGAACTTCATAAACTGCGCGCTGGTGGCGTAGCGCGCACCTTACCGCCCCCGCTTATTACCGGGCATGATCTGCGCGATAAGCTCCAAATTCCGCCGGGCCCAATCTATCGGAAAATCCTTTCGGCAGTGCAGGACGCCCAACTTGAGGGACAGATCGCAACGCACGAGCAGGCCTTAGAATTTGCTCGCCGGTTATTACCACAAAGAGAAGATTCTGCCTCGGACCAGGATCCTATCGCTCAGTGATATTTTGCAGCAAAGTGTTGTAATGCAGTTTGCGACCACATTGCGCCCGCATGTTGTTGACATGGGGCTATTCAATGTGCTTACAAAATTACGATGACAACCGACGGCCAACAACCTCCGGAAGGCTTCAAACGGCGAGTTTATCATTTCCGCAAATTCAAAGAGCAAGGGCGGCGCATTGTGATGGTGACTGCCCATGATTATCCGACCGCTCTTGCTGCAGAAGCAGCCGATGTCGATGCTGTGCTGGTCGGTGACTCGCTCGGAATGGTCGCCCTGGGCTTTGAAACCACCCTACCTGTCACGATGGAAATGATGCTCCATCACACTGCCGCCGTGCAGCGTGGAGTAAAAAACGCGTTCCTTATCGCCGATATGCCTTTCCTCAGCTATCAGTCCTCACCGGCAGAGGCTGTGCGCAATGCGGGACGGTTTGTTCAAGAGGCCGGAGCTGAAGCAGTGAAACTCGAAGGGTGCCGCGAGAGTTTGCCCGCAATCGAGCGAATCCTTGCTGCTGGCATACCTGTGCTCGGTCATATCGGTCTGTTGCCCCAGTCTGTCCACAGATTCGGGGGATATCGGGTCCGAGGCAAGACCCCAGAAGATGCAGCGCTCCTTCTCGAAGAAGCAAAGCTCTTAGAAAAAGCCGGTGTTTTCGCCATTGTCCTCGAAGCTGTTGTGCCATCCGTTGCTAATCAGATCACGCACGAGCTGAACATTCCCACCATAGGGATTGGTTCGGGCGCTGAGTGCGACGGCCAGGTCCTTGTGATAAGCGACATTGTCGGGCTGACGGCAGGTCGGCCGCCTAAATTTGCTAAATGCTATGCCAACGTGCTGGCAGAAATGACCAACGCGGTGCAACAATATGCCAGTGAAGTGCGTACGAGAAAGTTTCCCGATATCGAGCACACATACTAACGTTCAAGGCATGCAAACAAATTCAAAATTAATAAAATAAGCAAAAGCTCACTAGTGGAAGGTAGAAAAGATGGATCCGATTCAGGACTACTATCGCGGAGCTCTCGTTGGAGCAGCTGTCGGGGATGCGCTTGGCGCCACCGTTGATGATTTGTCGCGCCAAGAGGTCTATTCGAAATACGGAGTCCACCGCGAGGTTGTCGGGGGGGGACGCCTCAACGTGCGTCCTGGGGAGGTCGGCGTCGACACCGCATTGGCACTCGCTGTGGCAAAGGCACTTCTCGAAATGCCGGAGGAAATCGACTGGCGCGCAGTCGCAAAGACGTTGGCCGACACTCTCGCAAATCATCCCACAGCTAAACAAGGAGCGGGCCCAATCACGCAGGCCGTGCTCACCCGTCTGAAACCACGCGCGAAGGATCTGTTCACAGTGGCCCAGAAGGTGGCCGAAGAAATACCCGAACATGCTGCTGGGGGCGGGCCCTTGGTGCGCGTCGCACCCGTCGGAATGTTGCGCCGCCTCACGCCGAAAGAATTGATTATAGACACGATCAATCTTTGCCGAATCACCCACTACGATCAGCGCTGCATTGATGCCTGCCTTGCGTTCAATTTCGGAGTGTCATACCTCACCTCGGGCAAAGATCCCTCGAAGCTACTGTTCAAAACGTGGCGTTTTGTTACGGAAGCGCGTGAATCAAAAGATTATCGCCAAATGGTCGGAACGAAAGTGCCCGAAACCGATATGGTCAAGGCACTCAAAGCCGTGAACAAGTTGCAATATGACGAACTCGACACGCAGGGCGACGCCATCCCGCTCACTCAGGCAGCTTACTGGATCGTTCTTAATGCCATCGATTTCGAAGAAGGTCTCGTGAGAGCCGTGAATCTCGGCGGAGATGCGGCGACATTTGGAGCAATTGCGGGGACTTTTCTTGGGGCGCGTTTCGGCGAACAGGCCATCCCCGAACGTTGGCTAAAGGCGATCGCGATTCGCACCGAGCTCGAACAAGTAGCCGATCAACTTTGGAAGCTTGCGGAGCCAAAGAAATGATTGTGCGCCCGCATTCTGGAGTCGTCCTGCCCCAGTGGAGCATGGGGACACATCTGAAACTTGAGCAAAAACGGGCTTTGTTGGAAGATTTTTCCACAGCTGCCCTTAGGCCTTGCAGAGCCCGTAATTTGCTGCAAACTCGTGGTGTCAAGGGTAAATGATCTGTGTCCGCAAAATTGCATAACATTTCCATTTTCAATGTTTTATCATACAAAGCGTTTTCTGTTATGCAACATGCTGTCCTCTTGCGTCCGCACGCGATTCTGTTCACAATAATTCACAGGTTATCCACAAAGTTAGCCCAGCCAGATGAGGAGACCTTTTAGCCATGCTCATGGGAAGAGTCGTCGGCACTGTCGTATCCACACACAAAGATGAGGGAATGACAGGTTTTAAACTGCTGGTAGTCCAGAATCTGCAACTCGACATGAAACTTTCATCAAGCTATGTGATCGCGTGCGACGCTATCGGGGCGGGCATAGGCGACGTTGTAATCGTGGTTCAAGGGAGCAGCGCACGGCTCACCGAACAAACCCGCAACAAGCCTGTGGACGCAGCAATCATTTGCATTGTAGACAGCGTCGAAGTCGGCGGTAAGCTTATTTACGAGAAAGCAAAAGAGACTGTCCTAGGTTGAAAGTTCCGACGTAGAGGATGCAGACGAGATCTTTGTTGTCAATTCCAGGAGTGCGCCTCATCTCTCGTTTTTTTGTTGTATTGCCTCAAAAGACCACAGAGCGATTCGTTGCCCCCTTCCTGTGGGGGACTTTTATTTTTATCCTTTCTGCTCTGCCAGGTTCAGCATATCCCCAGGTTACCATTCCTTTTGCCGATAAGATTGTTCATGCGTCGCTGTACACCCCCTTCGGTTTCTGGCTCGCGCGGGCAGTAACAAAGCCACTGCCCGCCGTGTCGTTGCGAGAATTAATGAGAGCATTCCTCATCGGTGCGGCGTACGGCCTTTCCGATGAATTTCATCAACTTTTTGTCCCCGAGCGTTCTTGCTCAGTGGCCGACTGGATCACGGATTGCATTGCCATCCTGGTGGGAGTCATGATCTGGAAAATCACTGTGCCGCTCTTTGCCACTCCGACTTATCCTCATTCCCTTTCGCAAACAGAGGTGCCCAAGAAGTAGCTTGACGCTTTTTGGCCATACCTGCCGAAAATCACATTCACCATGGCTATTGAATTAGAATCCCTTCCGATGCTCATCGTTCTCTCCTCGCCGAGTGGAGGTGGAAAGAGCTCGGTTTGTCGCGCCCTACTGGCAGCCGATCCCAATCTCGACTACTCAGTCTCGGTGACTAGCCGCCCCCCGCGCCCCGGAGAGGTAGATGGTCGCGATTACTGGTTCGTGAGTGAGGAAGAATTTCTTCGCCTCATCGAGCAGAATGCCTTTTACGAGTGGGCACGAGTACATGACAACTACTACGGCACACGCCGCGACCTCGTGGAAGAAAAACTCGCGCGCGGGCGAGATGTCGTAATGGATCTCGACGTCGTCGGAGGTTTGACTATAAAAAAACTCTGCGATCGCTCGGTGCTCATCTACGTCCTCCCGCCGTCGCTGAAGGTACTCGAAGCACGTCTTCGAGCCCGAGGCACAGACAGCGAGCCGGTCATACAAAAGCGTTTACGTAACGCGCGGCACGAAATCAACTTTGCTGAAAAGTATGATTTCGTTGTGATCAACGACGACCTCGATCACACCGTGACGATCATAAGGCGAATTATCGAAGCCCAGCGTCACGCTTCACGAAACCAGCGGGTGAAGATTACTGGCGAAGATGCGCTAATAAGTTAAGTACGTTGCCATCGGAGTGAGCGAACGATGCCTGTCTACGAGTACCTCTGCCGAGCCAACGGGAAAACGGTTACGGTCTTTCACTCGATGAGTGAACGCATCGACACCTGGGGGAAACTCTGCGCACTCGCCGGTTTGGATCTGGGCGATACGCTGCCGGACACTGCTGTCGAAAAGCTCCTTTTTGCTCCAGGCATCTGCACCCCCATCGGAGATTCTAAGCTCAAAGAACTCGGGTTTACCAAACTCGTGCGTCGCGATGCGGGAGTCTATGAAAATGTGACCCGTACCGATAAAGAGGCCCGCTACATGGTAGCTGGCGATCAATCAACACTACCTGACCTCAAAAGGCGCATCACCGACTGAGACGCAAATTACACACTATCGCACAAAAATTGTGCGCAACCACTTCCTCATTTCTATAAAACGAAGGCTCCTACCTAAACCGTTTCACCGAAAATGGAAGCGGTGTATGCCGCTGGTCATTCCAAAAACGGGCTTTAGTAGGACGAGTTTTATCCTTGATTGCTATGCAAAATCTGCGGTACAAATCTTGCAGCGCTATGACAACGAAAGTGATAGCGGGTGATAAAGCCATGATTGGAAAACAGCGAAACAAAGGTTTTTCGCTGATCGAAGTCATCCTCTCGATGCTCCTCACACTGATCGTGGGGCTTGCGGTTGTGGGTGGTATCATTTACAGCCGCCAGGCGATGGAACTCGACAAGCAGCGACTCGCTGCCCTTAACTATGCTCGCCAGACAATGGAGGCTGTTCACACTAATGCATCAATTGATGCGGGCGTGAAAACGCTGGTACCTTTCAACGCACCGGGATTAGAAATCCTGGCTAATGTGGAAGTCAATTTTTATCCCGTGAATGATGACGGCACAGTGAACTGGGATAATCCCACCCCCGCCCCACTGCAGGGCCGCCTGTCGCTATGCCGCGTCACTGTCACGTGGGTTCCAGCTGGTAGTGCATCTCGAACTCAAACTGTAAGCATGTCAACGCTTGTAAGGGCCGGCACAACATGAACAAGAGGCTAACATCGGTCGGCAAGCACGCCTTCACGTTGGTGGAAATGGTCACCGCAATAGCAGTCCTCAGCTTTATTTTCAGCTTTCTTGCCTATCTTACTTATTACGCAAGCCGCAATTTCGTTGGAGTCCATGAGCAGGTCTTGAGTCAGATTAACACATCCAATGCTACGGAAGTGACAGCAAACCTGCTACGCAGGGCAGCATATTACTCGATCTTTCCTACGGACTCGCCCGAAGCTGCGGAGTACAAGCGGATCCTCGTCGCGATGCCGATTTCAGGGACCGAAGTGACAACTGGTGTCCTAGCTTACCACTCGAAAAAGAAGGAGCTCCACTGGTACGACAATATGAATGCGGTCACCTGGGACGCAGACGGTGATCCAGTGGGCAAACCAACCTTCAAGTTTGAGCATCTGGAAAATTTCGCTATACAATACCAAACTATGTACCGTTTGACGCTTGTTGCTGGTTTCACCTATCGCGGTTTTTCTCGTATTTTGGACGATCCGGGGAATCCACAATTTGGCCAGTTTGTCACGGATGTCATTGCTAAGAACCACTTCCCAGACAAGGGAGACATGAATTATGCGAACGACATTACAACATCGGGTCCTGCGACTTTGTGAGCGCGGTTCCGCGCTTGTCGTCACCCTCATTCTTGTGGGAGTGATGTTTTTCGTGGTGGGCGTGATGGTGCTTCACGTGCGAGACTTGTCTCGCTCCACGCTGAACAAAATGCTTTATGAGGAAGCCTATCACGCTGCAATGTCCGGCCTCGCGGCCACGAAGACGTGGCTAATGAACCCCAATATTGCTAAACAGCAAGTTGGCACGTCGATAGGGGAGAAGCTCGAAAAGATTACCTCGGGCGCCATTGCATTGAGCAATTACGTGCGCGCTAATCGAGACAACGTTTCGCTTCTCGATAGCATCACGGTCAACCAGATTGTCTCTTACTTCACCGCGTTCGATAGCTCTTTCGGCAGTGGTCAAGTGCTGCCCGACGGGCGACAGGTCCTGTATGAGTTCACAGGGCCGGACGGGAAAGTCGTTCACTTCCGAAATGACACGTTTAGCAATCCGTCAGAGAAACTCTTTATGAGTGGCGGCGACGGGGCTCGTGCTTATGTGACACGCATTCGGATCACGACTCCCTATCGAAGTTCCGGGCTAGCGCCAGCAGGTCCCTATTCGAAGGACGACTTGCGCAAAGTGTCGCTCATTATTGAATCTGAAGGGCAAGTTTTGGGTCCGCCCCGATCGAAAACACGCATTGTTCAACAGAAAATTCTCATTGTGCCAGGAGTTGATCAAATTAACCAACCTTTGCTTGCCTCCAGCGCCGGGCTCATGTCCGGCGCAATCGTAACTGCAGGAGGGACCAGCAGTCTTAACATCCACTGGGGGCCAATTCTTTCCAAAGGTCCAATCACCTTGCTAGGGTTGAGCCCATTGACGCTACCGAGCAAGCCCGGCGACCCCTACACGCTGAGCGCAGCGGCCAATAAGTTCATAGGAGCAGGCGTCGGCGACGAAAAATGGGTGAAATGGCAGACAGCTGATAAGCTTTACAACAAGGTGGGGTCCAACCTAAGACCCATTTTCCCTGATAGCCTAAACGGCGTACCCGTGACCGATTTCTTTGTCCAGGTGCTCAATGGCGCGTTTCAGAGTGGGAGCAATCCTCTCGTGCCAGCTAAGTTACAGCTTGCGGGGGACTATAATTGGACGCAACCAGGCCAATGGGCCCTCCCCAATACGGGGCGCGGAATTCTGTTCGATCCAATACCCGATGGCCAAACACTCTATCCCATGGGAAGCGGTGCCCTTATCCAGAATTGGCCACAGATTGCCCTGGAAGTGTCCAACACACTCGACGTCGCACTCGACTACGATTTCTGGAAAAGCTTTGCCATTGCTAACAATGGTTACGTGCGTCCCAAGACAAGCGGGTCCGGTTTTGTAAACGAAAAAGGACAAACACTTTACGTGACGCCCACGGGGATGCTGACCACCGTTGCTACGGGGAATACGCTCTTCACCTCCCTGGCGCAAATCTCTATGAAGAAACTTGTCCCGTCGAACGGCAATACATCCTCTCTACCCGATCGTATTCTCTTTATCGATACCCCCCAAGGAACGAAAGATGGGACGCCGGTCAATGTCTCATTGGGTTCTAGCGATGCGTTCTTCTGGAAGGGAATGATTTACTGCAACGGGAACTGGTCCACCTCCGGTGGAGGAGCATTCCCCACTGTCCTCATGAAAAACCCAGACGAATATGCAGCGGACCCAACAGGAAACACAACGGGCCGCCTCGTTGCGAATTGCTACCTTGATGGCTTACTCTACGTGACAGGTAACATGTCGAGAACGGGCAATGCAACGATCTACGGCACGTTGGTTACGAAGGGGGGCTATGGCGGGACGGGAAGTCCAGATATCTACTACAACTCTCGTCTGAAAAAGGGACTCTTCAATAGCAACGTGGACCAGCAGTCAAAAGTCCTTCATGAACTTGTGAGTGGGCCTATCTCAGAGCTCAACGTTTGGTGATGTCCCACAGTCGGCTCCGAGTTCGTGTCTAATAAGCAGCAGCAAGAGGCTGCGAAGTTAGCCGATTTTGGTAATTGCAAGAGGAGATAAATTATCTGTGATTCTCTTTAGCCCGCGCACGGCAGGTGCGACGCCTCTGCTTGACCATCGCTCCGTCGATATCCGAGACTTGCTTCCATGTTGGACAAACCCGAACACCCTCCGCAGCCAAATCTCGCACAGCGACTGAACCGCCTCCGCGCGGCGATGGAAGAAAAGGAACTTCACGCTTTTGTTGTCTCCACGCTCCCCAATGCGTTCTACTTCACGGGATTCGCATGTAGTAATCCCTTCTTAATCATCACCAACGAGGAATGTATTTTTCTCACCGACTTTCGTTACGCTGAAGCGGCAGAGCAGAACCTCGCCCAGCCCTGGCACCTCGTTGTCGCGTCCTCGCCAGGAGCCACGAAAGAAATCGCCCAAATTCTTTCCGCCAGCAGGCCACTCCACATTGGTTTTGAGGGCACTGCCTCATACGATCATTTTAAGAAGCTAACCGAGCTAGCTCCTCAGGGAACCCTTTTCATTGAAAGCGCTCGTATCATCCGCGACCTGCGAGCACAAAAAGACGAATTTGAGATTGCTGCTATCGAAAAAGCCCAAGAGCTCAACGAGGAAGTTCTGGCAAACGTTCTCGCAGGCGTAAGTTTCAACGACATCACGGAGCGTGGCCTTCTCAAAGAACTACGAAAAAATATGGTGGAAAAGGAAGTGGAAGAAGCATTTCCGAGCATTGTCGCATTCGGCGAGGCTGCTTCCCGCCCCCACGCCGTGCCTGGCGACAAAAAACTCACCACTGAGGCTGGCGTCGTACTTGTCGACATGGGCGTGCGGCAACACCACTACTGTAGCGACATGACCCGCACCTTTGGCTATGGAACTGGAGCAAACCTTCAAAAGGTCGCCGAGATTTATCAAATCGTGCTCGACGCGCAGCTAGCGGCGCTCGACTCTGTGCGTCCGGGCATTGCCGCAAGTGAAGTTGACCAACGGGCGCGCGATGTTATTGAAAAAGCCGGATATGGAGAGTTTTTCGGTCACGGCCTTGGCCATGGCGTGGGATTGGAAATCCACGAAGCACCTACACTAAACCCACATTCGACTGATGTCCTTGAGCCAGGAATGGTAATTACTATCGAACCCGGCATTTATCTGCCAGGCATTGGTGGGGTAAGGATCGAGGATTTAATTGTGGTCGAACATAGCGGATATCGCAACTTGACCTACTTTCCGAAAGAATGGAAAATTCTCCGCAAATAAACGGAACCAATCACCTAAGGGACCAACACTCTACTAACATTCGAGAGCAGGAAAGCACGAATGTGAAGATCGCACCAAAAACTCCAGATGCGCGCGCGGTAAGGCAACCAATTGCCCGCGTCGTCTGGCAGCATATGAAAGCGGCGTGCCAGGGCGGAGGCATGATTGTGCTTGTTTTCCTCGTTCTCGCCATAAAAGGGGCAGCCTCCGACAACGATACCCTGCGCTTTTTAGCTATCGACACTATTTCCCTCGATAACTCTCATGCGCACGCCGCGCTCAACAGTCAAGCAAACCGACTGGCCGTTGCCTGGGATGGTTACGTGGCAGGGCGCCGGCGAATCGTGCTACGAGAAAACATAGCAGGGGAGTGGCTTGGGGAAATGCTTGCGGACCGAGACTCCCCCGGCGAAAATCGAAACCCTGTCCTTTCCTTCGACGAGCTCGGCAACCTCTACCTCGCCTGGATTTCCCATCGGCCCGCAGGAGACGTCGTTTGCTTACTTCGGCGACTTGGCGAACAATGGCTTGATCCCATTGAACTTCCATCCCGAGCTGGCCACAATGGGGGAGTGTGCGACTTGTTAGGGCTTGCTGTGACGCATACCTTTCCCCCAGACGTTTGGCTAACCTGGCAAGAGTCTACTGATTATGGCTCATCTGTGCTCGCAGCCAGATTTGATTCCGGCCGCTCGACCGCCGAAGTTTGGGATGTTGCCGCTTCACACGGTCCAGCGTCTCCTATCTTCTCGCCTCAGCTTCTCATACTTCACAATGACCCCTTCATCGTTTGGTTTACGACAAAACACTCACACTTCGTTACCATGGCCGCGCAGTATCACGCGGTCTCCAACGGTTGGACATTCAAGATTTCTCATCCATTGCTTCACGCCATTCCTGCAAATCGGTTCCCAATTGTCACTCCCCTGAATCCACGCGACAACCTCTTGGCCGCCGCTTGGTTCGAAGCCACAGGCCTCGGTGACAGGCTCGTGCTCACGATGGAAAAGAAAGACCGCGACTTCACCACAACCACCCAACTTGTGACTTTCGCAATGCCCCTTCGCGGCACTCCACAATCCGACCCAGTCATCACAACAATTTCGCCAACGGCGGACCTCCTCCTGTCCTTCCAAGATCGCGTCACTTCCCAGACGTATGTGCACCTGGCACGTTGCGATCCAACGCAAACCAAAGAAGCAGTTGTTCCGTCCATGATCGCGACGATGTCCCCAAGTCCAGCTGGCCATCCCTCATTCGTCCTAGTACCGGTTGGGGACAGCCAAGTCGTGCTGGTTTATACATCTGCACGCGATCAAGGTGGCGATGGGCATGTCTATTTTGCTCAATTCCCAATGCCTCGCTAATATTCCCGCTTTGTTTTCGGCACAGGTTCTTCTTCTTCTTCTCTCGCCTCCCCGTTCACCTCATCACTGAGCCTAGCCATTATACTGCTTGTTTTATGCGTTTACATCTTGCGTTCATTAAGCTCCTACCAAAACGACCACCAAAGTTGCTGTGCTCACCAGGCATGCTCATTGAGGGTTAACGAGGGCATGTCCTCTAAATCGAACCCAACCACTGTAGACCATGGGCGTTCGAGCTAGACCTCCCCATACCCAATAAAATTGGGCTCTCCAAAACCGTTGCCGACCTCACTTGGTGGCCTGCCAAAAAAATTCTCACTCTTCCCGACTTCTGCGAGAAGCACTCCGCTCCTCACAGCCAATTCTCTCCGCATTGCGTGCGAGAGCCACGACATCCACACACACACCAATCAGTCATTTAATACATTATCACTCAGAAGTGCGAGTCGAACCTCATACTAATAATCACCAATTTTGCAATGATCTACGTGTTTATCACATAAACTTCCTTAAATTTACATTTAGAGAAGTTGTGGAAAAGTCAATTTTCAGGCTTTTCGGCTGATTCCAGGAGCCCACACGACGCCAGCCGAGGCCAAAATCCCGGGCCCACGAAGCTTGTCGTTGCAACTGTGACCAGTGTGGATTGTCTGGGGAGAGGCTAGTTGCTGCCGGCCGGAACGCTAAGATCGTTCAGCAACCAGTTGTCCAGCGAGCTTGATTGATTTGGCGACGAGGTTGGACTCTTGGGATTTTGTGGAGAGTTGCTGCAGCAAATCGTTGGCGCATTGGCGCAAAAGAGCCACATCAAGAATCTCTAATCAAGCGTATCAAATGATGCCTGTCTGCAGCACGGCTTGGAAGGAGATCGCACTAAGGGGAGGGACAAATTTGCATTATTCATTCTCTTCCTTGTCCCGGGATGCGAGCTCGGGCAGAATTTCGCTCGCACTGTGAGCCTCGAAGGCTCCCCTGTACTCCCCCGCTTCCCTCTCGGGGGTTTGGGCACTTCCAGGGATGCCGTGACGCAAGATATACTCTTGGGCGAGAATGACGAGAACCAGAGCAATGGCATAAGCGAAAAGCAGCGCGAGGCACGCCCCGGCTAAGTGAAATCGTGGCACGAGCAGATAGCTTGTCCCGACACAAACGCTCCCAGTCACAATCGAAACGACAAGCCCGGCCGCAACGCCACGAACCCCTTCTGCCCCCAGGAACTGCCCGACTGTGCTCTGAACCGTTATGAAAAGCGATGTTATCGCAAAAAGTCCCATGAGGTTCCAGTTCAATGGATAGTCTCTTCCTGCGACCGGGATGAGCACAAGTTGCGATAGGATGTAGGCGGCACCCAGGGGCAAGAGTGCAACTGCCCACAGCCTCCAGGTCACGCGCCAGAGTTCCTTTCTGTTAGCACTTGCAGAGGCCTTGGGAAAGAAAACGGTGTTGAAGATCACGGAGAGTGATTGTGCTATGGTGATGCTCGCTGTTTGATAGACGCGAAACAGGCCGACCTCACTTGCTGATAAAAGCTTGTTTAGGATCATGGGCTGAATGTAAAAAGTTAGGATAAAACCGATGTTGCCTAGTGTTGAAAGAGTACCATAGGCGGTCATCACCCTGAGCGTGTGAGGGGCAGGCCAAGCCATCGTTCCTAAATGTCGCTTTGTATGATACACCGCGTAGCAAGTGGCTGTGAGAAACGCCAGGCAGATGGCGAGAAGATACGCTGCTAAATGCCGCCCGTACGCGAGGACCCCACAACCAAAACCGAAAACGACACTCACGGCTGTCAACAGTTCCCCCACTCCCCTCTCGTAGAACCGATGAAAGGCCTGTAAAAAGCTGGTGGTCAAAACATAGGCCGTGGCAAAGAGGGCGAACAGCACTCCCCAGTGAATAATGTCTTTCTCGAAATGAAAGGTGCACGCAAGGGCTTGACCGCCGCCAAGGCCAACGACTAACAGGACAGCCAGGGTAGCGAAAGCGGTAACAAAAAGAGCCGCGGCAACTTCTTCGCGGGGCTGATGCTTCGGCGCCCCGTATCGAACGACTGCGTTGTTCATGCCGAGGAGCATGACCATGCTAAGAAATTGCCCGACTGTTATGGCAAGGGTCGCTTTTCCGAAGATCTCTTTTCCCAAGTAGCGTGCCGCGAGAAGCGGCACAATCATGCCGATAGCGCGCGAAAACAGAAACGTGATGCCAATCCACCCCGCGCTTTTCGCAAAGGACCGTGCAGAACTCGATGCGAAGGAGCGGCCCGTCAGCCGCGCAATAAGACTTGCCCCTCTGGCCTTCCATTTCGGTCCAAGATTCAATGGCCACTCCCCTGCTGGAATCTCTGAATTGTCGCTTTGCTTCTCACTGTGTCAGAAGAGTTTTTGGTTGCGTTGTGTCGTATCAAGCGCAAACACTAATGTGTCTTCTGAGAGTAGAACAAGCTGTTTCTGGAGAACTGTTGGATGGCGCTGGCCGTTTTCTCAGACATCATGTCGGAGTTCGACCAATATCTTAAGGTCGAACGAAACCTCTCTCCTTCCACACGTGCCGCGTATCGCTACGACCTGCAGAAGTTTAAGGAGTATCTCATTCGCACGCTTGGGTCGGAACCATCCGTTGGTCGGGTGAACACTCAGCATATCAAAGATTACCTCAACCATCTTCAGCAGGAGCGTCGCCACAAAAGCGCGACGCTGAGTCGAACGATTGCGTCGTTACGCGTTTTCTTTGAGTACTGTGTGCAACAAAAGCACATCGAATATAGCCCAGCGGCCTACATTCATAATCCAAAACTTCCCCGCAAGCTACCAATCTATCTCGTGGAAAGCGAATTACGCGCCCTTTTGTCAGCCCCGGAACTATCAGATACGTGGGGCGTGCGCGACTACGCAATTCTCGTTCTTCTTGCCTTTACTGGAATGCGCAGGCAAGAACTTGTTGGGCTCGATCTTGCTTCCATAGATTTCGAGCGACGAACAGCTAAAGTCCTGGGAAAAGGCTCAAAAGAGCGTCTTATTCCCCTAAACGCGATCGTCATTGATGCACTGACGGCATGGTTGGAGGTCCGCCCCGTTACTGCGGATCCCGAACCGCTTTTCGTGAACAAATTCGGTAAGCGCCTTACCGGCCGCGGAGTTTATAATATTGTCAAAAAGCACGTCAGACGCGCGGGGATCGTAAAAGGGAGAATCAGTCCGCACAAGCTTCGTCACACGTTCGCCACCCTTTTGCATTTGAGCGAAGTGGACATTCTTGAGATTCAGCGCCTGCTTGGCCATGCCTCCATCACGTCCACTCAGATCTATACTCATACCAACACTCAGAAGCTGAGAAGTGCCGTGGAGCGACTCACACGACTCGCCGAGAAAGGAGCTGGAGGTGGCTCATGAGAGTTATGGTCACGGGTGCTTCTGGATTTTTAGGCTATCATCTCGTGAGTTCCTTGGAAAAATGCGGGTGCGAGGTCATGGCTGTCTTCAGGAAATCCCCAATTACGTTTGAAAAAGCAACCTGCACTCACTGTGACTTGGGCGACGCAACGCAGACCCGCGAGCTTTTGGCAAAATGGCAGCCCAGCCATATCGTCCACACTGCGGCCGTCACTTCGACTGCCACTTGCGAAGCACAGCCCGAGGCTGCGTTACGTGACAATTTTGCCTCCACACAGAACATCATTCAAGCCGCTAACGAGGTTTTCCGCGAAAAGCCCTTTTTCGTGTTGATTTCAACCGACCTCGTTTTTGACGGCAAAAAGGGCGGCTACACCGAAAACGATCAGCCCAATCCTATCATGGTCTACGGACGAACGAAAAGAGCAGCGGAACAGGCTGTCGAGCTTAGCTACGAAGCAGACTGGGCCATTGTGA
Source organism: Candidatus Sumerlaeaceae bacterium (assembly GCA_049968255.1). Classification (GTDB taxonomy): domain Bacteria; phylum Sumerlaeota; class Sumerlaeia; order Sumerlaeales; family Sumerlaeaceae; genus DRVG01. The sequence continues at coordinate 291,757 of JBMFRB010000002.1, read as the reverse complement.
GAAGCGCACTGATCTACGGGAGCCCAACCCCCTTGGGTCGAGGAGGTTTCCTCAAATGGTTACTTGAGGATCTGAGACGCGGCAAGTGCAAACTATTCACGGATGAATATCGCTCCCCAATCGCAGTGAACGAACTTTGCTGGCTTATTGTTTACTTAATCAAAACGCATCAGACTGGCCTCTGGCATGCCGGAGGGGCAGAAAAATTGTCCCGTTACGAGATCGGAGTGAAAGTTGCTGAAGCATTTGGTTTGCCTGCTTCAAACATCGAACCAGCCTTGCTGGTAGAAGAGCAGCAAAACCTGCCGGCCCCCCGCCCTCAAGATGTGTCCCTCGACATCACAAAAGCGCGAACTTTACTAGGATTTGCTCCACGCGCGCTTAGCGAAAATCTAGCCGACTTAGCCCAGTCCTACCCTACATCTTGAATCAGACCTCGCGCTGGCATGAGGACGAGCTGCTCCACAACAACATCAGGGTAGAGACCAATGACATGGGACAAAAGCTCTGCCACCCTCTCCGCGGACATCATGTCCTCCCGACTCCAATGTGCAGCCAAGCCTGCTGAGTTCCAAAATTCCGTGGCAATAGCGCCTGCAAGCACGTTGCACACATGTATGTTTCGGGGCCGCAGCTCGGCCGCTAGTGCTTGGCCCATACCAACGAGCCCCGCTTTGCTCGCACTGTAAGCGGCCAGATTCGGGAGTCCCCGGATTGCTGCGATAGAAGCAACATTCACTATGAGCCCCCCACCGCTCTTTTCCAAGAGGGGAATACTTTCACGGGTGCACAAAAAAGCACCGGTCAAGTTCGTTGAAAGGATGGTTTCCCATTGCTTGTCAGAAGTCTCCCCCACCGGAATAAACGTCCCTACCCCCGCATTGTTTACCAGCACATCTAGCCTCCCTAGGTTTGCGTCGACCCACGACACCAGCGCTCTCGTGTCAGCGCCGGAGCGAACATCGCAGTGAAATCGCAGCAAGGTGCCTCTTTTACAGCGTCGCTTGGGTATAGGGAAAGAACCCGAAGTCGGTTCGAAGGTCCGACTGACCCCTATGACGCAATAACCGTTGCGAGCTAACGCATGGCAGACGGCTTGACCCAAACCACGGCTCGCGCCTGTTACTAACGCTACTCGGAAATCGTGCTCCACGCTACTTTTCGCCGTCACTCCAACCGATCATTCATCACACGTCTGATTCTTGCGGGGGCGTGGCGCACATCTGTTGAGCCTGTGCCAGAACTTCCGGCGGAAGCCCCTTTCCCAAGAGGTGCAAACAGATATCAAACAAGAGATAATCAATGCGCAGAAGATAATGAATCACGTCCAAGTGGATACTACTCGTCTCCACTGATTCAAGCACGTTTGCGCGCAATCGCATGAGATGATTATAGTGCAAAAGTTTTCCCTCATTCTGCAGACGATAGAAACCTTCCACGACCGAGTTGGCCAAAAAGGTTTCTTTCGTCGTTAGAGCAATGATCGTGTGAGACAGTCGCTCCATCACTGCACTATACAAGGCCTCTAAGTCCTCAAGCCCTTCTCGAGAAAAAGTGAGATTTTTAGCGCGCATTTTTTGCGCAAGCGGAACGATATTTTTGTCAATGATGTCGCCAACAGATTCCAAATCGCTCACAATGAAAAGGAGCGTAGTGGCTTCCAAAATATCTTTTTCCCCAATGTCGTGGCTGGTCAAATCGATTAGATGGCGCGTGAGCTCAGTGTTGAGCATGTCCACTTTCTGATCTCGTTCCCGGATGAAAATGGCAGCTTCTTCGTCTTTTTCAAAAAGTGCGTCTGGGACTTTGTGATACATTTCCTCCACAAAACGCGCCATTCGCGACAACTCGCGCCGTGCTGCACCCAACTTTACGGCGGCTTGATCCCCTGCAGTGAGAGCTAAATATTTCGCCCGAGCAATATCCGCTACACGCTTTTCCGGCACGAGGAATCTGCACAACTTTTCCAGAAGAGGAATTGCTGGGATCGTGAGCGCTGAAGTCACAATCATAAAGAGCGTGTAGGTGTTTGCTACGGCACGCGAATTGACATCCGCTGGCAGGGCCGTCCGTGGATCAAACATAAAAAGATTTGTGACCAAAAGCCCAGCCTTGGCCAGCGGGCCAATGAAGGGAAGAAACACTAATGTCCCGGCAATTTTGTATAAAAGGTGGGCCAGCGCCACGCGCTTTGCCTCTGGCGGAGCGCCTATGGCAGCGGTCAACCCTGTGACGCTTGCCCCAATTGCGGCCCCAAAAAACATTGGGATCGCTTCTTCTAGTGTGAGTAGCTCCTGCCGGGTCAAAGAGAGAACGATACCGACCGTTGCCCCACTGCTCTGGGCCATGGCGGTAAAAAGAAAACTGAACGCGACTGCCCATACGGGATGATCACTCAAAGCTTTGACGGCTGCTGTGAAAAATGGAAAGAGCTTCAGCGGAGCCATCTCGTCTGTCATGATTTTCATGCCGAAAAAGACAAAACCAACTCCCATAATAGCGAGGCCAGTAGCACGCGAGCGGGCAGAGCCCTGCCGCAGATAAATAGCAAATCCCACTGCGATCGCTGGCAATGCATAAGCAAAAAGATTCAAAGAAATGAGCTGGACGGTGAGCGTGCCACTGATTGCGGCGCCCAAAATAATACCAATGGAATTCGACAAAGATAATGCGCCGGCACGCACAAAAGTCATCACGAGCGCCGTCGTCGCACCGCTACTCTGTGTCAGTGTCGTAATCACGAAACCAACGAGCAAGCCACTGAGCGGATTTTTTGTCCACTCGGCCACATGTTGCCTTAGCCGATCCCCCACCAAAGCTTGCAGCCCATCAGAGGCTAACTTCAGACCATAAAGAAAGATGGCGAGCCCGCCTGCGAGACTGAGAACGAGCATCGTGGCCCAGTTGTTGTCCTGCACAACGAACTCGAGCCGAGTAAAAACAATCTCGCCTTGGGCCGGAGTATTTTGAAAGAGAAGCACGTCGTAAAGACCTGGTTGGTCTCCAAGAAAAACCTGGAACGTCACATACCCCGCGGCGTCGGTCACGGCGGTGCGGGGATGAATCTCCATGTGCTTTCGCGTTCCCTCTGGCTCGGCCACAACTACAGGTGAAAGACTAACACCGGCCAAAGGTTTACCTTGCTCGTCCTCGACCAAGAAACGAACTGTCTGCGTCGTCCCAACAGTGCCAAACTTGACCTGGCGGGCTGAGACTGCAACCTCAAGAGTTGCGACTGGCGTGAGTTGGAATTGTCGGGCTCGCGGAGCCGTTGTTTCGTCATCAGAACCTAATTTTGCCAGCGAAGAAATTGCCTTTTCGTCCGTAGGTGTCGTCGGCCGATCAAAGGTTTTTGTTATCGTTGTGGCGCCCAGCGCACTAGCCAAAAAGAACAAACACGCCACCATGGGCAACAGCCAAAAAAAGTGCTCACGTTGGCTTGTTTGCCCGATTCGAAGGCTGCACGTTCGCACATAGACTTCTGTTGGGTGCATAAATGAAGTAGTGTGGGAAGGGATAGTCCTCGCGTCAATAAGAATTGCGCAGTTCTCTCGCATGTTTATCTTTGATTTTCGCGCTAGATAGAGAATTGAGCAGATGTTTTGGAAGCTCGCGAGTAGGAAGACCTATCGGATCTATTGAAATGCCAGGAACAATTGACGCACTGATTGAAGAGTTAAGGCCAAAGCAGTGGACGAAAAATCTGCTGCTGTTCGCTGGGCTTATCTTCTCTCGTCATGCTTTGGAAGCTGACCGTATCCTTCGTGCCGCGACCGCTTTTTTTCTTTTTTGTTGCGTATCCAGTGTAGTTTATCTTATTAACGATTTAGCAGACCTCGAAGCAGATCGACAACATCCTTTTAAACGCAAGCGCCCACTAGCTTCCGGAGCAATCTCTCCAAGACTCGCGGCGCATGTCGCCGGAATCCTCGCTCTTGTCGGTGTGGCTGGCAGTTTTGCGCTCAACATGCGCTTTGGCCTTCTTGGACTTCTTTACCTCGTGACGATGATAGCTTACTCACTCCGCCTCAAGCACATGGTGATCCTCGATGTGCTTGTGGTTGCAATCGGCTTTGTTATGCGTGCCGTCGGAGGAATATTGGCTATCGAATACCCCGAAGAAAAGATCCGCATCACCCCCTGGTTTATCGTCTGCGTGCTTTTTCTTGCTTTATTCATTGCAATTTGCAAACGCCGCCACGAGCTTCTACTTCTGAGTGATTCGGCCACAAACCATCGGCCAGTTCTTGATGACTATTCTCACCAGCTCCTTGACCAGATGGTGAGCGTGGCCACGGCCGCCACCGTTATCTCTTACGCCCTTTATGTCACTCTCGGCGTCCGTCCCGAAGCTACTCGGCATCACGAATTTCTGATCTTTACAGTTCCGTTCGTCCTTTACGGGATCTTTCGCTACCTTTACCTCGTGTACAAACGCGAAGAGGGGGGCGCGCCTGAGGCATTGCTCTTGCAGGATCTCCCACTCATCGTGAATATACTTTCATGGCTTGTGGTCATGTTCGTCATCTTCTATCTCTAACGGTTGCCTTGATCTTTTGGGCAAAGAAAAGAGGCCTGTCACTTGCTGCGAAAAGGTGCGAATGGACTCTTGTCGCTGCAGTCACCGCCTTCAGCTCGCGGGGAATTTCTTCCCCTGGCGAATCCTCGGCCTCTCTCGTTCTGATGGAAGATCTGGCTCAACAGCCTGGCGCCGCTAGTCTCCTCAGCACCGGCATGTGGATCACCGTGACAGCTGCTCTCCTGGCCATCGGCTATGCCACCTACCGTGTTGTGCGCTATCTTAGGCAACAACAGGAAGCGGAGCGTATCAATGAAGCGCAGTTTGAAGCAGCTGCCCTCGCCGCTCTCTTAGCCTCGAATATCACTGAGCAAAACAATCAAGACTCCCCTCAGCAGGAAATTCCGTTCACTCAGAGTAACCTTTACGGAACAATACCAGCGGAGGCACCAGCAGACACACAGCCACCCGTAGATGTAGCGTGCAAACAGGTGCTCGACCGCCTACGACAAGCTGGCTTCCTCGATGATATTGAGACGTTCATTCCGTTGCACGGGAACCCAAAAGGTGCTGCCATTCTGCGATTGCGTAACCGAAAGCGGGTGCTTCTAGTGCCCTATTTCGAGACAGAGATTTTTACTGAACGAGAGCTCCGCCGTTGCGACGCCCTCCTATTTGTGTCCCGCAGCGGGAAAGCCGTGTACATACAAAGTCTGGAATCATTTCTTGCAGAAGCAAGTTTCCGGTGAAGTGAAATAGATCGACATCGGTACGATTTTGGTAGAATTAAAGAGTACCCAAATCCGCCACTTTTGAGGCGAGGGGCGATCATCGAAGAGCAAAATCGCAGGCATAATGGGCACGGTGTGATCAATAGGCTGATAAGGTTTTTTGGCTCGATCCACTTAGGAATTTTCCTCATCGCTGCAATTGCTGTAAGTTCCGTATGGGGCTCTCTGATTGCGGCAGATGCCAAACAGGGTGTCGATCACGCCATCGCGAAAGTGTTTGGCGCCCCGTGGTTCCTCGTTCTCGTTGCAGCACTTGCAATTAATCTGATCCTTTGCTCCTGGGAAAAAACAGTGCTCGCTCTTTCTCTCCCTTGGCGTCGGCACTTCGCAAACTCCGCAGAGTTTTTCCCGCGGCTTCACTCGGCTGCGAAAATTTCTCCACCACCGGATGATGCGGTAGTCCAAGCTGTGTTCAAGAAGCACTTTCGATTCTTTGAAACTCAAGGCCCCTGTTTCTATGCGCAGAAAGGCTTAGGCGGTCGCTTCGGTGCTACCGTCATCCACATCGGTCTGCTCCTGGTCATGGGAGCAACTGTCGTTCGCGGGTTGGCCGGCATGTTCGGCTGGGGCATTTACGACGGAAACCTTATTGTCAACGAAGGGCAGACCGTGACTCACTACTATACGCGCAGAAATCGCCTCTTACCGGCAACAGCAAACAACCTACGCCCACACCCACTGCCGTTCTCTTTCCGCGTCCTCGATTTTACTGCCGAGAAATACCCGAACAGTGAAGTTGTGCGCTCATTCAGGGCGCTTGTCGAGGCCAAACAGCATGGCGACGAAGCGATCACGGAGATTTCGATGGCGACCCCATTCTTTTGGCACGGCTACAAGGTCACTTTGAATAGCTACAGCGAGGCTCCCAGCGAGCAGCGAATGCACTTTTTTGTCGAAGACAAAGGCCGAAGTGGAGCACCCGTCGAGTTGGACGCAAAAGAGGGTGACCCCGTCCGTCTACCGCTGCCGGGACAAGACTCAGACCTTTTCTTTGAATACCGGGTGAAGGACGCACAGAAAACGTTTCGCATCGTTGATCTAAAAAACGGTCGCATTCTGGAAGAGGGCAGGGTCGAGAGCCGTGAGACTCTTGAAAGAACTGCAAACGAGCTCATGCAAACTCTTCAGCAGCTGCCAGAGGCGATTGTAATTTTGGGTTTTTTCGCCGAAAATGACCATGTTTCCGCCGTCGAACCGAAGACCACCGCGCCGCTCCAACACCGTGCAGGTGTCTTGCTCGCGTATTTTTCAGCGGGAAAACTCGCGGATCAACGCCTCGTTCCTGTCGGGACAGATGCCCTAACGCCCATTGGTGAGAGATGGTTAGTGCATTTTTCTCTCGCTGACAACACCGACCACGCCAGCGCCGGAATCGCTCAGGTATTGGGGCAGCTTGACGTATTTTCAGCCCACAATACTCAGCAAACCTCTACGTCGGTATCTATCAAAGCAGGCGATATTTTTGCCCTCGCTGAAGAAAATGGAGTACAAGTTACATTGGTTGAGCCATTAGCAGCGGACCGAACGGAAGCTGGGGCACCACAGCTTGACGTCTCGACCAGCGCGCCAGTTTTCCGCTCGGCCTCTCGCGTACAATCGGGCGCCCCGACCAAACGTTTTTCGGTACGCGAAGCAGGAAGTGTCCCTGCTTATACAGTGTTTTTTGGAATCATGCGCGATCCCGCCTTGCCTTGGTTCTACTTTGGTTGCGCAGTGATCCTCGTTGGTGTGGCGCTCGCCTTCGGCATCACGTACCGCGAGATTTGGGGCTGGCGCGATGATACAACGCATACGCTTTACATTGGTCTTCGATTCTACCGGCGGGAATCCGCGCGAGCACTTGACGAGTTCTGGCAAATTGTAGAAAGCTTACAGCGGGGCTGCCACGCAACGAACAAGGCTTCCCTTTCGGCCTTAGCTTGTGATGATACTCCTCGCCAGGAGGCGCAACCATGACCAGCCCCCAAAGCGCTCCGAAGATCAGGAATGGTGTAGAGATCCTCGGAGTTGAAGCTGGGTCGATAGGCGAACTTTTGAAAATGAAGCCTGGCGACCGCCTGCTGTGCCTCAATGGGCACGAGGTACACGACATTCTCGACTATTGGTACAACGTTTCGGCCGGACGCCTTACGGTCGAATGGTGGGACCGCGAGCACAATGTGGTCAGGAAGCGCACGGTACGCAAAAGCCCACACGACCGACTTGGCCTAGACTTAGAGCCTTTTGAAATCAAACGTTGCAACAATGCCTGCGTTTTTTGCTTCGTGCACCAACTTCCACGCGGGCTGCGACCTGAGCTTTATGTGAAAGACGAAGATTATCGCCTCTCATTTCTTTACGGAAACTACATCACTGGAACAAGCCTCTCGGAGGACGATATCGACCGGATTCTCAAACTTCGTCTCTCTCCGTTATACTTTAGCGTCCATGCCACAGATACCGAAATCCGGCGCAAGCTTCTTCTCAACCCGCACGCACCTCCAATTTTGCCGCTTCTCAAACGCCTTGTCGCAGGGAGGATCGCCATCCACACCCAAATCGTGCTTTGCCCCGACATAAATGATCGCGATGTGCTGAAAAAGACAGTGTGGGATCTTGCTGAGCTCTATCCAGGAATTCGCTCCATTGCAGTAGTCCCGGTCGGCCTGACCTCGCATCGTCAAAGGTTGCCACAACTCAAGGAGATTACTCCAGCATACGCTCAACGGTTTCTTGCCGAGTGCGCGAAGCTGCAACGCGAAGTTAAGAGGAAGCTCAACTTCCCGCTGGTTTTTCCTAGCGACGAGTTTTTTCTCATCGCTGGCAAGACCCCGCCTACCTACGAAGAGTACGAGGACATTCCGCAACTCGAAAACGGAGTCGGGATGGTAAGCCTGTTTTACCGCTCGCTCGACGAAGTGCTCAAAAGCCTCCCTCGGTCATTACCGGAGCCCGTTCGAGCACTGGCAATCACTAGTCCGCTGGGAGCAAAAGTCATCAAACGCTTAGTGAACGTGCTCAATGAGAAGTTGAGTAATTTCCAATTGGATATGGATGTCAGAACTAATTCTCTGTTTGGTCCAGGCATCACGGTCACGGGGCTGCTGCCAGGCGCAGATTTCCTTGCAGCAATTCAAGAGAAATCTAAGTACGATATTTATTTGATTCCGGAAAACTCCCTGCGCCCTTGGGATCAGAGGTTTCTCGACGACATAACGCTTGAGGAAATCCAAGAGCAATCCGACGGGAGAGTCCGTGTGGGAGGAGCGACGGCACTGAGCTTCGCGGAGGCGCTACTAAAAGATTTTGTGCTGGCGTGCTAAATTCTTTTGCGTAAGCGCGATGGCAAAATGCCAAGTTGCTCGCGATACTTGGCCACCGTGCGCCGGGCAATGTTGATGCCTTTTTGTTTGAGTAACTGAGCAATACGCTGGTCGCTCAGAGGAGCTCGCGGATCCTCATTCTGAACCATCTCCACAATCATCTGTTTGACCATGCGATTGCTGGCTTCTTCGCCTGTGTCGCTCTGCAAGCCCCTGCTGAAAAAGTATTTCATTTCATAAGTGCCGCGTGGGGTTTCCATGTATTTGCCGCTTGTGACCCTGGCTACCGTTGACTCGTGCATCCCAACTCTGTCAGCGACCTCCCGCAGAGTGAGTGGTTTAAGGTAAGCGATCCCTTTGTCAAAAAATTCCTTCTGATGCTCTACAATTGCTTCAGCCACACGTTGCAGAGTTTGCTTCCGACGCGCCAGATTTCTCACCAGCCATTGCGCCGCTTTGAGTTTTTCACGTACAAACCTTAGCTCGCTTTCCGAAGTAAATGTGTCGCCTTGCTCCAACAAGCGGCGATACGTTGGGCTAATGCGCAGATCCGACAGGAGTCCATCGTCGACGAAAACATAATAATCCCCATCGAGCCGCTTCACGATAACATCGGGCCGAATGTACTGGGGAGGACGCGTGCTATAAGCATGACCCGGCTGGGGCTCGAGCGACTCAATGAGACTAACGATTTTGCGAACTTGACCCTCATCTATCCCTAGAGATTTCGCGATCTTCCTGAAATTTCGTTTCTGTAAATGAGGCAGATGCTGACGCACAACCTTGTACGCAAGAGGATCATCTACCCCGCTTCGACGCAGTTGGATCTCCAGACACTCCTCGAGTCCCCGAGCACCGATGCCGGGCGGATCAAGAGACTGCACCAGCCGCACGGCCTCCTCGACCTCCTGTGCGGTGGCACCTGTCTCTTTGGCGATTTCGTCGAGAGAGACACGTAAATAACCGTCGTCGTCGAGGCATCCCACAATATATTCCGCGATTTCGCGCAGCCGGTCATTTGCCGGCAACATCCGGACTTGCCAGCGCAACGAATCCGCCAGACTCTCGGGGGCAGCCACAAAATCTTCAAGATCGCGCTCCTCTTCATCCGGATCGTAAACGGAGGAGCGTGGCGACGGCCTCGAATAGGTATCATCGTAAAGATCATCCCAGGCTACGTCAACTTCGTCAAAGTGTGGCTGCTCGTTCGAAATGATTGTCTCTGCCCTCTCCCCAACTTCGGCAGGCTGGTCCTCGGTTGCCTCACTGGAAAGAGACTCCTCGTTTTGCTGATACTCCTCGCGATCGTCCTCGAGCTCGCCTTTGATCTCCAAAAAGGGATTCTGGACTACTTCGTCGCGTACCAACTGTTCCAGTTCCGCATTGGGCAATTGCAACAGGTGAAGCGCCTGTTGCATAAGAGGCGTCATGGCCAGCCGCTGCGTTAGCTTTTGAACTTGATGCAATGAAATCGCCATAGCTCACAGAAACCTTGCTTGACCACGCGAATGAAACTCTGCCACAAACCGCCCTGTTGGAGAAAATGTGATTTGCGGCAGCAACGGCGGTTTTTTTGACGGCCGTGTTTCTCCTTGAGCCGCTCATCCAACAAAAGCTTACTCAACGTCAAAGATCGAAATTACACAATCCCTTACCAATCGTAAGCAAGAAATATGCCATCACAAACAATACACCCTGACCACCAAAAAATAGCGCAGGCGCCGGCCGGATCTTCTGCGCGAAGGCTCTCTCGCATAGTCTTGCTTATTGTAGCTTTTCTCGGCTCAGCCATCCTATTCCGCGAAAGTCTCGTCCGATATACCGCCGAGGTGACAGCGTCCGAAGCGGACACGCTAACTAAACGTCAGCTTTACTCTCAGGCCAAGGAAATGGCTGAGCTAAGTATTCGCCAAAATCCTTACAATGGCTATGCTTATTACTATCTTGGCTACGCAGAATTGCTTCTGGAGAGGCGCGCAGAAGCCATCGCCATATTCGACCGAGCGCGTCCTTTCATGCCCCACCTTACTCAACTTCTCAAAATGCTTGCTCAAGCTTATTATTTTGCAAATGATTTTGAAAAAGCCGTGGCCACATTCGACGAATATTTGGCCATGGAACCTCTGCCTCGCGTTGGCCAGGACAACATCTTCCGCCTCTGGGCCCAAGCTCTGAGTCGAACGCAGCAGTTCGGACGGGCCACCATTGCACTGGCACAAGCGGACTCATTCCCCACCTACCGAAACGAACTGCTCCAAACGCGCATCCTCAACGCAGTGCTCCTCAATCAAATCATCATGGCCGACTATTACTACCGCGAGTTTAAACACAATTTCCATGAGAAATCACTTGAACCGACAGCTCTCTTTATCGGCGCTCTTGCAGCTAAAAAGATGGAAAGCCTCATCCGTTTCCTTGAGCTCAATCGTTTGCGGGGGGAGATGGACGCCACGACAGAAAAAATTCTCGCGATGGGTTACGCGAAGCAAGGACGACTCTCTGAAGCAATCACCGTTTTGCTCACTGCGCAGCGGTTTGCCCCAAATGACCCTGAGATTCCGCTATTCCTCGGCGACGCTTACTCTCAGCTGGGCGACAAGGCCAAGGCCAAAGACAGCTATCGCCGACACCTTGATTTGGCACCAGCGAGTGCCTACCGCAAGGAACTCCTACGGTACTACCCCGAGCTAGAGAGGGAGATTAACCGGCAGGGGCCTACGACCGATGTAAAGGAAAACTTGACGTCAGTTCCAGCACAGCAGCCCTGACCTTTGTCTTGAGGGCCTGGTCGGCTGGACTGCGCAAAATTTGGACAATCCACTGGCCAATGAGCCGCATTTCCTCCGGTCCCATCCCTCGCGTCGTCAGGGCCGGAGTTCCGACACGAATGCCACTGGTCTCCGCTGGTTTTCGCTCGTCGAAGGGAATCATGTTCTTGTTCACTGTGATCCCAGCTTCGTCAAGTGCCTGCTCAGCCTGCTTGCCTGTAATTCCTAGTGGCGAAACATCCACGAGAAGCAGGTGGCAATCTGTGCCACCACTCACAAGGCGTAAGCCCCCCCGAGTCAGTTCCTCTCCCAAAATTTTAGCATTTGTAACCACGTTATGGGCGTAAATGCGGAATGAAGGACTTAGCGCTTCGCCAAAACAAACAGCTTTCGCCGCGATAACATGCATGAGAGGCCCACCCTGAATTCCAGGGAAGACCCACTTATCGATGGACTTGGCTAGGGCCTCTTTACAAAGGATCAAACCTCCGCGCGGACCACGTAGCGTCTTGTGCGTCGTCGTGGTCACAATATCAGCGTGCGGCACCGGCGAGCCGTAAACTCCGCCGGCTACGAGGCCCGCATAGTGCGCCATATCGGTCAGGAACACTGCGCCACAGTCTTTTGCGATCTCAGCAAACTTTGCAAAATCAATCTGACGCGGATAAGCGCTCGCGCCTGCAATGATCATCTTCGGTTTGTGCTCGCGGGCAAGTTCTGCCACCTGGTCATAATCAATCGTTTCCGTATCGCGACGCACACCGTACGAAACCACTCGAAAAAAGATACCGGAGAAGTTTACCCGCGATCCATGTGTCAGGTGCCCGCCGTGAGCCAGATCCATTCCCAAGATCGTGTCGCCCGGAACAAGCTGCGAGAAGAATGCGGCCATATTCGCCTGGGCGCCGCTGTGGGGTTGCACGTTGGCATGCTCCGCACCAAACAATGCTTTGGCGCGCTCGATGGCAAGCCGCTCCGCCACGTCAACGTTTACACAGCCACCGTAATAGCGTCGGCCGGGAAGACCCTCTGCGTATTTGTTCGTGAGCACACTTCCTTGAGCCTCAAGCACAGCCGGACTCACGAAATTTTCGCTGGCGATCATTTCCAGTGTTGTTTGCTGGCGCACTTCTTCCGCTCGGATAGCAGCAAAAACTTCCGGATCGCCTTCTGCCAGAGGCGAAACAGACTGTCCCTCTTCCACCATCATGTTTTCAGTTCTCCTTCCAACAATGAAATCCCATGCATGCACCTATCGGCCTGCGGCGAGTTCTTTACGCAAGGCTTCCGCCACTTGCTCAATTTTTTCGATTCGGCGCACGTGACGCTCACCTTCAAAGGCCGTCGTCAACCATTTCTCCACGATCTGCGCATTGAGCGTCGGCGATTGTTCGCGGGCGCGTAAAGCCAGGCAGTTAGCATCGTTGTGGCGTCGACTCATTTCAGCAGCAAAGAGGTCCGTCGCCAACGCACACCTCACGCCAGGAATTCTGTTTGCCACAATGCTCATTCCAATCCCACTGCCGCAAATGAGAATGGCACGATCGACCTCACCCCGTGCTAGCGCTCGGAGCGCTTGCGCGGCGTACTCTGGATAGTCCACGGAGCAATCGCCCTTAGCACCAAAATCTTTCACCTCATGGCCGAGCCGTTCGAGAACATCACGAACCACAGAGCGCATTGGCGCACCTGCGTGGTCATTTGAAAGCGCAATTTTCACGGTGAACACCTCTTCTGGGGTGAAACAAAATCTCCTGCTCTCGGAATAATCACTGCTCCCACGAAAATTCGCACCTCTTCAATTTCGAGTGTTCTTGGTGCGGAAGTCTGGCGGGTCTCTCGAAACGAAAGTCTGGAAGTACGGTAAAAACAGAAGGCTTAGTCTTTTTCAAAATAGTTGTGCACGGATCGAAGACTCTCATACAGCACAACGGCTATCCCGCAAAAAAGGAACCCCCACCACAGAGGCTGCACTGGCAATCGGTAGCGCCCAAATTCCGTGAATTGCACAGCTGCATGAATGAGCATGTGATAGAAAACGGTGCCCACAATCACCAAAAGCGCGAGCAACGCATGACGGTCGCGCCGCCGCAAGAATGCGAGGCAGGCCAATAACACGACCAACAGCTTAGGGATAAGCTGTGGTGTGTCAGGGTTATACCAAAGAGCCCGGTCTAACGGCAGATAGACATTCCGACCGAGAAAGCTAGTACTTACAAATTCGAATAGCGGAAGTGCTTTCCCTCGCCCCGTCTTCGGATCGATCCCAGTGGCAGACTCGTCAACCACATACTTAGAAGCCTCACGCCACAACATGTTCCACGCAATCTGCACCTGATCTAGATACTCTCGCCAAAACTTTGTCAGTAAAACCTTATTAATTTCCTTGTAGCGCAATGAAACTTCCCAGATTGGCGAACTGGTTGCGGCCTCCAACTGTTTGTGAATGCTGTCGAAAATATTAATCCAGTCTCCCCCGCGCCGCTGTTTTTCTGCCACGTAAAGATCCCGAAGCGGGCCTGCCTCAGCAGGTGCATACTCCATAAAGGCCCCCGTGTGATTGGTCAGCGAGGCGCCAAGCTGGTGCGAGAGGCCCCAGTGGCCCGTAAACCTGTAAACATTGGCGGACCAAAGCAACAACGGTAGCTGCCACCCCACGACGTAGGCTGCGTGCCAGCGCAGTGTTCTTCCGGGTTGCTCTTGCCGTATCCGCAAATCCCACCATGACAAAATCAAACCAACAGTCAGCAAACACCACGGCAAGAGTTGGAAAGAAGGTCGAACAAGAATCCAGAGACCAGTGGCAAAACCGAGAAGCACGGCCTCCTGCCAATAGCATCGCTTCCACGCCCAGACGTGCCACGCAAGAACGTACACGCCGAGAACCCCACCAAGAAACTCCGTGAGCGGCACAGCCTGAAGCGCGAGAAAACGACGATCGAGTAGGTAGGCCGCAGCGCCCAGGGCCGCCAGCCAGGGACGCCCGGCGAAAGGCAAAAAAAGAGCATAGAGACCGACAGGTACCCAAGCACCAAGGAGAAACTGAACATTCACAACCGCTTGCCAATTGTCCGGACCCGCGATCGCAAAAATCATCGCGAGAAATCCCGGGAAGCCAGGCGTACGAAACGAGAAAAGCTCGTGAGAAAAATTCCCCGCGAGCAGTTCCTTGCCTAACATTCCGTACGTCCAACCGTCAGGAAAGACATTAGGCTGAGCGTGGCGCCAGAGGACAAATTCCCACACAAACGTGACAATCATCACCACAATCAATGCGACATGCCGGCGCAAAAACGCTCCGACTGACACACTGAAGCCGCGGTCAACCGATGGTTGATGGTTGACTTCCTGCTGCTGTTTTGAAGCAATCGCATGCAAGCGCTCTTTCTTCTTTTTGTCCTTCAATCGGCGACCTGCCATAAGACTAACGTGACCTTTTGATTTGCTTTGATGATTTGCTTACTGGCGGCTGCTGAGCGTTACTCCCCCTCATGCGGGCGACCACACGCGCACCTGCAGTAGCTAGACTGAACAATAGAAGGGAAAACCAGAGACCCTGCACCGGAAGTTTGTACCGTCCAAACTCGGTAAGCTGAACCAGAACATGCACCAGAATATGATAAAAAATTGTCCCGATGAAAAGCACGAGCGTCAGCCGCGCCATGCATTCTCGCTTTCCCCAAAATATTAGCATAAGGGCGCAGGCACTCAGCACCCAAGGAATTGCCCGCAAGATCATTGGCCGGTGCCAGAGAAGCGTCTCCGGGAGCAGATAAATCAGCCTGCTTAAAGCGTTCGTGGCGATAAACCTGAAATAACTGGTATACGTGACTGGTTTCCCCGTGGCATAAGGGTCCGTTAGATCCACGAGGTAGTGGGAATCCTCAATCCAGATTCGATCCCATGCAGCCACAACCTGGCGTAAATAACGGTCAGGATAGTGCATGATCAAATAGGCATTTATTTCCCTGAACTTTAAAGACAACTGCCAAAGTGTCATGGAAGTCGCGTCAGCAATTTTCCAACCAGCTTCATCGAAGAGATTGATGTGGTCCCCCCCGCGTTTTTCGCGCTCAGCAACATAAATGTCGCGGATTTTTGCATATTGGTCAGGCGCCAGCTCCATAAACGCACCGGTGTGATTCGTCATAGAAGCGCCGAGCTGAAGCGAGGGAGCAAACACATGTGTATGCCGCCACACCACAAAAGACCAAGAGGCATAGCTGAGGAAAAATGGGAGAAGATACACACACAACCATTTGAGCAGTCGCAGTCTATCTTCTCTCGAAACCGTAGATGTCCAACACAATACCACCGCAGCGATCACCCAGGCGAGATAGACATACTCAAACGTAGGGCGAATGAGAAAATTCACACCCGCGGCAAAACCAGCCCCTAATCCCCACCAATAGTTTCGTGTACGTAGCGCGTACAGGAAGGTCACAAGCGCCAGAAGAATCGTATAGCCGCAGAGAAACTCCGTGAGCGGCACAGTTTCTAATCCAATGCTGTAGCGATCAAGAAGAAACGCAAGCCCTCCCACAACAGCGAGCCATCGTTGCGAAACTATGAGACGATACAGAGCATACAAAAGCACAGGGATCGTCGCGCCGAGGCACGCCTGCACCACCATCACGGCATAAAAGTTCTTCCATCCTGCAGCGCTAAAAATAAGATAAAGAAAAAACGGGTACCCTGGTGTGCGAAACGTAAATGCTGGCACCCACTTGTTATCGCGAATCGCTTCCGCCAAGTGAGTATAGCTTCCTGAGTCGGGAAAGACATTCGGTGCCGCATGGGCGATAAGAAACAAGTGCCACAAACTACTCCCGATCCATACCCAGCCCCACGATGGAATGCGCCGAGCAAATCGCAAAGCCGAGTCGAGTAATAAGACAATGCGCGTCAACGCTCGTTGCTGGGCACGTGAATTTTGCTCTGCGGATTTCATTCCAGGTGTGCTATGGATGTGGTGAGAATCTCACCGGCTGGAACACTGCGCTCGCGCACAAGGAAATCGAGAAAAGCCCTTAGGACACGTTTTCGTTCGTCAATGCTCGGAGCATTGAAAACATCTTCGACCAGCGTTCTGACTTCCTTTAGAGTCACGGCCCTGATGACCCGCTTCACCGCGGGAATGTTCACCGCACTCATGGAAAGTTCATGGACCCCCATCCCAGCCAGAACTAATGCGTAGAGTGGATCTGCGGCCGCCTCTCCACACACGCTCACCTTAATACCGGCGTCCTCGGCTGCGGTCACAGTCGTGCGCAGCAACCGCAAAACGGCGAGGTGAAGCGGCTCATACAGATAAGCCACCGATCTATTTCCGCGATCTACTGCCAACGTGTACTGAATAAGGTCGTTCGTCCCAATCGAAAAGAAATCGCATTCGCGCGCGAGCTCGTCTGCAAGTATAGCCGCAGAGGGAATTTCTACCATGGCTCCGATCTCGACCTCGGTGAAGGTCTGAACCCCTTCGGCCCGAAGTTCGTTCATCACAGAGTAAATAAGTCTTTTTACCTCACGGAACTCCTCCACGCCAGAAATCATCGGAATCAAAATTTTTGCGTTGCCCAGAGTGTTGGCACGCAGCATTGCCCGCAATTGCGGACGAAATATATCCTGATGCTTGAGGCAGAGTCGCACCGCACGAAGCCCCATGAAAGGGTTAAGCTCGCTGGGGCGTGCTGAGGCAGCAAAGAATTTATCGCCCCCAACGTCAAGCGTCCTAAAGACGACGGTATCAGGAAACACACGCTCCGCAACCTGCTTGTAGATTTGGTATTGCTCTTCTTCGGACGGTAAACGTTCGCGATTGAGAAAAATGAACTCCGTTCGGAACAAACCAATCCCTTTTCCACCATGAAGGGCGATGTGGCTAATCTCTTCCGGGAACTCAATGTTCGCTCGCAAAGTCACAGAATACCCATCGAGCGTTTCAGAAGGCAGGTCCCGAAGCTCTTCGAGATCGCGTTCGAGTTCAACAAACTCCTTTTGGCGCTGAAGATAGTCATCGTACGTCTCTTTCGAGGGGAAGAGAATGACTTTGCCAGCGACCCCATCCACGATTACCGGTGCCCCTTCGCGCACAACCTGCATAATCCCCTCGACACCGACGACTGTTGGAATTTCGGTAGCTTTCGCAATAATGGCTGTATGCGAAGTCGGTCCTCCTTTCTCAAGAGCAAGACCAACAACGTGATCTTTGAGAAGACTAGCACTTTGGCTAGGCAAAAGATCGTGTCCAACTAACACGGTATCGGGCCCAAATGTCGCATGTGTCGCATGTTGCCGACGGCCTAGGTTGCTAAGCACCCGCCATGCGACATCTTGAAAATCAGTTTCTCGGCCAGAAAGGAAACCGTCATCGAGCTTTCTCAACTGATCTAGGAACTCATTCATGCGACGCGCGAAAAGATATTCGGCATTCTTCTGTTCGCGTCTGATCGCTTCGACCGTTGCATCAATCAAATCTGCGTCTTCGAGCAGGGCCAATTGCGGTGTATAGATTTCAGCATGTTTCGCGTCGAGTTCTTTAGCAACTTGCTCGCGAAGGCTTGTGACCTGGCGCTTCGATTCTTCCACCGCCTCCAGAAACCGCTGAACCTCGGTCTCCACTTCGTGGACAGGAATTTCGCGCTGCTCCGTACGAATCGTTCCCAATGCCGCACAAACGTGGGCGCGTCCAATAGCGATGCCTGGAGCGACCGGAATGCCGTGTAGAATTTTTTCTTCAGGAATCATCTCATCATTTTCTGTAGACTGCGGCAAGTTATCGAGTCAATGCTCACGATATTGAGAGCCGAATAAACTAGGCATTTTTGACGCATGAGGAAAAGCGATGCACGAAGCCCTTGGCCTCATAGAAACTCGCGGTTATGTGGGACTCATTGCTGCTACGGATGCAGCGGCAAAGGCTGGTGAAGTGTGGGTAGTAGCGCGCCAGAAAGCAGACGGCGGACTTGTGACGATATTTCTCCATGGTGACGTGGCGTCGGTGAAAGCTGCTGTGGATGCTGGTGCTCAAGCAGCGCGCGCCGTCGGCGAGCTAATCTCGGCCCATGTCATTGCCCGCCCCGCCGAGGGCCTTGACACGCTGGAAAGTCCCGAAATCGCTGGCAACAGCTCACCCGCGGGGCGGCGCAAAACCAAATGAGAGATGGAAAGCTCTACTAAGCGAACTCGTTCGTGCCTTTCCCTAGGTAATTTCATGGAGATTCCACAACGTCTTGGAATAATTGCTGGCGCCGGAGATTTTCCGAAACTTGTCGCGCGCGCAGCCAAGAGCGCAGGAACCGAGGTTTTTATTCTCGCAATCCGAGGTTTTGCTGAGGAGGATCTTGGTCAAGTCTGCCGACACATCGAATGGCTGGAACTCGGCCAGCTCAACCGAGCCATTGAGATACTTCGCAGCAACGGCGTGCACAATCTTATCCTGGCCGGAAGAGTACCTCACACGACCATTTTTCAATATCGCCATTTGGATTGGCGCGCTGTGAAGCTTCTAGCACGAGCAGCAAACAAAAAAGCCGACACCTTGCTCGGATTGATCAGTGAGGAGTTTGAGAAGGAGGGGGTTCATGTTCTTGATTCGAGTCTTTTTCTCAAATCCCTTATGCCACCGGCCGGACTTCTCACTCCGCACAGACCTCTCACCGAGCGCGAGCAGGAGGATCTCGATTTTGGCTTCCCCATCGCAAAAGCTATCGCAGGTCAGGATATCGGGCAGACAATCGTGGTGAAAGATAAAATGGTCGTGGCAGTAGAGGCAGCGGAAGGAACAGACGAGTGTATCCTCCGAGCAGGAAGTTTGGCAGGCAGAGGATGCGTCGTTGTCAAAGTGAGTAAACCCCACCAAGATTTCCGTTTTGACATCCCCGTGATAGGCCGGAAAACGATCGAAACCATGCAGCGAGCCGGTGCCACAGCCTTAGCAGTGTCAGCAGGAGAATGTTTGATTTTTGACCGCGACGACACACTTGCGCTCGCCGAACAAAACGGAATTGGAATCGTCGCTCGCTAAAAAATAATTCTACTGAATTTGGAGTATCTTTGACTGCGCTGAAAGGCGCTCCTCTTCGAGGCGACGTAGCCAAGTGGTTAAGGCGGAGGTCTGCAAAACCTCTATTCAGCGGTTCGAATCCGCTCGTCGCCTCCATTGTCTTTTTGTCATCCGCGTATCTTGACAATTCTGTTGGACAAGCGAAGACCTTACCGAAAATGGCCGAAAAATGTACTCGAGGCACGGGTTGGGTTCATGAGTCCACGAAAACGGAGATGCCCCTACAGTAGCGTGATTCAGCAGCTTCTCCCCGTATTTGCTACGTTGCTGACACAACGCCAGCGCGAGTGCCTGCATGCTCATCACATCGAAGGAAAAAGACTCAGCGAGATTGCACGCCAATTCGGAATAAGCCGTCAGGCTGTTCTAGACGCCGTCCGCCATGGGGAGCAGCACATTCTCGACATGGCCGAATGTATCGCGAAGCTCGGCGCTACTCCAGAGCGCCCATTGCCACACTCTGTCCAGTCACCCTCTTTCCTGCGCCAAGAGCTTGCAGAACTCCGCGAGCGCATTGCGCGCGAAGGAATCATTTATTCGCCGCGCTGGATCGTCGATGAGCTTGACCACATCCTATCACGTTTAGCGCAAGCCGAATCTGCTTCGGGCACGGAGCAACTGCATACCTGACGTCGCAGTGGAGTGCTTATAACTTCACAATCCGCGCTTTGCCGGACCGACCAGCCATCGCGTTCCGAGTATCCACAACAAGCGGCGCATAATCGAGGATGAGCTGATAGTCCACATCTTTGTGATTTGTAACAATGACCACGCAATCGGCTCGTTTGAGCTCTTCCGCTGTCAGAGCTACCGAAGTGAGCTCATAACTATCCTCTTTCAACTCGGGCACGTGCGGATCATGGTAAACAACTTCTGCATGCAGATCACGCAATAACCCCATAATATCCAGGGCAGGACTCTCCCGCACGTCGCGGACGTTCGGCTTGTAGGCGACCCCGATAATGAGAATACGGCTACCATGTGCAGGCTTGCGTTCGTCATTGAGAGCTTTCACAACTTTATCCACCACGAAGTGCGGCATGGAGCCATTGATTTCGCTGGCGAGCTCGATGAACCGTGCTGTGTAGTTGAGAGTTTTGAGCTTCCATGCAAGGTAATGGGGATCAATGGGGATACAGTGCCCACCGAGGCCCGGCCCAGGATAGAATGCCATAAAGCCAAAAGGCTTGGTGGCGGCAGCATGAATCACCTCCCAGACGTCCAACCCCAATTTGTCACACATAAGGGCGACTTCGTTCACTAAGCCAATATTGACGCTGCGAAAAGTATTCTCCAGAAGCTTGACCATTTCTGCGCATCTGCTTGAACTCACGGGGATCACGGTATCAAAAATCTTCGAGTAGAACTCAACGCAGCGCCGCGTGCATTCAGGTGTCACGCCGCCAACAATTTTCGGGGTATTCTTCGTCGTATAAACCTTGTTGCCCGGGTCCACACGTTCAGGCGAAAATGCGAGGAAATAATGCTCGCCGACGCGGAAGTCGTCTCGCGAAAATCGGGGTACAAGGAGCTCATCAGTCGTTCCAGGATAAGTTGTGCTTTCCAGAATAATAATCTGGCCGGTGCGCAGACGTGGGGCGATTTCATCGGCTGCGCTGACGATAAAAGAAACATCCGGATCCTTCGTTTTGCGCAATGGGGTGGGGACGCAAATGCTGATGGCGTCGAGCTCGCGTACAATGTCCCAATCAGAGGTGGTGAAGATTTTTCCATCCGCCACCAGTTTGGCGAGAACTATGCTGTCCACGTCCTCGATGTAGTTCTGCCCGGCGCTAATCGCTCGGACTTTGCGTTCATCAACGTCTATCCCGTACGCGACGAAGCCGCTTTTAGCCATTTCAACAAGCAGTGGAAGGCCCACATAACCTAGCCCTACGACACCGACTTTCATCCTGCGATCCTTTCTCTCGAGGCATCGTTGAGAATCGACTTTTCAGTGCTGAAACAAACGACGTGTACGTCGCCACCGAAGTCTTACGTTTGCCTAGACTGCATGATTCACAAACTTGTAGCTATGAAAACACCAAAAATATGAATCGAACGAGGTCTTACCGTGGACGCAACAAAACTTCTCTCCAGTGTGAAATTCGATGATCGCGGACTGATCGCAGTAGTTGTTCAAGACGCAGCAACAGGAGAAGTCCTGATGGTGGCGTGGATGAATGACGAGGCCCTCAAGCGCACGCTCGAAGAGGGCCGAGCATGGTACTGGAGTCGTTCGCGTAAAAAGCTTTGGCTAAAAGGCGAATCCTCCGGACACGTTCAAAAAGTCCACGAAGTGCGACTCGATTGCGACGGAGATGCGGTTGTCCTTCGCGTCGAGCAAATAGGCGGCGCTTGCCACACCGGCTTTCGCTCGTGTTTCTACCGCAAAGCTGCAGATGACCAATGGGTTGAAGACGGCATTAAACTGTTTGACCCTAACGATGTTTACAAAAACTCTTGAGTGTTCGCTCGCTATGGAATGACGCACGCATGAATGCAATTTTCCCATCAAAGACTGATTTCCTGCAACGAGCCCGTCAGGGCAATGTGATCCCTGTGTACGGTGAGATCCTTGCCGACATGGAAACCCCTGTCTCAGCCTTCAAAAAGGTTGCGGACTCTCCTTATTCCTTTCTGCTGGAAAGTGTCGAGGGTGGGGAGACCATAGGCCGCTTCAGCTTTGTCGGCGCAGAACCACGCCTGGTGCTACGAGCGAAAAATGGCGTGGTTGAGGTCATCGGCCCAGGCAGCAATCAGCAGAGCTTCTCGTCCTCTCAGCCCCTCACGGCGCTACGCCATATCATGAAGCAGTACACCTTTGTCCCGGATCCTTCCCTCCCACCGTTTTGTGGCGGCGCAGTCGGATTTGTGGCCTATGATGCTGTGCGCAATCTTGAGGAGATCGGCCAGCATGCTGTGGACGATCTCGGCCTCCCGGATCTTTACTTCATGGTCACAGACACAGTCCTCATCTTTGACCATGTGCGCCACTGGATGCTCATTCTTTCCAATGCCGTCATTGACGAAACAACGCCGGCCGAAGTTGCCTATGAACGGGCCGTGGCAAAAATCTTAACACTTCGCGAGAAATTGTCCGCTCCATTGGCACACCCGGCGCCCGCGGTGAATCAGCCGATTCCCGAACTCACGTCAAATTTTACGAGAGAAGAGTTCGAGTCGGTGGTAGAGCGGTGCAAGGAGTATATACGAGCCGGCGACATTTTCCAGGTCGTCATAAGCCAACGGTTCGAGGTTTCTCTGACAACCGACGCGTTTGATATTTATCGAGCGCTTCGCGCAATAAACCCGTCGCCTTACATGTTTTTTCTGCAGTTCGACGGCCTGGCGCTGGCCGGCTCTAGCCCTGAAATTCTCGTGAAGCTGACTGGGGACGAGGTTCGGCTCCGGCCCATCGCAGGAACACGAAAACGAGGCACAACCAAAGAAGAAGACCTGGCGTTAGAAGCGGAGCTTCTCGCCGATGAAAAAGAGCGGGCAGAACACATCATGCTCGTGGATCTTGGGCGTAATGATTGCGGCCGTGTATGCGAATACGGAAGCGTGCGCGTCAGCGATCTCATGGTCGTCGAGCGTTATTCACACGTCATGCATATCGTCTCGAACGTCGTCGGTAAATTGCGGGAAGGGCTCGATGCATTTGACGTCTTCAGTGCCGCGTTTCCAGCTGGCACGGTTACTGGTGCCCCCAAAATTAGGGCTATGCAGATTATCGAAGAATTAGAGCCGGTGCGCCGTGGGCCATATGCCGGAGCAGTGGGCTATTTCAGCTTTAATGGCAATCTCGACACTTGCATTACCATCCGCACAGTGGTCATCCACGGCGACAAAGCTTATATCCAGGCGGGAGCCGGAATTGTCGCTGACTCGGTGCCAGAAAACGAATACAAAGAAACAATAAACAAAGCCACCGCCATGATGCGGGCAATCGAGCTGGCTCAAAGGGGGCTGGACTAGGCGATGATTCTCGTCATCGACAACTATGATTCCTTCACCTACAACCTCGTTCAATACCTCGGTGAAATCCTCCAGTGGGCGGAAGTCGCCGCCAAGCTTGGGCAAGGGGTAGACATTGAGGTTGTGCGAAACGACAAAATTTCGGTGGAAGACATCCAACGCAAATTGCCTACGCACATCGTGATTTCTCCTGGCCCATGTACACCCAATGAGGCAGGAATCTCACTCGATGTGGTCCGCAAACTGGGCCAGACGATTCCCTTGCTTGGCGTCTGCCTCGGGCATCAAGCCATCGGCCAGGCCTACGGAGGAAAGGTTGTTCGTGCTCCCCATATCATGCATGGCAAAACCAGTGAAATCCACCACTGTGGCGATGTTCTCTTCCGCGAAATTCCCTCTCCTTTCACAGCCACGCGTTATCATTCGCTTATTGTCGAAAAAGAAAGCTTGCCGTCGGTGCTCAAAATCACCGCATGGACAGATGACGGCCTCATCATGGCACTCCGCCATGTTCAACACCCTGTGTGGGGGGTCCAATTTCATCCCGAATCCATTTTGACGCAGCACGGCAAACGGATACTTGCAAACTTTCTCACCATATCGCTATACAGCTGATGGGTATGTTCCCGGACCTTGCCTAAATCATCAGCGATAGATTTGACGAAGCGTCGCGTTTGGGTAGTAGTGGCGCAAAATTGCTTCGTAGCTGAACCCTTTTTCTGCCATGGACCACGCCCCCATTTGGCAAAGGCCCACACCATGCCCGGAGCCGGCCCCAAGAAATTCGACACCTTGAACGGCTCCTCCCCTCCGTTCGACACGCATGACAAAAAAGCCACTTGGCAGATCGAAAAGCCTCCGAATCGGAAGCTCTTTTTCGATGACTCTCGTGCCATTGGCCGTCACAACGGCTAACTTTCGGACGCGCCCACTTGGGGTTCTTTCGACAATGTAGAGATCACGCACAGGCGCTCCGCAGCATCGAGCAAGTTCATCACGGTCGAGACGGCGAGTCCACCTAAAGTATTTCCGCGCATAAGAAGGGAAATTGCTCTGCGTCGGATCACAAAAAGTTCCAGGGGGCGGTGATGCAATAAACGCAGCCACTTGCTCTTCGCTCCGAAATGCCGGCGTGCGTTGCGTATTCGTGCTGTCCCAGACTCGATCAAGCCCCATAATGTGCGGGCTATCCCAAACATCCTCCGCGCAAGCTGTTAGACCGCCGCACATGTTATGAAAGACGGCGTCGAGGACTTTAGCGTTCGCCATCAGCACGGTGCCCCGCGTGGCGGAGCAAGCCTGCTGCATTGCCATGGTCACATCCTTCGCGCCATTGTACGCCATACAATGTTCGCTGGCGCAGAGATCAAAGCCATCGCCTTTGTGACGCCTAGATGCCAACTTGTTAACGATTTCGCTGCGAGCAACAACAGCTTGCGCCTTTAGAGCTTCGGCTGGTGCGTTTCCTATCTCGGCAGCCAGCACACAGGCGATGTAGTCTTCGAGAAAGATCTCGTTAATCACCTGGACGCCATTTGGCAGAGAGGAGCAGACCAAATTTCCCCAATATACATGTCCGCGTAATACCAGGCTGCGGTCTGAAGCTATTCGAAACCGCTGACCGCTCTGTTTTGTCGCTCCAGCATCGAACACCAGCGCTCCGCTGCCATCGCGTCGAATGGTCACCGAGTGTCCTGGCCCTATCGTATCTATTTGCTGACCATCGCTTTCGATTCGTGCTTGTTCTTGTGGCACGATCACTACTGGATCACGGAAAGTTCCTAATCCAACTCGGATAATGCCCTGCCTGCTAAAAAGAACATCGAGTTGACCCATAAATGAAGTTTCCGAGGCCAACGAATGCCATACGCAAAAAAGCAGCGCTAACGGTAGGAGCACTCTTGGGGAAATAGATTTCATGCTATGCCGGTTTGCACCCTTCCCTAGCTGCTCATTTCGTCGATGCCTGAGGCATGGTCATTGCACGGACCCTCTTGTCGAGCTGAAGTGCAGGATTACATCCCGCATTTTTCAAACGCTGTGTGAGGGCCGCCATTTCGACGATAATTGAGATGTTACGCCCCGGCTGAACTGGAATAATATACTCGGGCACCTTGACATCGAGGAAAGTATGATACTGCTCCTCCAACCCGAGCCGATCGTACTCTCGGTTTTCATCCCAACGTTCTAACTGTATCACCAAATCCACGCGTTTTTCTTGGATCACCGAAGCCACCCCAAAAAGCATTTCAATATTCAGAATTCCCACGCCGCGAATTTCCATGTGATACTTAATAAGGTCAGGGCTGCGACCAACGAGGTCGTACTTCGACAAGCGTGTAAGAATCACAATGTC
Organism: Candidatus Sumerlaeaceae bacterium; assembly: GCA_049968255.1. Lineage (GTDB taxonomy): Bacteria > Sumerlaeota > Sumerlaeia > Sumerlaeales > Sumerlaeaceae > DRVG01. The sequence goes on along the minus strand of JBMFRB010000002.1, from coordinate 265,975 downwards.
GTCGGCCACAAGGCGGTGCCCTCGCTCGACGAGCTCCAGTGCGCACTCACTCTTGCCCACCCCGCTTGCACCGATGAGTAGTGTGCCCATGCCATAAACGTCCAGCAGTACACCATGTACCTGAATTTCCGGTGCAAAATATCTCTCCAGAACAGCATTGAGGTGACTCACAAGGCGCGTGGTCATAAGAGCAGTGCGCAGCAAAGGCACGTTGTGGTCGTTCGCTTTGGCGATAAAATCTTCGGGAATTGGATTCGCATTCGTCACGATAATGCATGGGATCTCGAACTGTAGGACACGCTCGAAGCGCCGCGAACGTTCTCCAGCTGGGAGGCTTCGGATGTACGACATTTCCGTATTGCCTACTATCTGAATGCGATCGTGCGAAAAGACCTCAAGATACCCTGCAAAAGCAAGTCCCGGCCGCGTAATTTCGGCAGATCGGATGACGTTCTTGAGCCCCTGCTCCCCCGTCACCAACTCCAGCTCCATGTCCTTTCCGCAATACTCTAGGAGCGAGGCAACTGTTAGCTCTTTCACATTCATTTTACAACTTCCACACAGCTTTTTCTAAAAACTCAAGAGCACGTCGGTAGGGTGTAGCAAGCGGCAATGCGCGTGCTTCGCGCACCGAAATCCATTCGAGCTCTCCCCTGTCGCCCCTCAAGTGAAGCCCGACCCTGTTGGCGCACGCGCTTCCATCCAAAAGCCAAACGCGCGCGCGGATACGGTGATGCGTGACATAGAAGGTGAACTCCCCAACGTTTGTCGCTAATTGGCCACTGCCCGACACAGTGCTACACATGTCACTGCACTCACGATACGGCAAGCCATACAGCCCCGCGTGCCATTCTCCATCAGGAATACGGCGCATCAGTATGCTCGGTGCCGGACCGTCCTTGAAAAAAACGAAAATATCCCACTCAAGATTCACAAAAGTTTGCCCCTTGCGAGGGCAGTCCTTAACCGCGACTGTGAGCTCACGTTGGTAACTTGCACACCATTTTTGCAGAGGGCAGTCGGAGCACCTCGGCGCTTTGGCTGTGCAGATAAGCGAGCCGAGATCCATAAGCGCATAGTTGTACTCGCGGCAAGCGCGCCCCGGCAGAAGCTCCTTGGCAATTTGCCAATGCCACGCCGTCACACCAGCACCTGATAACTTTTTTCCAAAAAGACGACTCAAAACTCTTGCCGTATTGGTTTCTACCGTAGCAACAGGCCAATCGTAAGCGAAACACACGACGGCGTTGGCTGTGTATCGGCCCACACCTGGCAATTCAAGTAGGCGTGCCGGATCTCGCGGGAATTCTCCTCTCCACTGGGTCACGATTATTTTCGCCGCATCGTGAAGCATTCGAGCTCGACGATAGTAGCCAAGCCCGGCCCACAGCGTGAGCACTCTTATTTCATCGGCACGGGCTAAATGGTGAACCGTTGGAAACTCCTCCAAGAAACGCCGATAGTAGGGCTGAACCGCTGCAACTGTCGTCTGCTGAAGCATCACTTCTGAGATCCATATCGCATAAGGATCTTGCGTGTCGCGCCACGGCAAAGATCGAGCAGCATGCCGGAACCACGATCGCAACTTGCGGATAAAACTTTTCTTTTCGGCTAGCGGGTTGACAAAAGGAGACTTTGCGTTCACCGAGGTACCTGTATTCACCGTGATGCCAGAATTTTCGATCATAATTCCAAACTGGAATGGAGCCGCTTTTCTTCAGCGGTGCCTCAGCGCGACGGTGCTCTCCGCTCAGGCCACTGGCAAACCATTTGAGATCATCGTGGTCGACGATGCCAGCACTGACGGAAGTGCTGACGGAATCGAAGACCGTTGGCCGAACACTCGTCTGCTGCGCAACTCTAGAAATCTGGGTTTTGGAGCTTCCGTAAATCGCGGCATCGAAGCCGCGCGCGCCTCCATTGTCGTCTTATTCAACAATGATCTCTCCCCCCGCGAGCAGATGGTGGGGGAACTTATTGCGCCTCTAGCGACGAAGTCGGACATTTTCGCAGTAAGTGGCAGAACTATCGACTGGTATACCGGCGAACCTAATCACGTTAACATGCTAGTAAAATTGTTTCAGGGACAGATGCGTTTGGCATACGAAGATTCCAGAGACGTTAGTGAAACCATGTTTTTTCAAGGGGGTTCTTGCGCTGTTCGCCGCAAAGAATTTCTGGAGTTTGGGGGTTTTGCTCCAATTTTCCATCCAGGATACTGGGAAGATTACGATCTAGCGTACCTAGCATGGAAAGCTGGCTGGCGAAACATTTACAATCCACACGCCGTCGGTCTCCACGTTGGGCAAGGCAGCATGAAACGCGCTTACGGAGCCCAGCGAATCAAAGAAATCAAAATGCGAAATGCGTTGCTTTTTCAGTGGCTTAACTTTTCTGATCCCCAATTTATCCGAGCCGCCTGCTCTCCAATTCCGACCAAGCTTGCCTCCTATGTGAGAGAAGGACGTAAATCCGAATGGACAGGGACGTGGCAAGCAATCGCCAGATTTCCCCAGCTTTACAAGTTACGAGAAAAACGCAAAAAATGGTGGAAGAGAACAGACGCTGAAATTTTCGCCAAATTTGAGAACCGTGGGATACTTTGCTAGGAGCCATGAAGCCAACAAAAACACCTCGCAGAAGTGGGATTGAGTCCATAGAGGCATGACAAGGCAAACGCAGACAACAGGTTGTGTTTCTGTGATCATCCTCACTTGCAATCGTTTCGGCAAGTTACAGTCGGTTATTGCTGCCATCCTCTCCCAGCTCGGTCCATATGACGAAGTAATTATCGTAGATACGGGCTCATCTGATGGCACTCGTGAATGGCTTCGAACCCTTTCTCCGCCTATCCACTATTTTTTTCTGGACTCGAAACACCTCGATTTTGCCGCCGCACGTAATGTCGCGCTTGCACACGCGCAATGCGAATGCGTCGTTTTCTTCGACGACGACTGTATTCCTGCCCACGACTGTCTTGCAAAAATCCGCACCAATCTTACCCGAGCGCAGGCGGTCGGCGGAAGCGTGCTCCCCTATTTTCTTTATCGCTATCCAATCTTCTGGAGTCCGGAAATTGCTTGGTGCGCCGGCATGTCGCCGTTGGGTTTCTTGGAAAAACGAGAGGATAACTATCCAGCTACAGCGAATATGGCGGCGAAACACGAGCTTTTTGAGCGCTTCCCTTTCAAGGAAGTCCGCGGTGCATCCCTCTCTTCCACACAGAAGTACATCGGAGGCAGAGAAGACGCACAATGGTGGGCGGAGCTCAGGCGAAACGGAATCAAAGCCGTCGTTAGACCACAGCTTACTGTTTTCCATGCGGTGCCCGATTTCCGATTTTCACTGAGGGAAATTTTACTCCGCGCAAGGAGCGACGGCATTGCAGCATGGCAACGAGAGCCGGACGAAAGACGGGCTACCCTGGAGAAGAACGCTCTAGTCGAGCAAATCGCTTATGACCTCGCACACCCCCTTCACTTTCTGGACTCGCCACTCGCTCGATTCTCAGAAAAAATCATTTGGAGTGCTCGCCAACTCGCATATTTGAAGACTTCTCAGAACGTGTCTGCTTCCCGCGTTGCTCTCGCCCTCGCTCCACGCATTGCTGCCCGCACTGCGCGCCGATTTGCTGGGGAAACCAAGCTGCGAATTATTCGTCAACTTCGTCCCCCGTTTCGCGTACCTGATCCACCGCATCACATCCTCATCGCTGCGCCCACATATCTTGGCGATACGATCTTGCTACTCCCCATTGTAGATCTCCTTCAGGCAAACTGGCCAGAAGCAAACATTTTGGTTTGGACACGTTTTCCCGACCTCTTCTCCCCTACGTCGCCACTTGTGACCGTGGTGGGGACTCATCAGCCCTCAGAAGAACTTGTTGCCGCTTTCGCCCTCTGGAGCAGCGAGATAAATTTTGTGCCGTACTACCATTTTGGCCCTTCACGTTTGTGGCGAAAGATTTTGTCGTTACGGGGCATCTCGTTCAGCCACGATGTCGGATTCAGCCGTGCCGCAGATTACTATTACGCGGCCCGACGAGTAGAAAAGCGCTTTGACCAACACGAAATCCTCAATCTCTTAGAGCTCGTCTCGCTATGGCCGCTTGCAGGATCACTCAAGCCTCCCCGACTCTCCCCCACCCGAGAAGCTGTGGAACGATTGAACAATCGCTTGCCCCAACTCAAGGACACGGCATTTGCAACGATTCACATTGATACGGCTCTCGAAATGAAACGCTGGCCCTTGGAAAGCTGGGAATTTGTGTCACGGCGGTTGCTGACAGAGACCGATCTGTCGGTATGCTTCATCGGCACAGAACAAGCGCGGCCAGCAGCGCAGGAGATGATAAAGAGATTGCCGGCCCAGCGCTGCTTCGATTGCCTTGGGCTTCCTATTGATGAGTTAGTTGCCTTGATCGCTTTTGCGCAGTTAGCCATAGGCCCTTGCAGCGGCCCTAAACACATTGCCTATGCGACGCGCACACCGACATTTACGCTCTATGGTGCAGTGCCTGAACACCGGTGGGGAGCATGGCATGACATCCACTTGCACGCGTACATGCGCTCGCCTGTCGAATATCTCTCGGCTCGCGAACAATGTGGCCTTCCTGAAAACCATGCGATGTTGCTTATTTCAGCGCAAGAAGCTGCAACAGCCATTCTCGATCACTATGCCCGCATCAAAGCAATATCCTCGCGTAACCATAGCCCGAAGTAGAAGCATTCGTTGGCCCAATTTGTAAACCCTGGCGAAACCATGTGTCAGGAGGCAGACTTGAACCCTACCAAACCCGTGAAAATTCTTTTTGTGTGTCTCGGCAACATTTGCCGCTCCCCTGCTGCCCACGCCGTATTTATTGGGCTTGTGGAAAAAATGGGCATCTCGGAGCGATTTGAAGTCGATAGCGCAGGGATACTCGATTACCACAAAGGCGAATTGCCGGATCCACGAATGCAACATGCAGCAATAAGACGCGGATACGTCCTAACTCACCGTTCGCGCCCCGTGACCGAGAACGATTTCCGCACATTTGATCTTATTCTGGCGATGGACAGAGAGGTTTTGGAAAGCCTCCGAACGTTTGCCAAGATGCGACTCAACGGCTATTCGTCTGCGAAGCTATGCCTGTTTACCGATTTCATGCAGAGTTCCCATCGCGGCTTGGATGTCCCGGATCCGTATTGGAGCACTCAGGACGGCTTTGAAGAGGTTATGGACCTTATTGAAAAGGGTTGCGTCGCCCTGCTCGAAACACTCACGCAAGGTAAGGTCGTGTGTGAACACGAGTAAGCTTATTAACAGATTAACATCCGAATTTACGGCGGTGCTGGGCAGACCCGTCGAGATCACGAGATATGACCCCGCCGGGGGAGGTTGCATCAATTCGGCTCTACGCGTCTATCTCGACGACGGAGCAACCTTTTTTGTAAAATGGAATTCGTGCGCACCGGCAAACATGTTTGGTTGCGAGGCGGAAGGGCTCCTCGCGATGCAAAAGGCCACCTCACTCAGAGTTCCCACACCAATCCTGGTTGGTGAACCCACTGCAGAGACCCCTGCATTCTTGGTGCTCGAAGATTTGGCTAACCCCAGCCGAACCCAACGGCGTGTGTCGCGCGATAAATTTGACGAAGAATTAGCGGCTGGCTTGGCCGAAATGCATCGTTTTTGCGGGCCAGCCTTCGGTTTCTATCACGATAACTATATTGGAACAACTCCGCAATCGAACGAATGGCTGAACTCTTGGGTGGAGTTTTTCCGTAGCCGTCGCCTTGAGCACATGGTTAAGTTACTTTGTGGCTCGGGAAAGATCTCCAGCGACGATGCTAAACTGTGGCTGCAGTTTCTCAACCGGCTCGACGATCTCCTTGTGGATGCAGAGGCACAACCCGTTCTGCTTCATGGAGATCTGTGGGGGGGCAATGTCATGTGTGACTCCGATGGCAAGCCAGCCCTGATTGATCCCGCATGCTACTTCGGACACCGCGAAGCGGACCTGGCCATGACTGAGCTTTTCGGTGGGTTTTCACCGCATTTCTACAAGATCTACGGCGAGATTCTCCCTCTGTCTGACGGCTATCGCGAACGTTTTGCAATCTACAATCTTTATCACCTATTGAACCACGCTTACCTCTTCGGTGGCGGTTATCTCCACCAGGCGATGAGCATCATGCGACGATACATTCGCTAGGTCTTCCTCGCAAGCGTCCTAGAAGAAACCTGGGATCTTTAGACCGCCAGTGAGTTTGGAAATTTCCTCCTCGTTCAAAGCCCGCGACTTTTCGAGAGCTAAATTCACGGCCGCAACAACCAAGTCCTCGAGCATCTCGATATCATCTGGATCTACGGCGTCCTTTTTGATTTTTATGGCAACAATTTCCTGCCCACCATTCGCGACCGCTGTCACCATACCACCACCCGAGGAAGCCTCTACCGTTTTCTGCTTAAGCTCCTCACGCACACGTTCCATCCGCTCCTGCAATTCTTTCTGCATCTTCTGGATCTGCCGCAAATCGAACATAGATCAATCCTCAACCTGATGGGGTTTGAATGAGAAGGCGTCGTCACCGACACCAAAAACTTGTTTAAACTGCTCGATGATCTCGGCAACAACCGGTTTGTCTTGCAAGAACGTTTTGAGCTTTTTTCCCTTCAACGCCGGCTGGTACTGACGACGAATTCTCTCAACATCCAATATCTCGTCCAATGGCTGATCTTCTAAATTCTCGCTCACATCTTCGCGATGATCAGCTTCATCATCGCTCTCAATTTGGGCACCCTCCTCTTCCTTGCGCGCCGCAAGCAACTGATCTTTGTGCTGAACAAACTGCGCCGCTTCCTCACTTCGCTCCTCACGCATTTCGAGATCTGCTTTAGCTCGGAGGTTCTCTGATACCCTGTCCGGTTCTTCCTGCGTTCCGGGCGAGTCATGCTCAATCCGGAGCTCGACGACGCGCCCTGTAAGGCGCCGAAAGTACCCAATCAATATTTTCTGATTATTCGGCCGATTAAGTACGTCGAAATCGAAACGCTCAGCCGGGTCGACGCGGAGCACCAGAAAGCTGCCACTAAGAATCCATGCTCGCACTCGCGGCAAGACTAGGTTCAACGGCTTTTGAGTAGCAGCGGCGCATAATCGCTCGACTAATTCCGGTGGCAACGGCCCGTCCTCGACTACTAATCGTGGCTCATCCTCTGAAGCCAGCAAAGGGCGAGATGCTTGGGAGGTGGCGGGGACATCTGGCTCTCGATCAATCGTACGTTCGCTTGGAAGATCCCGGGGGGCCTCGCTGACAGTCGCCCGACGTGCTCGCACCGACGGACTCAATTCCGGGACGCTCGCCGGAATCGATGCCGACACACTCGCTGGAGTTGCATTCGCAGCCAACGCTGTGAACGATCCTACGCTTCCCCCCCTCCACGCGCTACCCTTCTCCAAGGACTTCAACGCTTGCACGAGTTTGCTCAAATCATCCTCAGGATCGAGGCAGGTCAGGCGCACGATTTCCAGTTCGAGAAGAAACCGGGCAGCACTCATCGTTTTGACCTTGTCCACAAGTTCAATGAAAGAATTGCAAAGATTCACCAGACGACTTATAGAGCATTCCTGCGCGACTTTCTCCATGGTGGCTAATTTGTCTTCCGGATAATCCAGAAGCGCAGACTCTTTCCCCACCTGTCGAACAATAAGAAGGTTCCTGAGATATTCCGCGGTATTTTTGACAAACCGCTCAAGATCCATCCCCACAGAAACCACTTCATCGAGTAGCAGCAGGAGCTCATCCGTCTTTCGTTCAAAAATCGCCCGAACAAATTTCTCTACGACGCTGGATTGGACGCCGCCCAAAAAGCGCCGCACGGTTTCATAGTCCAGTCTCTCCCGGCACAGAACCAGAATTTGATCGAGGGCTACCTGTGCATCGCGCATCCCGCCTTCCGCCGTTTGCGCGATTAGCTCCAAAATGCGGCGCTTCTCCCCTGGATTCACAGCAATCCCGCGTTCAGCAGCTTCTTTCTCCAGTATCCTGTCTAAATGCTCGACAATCTGCTGCGTTGTGAAGCGCTTGAACTGAAAACATTGGCAGCGGGAGATGATTGTCGGCGGAACTTTATGCAACTCCGTGGTCGCCATCACAAAGATCACGCGCGGTGGCGGTTCCTCTAACGTCTTGAGCAGGGCGTTGAAAGCCTGCATCGACAGCATGTGCACTTCGTCAATAATATAAACTTTATATCGGAAAAACGGAGCTAAAACAACGCCGGCGCGAAGATCTCTTATGTTGTCCACGCCTGTGTTTGACGCAGCATCAATCTCGATCACGTCGAGACTGCTCCCCGCGGCAATGGCACGACAAGAGGCACAACGCCCACACGGGTCAGGACGCGGGCCACTTTCTTGGCAATTGAGGGATTTGGCCAGAATACGCGCCGTGGACGTCTTTCCGGTTCCACGTGGTCCACTAAATAAGTACGCATGGGCAACTTCGCCTTCGAGGATGGCACGGCGCAATGCTTCCCGCACATGTTCTTGACCAACCAAATCGTCAAAGGTCTGTGGCCGATAACGCCGCGCGAGAACCACATAGCCCTTCCGTTTTTCGCTTCTTGCGCTGACGAGCAATGCGCTCTCGTCTAGCGAAGTTGCGCTAAATAACTCGGGCCCAGTTTCTTCGGAGAGCTCTTGGACCTTCTCATCTTCGGCGGCCTCCCCAGCTCCGAGCCTAACTTTGCCTTCGTCCGGAACAGCAAAAAGACTCTCGTTTTCTAGGGAGGATGAATTGTCCGAGAAAAGCTTTGCGGCTTGCGGTTCCAAAGGCTGCTCTGAATCTTTCGTTTCTCTCTTCTTACGCGGCATGAGCGGATTATCCCAAACCAAGGCAATGTAGGGCAAGTTCAAGTGTGCGAGATGCATGCTTGTGGGCAAAGCCAAAGCCGGAGCCTCCGCTCCGCCGTAGAAGCCGTGTCTATTGAACCTTCTCTCATCAGGTGGGTGCCCGCACCGCCACTTCCGAAGTCCCTGAGCCAAGGGCGTGACGTCCATGGCGCGATATAAGGCTCCCTCTCATTCACACGTTGGCTCAATGAGCGTCGAGCTTGTACTAACGTTGCAGAGGCTCCGTCGCAATTATACTCTCATTGCACGAAAATCACTTGGCCAAAAACTAGAAGCAGATCAGCGTCGCAGGGACAAAAGGTATCCTTCAGATGAATAAGCAAGACATCTTCTCCGTATGAACGAGCGGTCGCTCAAATCAAGAACGGCCGAATGGATTGCAGAAAAGGGCTGCGTCCAAGACAGCAGGTCGGGAGCATGCTCCCGTAAAATGCCCCTGCCGAGACGTGACGGTGGATTGCTCGCCAGGCAATCGTGTTTTCTGCGGTCCCTTGCACCTGACAGGCCCGCCCCTATCAGACAGGCCTCCACGTGCACATGGGGATCGTCGCCACCAGTGCGTCAAAGCAGTGTCGCTAGGCGAAAGCCCCAAACGCACGAAAGGAGGTGAGTCGCTTGCCGAAACCGCAAAAAGTCGAAGCCGTACAAAAGCTCAAAGAAAAGCTCCAGCGCTCGAAGTCGCTCGTTGTGGCTGAATATCAAGGGATGACAGTGGCCGAGATGACTGAACTTCGTAGCAGGCTCCGCAAGGAGCAGGTGGAGTTCAAAGTCGTGAAGAACCGTCTGGCGCAAATTGCCTTGCGCGAAGCAGGACTAGATCCCTTGCCGGAGTACCTTAAAGGTATGAAAGCCATTGCCATGGGTATGGCTGATCCCGTAGCGCCAGCCAAAGTCTTGGTCACGTACGCGAAGGACAATGAAAAGCTCAAAATTGTCGTTGGCCTGATGGACAATCGCCGGCTGACGGCCGAGGAAATTGCTGAGCTGTCAAAACTGCCGTCGCGCGAAGTGCTTCTTGGGCGACTTCTTGGGAGCCTCACAAGTCCGGTTCAGCGGCTGGCATTAGCGCTCAATCAAACCGTGGCCAAACTCGTGTACGCGCTGGATGCTGTAGCTCGCAAAAAAGCCGAGCAGAGCTAAGGCAGTTCATCAGTTGGCAGACAATGCTGAGGTAATAAGCGGGCAGTTATTGCCTCTTCCGAAAAAATGCCTAAAAACTAACATCCCATGAAGGAGAGATCAGATGTCGGAGATCACAATTGACCAGATCGTCGAGCGTCTCGATTCAATGACGCTGTTGGAAATCAATGAACTCGTGAAAAAGATCGAAGAGAAATATGGCGTGAGCGCGGCGCCAGTTGCGGTGGCGGCGGGTCCGGCAGTTGGTGGTGCCGCAGCAGCAGCTCCAGTCGAGGAGAAAACCGAGTTTACGGTGATCCTGAAAGAAGTTCCCGCGGACAAGAAAATCAACATCATCAAAGAGGTCCGCGCCGTCACGAATCTCGGCTTGAAAGAAGCAAAAGACCTTGTCGAAGGGGCACCAAAGGAAGTCGTCAAGGACGTCAGCAAAGAAGAGGCCGAGAAGGTCAAAAAGCAGCTGGAAGCTGCCGGCGCAGTGGTCGAGATCAAGTAAAAATCAACGCGCTCGTTTTGTTGGCGAGAAACAGCGGAGCCCATTCCCTTCGGAACGGGCTCCACATTTTAAACACTAACCTGTTCCCCGAAAATGATGCATTCTGCTCTGGGAATTACAGCGTAAGAAAATCTTCAAGAAACTCTTTCACACTCGCATAGCGGTCTTTCGGACTCTTCTGGGTGCAGCGCACAAAAATCTCGTCCAGTTTGGCTGGGAGTGTTGCCCGCAGAGTGCTAGGTTTGGGGAATGAAGAGTGGACCTGCATTTGGGAAATTTCGACCGGATCGGTGACCTTTTTTACATCGAATGGTGTGCGTCCTGTCACCAGATAAAAGATGGTAAGACCAAGAGCATAAATGTCGGCGCGCGCATCAACTGGCTGGCCAATAATCTGTTCGGGGGCCATATACTGCGGCGTACCAACGAGTGTCCGCTGCGAATCTTCCTCGGCCAAAGCGTACGTCGCCGCATCGGACAGGATTTTCGCTACACCGAAATCCACGACTTTAATGTCGCCACTTGCTCGCTGAATAACGTTAGCGGGCTTCACATCCCGGTGCAAAACTTGCTGCGAGTGTGCGTAGATGAGCGCATCCGCCAGTTGCACAACGACGCGCTTCAATTCCTCTAATGAAAGTGGCCCCTTGGCTTTCACGCGCTGTTTTAGGTTATCGCCGGGGACATATTCCATCGCGATGTAGTAGAGGTAATTCATGTGTCCGCAATCGTAAATGGTCACAATGTTCGGATGCGATAGCCTGGCAATAAGGCGTGCCTCGCGGAGAAAGACATCTTCCCTACCAGGCCCCGAGTGTCGCGAGAGCGGAAATGTTTTTAGGGCAACTTCCCGTTCGAGGTGTGTATCAAACGCTCGATAAACAATCGCCATGCCGCCACGGCCTAGCTCACTAATAATCTGATAACGCCCTTCATCACCAAACCGAGTATCGGGGACCTGTGTGATAGGCCGCTGAAAAGCATAATGAGTTTGCGTCGTTGCGCCGATATTGACCGTAGGAAAAACACCCGCAATCGGAGGATAGGGAGTTCCCTGAGGAGCTTGCGGCGCAAATCCCACCGGCGGACGTGTGGAGCTCTGTTTGAGTTGTTCCTCATATCGCGTAATGCGCTCACGCACGTCCTCGTAGTTTGCATTCACGGCAAGGATACGCCGCAGTACGGCCACCGCCTCCGGATTACCCTCATCCGCTAGCAAACAGCCGTACGCATAGAGAATAGGAAGTGTCTCGCCGGCAGGAGCAATCGAATCAGCTACGCGCTGAAACAGCTCCCGAGCCATCTCTGTTCGGCCCAGATTATAGAACGCGACACCGAGAAAGCCTGTTGAAAGTTTCCAGTCGGGAGAGCTCGGTGGCACACGCTGGAGATATTCAATGGCCGCATCGAACTCCTTATTCGCGACGGCAAGTTTTCCAGCACGGAAATAGTCGCCTGCCGCGGCGTAGGCCTTGATCGCTTGCGGTAGATCTCCCACCACCTCGAAACATTCAGCCGCATTGCGCCAGTCATGGCCTTTTGCATAGGCCTCTGCGGCCGACCGCAACTCTTTGGCGGCCGCATACATCTCGGCGGCTATGAGGTAGCGTTTGCTCTGCTCGTAAACTTGCGCAGCAGAGAGATAATCTTTGGCTCGCTTGAACGCGTCGACCGCCTGGGTGAGTTTGCCAGCCTCGAGGTAGTACTGGCCAGCCGCTTTCCAATCACCGCGCTGGATTGCAAGACGAGCCATAAACTCCGCAACGCGTTCCGGGTCAGAAACTTGCCCATACGCTTTTTCCGCTTTGTCCAGCTGACCAGCTTTAAAATAGGCTTCTCCCGCCTTGTCGAAACTACCGATTTCCTCGTAGATCTCGGCAGCACGGACGAACTCGCCAACCTTTTCCAGGATTGCTGCGCCTTCGAGAGCTTTTCCTTGGCGCCTCATAAGCTCGGTGCATCGCAACACTAGCGCGACGCAAGAGTCTCCACGCATGAGCAGCTGTTGAGGATCCAGCTCGGCTATGAGCTCCTCGATTCTCTCGCTTTTTCCTGCTCGTTCGAAACAGCGGAGCGCATCTTCGATTCGGCGGACATTTTGATAAATTGTTCCGGCGCGCTCAAATTCCATCGCCTTCTCGAACAGCTGTGCAGCCTTTAGGTAGTCGTTGCGCTCATACTCGGCAACTGCGGCCGAATAAAAATTCTTTGTGGCGCGATCGCGTAGGCCCTCTTTCAATGCGGCTTCTGCGGCCTCTGCAAATCGCCCGACTTGCTCGAAAAGCGGAATTGCTCTTAGGCGATCTCCCGCATTTAGCCAAGCTTGGGCAGCGCGATCGGCCATGCCGGCTTTTTCAAATGCCTCAGCCGCCTCCTTCCAACTGCGAAGCGATTCATACGCCTCCGCTGCTGCCGCAAATTCCCCCTTTTTTTCGTAGCGTCGAGCAATACGCAACAGCGCCTGTGGATTTTCCGCAGCCTCTTCTACATTGACGCTTCCTTGCGTCAAAGCGCTATGCAAAGCCACGAGTATTCCCCACAGTGCGTGCTGCAGATAGATTGCAAAAAAGAAACCCGCCACACCCCCAACAAGTAAAAGTAATTCAGCGTATGGCCCAAGTGATTCCCGAAGTACTGGGAAAACGCTCTCGCGAAAGGGCACGTAAAGCGAGTAAATCACCGCAGCCGTGCACAGCCAAAAGATGCCATTGTAGACTTTGCGGGCAAGTTTAGCGCTTATCATCAGTGGTTGCCGAGTTTGCTGCTTTTGAGCCTCGCTATTACTTTACTGCGGTGCGGTGTAGCGCAATGATTATCAAGAAAAAGCAGCGCAGGCACTTTTTGCCTGCGCTGCTCAAGATTTCTCCCCATTCGTTGACGCAAAAAATAAGGGAAATTCCCCCTACCTTTTCGCGACAATGTGAATGGTGTTTCCAATCTCGTCACGCACCAACGACACATTTGCTTGCTTGCTGAGAAGCATGTGAACACGAAAGACCGGTGCGTCGCGACACTCGAACTTCACTGACTGCTCGCGAAGTTCGTCTGCAACTTCATAGTGCAGACCCGTCTGGCGCTCGAGATCTTTCGCCAGGTCTCCCAAGTTGCCGGAAAAGGTCAGCGTTACCCGGCGCTCCACCTGTTCCGGCGGAGGAAGAACTCCCGTCTGCCAAAGGATTTCCCTGCGCCACCATACGATTACGGCCAATAAGCACAGTAACACTAAAATGAGCCATCGCTTGCGCCGCATCACGTTCTACCTCAACCCAACACCGGGGCCAAAAAAGTAAATATCCCCCCGCGAAATCGTGCCGTTGGTTGGATCATATTGCACCGGGTCGCCGTTTTCCGGCGATCCATCCTGGTGTTTGAGATCGGGGCCATGACTGAACATAAGCCAACGAACCTGGCTTGCTCCTGAGTACCCAACCTGGTCAGCTAAATCCTTTAGGAAATCAGGCTCAGGCGTGGGAAGTGTTTCATTCGTCCGCTGCTCGCTGTAGTGCCACGAGACCTTTCGGGGATGCTCGTTCTCATCCGCCACCTCAAACACATCAATGGGCAACGATGTGATGTAACCAACAGGCGTCGTAAGACGATGGCTCATGAAACCCTCGAACGGATCATCCGGAGGTTCTTTCACATGCCAATTTCCCGGGCTAACAAGAAAGAATTCAATCGGTGGCGGATATGCATTGTGGTCAACGGCGTACGCCTCGAGGGCTGTAGCTGTGGAGCGCATATCGGCTTTTGCGCGTGCAACCTTTGAACGCACCTGGGCTTCAAGAAAGTTTGGAACCGCAATCGCCGCCAGAATCGCAATAATCGCGACAACGATGAGAAGTTCAATCAGGGTGAAGCCATGTTTTTTCATGTGTGTCTCCTTTGCGAATCTTCTTTTCGGAGCAATCCGATTGATCTTGCGTAATCTGGCACCTAACAGATGGCTAGACAAAAACTGGGCTCACGACGGAACGCCGGTCGGTGGCGCACGAACTAGCGGAAGAATGAAATGAAATAACTGGCTAGCCGACTGATTCACTAGTGCGATGACATAACTAGGGACCCACGACAGTTTGAGGTCGGGAACGCTGTAAGGTTCTGAACTGCATTGGGTGAGAAAAACAACGAGGGAACATCGTTGATCAAGGGGGTGATCCTGCCAGAGATGATGAAAAACGGCATGCGTGTAAAAAAACGCGAGAATGATGAGCGCAGAAAACGCTAACCGTTGCGCAATACGTGTTGGTGTACGCCTCATGAGTTAGCTTTGTTGTTTACCGCACCGCTTCTTTATTATTTTTGGCATGAGATGAAACAATTTTGATTTGCCAAAGCTGCCCAATTTCCCTAAAGGAATTTACGAGAAATCGGTGCTAAGCGATCCCGTTCCTGTTGAGGCTGTTGAGCAATGGAAGAGCAAAAGAAGACTATGGAAAAACTGCTTGCTGCAGCGGATGATGCACAAGCCCGTGGGGACCTTGAAACCGCAAAAGAACTGCTAACGCGCTGCCAGAAACTTGCACCTTTCCGCAGTGACATCCGAGAAAGACTCGAAAACTTACTCGAAAAACTCAGTGATAATATACCTGCGGCCCCTAAGCGGAAAGAACCGCAAGAACACACTGTTGCAGAGCATCGAGTAGAAGAAGGAGTCGCTACGCCTCGGCCTCAAGAGGAGCGGTCAGAAATTTCACGTATAGTTCAGCCCCGCGAGCAGGACCTGTGGACTTTCGCACCAGTCGCGGATTACCAAGGTAATGACGATAAGCAGTCGATCGTGACGAAGACCGATGCAGCGGCGAACGATGCAGATGTCTGCATGGGATTGAGCGCGGATGAATTCTTCGCTGACAGAAAGACAACTCGTCAAACGTCGATAGGGCCGAAACCGCCTGGCTCGGATCAGCCTGTTGCTCCCAGTGATAAGAAAAGGTCGTTAGCTGGCTCATCTCCCCATTTAGCAAAAAAATCCGTAGCCACCCAATCTCGCCCTACGACAGCTAGGCACTTTTCTGACCCCGTAACGCGCGATTGGCGCCACGACTGGCAACGATGGCTGCCACACGTTTCGCCACATGTACAAGCAGTTTTTGCTGTTTACGGCACTATCGCGCTCTTCTTGATCGCTTCGTCGGCGGTGAGCTATCGAAAATTCTTTTTTCACAAATCTGCCTATCCTGAAGGCATGGTCGCTGGGCAAACTGCGACACCAGCACCCACACCGGTAGCAGGGCGAGGACCAGCCCCGGCGCCGAATGGCGAGTCGCTGCAGATTCTGCGGCTAGCAAAAGACTATATCCGCCAGCAACGCTATGAAGAGGCGGCCACATTGCTAAGCAATCAGATCGACCGGATTTCAGACTCAGGCCTTAGAGCAACATATGCTGAAGAATTAGCTCGCACCTACGATTTGTTAGGGACCAGTCTCCTCGAAAAGAACAAGCTCCTCCAGGCAGTTTCAGCCTACGATAAAGCTGTGCGATTAGCTCCCTCTTCTGCAACCTTCCGGCTTCACCTTGCCAACGCCCATTATTATTGTGGGATTTTGCTGAAGACCGAAGATGCCAGGTGCCACCTCGAACTAGCTGACCAAGAAGTCTCCAAAGTTCTGGCCCAGGATCCACGGAACCTCGATGCTTACCAGCTACAAGCCTCTGTGCGGGAAAAGATAGAGAATATTCAAGGGGCTCTGGCAGCACTGACAAAGATCCTTGAACTGGCTCCGCCCAGCAGTCAGGAAGCCATTGCAGCACGCGAAAAAAAGAACAGACTAAGCCAAGCACGATAGTATTCCTGCGGAGGTAGAGTCCATCTTGAAGTTTGCGTACACGCCGGTTGAGCGTTCGCACGCTCCACAGCCAATTATTGCGCCGTCACTTCTGAGCGCCGATTTTTCTGCTCTTGGCAAAGACATTCGCCGAGTTCTGCGGGAGGGGTGTACGTGGATTCACCTTGATGTCATGGACAATCATTTTGTTCCCAATCTCACTTTTGGCCCCCCCGTCATCAAAAGTTTGCGAAAAGTGTCGCAAAAAGCCTTCTTTGATGCACACCTCATGGTGAAGGCCCCTCAGACCTTGGTCAAGCCCTGTGCCGACGCCGGCGTCCAGCTCTTTACGTTTCACTACGAATCTTGTCCCGACAAAGCCCCGGAACTAGTCGAGCTCATCCGCGCGCACAAGATGCAGGTAGGAATTTCGCTTCGCCCGCCCACGCCCGTTGGGCGCATAGAGAAACTCCTCAAGGAAGTCGATCTGGTGCTTGTCATGACAGTCGAGCCGGGCTTTGGCGGCCAGACAATGATCCCATCCTGTTTGAACAAAATCCGGACATTGCGCCGTTTGCGTGAGCGCCAGCATGCACGCTTCCTCATCCAGGTGGATGGGGGCATCAATAGCGACACTATCGAGCTGGTTGTGGCTGCCGGAGCTGAAGTTTTGGTCGCTGGCTCCGCCGTCTTCGCCAATGGAGATGTGTCCACAAACATTGCTAATCTCCGCGCAGGAATCGCAAGAGCAACCGGCTGTTGAAGAACGCTCGAATGTCTGTCTGCTTAGCCAGCGCAGAAACGAATGTTTCTAAAAAGTGAGGAAAAGACGAAAATGCTGAAGCACTTGTTGATGGCTCTGACGAGCGTTGTCTTGCTCACTTCTGCACTAGTCTTCACACCTGCCCATCTTTCTGCCTTTAGCCTATTTCGGAGGTCCGAACCCAAAAAGCTTGTCATACCGGACTTCGAAAGCGCGCGCGAACAATACGCTTATGCGGCGTCGCTGCAAGCAGCAATGCTCCCCTCCTTCGATAAAAACCGGCGACGGATTCAGCTCGATCGAATAATCCAATGTTACTCGAAGGTAGTTGAAAATTTCCCAAACGATACCGTCTACACACCGGTCGCTTTCGTATCTATCGCAGAAGCTTATGCAGAGCTTGGCCAGGACCAGCAAGCCCAAGGCATGTTCCACGAGGCTTTGCAACGATGGGCAGACAACGATTATATTGTTGCCCGCTCGATGCTCAACATCGCTATTTCCCTCGACCGTCAGAAGCGTTTTTCGGAGTCACAAAAAATCTATAAGGACATCATGGAACGCTTTCGGAACAGCCAAAAACCTGGCGTGAAAGAGATCGTGACGCGAGCCGAAAGTCGATATTATGCGGCCAAAGAGGAACCGGTGAGAAAGCAGAAAAAGTCGCCCATTAGATTATTCTTCGAGCGACTCAATCCGTTTCGCAAGCAAGCGGTCCCCTAGAATTTTCGCGTATTCCTGTAGCCCTTGAACGGCACGTTCAATCTCATCGAGTTTCTGAGACGCTGCAGCGACTTCGAACCGGAAAATTGCCTCTCGGAGGCTTTGGACCGTCGTAGGATCCAGGGAGCGCTCAGAGGTAGCCAACAGAGCTTCAAATTCTTCCACTAACTGTTTTCCCTGTCGCTGGAACGACACTTTTCGCATAAATTCGCGATCGGCATCCGCCGCTGCCTGAGCTTGCGCGGCCAAGCGTTCGGCCTCTTCCGGATCTACGTTGCCAAAACTCTCTATCGTAATGGAATTTGACACGCCTGAGGTAACTTCCGTCGCGCTGACATGAAGAAGACCGTTCGCATCAATTTGAAAACAAACGTCAATACAAGGGATTTCCTTAGGTGCTGGTGTGATGCCAGTGAGCCGAAACCAACCAAGGCTGTGATTCTCGGCGGCTATGCGTCGCTCGCCCTGCAGCACATGAATTTTTACTGAGGTCTGATTATCCCGCACCGTGGTGAACTGTTTGTGCACAGCCACCGGAATGGAACTGTTGCGTGGAATTAACGGGGTAAATACGCCACCTTCGGTTTCGATCCCTAAAGACAAAGGGGTAACATCAAGGAGCAAAACCTCGCGCAGAGCGCCGGTGATAATAGAGCCTTGAATTGCAGCCCCCATGGCGACGGCTTCGTCCGGATTAAGAATGCGTGAGGGCTGGCGTCCGAAAAACTTTGCAAGGGCTTTGACAACAGCGGGAATACGAGTGGAGCCCCCGACCAACAAAATGTTAGCGATGTCCGCACGTGTCAGCCGAGCATCATCCAACGCAATGCGACAACATTCAATAAGACGAGGTAAAAACGGCTGCAGCAATGCCTCCAACTGATCACGTGAAACTACGCAATGAAGGTGCAAAGGCGTGCCATTGGGCGCGGCAGCAATAAAAGGAATGCTCGCAACGGACTCAGTGGTAGTGGATAGCTCACATTTCACTTTTTCCGCAACCTCTCGTACTCGCTGGTAGGTCACGGGGTCAGCCGCCAAATCCACTCCTGTCTCTTCGTAGAAGCGCTCGACTAAGAACTTAGCCAGTGCATCGTCAATATTGTCGCCCCCCAAAAAAGTGTCGCCGTGCGTGGAACGCGCCTCGATGACGTCTTTATCAATTTCGAGAATCGTCACGTCGGTCGTTCCCCCACCGAAGTCGAACACGGCTACGGCCTGCTGAACATTTCGGTCAATTCCATAGGCGAGGGCAGCAGCAGTCGGCTCGTTGATGATTCGTAAAACATTGAGCCCGGCCAACTCCCCCGCTCGCTTGGTTGCCGATCGCTGACTGTCGTTGAAGTAGGCAGGAACCGTAATGACGGCTTGCTTTATGGGCTCCCCAAAAAACTCTTCGGCAGCACTTTTCATCTTTACAAGAATTTCTGCAGAGACCTGCTCGGGTGTAACTCGAGCCCAGCCGACATCGATCATCACGCTATCATCTGGCCCAGCAACCACGTCATACGATATTCCCTGCAGTTTTTCCCCAAGCTCTGAAAATCGCGATCCCATAAAGCGTTTGACTGAGCGAATGACCTGCTTGGGGTAGAGCACCAAGTTTCGTTTGGCAAGTTCGCCTACTACAATCTCGTTTGGACTTTTGAAGAAAACGACGGACGGCGTAAGCTTACTTCCATCCGCGTTATGCATAACTACTGGCCGGCCTTGCTCAAAGTAGGCGACAACGGAGTTTGTGGTCCCAAGATCAATTCCGATGACTCGCTCCATGACTGCCCTTACTCTCTGCCTAGGAAGCTCTTGATGGTGCGCACAATTTTCTCGAATGTTGTGGGCGGACGCGTCGCGGCCACAGCCTGCAGAGCTCGTTCATTGGTGGGATCCCACTTCAGGATTTCTTCGTAGGTTTTCTGCGCCATTGTTTTTGCGCCTGTTTGCTCATAAAGTTCGGCCAACAGAAGCCGATAGTCTACGTTGTAGGGATCTAACTGGATTGCCACCTGGGCCGCTTCGATAGCGCGAGAAAAACTGCGTTTTGCGCGAAGCAAAGTCTGGGCAAGCTTGGCATGATACGCCGGTTCATCGTCCTTATTTTTGATGGCAGCTTCGAAAAACTCAATGGCTTTGCCATACTCTCCTGCCGCGAACGCCTGCAAGCCACGCAAATAAGCTCGGCGTGCCACAGCTGCCCGCGACTTATCCAAACTTGCGCCCTGGGTCTGTATCCCACTCGATTCGCTCCCCATAGGCTTTTTGGCACTCGGTGGCTGCTGACCAGCTTCGAGCTGGCTACGTCCGGCCTCAGCTAAAGTTTTGTCATACGCTGCCCTCTTGTCCTTATCCTTGAGCGTATTGTATGCTTGCGAAATAAGCGAAAACTCCTGCTCGACACGCTCACGTTCTTCGGGCGAACTGGCTTTGTCGGGATGTAGCGAACGCGCCAGGCGGTGATACGCCGCTTTGATTTCCTTTTCGCCGGCGTTGCGGGAAACTCCCAGAATTTCGTAGTAGTTCTTGCCCAAGGTGCGACTCACCTACCTCACAGACTTCTTTTTCCACTCAACCCTTCTCTGCAATTATCCCACAAACTATACGACACGACATGCCCCCCTGCCAAGCAGCAATTCAGTTTCATTGAGTATTTTCTCTCGGTGCCTGCCGCGAAAGCCGCGAGCCCATAGTCAAGCGGTAAACACCGACCCACGCCGAGCACTTAGACCGTCATGCGCATGAGAACCAGTATCAGGGCCTGTGCTCCGAGGACGCGAAGCAACATGGTCAACGGATAGACGGTGGCATAAGACACGTACGGTACTTCCGAGCCCGTGATTTGACCTGCAAACGCCAAGGCGGGCGGATCTGTCATCGAACCAGCCAGAACGCCGCACAACGACGCAAAATTCTGCTTGAGATACAAGCGCCCCAACAGAGCCACGGTCAGTAACGGAATCAAAGTGATGAGCACGCCGTAACCCATCCACTTCAGACCGTCACCACTCATGAGCGTAGCCACAAATTGCCCACCCGCACGTAGTCCGACACATGCCAGAAATAAGACGATTCCGATCTCTCGCATCATGAAATTGGCACTCATTGGCATGTACCAAACCAGTGGACCAAGCCGCCCCAAACGGCTGAGTAAAATCGCAACGACGAGGGGACCGCCAGCAAGTCCCAAGCGCACCGGGGCAGGAAGCCCAGGGAAGAAGAAAGGATACGAGCCGACAATCACGCCCAGAACAATTCCAATGAGAATGGGAATCATCTGCGGATGATTGAGCTGCTTCGGAGAATCCCCCAGTTCTTGAGCAACTTTCTGAATCGCAAAAGGCTCTCCCACCGCTAAAATTGTGTCGCCAAACTGGAGTTTAAAATCAGGCGTCGGAGTGAATTCGATTTCGCTGCGACTTACTCGTGTAATCGCCACGTCGTAAAGAGCGGGAGTTTCCAGCTCATCCAAAGATTTTCCCACAGCGGACTTTTTCGTCACAATGATGCGCTTTGTCGTAATTGCGCTTGGGATGCGCCTTACATCGGTCGCAGCTTCTTTGCCCACAACCAGTTTGAATTCCTCAAGCTTGTCGCGAGGTCCCACCGCGAGCAACACGTCGCCCACGTGAATGATCGTATCGGGCTGAGCGACCACAACCTTATCGTTGTGCAATACGCGCGAGACAACGACTCCACTCTCCGCATACAAGGGAACTCGCTCCAGCGGCAGACCGTCCAAATTCGCATTCTGAACTTCGATATTCATTGTCACTGGACGCGGGATTGACGCCACTTGCTGTTCCATAAATTTCTTTGCTTCTTCGTGCGGATCTATCCGGAAGATCCAACGAATGAACAACATGGTCAGAATTATCCCGATGATTCCAAATGGATAAGCCAACGCGTAGGCCAGAGCCGGTTGCGTAACCGCCTCTGGAGGAAGTCCCACAACGTCTTTCATGGCCTGTTGGGCTGCTGCCAAGGCGGGAGTGTTGGTCGTTGCCCCAGCAAAAAGTCCTGCGACGACTGGTACTGGAACTCCTCCAGCACGGTGAATGACAACGCTTAGCCCAAGTCCCAAGAGCACGATCGAAGCAGCAAGCACATTGAGGCGCAGGCCATGCCGACGTAACGACCCGAAAAATCCTGGCCCCACTTGCATTCCGATCGTATAGACAAAAAGAATGAGACCGAACTCCCGGACAAAGTCCATGACTTGCTCATTGAGAGTGATGCGAAAGTGACCGAAGAGCAATCCTGCGAAGAGTACCCCGCCAATTCCAAGGCTGACACCCAGGATACGCACGCTGCCCAAGGCCAGACCGAGAGCCCCTACGGCACACAAAATGACGACAGCCTGCGCGGCTGAATGTGTCACGAACAAATCCGTCAACCACTGCATCTGCTTCCCTCTCGAGGATCGTTAGCAAAAAAACAGCTCTCCCCCGTGTTGCTGTACCTGGAGCATCGTACGGTGAAGAAAAAACGCCGTGGTGCCGAAGGTGGGAGTCGAACCCACACGTGGTTGCCCACGGAGGATTTTGAGTCCTCTGCGTCTGCCATTCCGCCACTTCGGCTTTCAGTTTTCCGCGTTGATTTACCGAAAAAGCACAAAGATTATTTCCAACATGACTCACGGAAAAATGCCACCTCGCTGCCTAACCATTGCCGGAAGCGACTCTGGCGGCGGCGCCGGTATCCAAGGAGACCTCAAAACCTTCACAGTGCTTGGCGCCTACGGCATGAGCGCTATTACGGCGCTCACCGCGCAGAACACAACAGGTGTGACAGCAATTCATGAGGTTCCCCCAGGATTTGTAGCAGAGCAAATACGCGTCGTGCTCGACGATATTGGTTGCGATGCTGCGAAAACGGGCATGTTGGCCAATGCCGCAATTGTGAATGCTGTTGCGGAAACTCTTCGCTCTTATCCAGACATTCCGCTGGTGGTGGATCCCGTCATGGTTTCCACAACTGGCGCTCGCTTGCTTTCAGAGGATGCGATTCAGACGCTAGCCGTGGAGCTAATTCCCCGTGCCGCCGTTGTCACGCCAAACTTCCATGAGGCGCAGATCTTGGCAGAGTGCGAAATCACCGATCTGGCTTCAGCTGTGGAAGCCGCACGGCTGATAAAAGCCAAAGGCGCAAAAGCGGTTCTGCTAAAAGGCGGGGATGCTTCGTATGGCAGCAAGCACACGGTGTACGATATTTTCCACGACGACCATCGGCTTGAAACGCTGGAGTCTCCCCGGATTCAAACGCCGCACACCCACGGCAGCGGCTGTGCTCTCGCTGCTGCCATTTGCGTTGAGCTGGCGCGCGGAAGGAGCGTTTTTGAGGCAGTTCAGCTCGCTCGTTGCTATCTCCGCTTTGCACTGGCTAGTGCTTTGCCTCTGGGGCATGGAAATGGACCCGTCAACCACATGGGAATAGCCGATGCTAAACTCGTCTAACGTTGGCTACCTCTATTTGCCGTTCGCTGTTGCTGCCGCAGAACACTAGCGGAGAAATAATCGCCGTCCACATCGTAGAGCTCTACCACAATTCGTAGTGGCTTCTCAAAAAACTGAGGATCGGCAAGCTCGGTAATGGACACGCCAGCACGAAATTTGATCGCTCGCACGCTACGCTTTTCCAACGGTGCTTCTGCATCCTTCAGTTGAAGACAGCCGCTCCGCGCAAAATCTGGAGCGGTCGCAAGGAGGGACTCGATAATGTCAACGCGGGGATGAACTGCTTGGGCGCTCCAGTTGAGTGCGAAGGACACGCGCTGGGTGGCTGATGTGAGGTCCTCAAGAGTAATCACAATGCCGTCTGCGCCGTAACCCAGCTTCCACCATTTGGGCTTTGCAGGGTGAATAGTCTTCTGGCAGAAGGGAAAATCATCCACGAAGTCGCCCTCCACGTAGAGGGCTGTAGGGGTGAACGAGACGCTACAGTTGAGCGAAGCGTCGTCGGGCCCTTTCCAATTCTCTCGACCAAAGACAACATCATCGTATCTGCCGAGCGCAAACGAGTACGTTTCCAAAATCTCGGCCGCCACTTCGTCAAGATCAAGTGGAACAACGTCGCCTAGCGGGGCACTCTCCGGCGACTGTGTCCCCGGCGAACTCGGTGTAAGGGCATCCTGTCCTCGCGCTGAGGACAAGAACAACGCAAACAATAGAGATATGAGAACGGAAATAGACAGATCAACAATTCGTAGCATGGCCCGCGACATGGCTCAGCGTGAACGTGCTGCGCGAATGACCGTCCCGGCTATACTGCTGACTGCGCGAGTTGCGGCACTCACCGTGCCTTCAACAACCTTTCCTGTCGTGCTCAGGACTTTTTTGCCTACATTCGCCGTTCCGCGAACCGCTTGCCCAGTCGTACGTTCTGCAGCACGCGTGTAATTGCCCACATTCGCCGTCGTACGCGGGAACATCGTGCGTCCAATTTTTCCAGGGATGGCGAGTGCTCCATAAACGAGACGCTCCGGCAGCGTGAGAATACTGTTGTCCCCGCTGCGTGCACCATACGCCCACATCTGCTGAGGCGAAAGAATAATCAGCATCGCCACCAGCGGCGTCCATTTCCAAACGTTTCTTGCCATTGCCTAACCTTGCCCTTTTATCTGCATAATAGGAAGGAAAAACAGCGCACGCTTTGCAATTACAAAGCGATGTCCTCCGCGACTTGCAAGCGCCTGAGATTGCACCCAGGCATAAAAAAAGAGAGAACTCAACGTGATTGTCGAAAAGCTCTATCGCGACCCAGTTCATGACCTCATCGCGTTGAACAAAAACTCGGCGGAAGATCGGTTGCTCATGCAACTGATTGACTCTGCACCAATGCAACGCTTGCGGCGGATTCGTCAACTCGGCATGGCCTATTATGCCTATCAAGGTGCCGAACACAGTCGCTTCACGCACTCATTGGGTGTAATGTATCTCGCCACGCGCATTCTCGACCATCTGGCAAAGGAATGGCAAATCTCCCCTTTTCAGCGGCTTGCCGTAAGATGCGCCGCCCTTTTGCACGACATCGGCCACGGACCATTTTCACACGTATTCGAGCAAGTGACAGGTGTGCCTCATGAGGTGTGGACCAAGCGCCTGCTCCTCGACCCAACCAGCGACGTTTACCAACTTCTCACAGCCTTTTCGCAGCGCTTACCTAAAACAATCGTCGAGATTCTCCATGGCAGAAGTCGTCCCCCTTTCCTCTCCCAGATCATCACATCCCAACTTGACGCAGATCGTTTTGACTATTTGCTGCGCGACAGCCTCGTGACCGGCGTAAAGTACGGAGTGTATGAACTTGAACGCCTCATTCATGTGCTACACCTTGATGCAACCGGAGAACGAATCGTCGTGGCTGCCAACGGCATTCCGCCCGTCGAAAAGTATCTGCAAGCACGCTACCACATGTACACGCAGGTCTATTTTCACAAAACCGTCCGCGCCGCCGAGTCGATGTTGGTGCTCGTCCTTCGTCGAGCCAAAGAACTTTGTGCAAGCCCACAGAAAAAATTGATTCCGATTCCCCCTGCTCTTTCCCGCATACTTGCAGCGCCAGCGACAGTAACGATCGAGGATTTTCTTTCCATTACCGATGACACCTTGCTACACACCCTCAGCCAGTGGCAAGATACCTCAGATCCCGTGCTGAGTACCTTGGCTCATGGTCTTCTCGTGCGCCGACTATTCAAGACGCTCGACGTTTCCACGGCAAAGAACATCAAGAAAAAACTCGCCGCAGCGCGCGAAATTATTTCTCAGACCGGTTTTGATTCGCGCTATTTCTTGATGCTCTACGAAGGGAAAAACGTTGCCTACCGCCCTTACGATCCGCGTGATAGTCAATCGTACCATCATGTGCTGGTTGAGCTGCGTGGCCGCAAGGGCCAATACGTTGACATTGCTAGCGTTTCGCCTCTTGTGGAAGGACTCGCGCGAGCAAGCGGTTCGGTGCGCCGAGTTGTCTTCCCGGAAGAGCTAGGTGGCGTGCGACTGCGCGCCATTTTCGAAAACATCTTTCAATAACGGGGCAGCTCTGGCTAAGCACTGCTATCCTTTACTCTAACCCACTGAGCGCAAAGAGAAGCAGAGCCCCACCGCGGTAAGTTGTTTCCGTTTTTACACATTTGATCGCTTTTTCAGGAGACGGATTCTTCCACACATAACCATGCACATATCGCGGTGCTTTTCCTTGCTCCTGGTTTTGCCACACCACAGGAACACGCGGCGCGCTGCGCCCATCTTCCAAGCCGAAAACGGTCACGCCGGGGCGCCATTTGAGAGACGCAGTGGAACTATCGTCAAACTCGACCGTCGTAACTGCAATCGGGGCCATGCGCGGTCCGCCCACAGTTGAAGCGACCACGAAAAACAGTGCCTGAGCTGGCCTGTTGACTGGCACCGTGAGCTCTCTGAGCCATGGTCCCTCAGGATTGAATTGGCCTTCAAAAAGCACGGCTCCAGGCCCAGTACCAACGCGGGGAATACTGACCTTCCAACGTCCTAACTGCTGCTCCCCTGGCTCCAACCCCGCAAAACTGCTGGAGTGTGCATCACCAACAACGAACTCGCAGAACTTCGACCCGTCAAGCGGCAAATTAGCTGCAGCCGAGAGATTTGCCACCCATCCTTTCCTCTCAACGGGGGGAAGAAGTTCGCGAGTCCACAGCCTGGCGAATTCTTGACGATAGTCAAAAGGCACTTCTCGCAACTCGTGTGCGCCGCCAGTCCATGCGGCCTGGCCAGCAAGCACATATGCAGCATACTGATCCAGCGACGAGTCGAAAGATTCTTGATCAAAAGAGTAACCCGCCCACGTTGTCTGCATGAGGCCGAGCACTTCGCCTTGGCGAGGCCCTTGCTTTGAAACAGAAGCCACGCGCCGGCGTTCAATTTCGACTGCTTTGGCAAATCGCAGGATATTGAGCGGCGAATACCACGTGCACGCCAAAACGTCAAAACCCGCCTCCGTGAGCACGCGGAGATTCGTAAATTCCTCGGGGGGATTTGGATCATAATGCCAGTCGGCGATAATGATATCTTTCGGAAGTACTTCGCGCAGCCATTTCGCCTGTTCTTTACTATGGGCAAGTGTTGCCCCCGCACCTTCACCGGGTGCGAGAAGTTGATCGCCCCACATCATCATGCGCACCCCACGAGAACGTAGCCACTCGTAATAGTGCAGAGTATCCTCGTAAAAGAGTCTCTCAGCGCCACGTTGCTTGTTTGCAGGCTTTTCGGGAAAACCGTAAAGCGTTACCTCGTCATGACCGATGTGGAACAATCGCGGACGGAACAGATCGATCGCCTCCGAATAAATCCGCTCGCAGATTTCGTAGACCTGGGGATTCGATGGGTCATAGGCGTAAGGTCTGGCGGGATTGTCAGCAAGATGACGAAAGTGATCGTTCTCAAGTAGCCATTCGCAGTGACCAAAGGTGTTTACGAGCGGCACAACTTCGAAACCAAGACGCCTGGCTTCCTCGATCACAGCCCGTGCCTCAGCTTTCGACATTCCGTAGCGCTCATGGCGCAGTTGCGGGACCGACTCCCATTCAAGATAATCACATTGATAAATGATCATGTTAAACTTTAGGGGCAGTAGCACGGAGCGCAGCATGTTGATTTGCAGATCTCGCCCGTTCTTGCCGGTAAAAAAGTGCACAGCTCGCACAGGCATATCGCTGAAATCTTCGATGTCACAATGCGCAATGCATGCACGCCCGTTCCGCCATTGCAGCAACTGGATCAAGGAAGCCAAACTGCAACGCAAACCACCCGTCGTTCCCACTTCGATGTGGACACCGCCAGCGCCCGCAAAAAGCCGATAATAGTCGAATTTTCCCGCTTGCTCCGCGCGGCGGGCAGCTTCTGTAAATTCGATCTGGAGCGCGGAAGCATCATGGGAAGTTTTTGCCGTGAATTCCAAACTTGTCCCAAAACGGCCTGCTTCCGTGGCCAAAATGCGACCAATGAGATCCCGTGCCTCTCGTTGCTCAACGAGAGGCTGCGCTCCCTTCAACACAACGCTCCAGCGCGACGGGATCGGAGTTTCTCCTTCGTGCCTGAGGAACCTTTTGGGCTGTGGTAAAATCCGGTCCACACCGTGATCGGCGCAAAGTACAATGTCTACAGGACGAACTGGCTCCGTGGTCGTCTTGACCCCACTTGCCAGTCGCCCTGGACGCGCCGCGAAATTGATTTCGACCCCGTACTCGAACGGCCGGCATAATTCGATCTTGCTCTCGAGAATTCCCAGCCAGTAGCAGAGCTCACCCCCATTGTAGGGACTTTCTCGGTAATCTAAAAGAGCAAATCGATAGTCGCCGTGTGATCTCACCAGTAGAGAGTACAGCCTTGAGGCGATGGCAAGTTCTCGAAAAGATTCAACAAGCGTCATCTCTTTGAGCGACCCACTACGGGCGAGGATAGGAGCAACACCGGTGGTTGTTGAACCATCCTGGCTGAGTGCCTGCCATGTTCTGCCAACAAACCACCCCGGCGCACACAGTCCGAAACGGTGTTCAATTCGTGCTTCGGTGTGGCTGGTAAGCTCACCGCGGACGAAAACACAAAATCTCTTTTCTCGCCCTATCTCATAGATCAGCTGGCCTTTGAAGTCGTCATTGGGGCTCTGAAGGGAAAAAATGATTTGCACTCCTCCGCTCGTCGTCCTCTCCAGGCGACGGCCCGTAAGGCACTGCGCGTCGTCTTCGAACGCATAGTACTTCCTACTCCAATTCTTGGCGACCACATAGAGCTGGGGAGCCGCGAGAAAAGGGATTCCGTCCACACTGAGCGACAAATCCTCGGGACGGGTGCATTCAACGCGCAGCCCATCTATGTCGATGCTTACCGGTTGAGGGCTTTTCGCGAGCGAACTCTCAGGGCTGGAGAAGACTGTCATCACACACCATCCAAGCAGAACCAACGTTTCGAGACTAGGCATAAGTAAACGCATAAGAAAGCTCCTTGCTTACGATGTGGGCGCCATTCATAATGCACTCACCCCCCCACTCGGTAGAAATCTTGTCACTTCATTTAGCATTGAACAATACGCCATACAAACTCGAGAGCGTGATGCAACGACAATCACTCCCCCAGTAAACTAGCTAGAGTTTCCACGAGGATGTGCAGCAATCACCGCAAAGGCAAAGGGAACCAGAACCCAGGCGACCTTCATCTTTTCACAGCTTGTCATATTTTTTCAGCGTGTCTAACGGGTAATGTGTCCCGCGCCAGTTGATTCCCCTGTGCACCGTAGTGAGCCACGCGGAACGAAGGAGCGCAAAAGCACATAACCCAACAGCAAGCGGAGAGAGCAAACTAAAGGCAGTGTTGATCTCCAACCCCAGACACACGCCCAACGCTAAGCCCACTTCGAGAATACAGGCGAGCGTTGCCATAACGCGGGAGACCCCACCGCTGGGCGACAGTGTCAAAATCCAGGGCCCCCACCAGAGGAATAAGACAACCGACGTGGCAGCCAGCGTGCGCCACCACGAGTAGCGTAAACCGGCGAAAGCATTCTTTTCGACTCCTGTAATCGATCCCCACAAACCTTTTTGCCACCGCACGCAAACCGAACCGTGAGTGTGGAGAAGCCGAACCTTGCCGCCAGCATACTTGGCCATTTTCCCCAACGCCACATCATCTACGACCGTCAAGCGAAGTAGCGAATGGCCTCCAAACCGCTCATAGAGACGGCGACGGATTAGGTTGAAAGCTCCCACCCCTACAAATGCAGGAGAGTGTTTGGCCTCCGCGCGGTGGGGTCGAAAGGCTACAAAGAAGAGTTGGCCGAAACCAAGCGCAAAAAGCTTCTCACCAAAATTTTTCAATTCCATTTTGGGGAAAACACATAAGAAATCCACGTCCTCGCTTTTTACGTACTTAACAGTTTTACCCAAGACGTCGCTTGCGAAGCTTACGTCGGCATCCGTAAAGAGGATGTAGTCACCTTCGGCCTGACTTGCGCCGTAATGAAGAGCATGACACTTTCCAAGCCAACCCTCGGGGAGCGTTTCGACCCGCAAAACCTTGAGACGCCTGCCGAAGCTAGCTTGCAAACGCGCTAAAATCGTTGGGGTCTCGTCCTCCGACCGATCATCTACCACGATCACATCGTGCGGAAGATAATGCTGGGTGAATAGCGAGCCGACGCAGCTTTCGATGCGCTCCTGCTCATTTCGCGCGGCAATGACCACCGAGATTTTTGGCAGCTCGTCTTCGCCCTCACTTGGCAAGGGCAGCGTTTCCAAGTAGCGACCACATTTTCGGAAACGCAACCCTTCGAACAGAAGCCAGATCCATGCGCCCACTAGCGCCCCAACGATGAGTAGGGTCCAATTTGCCATTGCGCTCATGTATCCGCAAGATGCTTTGCGCATTCCCACTGTGGCCTAATGAAGCGTTTTTGGGGCAGCTCACGCTAATGTGTTTCCTGACGACTCGATTTTTAGGCATAATTCGAAAAGAGGCCGGATTATTTCATATAAGTTACCTTTTTACAATATACAACACATAGCTGACAGACGGCATATTAGGTGCTTTCGAGCAGTTGCGGAAGCAACAGAGAAAGGAGGGAACACCAATGACACTTCCAGTTAGGAGCCGCGGGTGGAATCCATGGAAAGAACTCATGACGTTGCAAGAGGAAGTCAACCGCCTCTTCAGCCAAACGCTGGCACCGGTATCGAGCACTGCCTTGTTCGAAGGCGATCTTGTTCCGCCGCTCGATGTGCTGCGGGAAGGAGATCGTTATGTCGTGCGGGTAGATCTGCCAGGTGTGAAAAAGGACGATATCGAGCTTTCGGTTCTCAACAACCGGCTCTTCATTCGTGGAACCAAAAAGCATGAGGCAGAGGCAAAAGAGGGGACATATCATCGCCGCGAGCGAGTATTTGGCTCGTTCGAGCGGGTGGTGGAGTTCCCAGATCCGGTAGACGCCGAAAAGATTGCAGCAAAATTTACGGATGGCGTGCTCGAGATCACGGCGCCGCTGCGTGAGGAGGCAAAGCCGCGTCAGATTGCGATCGAGGTCAAATAAGGGGCAGGGAAAGGAGGTGTGAGCATGGACAAGGTCGTGAAACGCAATCCGGAGGCCGTTGCGGAGCAGGGCACGCAGGGACGGGGACGGCGCCCGCCAACAATCGAACCGCCGGTCACGGTCTACGAGGTAGATGATCACGTGGTAGTGGAAATCGAGATGCCCGGCGTCGAGCGCGACAAAATCGAGGTGACGCTCGAACAAGATGAATTGTCGGTGGTCGGCTGGCGCAAATCGGAGGAGGAAAGCAACACGGAAATCTTGCACCAAGAACGACCGCATGGATGCTACCGACGCACGTTTGTGCTGAGCCAAAGCTTGGACCCGTCAAAGATCAACGCGGTCTATGAAAATGGCGTGCTCAAGCTCACGCTCGCAAAGGCAGAAGCGGCAAAGCCAAAGAAAATCGCGATCAGTGATTGAGGCTTCGAGGGGGAGGAGCGCGGGCGCAGCATCACGCTGCGCCCATTTTTCTATGCCTTTACGAAAAATGGAGCGGGAGACGGGACTCGAACCCGCGACCACAAGCTTGGAAGGCTAGTGCTCTACCAACTGAGCTACTCCCGCTCAACGCCGCGAAATCATACATTTTTCGTGCCCAGCTCATTCAGGCCCTAACGAACGCTTGAGCAGGCGCCGCGCAAAGTCGGTCGAAGCTTCGTCTCCATGCTGACCTGAAAGCATGTGGGCAATCACCTGCTCCCGTTGCGCACCTGCGACTGACCGCACTTCGACGCGTGTGCGCCCCGCTTGAACGGTTTTCTCCACATGCACGTGTTGGTGTCCACACGCGGCAATCTGTGGCAGATGAGTGATGCAGATCACCTGATGGCTTCTTGCCAGCTGAAGCAATTTTCTACCTACCTTCTCTGCGGCTTGCCCGCTAATCCCAGCGTCCACCTCATCAAAAACAAGCGTCGGGATGGCATCACGTTCGGCCAATACACATTCGATTGCCAGCATGATGCGGCTTAGTTCTCCCCCAGAAGCTACGCGGCGTAAAGGCCTTGGCTCATCGCCTACGTTCATGAGCGCGTAGAATTCTACACGATCTATCCCAGCAGGACCAAACTCGGGGGGAATCAGTCTGGGCTGTCCCGGCATATCTTTTTCCAGAGTCCCAACCGTAGGGCTTAGACTATACTCCGATCTCTCATCGCCCTGCTCGCAGCGAGGCTCAGCCATGACCAAAAACTGGGCCCCAGGAAGACTCAACTCGGCCATCTCTTCCTGGACACGTTGTTGAAAGCGCTTCGCAGCAGCTCGCCGCTTCTCGGACAAACGTTGAGCCACCTCTTTCAATTTCGCCAGGGCTTCGCCAAACTGCTTCTGCGCGTGAGCCAAATTTACCTCATAGTTCTCAAGCTCCTGGAGTTCTGCAGCTAGGCGCTCACGGGTGGCGAGAATCTCCTGGACATTTGTCCCGTATTTTCTTCTCAGGTTCCGAATGAGCTGCGCACGCTCCTCCAGCAGAGCTAAGCATCCCGGATCCATCTCTATGTTGCTTTGGTAAGCGCGCAACTCCCCGCCAAGGCTTTCCAAGGAAATTCTCAGCTCGCTCAGCAGGCGACAAAAGTCCTCTAATTTAGGATCGAACCTTGCAACTTCCGCCAGAGAAGACTCAGCCTCGGCCAGCCGCTGACTTGCTGTGACGTCGACCCGTTCCCCCTCGTAGAGGAGGTCAAGTGCGCTTCCCACGCACTCAAAGATGCGTGATGCGTGGCGCAGACGCGCTAACTCAATTTCGAGCTCCTTGTCTTCATCGGGATGCAGTTTTGCCGCATCAATTTCGCGGAGTTGATAACGCAAAAAATCGCGCATCTTCTCGAGCTCGTCGGCCTCGCTCAATAAATGTTCAAGCCGGTGTGCTGTCTCCAGCGCCTGAGCCAAGGCTGTCGCGTAGTCATCGCGATCCCTCTGGCATTGGCCGAAAGCATCCAGAAGCTCAAGTTGCTCCCGGGGCTGAAGAAGAAGGGCCTGGTCGTTTTGCCCGTGGATGGCAACCAAATGCCTTCCAAGCTCATCCAGCCGCCCCAAAGTGACTGCAGCATCGTTGATATAGTGACGAGATCCCCCGCCCGCAAGAATTTCCCGTCGGAGAACCAGTTGGTCGTCGGCGAAAGAATCTGTGAGGCCAAGCCGTTCAAGGTGTTTGCGAAGGCCTGTCTGGCTTATCTCAAAAATCCCTTGCACGCGTGCCCGCGTACGATCGGAGGCCACCAAATCGCTGGAGGCTCTTTCTCCGAGAAGTAGCCGAACAGCTCCTAAAAGCAACGATTTCCCCGCTCCAGTTTCCCCCGTGATAATGGTAAGCCCTGACTGAAACTCGATGTCGATTTGCTCGATAATCGCAAACCCTTGTATGTGCAGTTCCGCAAGCATTTCACGTTGAGCGTTCGCAGTTATTTTTTCTTTAGTCCCTTTGCTTTGGTCTCAGGATAAGCGTCTGTTAAGAGCTCCGTGGCATCCGTCGACAGAACCGAGAAGAGGTCGGGCTCATCCTGCTCCTCTCTGTGTGGCTTCAGGCCCCACTGAATGATTTTCAAGAAATCTCCTGCCACAGGTCTGCTGGGAACACCTTCAAAGGAAACAATGCGCGCGCGAACGCCAAAACGCTGGGCATGATCTACCGCAAAACGGGCGCCGGAAATGATGTAAGTCCCTGTGGGCGCAAGGAGAGCGAAAAACGATTCAGGCCCCACATGGCGGATCATTCGAAATTCTATGTTCCGAGGTTTTCGCCCTGGAGACGGCATGGCTGGCGTGATCTCGAAGCCGACCACGTAGTGGGCCCGCTCAACGATACCGTGCTCAAGTTGGAAGCGGAATTCGTCAGGAGCGCCCGCCGGTCGAAGTTTGATGCCGTGGGGAGGCAAAGGAGGCGGCAGCGTCGGAGGATCGAGAAGAAGTGGCTGGCCCAGTGCCTGACGGTAATACTGAACTTTTGAAAACATATTATAAGCCGATAATATTTCTCCGACGATTGCTTCAGAAAACTCTTTTGCATACTTTTCCCACCCTTCGCGCTGGATTGGAGTAAGAGAACCCCAAGTCTTTGTCGCGTTAGAAAGGAACCTTCGCACAGCGACTTGATCCTTACTCTGAGGATTTTTTGGCGCCGCGTAGCGTCGCGCATAGCATTTGTCGCCACGCTTGACGATGACAAGATCCGAGTCTCCCATCCGTCCACTCACCGCTGCGATAGGAAAGCTGGTCTTTATCTTCATACCGTAGCTCCTTGGGTGCACAATCGATGAAAATGTTTTGAAATCCTATTATAGTCTCTGCAAAAATTATCGTCTCTTCATTCATAATGGCGAATACTCACTAGCATCGCCCCAAAAAAAATACTGATAATAGATTTACATTGGCCGTTTATGAAAGAAAAACTCTTTGGCGATATCTTAAAACAGTTCTTCCAGTTCTTCCATCAGTTTTTTGAACTGGTAACCCACGATTTCTCGCAGCATGATAAAACGCTCGCGCTTGCGACGAGACCTTGCATCGCGGTGAAGATCTTGGTAAACTTTTTCGACTTTTTTCGTTGTTGCGCTAAGCGACCATTTTCGCGCTGTTCGTTTCGCCTGCTCACTCAATTTGTTGCGCAAGTCTGGATCTGCGAGCAGCGCATACACTCGTTCAGCGAAGTCTTCCGCTCGTCCGTCTTCCACAAGAAACCCGTTGCAACCTGAGGAGACAAAGTCTCGTACTCCCGCTGCTTCCACAGCGACCACCGGCAACGCGCATGCCATGGCTTCCAACACCACCATTCCTTGTGTCTCTGTGGTTGAGGCGAAAACGAACACGTCACTTCCTTTGTACGCGCTCACAAGCTCTTTTCCGCTGAGCCCCCCTAAAAAGTGTATCCGGTCTCGACACGCTAACGCGTTCGCATAGTGTTCAAGCTCGGGCTTGGCGTCGCCCTCTCCGACAAGCACAAAATGTGCAGAGCGCTCGACCGCAGCAAGGCGGGCGAACGAATCGAGGAGAAAATGGAGGTTCTTCTCTTTGGCGATCCGGCTCACGGTGAGAACGATAGGGTTTCCCTCGGAAATGGCCAGCCGCTTACGCAAATATCGGGTGTCGCCTCCGCGAAACTTTTGCAAATCTACGCCCGTTGGGATAACATAAATGGGCACTTCTACGCCTCGCTCACGGAGCACAGCCTTGATGTCGCTGCTCGGCGCTATGACCGCGTCACATGAATTTGAGAAACGCGTGGCCAGACGCACCGCAACCTCGGCAGTCCACTTCTCGGGGAAAGGCAAATAGTGGATGTACTTTTCGTATTGGGTGTGGTAAGTAAACACCACAGGCGCGTCGTATGCACGGGCAAGCTGCAATCCACTCATCCCAAGCAAAAATGGATGATGGACGTGAACGATATCCACCTCGCTCAGCGCTTCGAGATCGAAAGCTGGGCGCAAAGTGAAAGGTAACGGCAAGGAAAATGGCGTATCGTTGAAATTCTTGATCGAGAGAACGCGGAATACGTCCGCTTCATCGGCCGTTATCCCGTCGTAGTCGGGTGCAAAAATTAGAACCCGATGACCGTGCCGACGCAAGGTCTTCGCAAGATTTTCAACTGCGATGGGAACCCCCCCGACGAACGGTTTGTAATTGTTGGTGAAAAACGCGATCAACATGGGGCACGAGCACACCTAAAGTTTTGTGGTGTTCAAAACGGCGGCTAAAACATTCACGCTTTTTCATGCACCGCTCTAGGTGTGAGAAGCAAACCAAACCGCAAAGAAGAGAGATGAAAAACTTACAATGTTTTTCCTGAAATACATCCTCCAATATCTGCGTCGATACTACCGGGTCGAGGAGGGACTCGAATATGTGGAGGCACTTAGACACCTCAATAGGCCTTCGGAGGTCACCGTCCCCAATGAGCTTATCCCCGCTGGTGTGCTCATGCAACTTCGCGGATTCATGAATTTGCACGTTCTTTCGCTTCACAGTGATTGGGTTTGGCCTTACTGGATGGAACGGCAGTCCTCTCCACACAGTGAGTCGTTTATCCCTCGCGCGATGAATCTCACCTACATAAACCTCACTCACCGCGACTGGATCGGAATAGGATTTCTTGGAGGAAAAAACGAAGCCATCGTGGATCCGCGCGGGCTGGTTACGCCATGGAACAATGGCTGGTCGCTGGATACGTGGTTCTACGACGGCCAGAGATTGCATTTCCCCTCACAGCTCGACACGGCACAGGTCCGCCAATGGCGGGCGCATGGGCTTCCGTGGGTTTTCACCGAGATTCGCTTAGCCACGGCAATCTTGCTTTTTGAAACCTTCCCTATTCGCGTTGCAGACATGGACTTTGTCGTGCATCAAGTGCTGGTGCGCAATCCAGACCTTCAGCATCCGCTCAACGGTGCTTTGATTTTTTCTCTCCGACCAGCAAATCCCGAGGGAATCAGCCTCGTTCACGAGCTTGCGTATAATTCAAAAGGCTTCTGGTTAGTGGAGAAACATTTGGCCGTGGTCTTGAGCAATCGCCCGACGAAATGGCTTGCCTTCAACCACGAACAAGGAGATGTCGCGCACCGGATCGTGGAGGAAGAGGGGCTGCTTCACGTTGCCCACTGCCCAACCGGTCTCTGTACTGGTGCCACATTTCATCCACTCTCTCTGCCCCCAGGCAAAACAATGTCTATGCATGCCGTAATGCCATTGGAAAAAATTCCTCCACGTCTGGTTTGCTATGAGTTTCTTGTTCCTGAACATATTTCGTCAGCAAAGCAACGCGCCCGCGAGCTTTGGGAGACAGCGATGCAGGAGGGAGTGGAACTTGAGTTACCTGATGCGAATCTAAACGAGTGCTTGCGCGCAAACCGCGCCACCTTATTGCTCTTGCACGATCGCACAGAGGTGACTGCTGGGCCGTTCACGTACCATCGTCACTGGTTTCGCGATGCTGCCTTTATACTGAACGCATTGGATAAACTCGGCTATCACAAACTCTGCCGCGACGTGCTTGAAACCTATCCCGCTCGGCAATGGAAGAACGGATATTTCTGCGCTCAGAAAGGCGAATGGGATTCCAACGGCGAGGCCATATGGTCCATGCTCGAACACTATCGCCTAACGCGCGACGAACGATTCTTGCGTGAAATGTATCCCGCGATTCGTCGAGGAGCCCTGTGGATTGAGCACAAGCGTCACGATGTGAGCATCACGAAAAAGAAGCCCCGTGGGCTCATGCCAGCTGGCTTCAGCGCCGAGCACCTGGGACCGAATGATTTCTACTACTGGGACAATTTCTGGTCCCTGCGCGGGCTGCAGGACGCCGCCATGGCCGCCCGCGCCCTTGGCGAGCATCAGGACGCCGAGATGTTCAAAACTTTCGCTGAAAACTATCAGCGAGACCTGCGCGACGCGATCTCGCGTGACATCGAGCACAGTCCGGCGCATGTACTTCCTGCTGCACCGGGGCGTCCTCCCGATGCCGGCATGATTGGCAATATCTGTGCGGCCTACCCTTTGGCTCTCTACGATATTCGCACCACTCCGTGGCTAGCAAACACCGTCCGCTTTATCCGAAATCATCTCTTCCATGGCGAAGGGTTTTACCAAGAAATGATCCACAGCGGCGTGAACTCCTACCTTACTCTCCAAATGGCGCAGTGCCTTCTTTTTTTAGGTGACTTAGGTGCTTTCAAGCTGATTAGCTACATGCTGAAGCTCGGAAACCCGACCCTATGCTGGCCGGAGGCCATCCATCCGCGCACTGGTGGCGGGTGCATGGGAGACGCACACCATGGATGGGCCGCAGCAGAATGGGTCCTCTTGCTGCGCTCCCTGGTTTTTGTGGAAAAATTTGACGATCTTTACCTTACGCCTTGTGTTCCACAGCAATGGTTTGCTCCGGGCAACGAAATTAAAGTTCGCGGAGCGCCAACGTACTTCGGACGTGTAGACTTGCATATCTCTGCCCAGGACCAAACGGCGGAGCTTCGGCTGTCTCCAGACTGGACGTACGCGCCTGAGCGGATCGTCTGGACTCTTCCGTGCAACATTGTGGGCGTCGATGCGGAGGACCCCACGGGAGTCGTCGAGCAGCTCACCGAAAACTGCCTGTGGCTTCGGCACCACGTTGCCCGTGTGAGCGTCCGCCTCGATCGTCGCAGTGAAGTCACCCCGCGTGGCGAAGACTTTGTACCAGGACTGAACGATTACGGGGCTTAGCCCCACGACGCGCCAACCTACGAGTGCGCCCAAGCGATTTTTTCGTTTTGACAAGGGCGCGTCAACCTTTGAGCGTCGCAAACATAATACAATTGAAACGGAGGAAAGCCCAAAAGGCGGAGCGAACTATGGCCAATCGCAGTTATGACATTGCGGTCATTCCGGGGGATGGGACGGGTCCCGAAGTTGTTGCTGAAGGCGTCAAAGTTCTCAAAGCCGCAGCAGCAAAATTTAGTTTCACGCTGAATTTCGTCGAATATGATTTTGGCGGGGAGCGCTACAAGCGCACCGGTGAACTTCTTCCGGACTCAGCAATCGAAGAGCTGAAAAAGGTAGATGCGATATATTTGGGTGCCATCGGGCATCCCGATGTCCCTCCAGGAATCCTCGAAAAGGGAATCCTACTGAAACTTCGGTTTGCTCTGGACCAATACATCAATCTGCGTCCCGTAAAACTCTACCCGGGCGTTGAAACCCCAATCAAAGATAAGGGACCGGAGGACATTGATTTCGTTGTCGTCCGCGAAAACACGCAAGACCTCTACGCTGGCATGGGCGGCGTAGCCCATCTCGGGACTCCCCAAGAGGTTGCAACACAGACTGCAGTCTATACGCGGTTCGGGGTGGACCGTTGCCTGCGCTATGCGTTCAATTACACGCGCAAGCGCAATAAGAAAAAGACCCTGACGCTATGCGGAAAAACCAATGTTCTGACTTACATTTACGGCTTGTGGGAACGCGCCTTCCACGAAATGGGCGAGAAAGAATTCCCTGACATCAAAAGAGAGTACGCCCACGTCGACGCCACCACCATGTGGTTTGTCAAGAATCCGGAATGGTTCGACGTGATCGTGACGGGCAATATGTTCGGTGACATCATCACCGACCTAGGAGCCATGATTCAGGGAGGCATGGGAATCGCGGCAGGCGGAAATATCAACCCCGACCCCGGAGGGGTGTCCATGTTCGAGCCGATTGGTGGTAGCGCCCCAAAATACACGGGGAAAAATGTCATCAACCCTCTGGCAGCAATTTGCGCGGGCCAAATGATGCTCGAAACGCTCGGAGAAGACGAGGCAGCAAAAGCCATTGAGCAAGCGGTCATGAAGGTAACTGGGACAAAGCTCAAAAGCCTCGCCGCCGGAAAAATGGGATACACAACAACCGAAGTCGGCGACATGGTTGCCAGTTTCGTTGCCGAGTGATATTGTGACTCAAAAAAACAGGACTTCTCCATTATGAAGATTCATGAATTTCAGGCTAAGGCCATCCTGAAGAAATATGGAGTAAATGTGCCGGAAGGCATAGTAGCCCGCTCTCCTGCCAGAGCCATTGAGGCAGCGAAAAATCTTGCTGCCAAGGTGGGCTTTCCCGTCGTTGCCAAATCACAAGTTCTCGTTGGTGGTCGCGGTAAAGCGGGCGGCATCAAATTGATCCGGAGCGAGGACGAAATCGAGCCAGTCGTAACTCAGCTCCTTGGCATGGAAATCAAAGGCGAGAAAGTCAAAAAGCTGCTATTTGAACAAGGGTTAAACATCGCCAAGGAAATTTATCTTGGTGTCGTCGTGGACCGAGGTCGCAAGATACCGGTCATGATGGGAAGTGCAGCAGGTGGTGTTGAAATTGAGCAGGTGGCTGCTGAGACGCCGGAGAAAATTCTCTTCTCGCCCGTTGATCCGTTGCTTGGACTACCGGCATGGCAAATCCGCGAGATGTTCTATTTTCTTGGCCTCGCAAAAGAAAGCTTCAATGACTTCGCAAATACAATGGAGGGGCTGTATCGGGCTTTTGTCGAAAAAGATTGTTCCCTGGCTGAAATCAACCCACTTGTTGTCACCGCTGACGGCCAAGTTATTGCCGCTGACGCCAAGATGAACTTTGATGACAACGCATTATGGCGTCATTCGGCAATAGCTAAGCTTCGAGACCCGGCTGAAGAACCTCCGCTTGAGCGCCAAGCCCGTAAGTACAAGCTGAATTACGTGAAGCTCGATGGCAAGATAGGCTGCATCGTCAATGGTGCCGGATTAGCAATGGCCACCATGGATTTGATCAAACATTTTGGCGGCGAGCCAGCAAACTTTCTCGACATTGGCGGAGGCGCCAAGAGTGATCAGGTAGCACAAGCACTCAAGTTAATCGTAAGCGATCGCAATGTAAACACTATTTTTATAAACATCTTTGGCGGAATAGTGCGTTGCGATCTTGTCGCGGAAGGCATTCTTAAAGCTCTTGAACAATTCCCGAAATGGAACACCCCCATTGTGATTCGGCTCAGCGGGACGAATGAAGAGCGCGCGAGAGAGCTCCTGAAGGGCACTCAGCTTATCCCTGCAGCAACGATGAGCGAGGGAGCGCGCAAGGCGGTCGAGCTTTCGGCTCGATAGGCCAACTGGTTGCAGGAAAACCTTGGGCCGAGGACGCCTTCAGGCCACGGAGGCGTTCTCGGCTATTCAAATTCAACTCGCCATATGCAACCATTGCGTGCACTACGGCGTCCCCCACCAGTGACGTAGAGAACGTTTTCATTCGCTCCTTCAAATTCGCAGTTCGTTGCCATGCGTCCACAGATGTCAAATAGTCCAAGGGTTTTCGCCCTCTGATCAAGAACCTGCAACTGGCCAGTACCCGCTAGTGCTACGTACAAGTTGCCTTCCTGATCGATCGTCATTCCATCAGGTTCGGCCCCATCTGCCAACCGACACCAAATATCTCCTCCAACAATTGCTCCATTTGGGGCACGTTCAAATCGCACAATATCATGTGCGCCCGATCGCGCAACAAACAACCATTTTTCGTCTGGACTGACAACAAGTCCGTTGGGCTGAAAACGGATCCGTGCAGCGCAGCAAACTTCGCCGTCAGGCGTGAGCATATAAACCGCTTGATGTTCATCGTAAGCAGGGTCCCAGCAGGGGTCAGAGAAATAAATGATCCCATTGCTGTCCACCGCCACATCGTTTACGTTGAGAAAAGGTCTGCCTTCACAATTGTTGGCTAACACGCGAAATGATTTCGTGAATGCATCTATTTCCAGCAGCTCGCGTTCGCTGTAACAGCACGCAATAATGTTCAGCCCATCAGGGGACATGATGAGGCCGTTAGTCTTTTTCCCAACGCTCCACCAACTTTCGGTTCC
This sequence comes from Candidatus Sumerlaeaceae bacterium, assembly GCA_049968255.1. Lineage (GTDB taxonomy): Bacteria > Sumerlaeota > Sumerlaeia > Sumerlaeales > Sumerlaeaceae > DRVG01. Next base: position 224,807 of record JBMFRB010000002.1, on the reverse strand, counting down.
GCCTTGGCACAGGAGGCGTTCAATTGTGGCGCCATGAACATCAGAGAAAAGCAAATAGCCCTCTGGATGCCATACCGGACCTTCGGGAAACACCAACCCCTCAGCAACTTTTTGAATTTTAGCTCTTAGCTTATTCACAAGTGACTTTCTTTCGAATTTGTATTTACACACTGCCCTGAAGCAGGGGCTCACATTTTTTCTGCTCAGCGGCAAAACGCTCTTTCAATTGTTGCATCTGCACTTTTTTATAGTCGTATGCTTCCCCCCGATAGCGATCGTCCTCTAAGTAACCGTGGAGGCATCGCTTACCCTCTGCAATAACCTTTTTTTCGTAATCAATAGCTTGTTCGCGCGTCACTTCATCTACCGCGCGACATAACAATTTGGCGTAGCGCTCCTGCATCTGAGGAGCGAGCGGACCGCTCTCTTTCTCAAGCGCTTCGAGGATACGCAAGTGTTCGGACAAACGGAGAATTTCCTGACTTGAGGCGCTCCCGACCATTTCGTCACGGCGAATGATCATCATATACGCCTTTTCTTCGGTCCGGCGCACTACAAAGGCATTCAAGATATGCTCGAGTCGCTGAAGCTCGAAACCAAGAATATCCTTATCGGCAATAGGATCACCCGGGCGTTTACGTAAAGCAGCCCGGTAACGCTCGCGAATCTCATCTGTCAGCTGATTACTTCGCAAATATGCGCACCTAGCCACCTGAAGATCGAAATGAAAGAGATCCGCAGCGTCGGGCAAATCCCACAGTAGCCAGTGCTGGATCAGTTGCACGATGTTTTCTAAGCTGGGATCCATTGCGCGGAACAACGTACGCATGTCATGGATAGCTAGCTCGGCCACGCGGCCGTGCTGGTCATCGGGACGATTAATGATTTCATGAACGATTGAATTCTGATCGCTGTGGCTAAAGAGTGCTTTGCGCTTGAGGTCATCGTCGCCCACAAGAATATCGGCAACTCTAATGCGTTCAGGACCAAAACTCTTTAATCCTTGAAGGATCTGACGCAGGTTCTCCACTTGTGCCCAAACGACGTCGTCAATGACGTTAGCGATTCGAGGATTCACACGAATGGCTTGCTGCTGACGAACATTCAAATAGTCGTGAAGATAATGAAGAATCCCCTCAACGTTGCGGTCTTGCGCTCGGCCCGTCATACTCATCGCGAAATCCTCCGTTCCACACTATTCCAGCACCCGCTCTTTTGCTATAGCCGAGCTTGCTAGTTTTCAACCCAAAAAGATCAAGCCTATGAGGCGTTGCGAAGCGCCTTTTCTAAAAGCGCCTCCGACGGAAGTTTTTTCTCTGCGATGCGTTCCACAACAGCTCCGTAGAAGCTAAAAAAATCTGCGGCAATAAGCCCATCGACCGGTAGCGCGAAAGCTCGCATCCCGGCTTGTCCTAAGTGCCTTACCCACAGTTCGCAAAGAGGGTAAACGTCTTGCTGACCAAGAGCACATCGCTCGCACAAGGGCCCCATAACAGAAAAAGAAAACCAGTGAAGGGGCCGCTTTTCTATGCAACTTGCACAGTTTTCTAATCCACTGACGTAGCCAAGTGAGTCCAAAAGTTGCCAAAACAGCCGCAGATGCTCCCAGCGAGGAAGACACCGAGTCGCCCCGCTTTGAAAAGAGCTGAATAGGTGCGCGCTAAGACGAAACACGTCGCGTTCTTCCGCTGAAGGGGCAGTGAGAGCCAACACGCTATCCGCCCACAAGCTGGCCAACAGATATGCAAGATAGCAAGAGCGGATAGCGGGATAAGACTGTTCAAGTTCCCAGCGCGAGATTGTCGCCAATGCGCTTTTTCGTGATGGTCGCCAGACCGCAAAAATCCTACAGAAGCGATCAGGCACGGAACCTTTAGCGCGTCGACTGCCCCGTGCAACTGCCTCCACCCGACCGTAGGCCTCCGTTAGCAAAACGAGAAGTTGAGATGATTCACGAAAGTCACGACAGTCCAGGACAAAAGCCGACGACTCTCTAGCACTGTCATTCACAGCACAGTCTCCCGTGGCTAAACAGCAGCATTACACAACTTCTCTTGACTAACGAAAGGCAAGCAGACTGCGTGAGAGCTAGCACATTGATCTCTGTACATTGCCCCTACCTGGCTCTGGATGTCATAATGCGCCTTTTCGCAGCATGAAATTCCGCGCGAAGTTGGTCCAGCATTTCGCCGCGTCGGTCATAAAGCCGCTTGTGCTGTCGCGGAGGATGTTGTTTCAAAAGGTAAGCCGTCAGAAGCGGCAACGCGATTGTCGTGTCGCAATAGCAGACAACTGCATCGGGCAACGAGTCTGGATCAATTTTGCCCCAGCTTACAGCCTCACTTGGGGTTGCCCCACTGAGCCCGCCCGTGTCGGGACGCGCATCGGTGATCTGGATGAAATAATCGTGCCCTTTCTCGCCAATTTTCAGCACATCCTGCAATTGAGGTTCCGTCTGAAGGGCAAAATTTTTCGGTGCCCCTCCTCCCAAAATCCACACTGCCGATCTTCCCCCGTTTCGTTTAGCATTGAGGACAATCGCGGTTGTCTCGTTCACGTCAAGAAAGGGATCCAGAGTGAGTTCGCTTCCATCGAGCTGCTTTTCTGCAAGAATGAGCCCAATGGAACTATCTCCAGGAGATGAGGTGTAAACGGGCACGCCAAATTCGAATGCAGCTGCGAGTAAGCTACGCCGCTTCTGACCGAGTTGGCTTTCCCGCTCGGCCACATACTTACCCAGCAAGTAGTGAAATTCTGCCGTCCCCATCTTCTTCTGAAACTCAGGAGCGTCGAGAACACGACGGAAAAACTCGTCTGTACGCAAAAGCACCTCCGCCTCGAAGAGAATGTCGTAGATGCGAACCAATCCTTGTTCGCGGAGCAGAACATCATTAACATTCGCACTGCCGACGTGAAGTTCGCAGTCCAACACAAAGTGGCAGTCGTGGTAAAGATTTGCGCCTGTCGAGACTATCCAGTCTACAAATCCAGCTTCGAGCAAAGGGACCAGGGCGCTCGCGCCCAAGCCTGCGGGAGTGAGCGCTCCGCTTAGAGTAAGTCCCACAGTCACATCATTGTCAAGGCATTTACGTGCGAGTAACTGAGCGGCTTCCCGCAAGCGCGCTGCATTGAAAGCCAAAAAAACTTCGTCCACCAGCTCTGCCACCCCCATGTCAGAATGAATAGGAGGTGGGTCAATTCGACGGCCGACGAGAAGGTTCTTTCTCATTTCATCTCCTTTCTGTGGCAACGTGTTGTGTGGCGCTGTCGGCCTTGCGGCCAAAGCACATCGAGAATAGAGAGACGAACGAGGCGATTTCAGCTGTTTTCCGCAGCGGCATCCAAGGTACGCGACTGCCTGCCAAAATCATCCCCTTGCGTCGAATCGAGCTCGCCGTCGCAAGATACGAATAAGCCAACAAGGATCCAGAACAAAGAAGCTCGAACGGGTAGGTGCAGGGGGAAACTGAAAAGAGCATTGAGCAGCAAACAGGCAATTGCGCCAAAAAAGATCGTGAATTGAAACCAGGTATAGCGAGCGGATAGGTCCTCCTCAGAGCCAATCATCCCGCTTCGGCGAGCTCGAAACCGCGAAATCAACACAGCGACCACACCTGCAAAAGCTGCGAACCCCACAGCCCCAAGCTCACTGAGGAACTCGAGATAATCGTTGTGGGCATGTTCCGCCACGCGCCCCTGAAGAGTTTCGGCAAAATGCTTGAAGCCCGCTCGCTCGTCCTCCTGCACTAGAAGGCGGACAGTAGGATAAAAATGCAATTTGAAACAGCCGGGGCCGACACCCAGCAAAGGATGGTCCTTCACAATGCGCGAAGCGGTAACGAAAAATAAAATTCTCTCTCTCACAGAATCTGAGGCGAGATCAAACGCAGCAACGAATCGCTGAGCCAGCCTCATGCGGCGAACATTGAGCGGATTAGGGAAAGAAAGCACTGCCACCGCGGCGACAGTAACAACGACCAAAAGGCCGATCCCCGCCATGATTCGACGACGAGTTGCCGGCTCTTGCACACGGTAGACACGCAACAAAATCAAGACAAAACCAAAGAGTGCTCCAAGAAGAGCACCACGTGTTCCGCTCAGCACCAAGGCGAGAAGAAAAAAGGTGCAAAGCCCCAGCCAGGCTAGTCGGCGCCACAAGCTGTGCCAACCAGACAGTGCATAGCCAAAAGCAAGGACGCTCAGCGGGGCCATGTAGCCACCAAAATACTCAGGGTTGCCCAAGAACGAATGGATGTAGTTTCTGGCATCGCCCTTAGAATACGCGAAAGGATAGAGGTCGCGGAGAACATCGTAACCGAGGTAAACGCACAGGCCATACAGGGCGGCAATGCCCCCTCCCCCTACCGCCAAATAAACTAACCCGTCTCGCTGATGAGCTGTCGGCTTTAGGCGTGCAATCCCCAAGCTCACCAAAGGAAGGCACCAGATTTGCCATGAATCCGTCAAAGAAAAACCAGGGGTTGAACTCGTCACAGCTGATATCAAATTAGCAAAAACAAATGCCAACAACACCACTTCACCGAGAAGCAGGCGATGATGTGAGAAACACGCGGATGCGAGAGCTGCGGCAACGAGCATTGCGCCCAAAATCCAGCGTAGCATGAGGATCTTGCTGTGAATTGCCGGATTTAGCGTCGCAACTCGCGGAACAACAAAATTCGGCAAAACAACCAATAACATCCCCACGAGCAAAATAAAGAATTTCTTGCCAATCAAAGGAGTGACATCTCGGACCATACGGCTGCTCATGCGAGCACCTCTCCAGGTCCAAACACAAGCAAAAGCACTATGCCTAACGCCACTCCCCCTTCATCTGGTAGTCAGCGTGGGCGCGAATCGAACTTATCGTAAATGAGACGGCCTTCGCCATGAGAACGATCGGGCACGTGAATGCCATCCAACTCGGGGATTCCAGCCTCTTGTGCAGCCTCAGCAAGGAGCCTCTCCAACGCGATCTCAAAAAGCCCTTCTTCCAACTCCTGCTGTGTCATCATTTTCAGTCTGTCACGCGGGCTCTTGTGTGCCATTGTGTCGCTCCGTTTCGACCATTCTGTAAGTCAGGTTATGCCAAAACCGCTCGTGAAACAACAGAAATTGCGTCCACCCTACACACTCGCACGCTTCGCTTTGACCACCCGATCAAGCTCGCGCTGCGTCTCGCGTTCCTTTAGATCATGCCGCTTGTCATAGGATTTTTTCCCTTTAGCCAGCGCGATTTCTAACTTTGCATGGCTGCCACGAAAGTAAAGCTTTAGCGGAACGATCGTGAAGCCTTTCTGTGCCACTTGGCCTTGCAGCCTGTCTATTTCTGCACGATGGAGAAGAAGCTTTCGTGGGCGCTTTTCCGCATGATTGTACCGATTCCCTTTTTCGTATGGATTAATAAACATGTTATAAACGTAAGCCTCACCCCGTTCGAAGCCCACATAGGAATCGGCCAGACTGGCTTTTCCGGCGCGCAGACTTTTGACTTCCGTGCCGGTGAGCACAAGACCTGCCTCAACCGTATCAAAGATATGGTAATCGTGATGTGCTCGGCGATTCGTCGCAACAACCTTGATGTTGTCTTTCTCTGCCATTGTCACCACTTGACCTGCACTAGCCGATACCTACGACTTTCATTCGCCACCCGGAGCGGTTAGCACGTTTAAAGAGAGTTCGACCGGCAACTTTGCTAAGCGTATTAACTTTTGACTAATTCGCGGAAGGCCCACCACGGCCACGGGGCGATTGCGTTTGTCCGCAACAACGACAAGATAATCCCGAAGAAAAAAGGGCACGTGTTCCTGAATGAGGATCTCTTTCAAACTGGATGTTTCGTTTGGCCGGTCCCCAGGTTGGCGATTGCGGAGTTTGAGTGGCCCAAGCTCATCTCCCATCTCCTTGGGCGCTTTGACAAGCACGCTCACAATGCGGCCAGCGAGCGTCGGAAATGGTGAAGAGATCCACACAGACTTCTTGTCCTCGCCGAGAAGTTTCAGAAGAATAGGCTCATCAATGCGAGCACACGGTAACTCGGGATGTTTTTCTGCATAAGACTTAGCAAGTGTGGCAGCAACAACCTCACGCAAAACTTTCCTCCCACCAACTTCTTGCATTGGCAGCTGACATGCCACAAGCTCGTCGTCTACGCGCACGATGGCAACTGCGTCGCGCAAGATCACTAGGTTTCCGGATGGCTGATCGAGAAGGGCCTCGGCCGACCTGTAGTCTGAGACAGCTCGGAGGACTCTTTGGCCAAAAAGGTCCTCTAACCAAAGTGCTAAAGCCTCCTGGCGAATTAGCCGTGGATGACCCAGAAGCACACGAATGCTAAATGCACCAGGCAACAACCTGGCGGCGTCCTGTGCCGCCTTCTTTACTTCGCTGGCATAATGACTTAGAACTTCTCTAGCTTCTGTCAGGGCCAGCGCGGTGGCAAACAGTGAACGCCGAATGTTTCGATTGAATTCTTGTTCGAGCAGGGGAAGCAGCAGGTGGCGAACCTTATTGCGCGTCATACGAAGTTCTCGGTTCGTTTCGTCGCTCAGCGGAACAATTGTCCTTTGCTGCAGGAATTCATAAATGTCGGCGCGCCAGGTTCTCCAGAGCGGCCGTAAAATCGACAACTGCTGGACCTTTTGCACGGCCTCAAAATGCGCTCCACCGAGTGCCATTCCTCTGAGTAAATGCATAAGAAAGGTCTCAACTAGGTCATCAGCGGTGTGCCCCAATGCGATCCAAGTTGCCCCGATTCCCGCGGCAAGGTGACGGAACATCTCGTAACGTAGCTGTCGGAGTTTGCCTTCAAAACTTCCGAGGTTCGGAGCCCGCTCCAGAGGCGGAAGCTTTCCCAGGTGGAAAGGAATTCCGAAACGCTCGCAAAGTCCTCTGACGAATCCAGCTTCACGGTCTGCTGCCCCGGGGCGAACGCCATGGTCGACGTAACAGCATTCAAGGGAGAAACGTAATTGGGTTCTCGCTTCTGCACACGCCAATAACAAAGCCGTTGAGTCAGGCCCACCCGAGACTGCCGCAAGCACCTTATCGTCCGGATTGACGTAGCAGCGTAAAAGCTCCACATCCACGATGTCTTGCCATGCCAGGCGCACCTTGAGGCGACCTCTTTCTGGATTTCCTCAATGTTTCGCTCTCGGGTTAGATGAGAGCGGCTTTCAGGATGCGGTCCACCGAGTAAATGGCCTCTCGATCGGATTCCACACAGTAAGCGTAAAGCCGGTTGCCCTCAAAGCTCTTTGGGTAAATGCGGAGTGTAGTTTCCGCTTCATTGCGCTTCACGTAATGGATCTCTGTTTCGAGTTCATGTTCGAGGGCAAATTTCAGCAGTTGAACAATATCGTTTCTCTCCACAGCGGGATTGGCACCGCGGAATTGAAAACGCGTTGCCCCTCGTTGACCACGAGCTTTAGCTACAATTCTCGATACCTGCGTCTTATACTTCTCCTCAATTTCCGACCGCATCCGCAGCAGTGCTGAACGCACTTTTCGTGAATACCGGAGGGCTACCTTTTGCGCCTCTTCATGGATAAGTGCAAAACCGGCGCTATCGGGCTCGATATGGTCAATAAGCGAACGTCCCCGATCATCCACGATTTCGGCGTCGAGCTCTTCTTCGATAATTTCGACAAGACGTAGCAAAGCGAGAAGCTCATAGTATTCCTCGGCCGAAAGGTTGAGGTGGAACCGCTGGTCGCGCGTAGTCTCGACAGTACCTGTCTCGACTCGGGGCATAAGCCCTAGGCCACGCAACTGGCGGGCAAATCGCTCCAGATTTGCCCCCGGTGCCAAGATCAGTGTGCTCTTCCCCACCACGTCTTTGATAATGTCTTCGAACTCTTTGTTCGAGCGGATTTGCTCAATGACACCTTCGTCCTCAGTCACAACGTAACCGCCTGCGCTGCCAAGAAATGCTTCCCCGTGCCTTTCTAGGCAGTCGGTGATCAATTGATCAACGGTCTCCGGCAGCCCTGAGCGGCTCAAACGCGTCAGCAAATCGCGGACATCTTGTCCCCGAACCCCCAGGTCAAGGGCTCGCTGCAGACTTTCGCGGGTCACGGCGAGCGAGGTCATCACGTCAATGCTGCGGACCTCACAAAACCCGCAAAGGCTCAAAAGGTTCGATAGCCGCAAGTCCGGTGGCGCCACAATCTCGCAGTTGGGCTGCACAATCAGCCACTCCGCAGAGAAGGAGAGCGGAAAGGTGTTTGGCGCAACGTCGCGGAACACTTCGCACGGTTGAATCGCACCAGTCTCAAACATGCCGCGTGCCAAATCCGTGGGACGGAATGAGAACTTAAGAGCAGGAACCCCGGTTTTTTTTAAATTTTTCTTCTGCGATAAAGCGTCGATGTCTATCGGACTGTCGGGGGAAAACACAGTCTTTGCCGCTGCGCCGAGTGACAGCAATCCAAGCCACGTCAACGGCTCCGTGACGATTGAGTAAAGAATGCGGCGCAATTGACCGCGCATCGACGCGTCAGCCTTACCGTCGGGGAAGGCTACGGCCACCATTTTGGGTAAAACAATCTCCTCGAAAGAAGCATACGGAATCCAAGCTCCGGCAGTGTTAGCGGCAAAGATTGCTTGCACCACTTCCCGCCGCATCTCAATAAGCGCGACGAAACCTCGTGTTGGCTCCTCTTCCTCCCAGAGCAGCCCATCAGGATGCGCTTCGTTCCAATGATTTACGTCGAGCCACCAATGGAAAAGCTCCGCAAACAAGCGGCCAGGATTCGCAAGCGTATCGGAAAACGAATCTGAAAGACGCCAGTACTCCCCCACTGGTCGCAGATACTTTGCCCAGATGAGAAAAGCGGCAAGGAAGGTGGCGTATTTTAGACTCCGGCTTGGGCCGAGGAGAGGCACAAGCCGCCGCAGCTCAGCGCGGCTAAGTCCGCCCGTTGCAAGAACTTTGAAATTTTGCGCATGAATGGAACTCCCCAAAACGACCAGGTCTCTAAATACGACTAGCGAGTTGTCCACAACCATTGCGGGGCGGAATTCATCTTTGCCCCCACCAATTCGCTCAAGCTCTTCTAAAGGCCGAACGTCTGGCGCATAATCATGCGTCACAATATAGAGAACATCGCGCGGGACCATGAGGAGGTTGGCGTACTTATTCGCACCGTCTGACACCTGAAAAACGATTCCCCTTCTCGTGAGCAACGAGTTGAGTTGCTGGGTGCGACTGAGATCGAAGCGCCGACGGCCACCTACCTCCAATAAGTCACCGTAAAAGCCATAGCCATCCCGCTCCACAAGTGCATGGAAAAGCAACCGCTCGTCCACAGGAAGGGACTCAATGTGGCGCCGAAGGTTTTCCGGATTTAACAAGTACTCTCGCAGACGGCGGATCACCTTCTCGCGCTGGATGTTCCAGAAGCTCTTGTCGCCCGTGACCTTTTCCGCAAGCGCCGCTAAATCGTTGAAGGCCATTCGCTGGAGAAGCGCACCCAAATACCCTGTGAGCTGTGTCCCAAGCTCGAAAATGTAACGTACGCTCTCCGGAAGTACGACGTACGGATGCGCCGGCTCAGAAACATCCAAATAAATAAAACCTTTGGCGGCCAACTCGCGGAGATCGTTCTCCCCTCCTGCGATGTCGCCTCCAAAACAGCGCTCGATGACTTCGCGGGCAGGAAGCTCACCTCCATGCACGGCAAGAAATTTCAAAGCATTCCGCTGGCGTGGAGCCAAGCGCTCCATTGTCCGAAAAAAATATTTTGCCGTCTGCATGCGCGGATAAAGGTACTCAACCAACCGCGCCTGACCGCCTTCGCCGAGCGGCTGCACACTTTCTGGAATTTGAAATTGCCAGAATTCAGCGATCTGAAGGAGCTGCTCGAGCGGTAGCTTTTGAAGAATCGTTCGGAGTTTCATGGCTCACAAATCCTGGGCTTCCAGAAGGGCTTCATCCTCAACTTGCGTGTCAGCAGCAACTTCCACGCCGACGAGTTCGTCGGCCATATCGAAGTCAAAAGTCTCGCCATCCAATTTGGAGAGATCCACGATCTTAATCCGATAGCGATACCCTTGCTCGGTCAGGAACAAAGACCGCTGCTTGGCACACTCCTGGTCTTTCGTGTCCTTGGTCACAATCGAGTAAAAGTACGCGTAATTCTGGCCCGGTTTTGGGCGCAGCACGCGACCAACGCGTTGGGCCTCTTCCTGACGTGAACGGAATGTACCACTCACTTGGATCGCCACGTTGGCATCAGGCAAATCCACCGCAAAGTTCGCGACCTTTGAGACAACGAGCACCTTGATTTGCCCAGACTTGAACGCTGCATAAAGCTCCTCGCGTTGGGTATTCGGCGTTTCACCCGTGATAATGGGTGCGCCGGTCAGCTTACTGATCTCCTGCAACTGATCAAGGTATTGGCCAATGATAAGGATGTTATCATCGCGATGCAGATCGAGCAGCCTGAGAAGCACGGGAATTTTGTCGGGATTCTCCATAGCGAGACGATACTTGGAGCGAAGCTCGGCCCGCGCATACTCGATACGCTTTTCTGGCTGCATAGGAACGCGAATTTCCATGCAACGCGCCTTGGCGATCCATCCTTGTTGTTCGAGCTCCTTCCACGGCTTGTCGAAACGCTTCGGGCCGATCAGCGAGAAGACGTCGTCCTCGCGCCCGTCCTCACGCACCAGTGTCGCGGTCAATCCCAGCCGGCGGCGCGCTTGAATTTCTGCCGTCGCACGAAAAACTGGAGCCGGAAGCAGGTGAACCTCATCGTAAATGATCAGCCCCCAATTATGCTGCTTGATAAGGTCCATGTGGGGAAAGTGGTCGGACTTGCTCGGCTTATAAGTCATCATCTGGTAAGTAGTCACCGTCACAGGCCGAATATCCTTTTTGTCCCCACTATACTCGGCAACCTGATCCTCCGTCAAGGTGGTCTTGTCGAGAAGTTCTCGCATCCACTGTCGAAGCGCTGTGATATTCGTGGTGAGAATCAACGTGTGTTGCTGAACTTTCTCCATGCAGCCAATTCCAATGATTGTCTTGCCTGCCCCGCAGGGCAGAACAAGCACACCAGCTCCACCTGCCCGGGAACCTCCTGCCCAGAAGGTCTCAACGGCATCGCGCTGATATTCTCTAAGATTGAACCGGAGCCCAAGGCGGGTCACTGCTCGAATCTCAAAAGTGAGGGGATCCCCCTCTGTGAATCCGGCCAGGTCTGCGACGGGATAGCCGAGTTTGATGAGAACCTGCTTTGCTCGGCCGCGGTAAGCCGGATTGATGATCAGTGTTCGATCGTCGCGTCGCTCGATCAAAAACTCGCTCACCCGCGGTGAAGCACAGATTTCTTCAAGCGCAGCGCGGTCATCGCAGACCAGTTGTAGCTCTCCTGTGGCGTCATCTCTGACCAGGCGTAGCTTGCCGAAGCGTGCCATCTGCTCGCGAATTTCTGTGAGAACATTCTGCGGCACTGCATACTTGGCCAGCCCCACCAAGCGGCTAACGATCGCTTCCGCCTTCAGCCCAGCGGCCGCGGCATTCCACAACGAAAGCGGCGTGATTCTGTAGGTGTGAAGGTATTCCGGGCTTTTTTCTAGCTCAGCAAACTGTCCGAGAAAATCACGTCCATCCTCGAACAACGGCCCCGTTGTTTCAAGAAGCACCGTCATGTCGCTTTGCACAATAATAGGATTCTCAGGTTTGAACATGTTGGTCCAGCTTAGCTCCTCGTTGCCAATTTCCCAGAGTTGGGGGCGCCTTTCTGGTTCATTCTACCTCGCTTTTCTGACGGCTTGGGCTTTCCGCAGCCCCAAGCACACTTCTAATCACCGCCGTTTTGACCAACCAGATAAAGTCCGTCAAGAGTTACTGCAGGGCGCCCCCACGGCCCTGCTACGAAGATTGCCCTCTTTTTCTTAAATTCAGAGCAATCTCCATCGGTTTGGTCCACCAAACGGACTCCGGATAGTCACGAATAAACTGCTCAAAACGCTTCTGCAAAAAAAGCCAAAGCTCTTCCAAAAAGTTCTCGATATTGCCATCTGTTGGGGGCTCCATTGGCGTTGAATACCAAATATAGTACTTTCGGTTGCGGACAATTCCTTGTGCGTAAACCACGGGGCAGCGGGCAAGGCGCACAATTTCGAAAAGTCCTCGGCGCATTGGATAAAGGCCACCCAACAGCGGCATTTCCGTCATAGCACCGCCTTGATCACCATCCGGCGCAAAACCCACAATTTTTCCGTCTTTCAAGGCCCGCACGATGGAGCGCACGGGGCTAGCCAGGCCATCCCCTTCTCCAGCGTAAATTGTTTCACGGTCGATGAAAAGCATCCGCCGGAGCTTTTTCCCTTCGAGATCCTTCATCCAGAGCGGACGCACGGTGGTTACTGAAAACCCTTCTTGCTCAAGTTTGACAAAGCTGAGCAGGTGCGTGCCAAAATGAAAAGTCACGACGAGGAGCCCCTTGCCCAAACAGGCTAACTTCCGGACATTGTCAAGACCTTGGGTCTCACAGAGCTCGTAGAACCGCTGTTCGGGCTGCTCTCGCATCGAATATGCGCCGGTCATCAGCATGAGCTGACATTCAAAAAAGGTGCGCGTCAGCTGCTTCGGGTCTCGCTCCAAGTTGGCTTTTCGACAAAGAACTTCATAGGCCCTCTGAACCTCTCGCCGGCGCTTGGGACGTACAAAGTAAATGAAACGGCCAACCCATTTGCTAAATGACCCGACCCATCTGGCGGGAAGATGTCGAACGATATCCCCCAAGAAAATTGTAAGCCTACTGTGAGGGCTTAGAATTTTTTTCATACTTCAACCGCCTCATGAGCAAGTGTTTACTCCTTACCTCTTTGTGCTCGGGTTGTAATGTTTAGCGAATGAGTAATATCGAAAACTTATTGCACTCGACATGGCACGACATCAAGAGGAGATCACTATGTTTGCTCCGCTCTACGCCGCCTTGCTGCACTACCCGATTCGCGACAAACACGATCACGCTGTCGCGACAGCCATTACAAATCTCGATATTCACGATATAGCCCGCTCGGCCAAAACTTTCGGACTTGCCCACTACTTCGTTGTCACCCCCGTCAAGGCTCAACGGTGGCTTGCTCACCGTATTCTCGAACATTGGAACACGGGCTGGGGCGCAACCTACAATCCGAATCGCAAAGATGCACTGTCGCTCGTGAGCATTGTTCCAGACCTCGGCCATGTTAGCGACGCCATAGAACGCTCCCATGGCACTCCGCCCCTTTGGATCGCTACCAGCGCTCGGCGCTATCCAAACACCCTGCCCCTAGAAGCCTTGGCACAGAAGATGCACCAAAAGCCGGAACTCCCGCTCTGCCTGATCCTCGGAACAGGTTGGGGACTGCACCCCGAACTCATCTTAGATGTGGACTACGTGCTCGAGCCAATCCTCGGCGTAGGATCCTACAATCATCTCTCGGTGCGAGCCGCCGCCGCCATCATCTTTCATCAGCTGGCCCGGCTACATAGATCCTCAACGTAAGCAAGATGGCTCCTCATCCTACGGCCGCTGTGCGAGGACAAAGAGCGATCCCCCTGTAGGAAAATCTGCGACACGAAGCAATGCATTTTCGACCCATAAAACCCAGTAAAGAGTCTCATTGAGCCATCGTGGAGGAACCCGCAAATCCGATACGGGCACAGGGGTGTTCGCAGTTATAAGGCGCCGCAGCAGCATCAAGGGGAGAAGAAGGGTGTTGCGATAAGTTGCCCGCCTCACACGAAACCCAGCTGCAGAAACTTTTTCTACCAGCTCGGATCGCGAGTAACGATGTCGCGTCATGACCACCTCGTCATGGCTTCCCCGCAACCACTCATGAGCAGCAACATGAATAATTAACCACCCGCCCGGCACCAGCACACGAAAATACTCCCGCAAAACCTGAAGATCATTCTCAATCCAGCGGTGATAAAGCACATCAATGCTCATGAGAACATCGCAACTGGCATCGCGTACGGGAAGTTCCTGTATGCGCCCACGGACGAGATGTTGGAGGCCACGCTTGCGGGCCAAAACCAGAGCTTCCCACGCGAGATCGATTCCCAAGCCCTCGATGAGCATTCTGCACTCGCTGATATTGGCGCCGGTCCCACACCCCGCATCGATAACTTGCAATCGGTGCTCGCTCTTTTTTTTGGAGAGATCTATGAGAGTTTCCTTCAAAAGAGCACGGAGTCCTCGATACCACCAAAACGTATCTTCCACGCTGAACATCCGAGAGTATTCTTCTGGCTGCACGATGTCCCTTCTCTCCGTCGGAAATATCAAACCGCGCTCACAACGCTTTCGGATTGCCTCTTGCAGCCCAGGCGCAATTCGCCCCCCTTCTGGGCCTGGGCCTACGCATCCGATGGCCTGCACGACGCTGTGGCATTGTTCTTGCCTATGCTGCTACACATCGCGAAAGCTGGTCAAGGCAATGAGAACGAGACTCTTGTCAATATTTGCGTTAGTGGTCGTGTGCTACAGCCCCATTCTTGCTCAAGAACCAACGCCCTCGTTGGATCAAATCCGCGCCATGAGCCGCGAGGAGCGCATCAAAGCCCACCAACGACGCATTGAGCAAATCATTCAGGAGAACAAAAGGCGACAGGAAGAAGAGGCACGAAAGGCTGCTGAAGCTCGCCAGCAGCAACAGACTCCGCAGCCCACGCCCCAGTCGGGCGGCGGCGTGCCTGGCAGTGCGCCACCGCCTCAGGGACCGGTGCGGGTGTACGTGCCCCCCCAGCAAGGCGCCCGACCAACGCCTGCTCCCTCGCCAGCTGGCCCAACTGCCGCACGAAGCGAAGCGCGAAGCATTTTATTCTTTCGGCCTTTTGACAGCGTGGTCAAACCTGGCGATACCTTTGTCACCGAGTTGGCAGCCGATACAAAAGACGGAATAGCGGACGAATTTTTCGTACGGATTACCTTTCCGCCTCAGTCTCTCAATCTTCTCGCTGTGGATTTCGCGCCGATTGCTACCTACTTGCAAGACGATGTGGAGTATGCTTTTGAATCAGGGGACGGCGTGATGGCTTTTCACATCAGACTGCAGGAGCCGCAAAAGTTTCCCCAGCGTGCCATTGCCCTGCTTTATTGGGAAGCTTTGGCTCCAGCAGATCCCGCACAGATACGGTTCGATTTCGACAACGATTACTGTGACGTCCGCTTGAAGAACACAAGCGTTTTAGGCACGGCCACGTCTCGCGGTGACGGCGTGATTCACGCAAATGTGCTCATTCGCCCACGAGCTAACAAAAACATCGTGGAGCAGGTCAGCGGAGGTGGGCTACTCGTCGCGAGCGCGCAAGTCGAAAACCCAATGCCCTCGATGCACCTTCGCCTTCTCCCTCATGCCAACACTGTCGAACCAGGTGAGGAAGTGACAGTAGATGTGATCCTGAACAACCCCTATGCAGATCCCTTTGATCATGTGCAACTCTATCTTCAGTTCGATCCAGACGTGGTTGAAGTAACGGATTTCGACAAAGGAAATTGGATACGCAGTGGCATCAACATCGAGGATGGGTTTGCGCACCAAGAGTTCGCTTTCGATTTTCACAAGTGGAACAGAGCCGACAACGAACGAGGCGTAATTATCTACGAAGAAGGCTGCGAGTTGCAGCCGCTGCGAGCAACGGGGACACTGGCCCGCATTCACTTGCGAGCGCTAAGGCCAGGTAAAGCGGAACTCAAGCTCATTCGCAATGAGTCTGGGGCAATTCCCACAACAAATATCACCTACCTGTCTCGAACCACACTCGCTGACTATCCACCCCAGCAAGCGGTTCTGGCGTCGGTGAGCCTGGCAGTGGTGGGCTCAAAAAAAGACAGCGAATTGGCGCGACGTCCGTGAGTTCGCTCGAGTGCAACGTCAAAAAAATGCCTACTGAGAGCGATGCCTCGCGGTTGTACGCATACGCCCCTGTACGCAAGCGTGCGTGGGTAAAGTGTGAGGAGAATTCCCATCTCGCGTAATGCAAGATATTTGCTACCTCTGCGGCCCAAGACAGCTGAGTCGTTTAGCTGCGCTCCGCTCGTTAGTAAGTCCGGCCTCCCCCCGATAGTCCGTCATTCCATGGGCAACTTCGCTCGAAGCCCCACCATGACATTTGGCTTTGCGCACTGAATCGCAAGCACCGCGCTCACGAAGCCTACGAGAAGGGGCAAAGTTGCGCCTTGCTTTCCCTCGGATCAGTGGCGAATTCGGGGGTCTTACACAAATATCACGAGCGACCGGCCCTCGTGAATCGTCAGGGCGCTTCATCACCAATTTCGATGATCTCCACTCCGGAGGGCGGCGTGAATTTGAAGACATCTGTTGTCAAATCATCGCGCAAAACAATGTCACGGTAAATTGTTGTTCCTGTTCGGTCCTCCCAGCGTTCAATGGTCTTGCGCGGCAAACCATCGTGCTCGGCCACCCAGGCCTCAATCCGGATTTTCACTGGTTTGCCTGACCGCAGAAACTGCGTTGTCGTTGTGCCTTCGAAATGATACACTTTCTCGCCGTCTAGGTCCTCAGTGCCAAGAAGCTTGAGCGATGAACGTTCGAGAGAGAAAATCGGATTCAAGTCAGTCACCGGCTTCTTAAACTCCGACGCGATATCGGCAGACTTTGCGTTCAATTTCAGAGCACGCTTTTGCTCAGGATAATAAACAATGTTAGTCTGGAAGTCGTTGATGATGAGACGGTGAAGCTTTCCCACTCCCTCCTCAATTTTCCATCCATAGTTCTTGGAGAGTACAAGGGAGCGCGTAAGTATCACGTCCTGGTCGTTCGTTTCATGACGCGTTTCTACCACAGCCTCCACTCCCGTGACCTTTGAAAAGGCGTGTTTCACCTTTTCTAGCGCCTGCTGAACTTCATCGGCCGCCCTGCAAGAGACCGTGAACATAGCAAAAACAGCAGTTGCCGCCACAACTCCGCGCATGATTTTCATCGTCGCACCTTGCCTTTTTCGTTCATGCCAACGTTCGCGATAAGGTCTGGATTAGAACGGGAGAGGTTGTCAAGCTCAGCGATAGAAGAGGCTGTTCAGACTCGGCGCTCGCTTGGCCCCCAGTAGCGAAGAGGCGCTACAAAAGAAAATATGGTGGGCCTAGGTAGAGTCGAACTACCGACCTCGCCCTTATCAGGGGCGCGCTCTAACCATCTGAGCTATAGGCCCAACCAGAGAACGTCACTGCTCGCACCGCAAATACAGCGCAGGGCGCTATTTCATTTTGTCCCAACACAAAAATTCTTGCAGGAGATCGCAAGCAACGAGCTGGCTCATGTGCTCATGGGGCAGCAGTAAGCGGTGGCTTTTCATTTTTTGGGCGCCAACCTCTTTCCCTTCTGGTGTGACCGCACCACTGCACGCGAATCGTCTTTGCTGACTGCTCAGAAGCCCGGCACCCAAGACCCAGCGATTTCGAACACTGGGTGTCGGGGGCGCAAAAGATACGGCCCACGACAAAGCCGCACCCAACCTGAGAAATAAGGCTCCCCGTAAAACCGATCCACAACCAAGCAAGAACGCTCCATTTGCGGCAAAAGATTTGTATGTGAAATAAAACGCAAATCGCATGCAGATTTTTATTGAATACTGCATCTAGCGAGATGATTTACAACTGTAGTAAAAAGGGAAGAAGTGGTCTCGGATTCTATTTCGAATTGCCCTACTTCTCCCTAAATTCAAAAAAAGGAGAGTTTGCCATGAAGCCCAGTTTCCTTTCGCGGCGCAGCGGCTTTACACTCATTGAGCTGCTGATTGTCGTCGCCATCATTGCAATTCTTGCTGCAATCGCGGTACCGAACTTCCTCGAGGCCCAAACGCGAGCAAAAGTCTCGCGGGTGAAAGCGGACATGCGAAGCTTCGCCACGGCGATTGAGGCTTATATCGTCGATAACAACAAGCTCTACCGGACTTACCGCCCCAACGCAAGCTGGACACGGACGAGAATCAATTCGGCGTTCACTACCCCGGTGGCCTACATCACTTCCGTGTTTCCGGATCCGTTCAACAACGTCGACGCAGACATTCTCAACCGTGTTTACGTCCTCTGGGGCCGCAACCCGAACAGTGATAGCGAAGGCGTCCTAGGACAGCTCGATGCCATCTCTGCGTCAACCGCCGCCAAATTCTTCCAGTATTATCCTGATTTCTACAATCCATCAACTAGCTCGTATACCGATGACGGCGGGTGGCTGCTTTTCAGTCTTGGCCCGGACCAGAAATACGCGGTGCTGGTCCCCGCTTATCCTGGGCCCTTCATTGAATACGACCCCACCAACGGCACAATTTCGCCGGGCGACATTATTCGCTGGAAAGGCAAATCCGGCAAATAATCCCAGACGCCGGACGATTGCAGCAGAGCCCCGGCTGGGCGTAACCAGCCGGGTTTTTTTTCTGAAACCTTCAGCTATAAAAAAGCAAGCTCAAGCTACAGTGGACCATGGAGAATGCAACTGTCAACGCCGACCGCGGCTAGAGTGCAGATGTTGGCCGCACGCAACTGTTTCGCACAGCCAGCCACACAAGCGGCGCAGTAATTGCGATAGCCACCGCCATACCCAGCATCACCCCCCCTACGATAAGCCCCGTGGGGGACACGAAATGAATCGCCGGCAAAAATGAAAACTGAGAAGCTACGTCGGAAAGAGCGCGCTCGACAACACGAGTGACAAGCAGCGCGGCTCCCCCACCGAGAGTCCCACTCCAGGCTCCTACAATCGCCGCATCGGCCAATAGGAGACACGCCAAGAAGCTCTTTGTTGCTCCTACCGCACGAAGCACCTGGAATTCCGCTTGACGGATTAAGATTGCTAACGAGTAAACATTAAAGACCGCAACGGCGGCCACGACGCCCACGAGAAGTGTGAAGACGGCAACGCTTATTCCAGCAATGCGGACAACCAGGAGAAACTTATCGAGAGTTTCGCCCGGGCTCTCTGTCACGTAGCCCATTGCATGGATGGCACTGGTAACTTGATCGTATTTGCCAAGATCAGCCAGTTTGACATGCACTGCGTTGTATTGCGGCGAACGTGCGCCGTGATACCAGTCGTTGAGCGCTTTGGCGTGCCCGAGAGGAATGAGCACACCCACCGTAAGAGGGGTTTGTCGCGTGATACCGACTATTCGACAAGGCAGGCGCACCACTTTCCCCTGGTCAGCACCGAAGAGGTAGGTTTCACCAAGCACCAAGCTGAACTCTTTGCCAATCGGGTACCGCTCGCTGATTTTCGGCAAGCCGAGAGAATCGGCGTAAGCCAAATTATACATGTCGAGGAAAAAGTGGGGCACGATGCACGGGATCGGTAAGGAAGTCTCTTTGTCATAGTCGAAGCGAAATCCTATGTCGACATCGTCTTGCACGATCTTAGGATCTATTCCGACAACCACTAAGTCCGAGGTTGCGCTTTGGCCCATAATATCACCTTCGGCACGCAGTGGCATCTTCAGGCTTAGCTGGGGAGCGACAAATTCCACGCCATCAAGCCGCGCGAGTTTCTCAACCGCAGAATCGTCGAGCGTTGTGGCATTGAAGCGAAAAGCCGCTATATCGAGCGCTTTCGGGCGGACAGAAACAATACTCTTTGGAAACATCTCTTCCGCGCGACGCACGGCAGGTCGGAGCAAGCCGAATCCCACAGAGTACGACGCAAGTGTGACGGCAACAGCAAATGCCAAGGCAAACGACGAGAGGACGACGCGCGACCAGCGGTCCCGGACACCCATCCACAAAAGAAATAAAAAGTTAACAAATCGCGTCACTGCTTGGTCCTGCAGCGCTCTTTCTCATTCAGGAGTTTTCGATTCTGACATGAGGCTCTGGCCCTTCGATACTTCCAACGAAAAAAGCGCTCCACGCATTTGCGCGAAGCGCTCAAAAAACTCTTTCGCACGCATGGCGAGGTTGTTAGAGAGCCTCCGCCTGAGCTGTCGTGTGGAGCTTCTGGGTCTTTGGCTCCAGGGCGAGCTGATTCAACTCGTCGAAAACGCTCTTAAGCAGCCTCACCTTCGCACGATAAGGCAAAAATGCACTTTTGAAACCGAAAACAATGAGGTCGACGATCTCACTCATCGTAAAGCCTAGGTATTTGTGCGCGCGGTAAAGCTCCTTCGTAATCGTGGTGTCACTCATGAGGCGGTTGTCTGTACAAATCGTTGTTCGCAGCCCGTAGTCGTAATAAAAGCGCAGGGGATGTTCTTCGAAACTTTTCACCGCTTTGGTTTGGACGTTCGACGTAAGGCAAATTTCGAGAGGTATTCGATGGTCGTTTACATAGTTTAGTAAATCTCCGTCCTCTTTAAGGCGCGTCCCGTGACCAATCCGGTGAGCTCCACAATAGTGGATCGCCTGATGAATGGACTCAGGACCGTAACTTTCTCCCGCATGGAGAGTGCAATTAATATTATTTTTCAAGATCAGGAAAAATGCATCCTTGTGTTTTTTGGCTGGATAATCTTCTTCAGCACCTGCGAGGTCAAAAGCCACCACTCCGCGATTTTTGTAAGCGATCGCCAGCTCCGCCAGACGGTACGATGTCTCGGGATTGATATTGCGCATTCCGCAAATAATGACCCCAGTTTTCACGCCGAAATCTTTCTCACCCGCCGCTAGCCCATCCAGCACTGCATCAACGATATGTGTGAGGCGTAGCCCTTTTTGTGTATGCAGAATAGGTGAGTAGCGAACCTCCAAATAGCGGACGTTTTCTCGGGCACAGTCCTCGACCAATTCGTATGCGACTCGCGTGAGAGCATCAGCTTCTTGCATCACGGAAAGGGTCAAATCGAATGCTTTGAGATAATCCACAAGGCTTGGACAATCGTCTGGCACAACAACGTACTTACGTAGCCCCTCGACATCGCTTGCAGGAAGTTTCACCTTCTGTTGTTCAGCCAGATCGAGAATTGTCTCAACACGTAGGGAACCATCGAGGTGACAGTGCAGTTCCGTTTTAGGAAGCCGCTGAAGGAGCTCTTCCGTGACTTCTAGATTTGTGAATTTTGCTTTGCTATCCATAATCAATAGTCTTACGCTATTTTATTCGGTTTATTCGGCTAGCGCAACCGTCGCTTTCCCTTCCCCCGATATTTCTCCAGCAACGCAGTCGGCGAGTTCTCCCTTATCCCGAATCTCGCAGAACTGGTCACGGACTAAATAAAACAAAGCTGAGCTTACTATAGACGCAGGGCGAATAATTGGTCCCGTTGCATGAATCGTTTCAGGTACAGTTCAAACCAATTATGCAGGAGTATTGGGAATGCCGAAAACCGCCGACCAAAAATCCGAACAACTCGCAGAAGCTGTGATCTCATCGGCCGCGACTGAGAAGCAAGATGACCTTTACGACGAGCACCTGAGGCAATTTCGCTCGCTGCTGCGAGAAAACACAGATGAGGCACTCGAAGTCTATGGGTTTGCCTTCTACTTCTCTCTCCCCGACAGCGAGCGGATGCGGGTCAAAAAACAATTGGGTTTTTCGGAAGCAACTGCGGTTGATCTGTATAATTTCGCAGCAATAGCAATTGAAGACGGCAGTTGGCAGGAAGCCATCGAGCACCTTCAAAAGGCACTAGAGATCGACCCCAAGTTTCAGGACGCAGCTTACAATCTTGCGCTTTGTTATGAGCGTCTGGGGCAAAAGGCAGACGCACACAAAGCATGGGAGCAGTACATTGCTCTCTGCACTGACCCAACGGAAAAAGAGCGAATCACGGCTCATGTGGCGGAACTAACATCCTATTAGAGCTCCCGAAAGAGCCGCATACAGCACAATGCGCTGAACAGCACAGACGAGAGGAATTCTCGCCCTCGCAAGGAAAGTTGATGCGCCGCGTTAATATATGGTTTTCTTTTATTTCAAGAGCGCGCGCATTGTGTGCCGGCCTGGGACTGATGCTCTGTTTTCATGTCGCGTCACCCCTCAGTGCTGCCTCAGTCACAAGGATTTCTTGGGAATCCACCCCCGACAAAACCCGCTTCGCTGTCGAACTTGATCAGGACGTGGTTGTCAACGCCGCAGACAATATCCACAACAAAGGATTCTATTACGTGGATATTTATGGGATTGCGACCCCGTACAAGCGACGGCTGCTCGACATCGATGATTCCCTTGTTCGCCAGGTCGAATCCATCTCGTATCCCGAGCATGGGGTGCTGCGTTTCGTTTTCTACGTGAAAGAGCGTGCTCAGGCTTTCCGAATCCAACGCGAAACTTCTCCCGTTCGTCTTTACATTGACACGCTCGCGACGACTACACCGTTAGCGTCGCCTTTCGCCACTGGCCTAATGACGCCAACTTCCAAACAGGGCAACGCGGTGTCCCCAATTGTCATTCGCGACCGTACCTCCTCGGCACGAATCCCGCCCATCCCAGAGCCTGCTCTTTCGCCACTCATGAGTCGGCGGGGTCAGGGAGCGAAAAAGATTGTGGTCATTGATCCAGGACACGGCGGTGCAAATCAAGGTGCGTCGAGCACGGCGCTGGTCAACGGCCGCGTTGTTTACGAAAAAGAACTGACGCTGCAATTTGCTTATCATTTGAAAAAGCTTTTTGACTCATCGCCAAACATGGTAGCGGTGCTTACGCGCACTGGCGATGTGCTTGTCCCTCTGCCTGACCGCGTCGCATTTGCAGAAAAGCAGAAAGGGGACCTCTTTATTTCCATCCACATGAACGACGGCGGGGGAAATCCAAATGCACGCGGAATGGAGATTTTCTATCTCAGTGAGAAGGGAGCCGATGACGCCGCAGCTAAAGCCGTGGCTGAACGCGAAAACCTTGACGTGCTGACCGGCGGCTCTGCAACGCGCGCAGGAACCCCATTACTTGCGCAAGTGCTCACAGACCTCGAACGGCAAAAACTGGAAAGCTGGCAGTACGAAAGCTATGTGGTCTGCACCCGAATCCTTAGCTCTTTCCAACAACACCCTTATTTTCGTAGCTATGCCCGCGGGATCAAGAGCGCAAATTTCGTCGTGCTCAAAAACTTCTATATGCCAGCAGTGCTCCTTGAGGTTGGTTTTATTACAAACACCGATGAGTTGCGGTATCTCATTAATCCCAAATTCCAAAAGCTGACCGCCATCTTGCTCTACAACGCTATCAACGACTATTTTGCCCAGACAGATCCCACCTTTCGCCCCGAACATAAGCCGCTGTCAGCGGCTCTCGAATAACTCCCCGAAGGCACCGAATAGAAACTGTATCTTCCAAATACCAGTCACCGTATGTCGTTTGAAATCACGGGTTCAGACGAAGCAAAACGTGAGGCGTTGCGGCGCTGGACAATAGAGCGCCGGCGCGCACGGCGCTTAGCCATGATTGTCGTTTTTGCCCATATCCACACGAAATATCCCTTTGCGGAAATCGAGCTACTGGTCTCAGAGATGGCACAGGGTTGGCGGAGTTTTCCCCCTTTTGCTAAAGAGTTGATCAGGACCGTTGAGCAGAAAAAGCCACAACTCGAGGCAGAGCTCCAACAAGTTTTGGAACACTGGAAACTTGAGCGAATCGGGAAAGTGGAACATGCGCTCTTATTGCTGGGGGCAGCTGAGATAGCGTCTTTTCCCAATATCCCGCCGCGCGTGACCATAAACGAATACATCGAAATCTCTAAGAAATACTGCGATGAAGAAACTCCCGGTTTTATCAACGGCGTCCTCGATAAGATTACAAAGCTTCACGGCAAACGCGATTTTTATGTACGCCCTCCTGCCTGAGAGTTTTCTGGTATCCGCGTAATTTTCCAAAGCGTAACACCCTCGCTTTCACCGATACGTTCCAGAAATGGAACTAACTCTGGGCGAACCACCCCAAAGAGGTACCTCACCCCTGCGCGCCACAAACCAGGAAGGTGCCGGATTTCTAATGCACTGACGTCCTGCTCAACCAGTTCCGGACGGAGCGACGCCACACCTAGCACATACGGGACGGAGGCGGGATAAGCAGCGCCGAGTACGAGACCATTTAGACGTCCACAGTATTGGGTCAGCCGTTTATTAGCTAAATAATTTGGTAATCTTTTTGCACAATAATCATCGCGTGCGCTTTCGTCAACTATGGGCACAATGGTTTCGTTAAGATCCTGGAAACGAAAATAGGTCTGAACGATTCCACTCACAATCAACAGAATGACAACTAACGCAGCCACACGTTTCAGAAGGTGGGGGTGCGGAGCCGCGGCGATGGCAAGCTGTTCGTACCAGAACACAATGAGGACCGCCAGGATTGCGACATGAGCCATGATGTACCGGGAATCCTGGCGAAGTGTGGCTGTGGGCACTCCCAGGAGAAATGCGAGTGTCAGGAAGAGGAGTAGGAAACGCACTTCTAAAGTCCAAAAGCGCAGCCGCGCTGCGGAAATGAGAGTTCCCACTACTCCGAGAACAAGAGCAAGCGACGGAAGTAAATTTCCGAACTTCCCCAGAGATAAGAACATCACAACGTAAGCACGCAGCAAAAGCAGTGGCGAGTGTGTTGGCTCAGCGGGAACCGCAAGAATATCCGGCCAGGATAACGTGCGCTCAGGTACGCCCTTTGGACCGAGCCATCGCATAAAACTAGGGGCGACAGGATTGCCGGTCCACCACCAGTTGCGCACGAGCCATGGCGAAAAAATCACTAAGCAAGCCGCCGTGAACACGATGGCTCCGCGCAGAACTTTGTTCCATACAAGGCGCAATGTGCGATGCGAGAAAAAGAGCCATGCAACTAACGCCGGGAGAAAACCGACGAGACCCGCTGTATACTTGCAACCCAGTGCGCCTCCTACAAAAGCGCCCGCAACGCTGAGCATTGAGCCTGTGCTCTCCTGGACGTTCCGTGTAGCTAGCAAGAGATAGACACAGCAGAGCAGATAGTTGGCTACTGCCAGATCAACGTAAGTCGTCGTCGCAAGGTAAAACCACGTGGGGCAAGCCACCAATAACGTAGCAGCTGCGATGCTACCGGGGCGCGATACACCAACACGTCGCGCCAGTGCGACGGTCCCACCCAAAAGCAACACACCCTGCATCCAGTGAAACAGCTTGGCCAGACTGTCGGAACCGACAGACAATGCAAGAGCATAGAGCAACTGCTGATTCTGTGGAATATACGTGAGAGCAGATGAAGGGATTTCGACGTGCCCGCGATGAAGCACATAAAGCCATGCTTCCGTAAGATGATAGATAATTGGATCACCGCGGACTTCGGGTGTTCCGCAACCAAGGAACGCTGCACCGACAATGCCCAAGAGAATCGTCGTAAGAAACCAGGACTCCCGCCAGGTGACCTGCAGGAATTGGCTGAGTGCCCTTACACTTTCGCGCATTTCACCAAAAACGGCTGTCCTCAATTCGACGTGTAAAGTGGCTCCGATCCAGAGGCACACTAACGCCACAAACAGGATTCGGGACGTAAACACGTGCGGAATTCCAAGGGCAAACACGAAAAGGCTTGTGGCAAGAAGGCCTGCTGACGTGGCTAGCCAAAGATAGGTTGTGGAACCGACAAAGCGGGCAAGTCGTCGGCGCACCAACAGATGCCCAAGCAGGAAAATGCTTGGGACAAGCACTGCGAACCAGAGAAGGTCTTTGATAAGCACCATGGCAAATCCTCAGTGCGTTCTCTTTGGCCCTAGATCAAGGTTTCGCGCATATCCTTGCCGGTGCAGCTGACACCTCGAAAGCAACGCCTACAGCAGTTCGCGACAAGCTTTCGGATCTTCATTCGTGTGCACTCATCCTACCTGAGCGTGCTCAACGTGCGCCCACGCATGGTAGGAGCTACGAACGAGCGGACCGGCTTCCACCCATCGAAATCCCATGTGCAGCGCCTTCTCACGCCAATATTCAAACTCTTTTGGCGACAGATAGCGGCTTACGGGCAGCTGTAGGGGCGTTGGTTGCAGATATTGCCCCAGCGTGACGATGTCCACGTCAGCATCTCGCAGGTCAGCCAGCACAAGCTCGACTTCATCTTCGTCTTCGCCAAGCCCTAACATGAGGCCGGTTTTTGTCAACACATCTGGACGCATGTCTTTCGCTCGCTTGAGCAGGAGGATCGACCGCGCATAACGTGCCCCACGCCGCGCAACGGGATAGAGGCGAGGAACTGTTTCGATATTGTGCCCCAGAACATGGATGGGAGCTTTCAACACAATGTGAAGGGCGTTCCCGTCGCCTCGAAAATCCGGTATGAGAAGCTCGATCCGCGCGGACGGTTGTCGTTCTGCAACCGCTTCCACACAACGCACATAGTGCTCTGCGCCCTGATCCGGAAGATCGTCCCTGTCCACACTCGTAATCACCACATGCTGCAAATTCAGTCGAGTCACAGCTTCAGCCAGGCGAGCTGGCTCTTCCGGGTCTGGAGGAGCAGGCGGGATGGCTTGCGGGACTGCACAGAAAGCACAACGCCGCGTGCACACGTTTCCGAGAATCATAAACGTGGCCGTGCGATGTGCATAGCATTCGCTGCGGTTGGGGCATTGCGCCTCTTCACAGACCGTGTGAAGATTTGAATCGCGCAGCACCTTCTGTGTGTAAGCAAACTCGCCCATTCCGGGCATTTTTGCGCGAATCCATTGCGGATGGCGACGCGATACTGAGGTTTCGGTGCTCATCACACGACCTCTGCCCAGCACCAACCATGCAAGCGCAAAGACGAGATGACATATGGGTGCAAAGCTGTCGCGACAGCTTTCAGATCCAGCGTTTTTTTGGTATCTGGCTTAACCTGCAATTCAGCAGCAAGAGAGGTCATCGTCACTCCTTCCAGCCCACAAGGAACGAATTGGGAGAAAATCTGCAGGTCGTTGAAAACATTGATAGCGAACCCGTGATAAGTAATCCACCGTCTCACGCCAATACCAATAGAAACGATCTTCCTTGGCGGTGTGGCATTCGTTATCCAGACTCCTGTCCTACCCTCTAATGAACCGGCGAATAAATGCCACTCTTCGGTGAGATAGGCCGCTATTCCTTCTTCCAAGGCGCGCAGAAATTCATGAAGGTCCGGCGGAGCGCCACGCGCTCGGCGCCGCAGATCGCAAATCACATACCCCACAAGTTGCCCTGGCCCGTGGTAGGTCGCAAGGCCACCACGTGACACTTCGAGGCGAGGAATATTTGCCTCGGTTGGGGGCAAATGATGCGCCGGCGTCGTACGGCCGTAAGTTATCACTGGTTCATGTTCGAGATAGAGAAACCAATCCTTTTGCAAGCTAGCCATCTTTTCACAAAGCAGCGATTCCATGATCGCCAGCCCGTGAAGGTAAGCGACGCGTCCCAACCACCTCGCACTTGCGTTGGCATCTGAAAAAATCGTCTTTCCGACTGCGCGGCTTGCAGCCGAGAAAACATATGTAAGATTCGAATGGGGCGATGTTTTCATTTGGCCTTCATTCACAGGGTTCAAAGATATCCGCCAAAAGAAGTGGGTGGCGAAGCGCTGCAGCAGCCATGGTATGCACTTTACTCCATGCCGCGAGTTGGTAAAGCGGCGTTCTCACCGCGAGTGATAATCTAAGTTGGCCGGATGACGACATCGCGATGCAAACCAAAGGCGATGATCCTTCTGCTAGTTGCGTGCTTGCAAGTTCCCCTCCAACCTGGCCAAGGAATTCGACCACAAGTTGTGCACCGCGGCATTCCTCACTCCGCAAGAGTCCGGCCAACGCACGTTCGCGCAATTCGGCAAATTCGCGAATAAGCGTTGCAAGAGAAACAGAAGCTACTGAATGAAGCAACGGATAGAGGCGGCGGTTCGGTGTTCCTACGCTCACTGCAACTGATCCGGCGATAGCATCCCCCGCAAAACTCTCTGGTGCGCTAATCGCCTGACAATGGAGAGCTAGGGCATAAGCACGCCCAACAAGGACTGGAATGAGGTCTCTCCACGTCAGGCGAGGTGTTAACTTCATCTGCTCGACGATTGTCACTAAGGGTGCCCGCAGTTGCGTCAACGGCAGCCGCCCGGAGAAAGTTATAGATTCTAGACGAGCAGGCGGCACGGACAGGTCATTGCTCTGTTGTCGCGGCGATTGGAGTGCTTCCGCTGGCTCGTCGCCAACAAGCTCCTGCAAACTGATTGATGCTTGAGGTTGGGCAGAGCCAAGCAAAGCGTGGCTGCCATTATGGTGAAGCTGCGCTGCACGAAGCACGTCATTCTTCATGATGCGCCCCTGTGGGCCGCTACCGCTGACGCTGGCCAGGTCTACCCCAAGCTCGCGAGCCAGTTCTTCCGCGACGGGAGAGACATTGTTGGTGCCGAACGGAGTCACTCCCCTCTCTGCTCCAGAGATACCACAACTGCCGATCTGTTGGGACCCACCATCCTCTGTGAGCTGCACAACTTCAGTGCAACTTGCTGCCGGAAGATCCTCCAACTTATCCGCATAGCGAAGAAGCGGCGTGCCGACAGGGACAACGCTTCCGACCGGCACAAGAATCTCTTCTATGTAGCCAGGCTCCGTCGCCTCGATTTCCATGTTTGCTTTATCGGTCTCAACCTCGCCTAGAACGTCGCCCGGCGAAACAAAATCCCCTTTCTTGACCCCCCAGTGGAGGACTTTGCCCTCAGTCATAGACTCACTGAGTTTGGGCATCCGAATCTCGCGGCTTCCCACGATCGCCTTCCCTCTCATGATTTTGTCAGAAAAAAGCTCGCTGCAAAAAACTTTACCAAAAAGGCTCTCTTCTTACGCAACGAATTCCGCAGTTTTTCCGCTCACCCCCTTAGGAATTAGTCGAACAGGAATGGAAAACGTTTGACGTTGCGCTCGCGCAGGACCGACTTGACAAACGCCGTGAGTCAACTGGCCAAAAACACCCTAGCATTTTCGCTTCTGACTCTGCTCAGCCGAATTACTGGTCTGCTGCGCGTCTCCGTGTTCGCCGCTGTTTTAGGAAGCGGTCGTTTTGATGACGCCTATCAATTGGCCAACACGATTCCCAACATTGTTTACGAATTTGTCATTGGCGGCATGCTGAGCGCGATTCTTATTCCACTGCTTGTGGAAACGCAACAGCGCTACGGCAAGGATTCGGCGCAAGCCTGGAGAGTTGCAAATCTGCTGCTCGGCTATGTCGGATTAGTTCTTGCTGCTGTCTCAGCGTTGGCGGTGCTTTTTTCTCCGACGATCGTTGGTCTCCTGACACGTTTCGGCAAAGGCGTCCACGCCGAGCAGAGTAGAGAGCTTGCAACGTATTTCTTTCGGTTCTTCGCACCGCAAATGTTCTTTTACGGCCTCAATGCGGTGTTCATGGCCATTCTCAATTCGCGGGGTGTTTTTGCGATCACCGCTGCGGCACCGATTCTCAACAACGTTGTCGTCATCGTGACGCTCTTGTTGTATTGGCTTGGGCTTGTCGGAATTACTGGCCTTGCTGTGGGAACTACGTTGGGCATCGCTGCGATGGCGTTTTGCCAAATTCCGTGGCTACTCTCGCTCGGATGGCCTGCGCGCCCCCAACTAAGCCTTCGCGATCCCCTACTTAGTTCAATATTCACGTTAGGGTTACCGGTGCTTGGCGTCGGCCTCGCAAATCTCATCGGAACGATTGTTCGATCCAATATCCTTTACACGGTGGGAAGCGGCTTCACAACTTACACATTCTGCTTCCAGCTCATCATGATGCCTTACGGCATCATCGCTGTTTCGATCGCCACGGTGCTCTACCCCGTCCTAGCCGAACACGCCGCAAAGGCTGCAAAGCGCGAATTCTTGGCTACCGTCGTTATGGGGACGCGATGGACGATTTTTATCTTGCTCCCCGTTGTCGTTCTGCTTTCGACGCTGGCAGTACCAATTGTTCGGGTACTTTTTGAAAGAGGTCAGTTCACTTACGCCAACACGCAATTCACAGCCCGTTTTCTGGCCGTATATGCGCTGTCTATTGTTCCCTATTCGCTGGTCATCCTCGCCAGCCGCGGCTTTTATGCGCAGCAAGACACTTGGACTCCCATGTGGATCAACATTCTTGGTGTGGCGCTTTCGGTCGTTCTCATGGTAGGGCTTTATAAGTCTCTAAGCATACTTTGCGTCCCGATCGCTGCCGCAGTGACCTATGTGATCACAACGCTTCTCTCCTACCTCATCCTCGATCGCCGTTTTGCGGTCGCTGGTGATCTTGGCGGCTTATGGTCTGTGTGGAAAATGATTGCTGCCGCAGGCATCATGGCTTTGGCCGTCTCTGGTGCTAGCAAGTTGCACGTCTCCCCTGCCATTGTCATCGAGAGTGGCGAGCGATTTCCGGGCCATGTAAGCGCACGCTACGACGGCGGCGCGGTCCTCACCCTTCACACGTCCGAGGAGCTGAGCGCATTCTGGAAATTGATCGCTCGCGACGACACACCGCCCCCCCCGATCGATTTCCGCAAAGCTCGTGTCGCCGTGGTTTTTGCTCCACGTGGAAGCACAACAGCATCACTAGCCCTCTCTCGAGTTGTGCTCGATTCTGACAGACGCCGCGGAGAACTCCTGGTGAGAATTCACAAACACGGCCACCCAGCCCCCACTGCCTTGGAAGAACCCGCTTACCTTGTCGCTGTTATCCACGCACCTGTTGACCAGCTTACAGCGCGATTCGAGATAAGTGCAGAGGCCTTACGACGCACCTGGCTGGCGACCCTGCAACTTGAGGAACTCATCCGGCTCATGCTGGGAACCATTGTTGGCCTTTTGACTTATAGCGCAGCATCGGTGACGTTACATATTCCCGAATTCCAAAGCATACTGGGCAAAATTACGCGACGCCTCGGCCGTACAACAGATTAGAGTAAAGCGACAAGCTACTTTTTGCGCAGAGGTCTTTGCCGCAAAGTATGTCACATCCTGGTCATAAAATAAGCTCACCGTGCTCTTGTACAAAAAGCGGATCTTAGAACCGAGCATTCAACCGAGAGTTCTGTTTCTCTCGCTCTGATTACCCAAATACGTATCGAAGGGAAGCTACTGCTGTGCCAAGAACTACACCACTGAGCCGAATGCGAAATATCGGCATTATGGCCCATATCGATGCAGGCAAAACCACGACCACCGAACGCATCCTCTTTTACACTGGGCGCACCTACAAAATCGGCGAGGTGCACGAAGGCGCTGCCGAAATGGATTGGATGGAACAGGAGAAAGAACGCGGTATCACAATCACTTCAGCTGCCACTCAGTGCACGTGGAAAAATCATCGAATCAACATCATAGATACACCCGGACACGTGGACTTCACAGTCGAGGTCGAACGCTCAATCCGCGTTCTCGACGGAGCAATCGCGTTGTTTTGTGCAGTAGGGGGCGTAGAACCCCAAAGTGAGACCGTTTGGCGTCAGGCGGACAAATACGGCGTGCCGCGTCTGGCTTTCATCAATAAAATGGACCGAGTAGGCGCTAATTTTTTCGGCACGGTGAACATGATGAAGGAGCGCCTGGCATGTCACCCCGTCCCCATACAGATTCCCATCGGAGAGGAAGAGAACTTCCGCGGTGTCGTTGACCTTGTCACCATGTGTGCCTACCTGTGGCCACTTGGCGAAGACCCGTCAATGGGTCGCCAGTTTGAGGTCACAGAGATTCCAGAAGAGTACCGCGAACAGGCTACCGAATGGCACGGCAAAATGCTAGAGGCCATTGCAGAGTATGACGAAAACTTCATGGACACATATCTGATGGCAAATAATCACGACTTCTCTGCCGAAGAATTGAAACCTCTCCTCCGCAGAAGTGTGCTTGCTGCAAAAATCACCCCGGTGCTCTGTGGTTCCTCCTTCAAAAACAAGGGCGTTCAACCCTTGCTCGACGCTATTGTTGATTACTTGCCCTCCCCGCTCGATCTCCCGCCCGTGAAAGGCGA
This sequence comes from Candidatus Sumerlaeaceae bacterium, assembly GCA_049968255.1. Lineage (GTDB taxonomy): Bacteria > Sumerlaeota > Sumerlaeia > Sumerlaeales > Sumerlaeaceae > DRVG01. The sequence goes on along the minus strand of JBMFRB010000002.1, from coordinate 192,975 downwards.
GAATCCTGAGACGGGCGAAATCGAAGAGCGTTTGCCCGACGACAATCAGCCTTTCGCCGCCTTGGCCTTCAAAATCATGAGTGACCCCCATGTTGGCAAACTCACTTACTTCCGCGTCTATAGCGGTGTCATGAAAAGCGGATCGTATGTGCTCAACTGCACCAAGGACAAAACCGAACGCATCGGACGCATTTTGCTCATGCACGCAAATGATCGCGAACCCCTTGACGAGGTACGCACTGGCGATATCGCTGCCGCAGTGGGATTGAAATTCACACAAACGGGTGACACGCTTGCCGATCCCGACCATCCGATCCTTCTCGAGCCGATGACGTTCCCCGAACCCGTTATCCACATCGCTGTGGAGCCAAAAACCAAAGCAGATCAGGACAAGCTGAGCTCGGCCCTCGCCCGCCTCCAGGAAGAAGACCCCACATTCCGCGTGCGCATGGACGAGGAGACAAATCAAACAATCCTCAGTGGGATGGGAGAGCTCCATCTTGAAATCATCGTCGATCGCTTACGTCGCGAGTTCAACGTGGAGGCTAACGTCGGCAAACCGCAGGTGGCTTACCGAGAGACCATTACAAAATCCATAGACCGCGCCGAAGGCAAATACATCCGCCAGAGCGGTGGAAAGGGACAGTACGGCCATGTGGTCTTGCGGATTGAACCAATGCCGCCGGGCTCAGGTTTCGAATTTGTCAACGAAATCGTAGGGGGTATCATACCCAAAGAATATATCCCCGCCGTTGAAAAGGGTGTAGTGAATGCGATGAAAACCGGTGTGCTGGCTGGTTACCCCATGGTCGACATTAGGGTTACCCTCCACGACGGGTCATTCCATCCCGTGGATTCAAGCGAACTTGCATTCGAATTTGCAGGAAGTATTGCCTTCAAAGAAGGAGCCCGCAAATGCGCTCCAGAACTCCTTGAACCAATCATGCTCGTGGAGGTTGTGACGCCGGAGGAATTCTTCGGGGATGTACTTGGCGACTTGACCTCGCGCCGCGGTAAAATCGAAGAGACCATGCGACGCGGCAACTCTCAAGTAGTCCGAGCCAACGTTCCGCTGAGCGAAATGTTCGGCTACGCCACCGACCTTCGTAGCCGAACTCAAGGGCGTGCCACCTATACGATGCAGTTCTCTCACTACGACAAGGTTCCAAAGGCCATCGCAGAGAGAATTACTGGCGAGGATTTGGTGCGCTAGCTTTTGGTCTGGGCTGGGCGCTTGCCAAACACTTCAGCTCTGGGCCGCACTCAGCAGCCCAGAGCCTTACTTTTTCCAGAAATTCTCGACAAAGTTCGTGCCGAACGTCCCACGCAAAAATTCTTCACTGTCCATGACGGCGCGGTGAAATGGAATGGTTGTGGCCACACCTTCAATGACAAATTCGTCCAAGGCGCGGCGCATACGGGCAATACATTCCTCGCGGCTTGGGGCCCACGTAATGAGTTTTCCGATCATAGAATCATAATAGGGCGGAATTACATACTCCTGGTAACAGTGCGAGTCCACTCGAACGCCTGGTCCGCCTGGGACGTGATACGTCGTAATTCGCCCTGGCGAGGGAATAAACCCTTTGTCCGGATTCTCTGCATTGATGCGGCATTCGATCGAGTGCCCAATAAGCTTGATGTCTTCCTGACGTATTGGTAGCTCTTCGCCGGCCGCGATGCGCACCTGCGCTTGGACAAGGTCGAACAGTGTGACCTGCTCGGTGACAGGGTGCTCAACCTGAATCCGGGTGTTCATTTCCATGAAATAAAAATTCTTATCCTTATCAAGGAGGAACTCAATCGTGCCGGCATTTGCATAACCAACGGCCTGGGCTGCACGGACTGCAGCCTCTCCAATCTTGCGCCGTGTCTCTTCATCAAGAACTGGGCAAGGACTCTCTTCGATCAGCTTTTGGTGGCGACGCTGGACCGAACAGTCACGCTCGCCCAGATAGACTGCATGCCCGTGCTCATCAGCAAGAATCTGAACCTCCACGTGCTTGGGGTTCTCGATGAACTTTTCGATATAAACTCCGGGATTGCCGAAAGCTTTCTCCGCCTCGGCCTGCGCTGTCGCAAAAGAAGTAGACAATGCGATGGGTGTGTGCGCTACGCGCATGCCACGACCACCGCCGCCAGCAGCAGCCTTTATGATAATAGGATAACCAATTTCATCGGCAATTGCTCGTGCTTCCCCAATGTCGGTCACCAAGCCAGGGCTTCCGGGAATGCATGGCACCCCTGCTTCGCGCATTGTTCTCTTGGCTTCCGCCTTGTCGCCCATACGACGGATCGCCTCCGGTGACGGCCCGATGAACTTGATCTTACAAGTCTCACAGAGTTCGGCGAACTCCGCATTCTCAGCCAAGAATCCATAACCTGGATGAATTGCCTCGGCATCGGTGATTTCAGCAGCGCTGATGATACGCGCGACATTTAGGTAGCTTTCCGCGCTTGGGGCTGGTCCAATGCATACGTCCTCGTCAGCAAATTTCACATGCAGCGAGTTTGCATCGGCTTCCGAATACACGGCAACGGTGCGTATTCCCAGCTCCTTGCATGCCCGAATGATACGCAGAGCAACTTCACCACGGTTGGCTATAAGGATCTTTCTAAACATAAGTTTTCTTCTGACCGCCTGAGTTGTTGTGAGTACTGAGCTCGTCCTGCACGCGTTCGATTGTCATTCGGGTTCAATCAAGAACAGCGGCTGACCATACTCGACGGGCATGCCATTTTCGACGAGGATTTTGACCACTTTCCCTCGCATTTCGGCTTTGATTTCGTTCATGAGTTTCATCGCTTCGATAATGCACAAGGTGGTGTCTTCTTTAACGCGATCACCAACGTCCACAAACGGAGGTGCGTCAGGGGCTGGAGCACGATAGAAGGTCCCAACCATCGGAGAATTGATCGTTTTAACATTTGAAGGAAGAGTCTCCGACTCGGCCGTAGGCAAGGCTGTTTCGATAGTGCCTGCAGCATCCGACGGACTGGATGCGGCTGCAACTGGCGCCGCAGCTACTGCGGGTTGCGTCGCTGGCGCAACCATGCCCACAGGCGGAAGGCTCGACACGACCGGCACGACAGGGGATACTGCGGCGGCCTGCACTGCGGACGCGCGCGACCCTACAATGTGAATCTTGGTCTCACCCTGTTCGATGTTGAGCTCGGCTATGTCGTTCTCCTTCATCAGGATGAAAAGCTCCTTGATGTCGGAAACACTAAAAGTAATCGGGCTCGATTCTTTCTTCCCTGCTGTGCTTTTTTTCGCTTTTTGTTCGGCCATTTCCTTCGATTTTCCCGGTATCGTTGCTATTCGGAACGCCAGAGTGTTGGCTCCAAGCTTTGCGTTCAACCTAAAACGCACAAAGTCAGCTTGCCTTCCTCAGTTCATCGCCGTGCATAGTTCGCATGAACTCGATGACGTGGCAATATATCGAACTAGTGTTTAACTCTTCACAAGCCGGACTCGACGAGGTCTTCTGGGAGATTCTAACAGAACTTGAGTGTCAAGGCATTGAATCGGACATCCCGGGGACAAAGTTTCGCCTTTTTTTTCCTGCGGAGATCAACGCCGAGCACATTTGCAGTGAAATCATACAGTGGCTCAACAAGCGCGGCTACAAAGAGCTTGTTGCGATTCACGCGCAAAAGATAGCTAAACGCAATTGGAACGACGAATGGAAGAAATACTTCGTGCCGGTAGAAGTCGGTTCGCGTTTTCTGGTTCTGCCACCGTGGGAAGTTGAGGCAGGCTTGCCCCGATCGGGGCGCATTCCAATTGTTATCGAGCCTGGGATGGCTTTTGGCACTGGTACTCACGCCACCACGCAGCTTTGTCTTTCGCTCATGGAGAAAATTCCCCTCGAGGATAAACGCGTCCTGGACATCGGAACCGGCAGTGGGATCTTGGCAATTGCAGCAGCGCTGAGTGGCGCAGCGTGGTGCCTTGCAACTGACATTGATAGCGACGTTATTGAAAACGTGGCAGAAAATCTTCATCTTAACCATCTCGCTTTCAAAAAAGTAAGCGTCGTGATCGCAAGGCTTGAGTCGCTACGGCCAACAGAGTTCGACGTCGTTGTGTGTAACATGCTACTCTCGAATTTCGAGCCGTTGGCCGAGCTTGTCCCTCGCTTCTGCTGTCCGGGCGGCCTGTTATGCTTGTCTGGATTCCTTGCTTCAGAAAGCGAGGTTGCGAAAACGCGAGTGAAACAGCTTGGATTCGAAATAACACACTCCGAGAAGAACGACGAATGGGCAGCTCTCCTCGCGCGCAAAGAATAAGCCTCCGTCAGTATCGGCGATTTCGTCGCTATTTTCTCGTCGCCTGCGCTGGCTTGCTCTTGCTCATGAGATTGCGCACTTGGGCAGAACCGCCAGAAACAGATCTGGCAACTTATTGGTTGGTTGCGCGCGAACTGCTGCACGGCAAGCGGCTCTATTCTGAGGTGTGGGACATCAAGCCGCCGGCCGTGTACTGGACCTATGCGGCAGGAGCATGGTTGTCCGACAACCCCTTCCTCGCGCGTTACCTGCTCTGGTGCGTGGCCAGCACCCTCGCCTTACTCGGCATCTTCCAGCTCACCAGAAAGTTGTATCGTTCGGAAAGCGGAGGAATCCTTGCGGCGGCTCTGTGGACTCTTGTGGCTGCTGATTGCTGGTTGCAAGCCAACCAACCAAACGCCGAGGTCTTTATGAATGTCTGTGCCGTCTGGGGACTCGCTGCCCTGGTCAACTGTCAGAGCAACGCAGGCAGCAACCGTTGGGCTTTCCTGGGGGGCATCCTTTTGGCATTAGGCTCACTCTACAAGACGGTCATGATGGCCCACATCGTGGTGTTTTGGATCGTGCTGGTGCTGAGTCGTCTTCGGCGCGCTAGTTCTCAGAAAGTTAGCGCCTTGAACTTAATTGGCTCTTTCACTGCTGGAGCTGCCTTGCCCTGGGTGCTGTTTCTTGTCAACGCTGTATGGCAAGGAACCCTCGCAGAGGCCTATGCGACGCTATTTTACTGGGGACGAGCTTACACCCACAATCCTTTGAGCAACATCTTTGCGGCGCTTGTCCCTTCTCGTGTTGTCCCGCACGCTGCTAATAATGTTTTGCCCGCAATCGTTCTCGCCCTCGTCGGTATTTTTCACCTCCTCCAAACTCCTCGCCGCCAAGGTACGGAGTGGCTTGCAGGGTGGACTGCGGCCACGTTTCTCGCGTACTCACTTCCCGGACGATTCTATCCCCACTACTACCAGCTGTGGCTTCCACTTTTGTGTGTGCTAGCTAGCGCTACGGTCTTGGGGATCAGACGACTCAGCGCAACACGCGATCGACTTCGTTTGCGACTGCTGGTGGGCGGGTTGGTCCTCACTCAGGCACTTGTACAACTCCCCTTCTATTTACGATCCGCTGAAACGTGGTCCTTAGCAAAATATGGCCCGGCGTTTATAGAGCAGTATCGGCAAGGGAGGGAACTCCAACGCTATTTGGCGCCAGATGAGACGCTTTACGTCTGGGGCACCGCACCAACCCTCTATGAGGCAGCAAACCGTCGTCCAGCAAGCGGCATCTTTTTCGTTATCCCATTGTTATGGGGTCCAACCACAGAAACGCTCACTCGCCGAGCGCTTCAAGATTTGCGGCGGACACAGCCCGAGCTAATCGCCATAGATAGAAAAGACGTTCCGTCCCCTCCAGCGCATCCCATCGTCCAATGGTTTTATGCAAACTATGTTGCACATCCGGACCTACCGCCGCTAGGCGATCGTTTTCGTCTTTACTGTCGAAAGCACGGCAATTTGCAGAGTAGACTCGCCAACAAGCTTTGGAATGCTGCGCCATGAAGTCTGGGAACATGTATGCATCTCGACACCAAATCGCCGCTCGTTGAGGGAGGGCTCGGGACGCCTCCTGCAGTTTCAGTGATTATTGTGAATTATCAAACAAGTGGGTTTGTTCGCCGATGTGTCCGCTCTCTTTGCTGCCAGGACGTCCCCCTTGAAATCATTGTGGTAGACAATGCCTCACCGAATGATGACTGGCAAAGCCTTCTAGATCTCCCAATTTTGCTGGTTCGCAACGCGGAAAATTTAGGCTACGGAAAAGGCTGCAACTTAGGAGCCCAGCAAGCACAGGCGCCACTTTTGTGCGTGCTCAACCCCGATACGGTTGTGCCTCCTGAGGCGATGCGGGCCTGGCTACAAAGCTTGGCTCGTTTGCAATCGGAAGGAGTGCGCGTAGGAGTTCTCGCCCCCGTCCTCTGCAATGACAATGGGACCATTCAACGTTCTACGTACCGGTTCCCTGGGGCCCTTACGTATTGGCTAAATCACAGTCTCCTGGCTGGCTTTCTGAAACGATTACGAAAGTCCTACGGGCTGCCTTCACTCAGCACAGGAGTGTCAAAACCAAGGGCTGCCGAATGGGTCATGGGAAGTGCGATGCTCATACCACGAGCAGCATGGGATGACGTCGGCGGTTTTTCGTCAGCGTATTTTCTTTATGCGGAAGACACTGACTTATGCTTCCGCCTGAGAAAGGCGGGCTACGAGATTATCCAAGATCCGCAGATTTCGATCATCCACACTCAGGGCGAGCCAACAGCCGAAGTCCGTGCACTAGCAATCCAGCAATTTTTCTCAGCGCTTGAGACATTTCTTTCGCGAAACTACCCTCGATGGCGACGCGTGACCGTGCGATGCTCCATGCTTGGAGATCTTTCTCTAAGGATGCTCTTTCTCGCGGGAGCCCACATTGTCGGACTTCGCAACCGTCACAATCGCGAGCGCATGCGTGCCTACCGCAAAGTTTGGCAAGAGATCATCGGCCGTCTCTGGGCTTAGTAAATCTCTGGCTTGGGGTCACGATCAAGTAACTGCGCTGTCGCATCCTGGATACTTATCCCTTCGTAAAGAACGCCATAAATTGCTGCTGTGATCGGCATCTCAATGCCGAGCTTTTGACTGAGAGCGTAAGCTGAACTGCAAGTCCGGTAGCCTTCGACGACGGCCCCGACTTCCTGAAGCGCGTCAGTAACAGAACGGCCTTTGGCCAAAAGTTCGCCAAACAGCCTGTTGCGGCTGTGCCGGCTCATTGCCGTAACAATGAGATCCCCGAGGCCGGCAAGTCCTGCCAACGTCTGAGGGGAAGCACCGACAGCAACCGCCGCCCGCGTTATTTCAGCAAGTCCACGCGTCACGAGAGCCGCTTTTGTGTTGTCACCAAATCCGAGACCATCGCAGGCGCCTGCGGCAATTGCGATCACATTCTTCAGCGCCGCGCCCATCTCCACACCAATTCGGTCCTTTTGCGTATAGATACGAAACACTCGGGTTCCGAACAATGCCTGCACCCGCCGCGCCGTCATATCATCGTCCGAGGCACACACGACGCTCGTGGGAATTCCCAAGCACACTTCTTCTGCATGGCTTGGGCCGGAAAGCACGGCGTACTGCACCAGACGATTTCGCCCCAATTCCTCTGCAAAAATGTCACTGGGAATCGCCAAAGTTTGCTCCTCAATTCCCTTGGCACAGTTCACAAATACGCGCTCCCCTAGGTCACCAAACGTCGCACCGAGGCTCCTGCAAAGATCGCGAACGGCAAACGAGGGAACAACACAAACCCACACATCACTTCTGTGAGCAGCAGTCGAAAGCTCTGCCTCAAAGACAACCGAGTCGTGAACCACGAGGGCTGGCGGTTTGCCGCGCCGACGCGTGGTGCGCAGCTGCTCAAGAATTCGAGAATCAACATCCCAGACCGTAACTTGAGCGCCTTTGCGTGCCAGAAGATCGGCAAGCGTCGCTCCCCACGCACCCGCACCAAAAACAGTAACAGTCTCCATCCCTAGACGTTCGAGTCCCCGTCACGTGTGATTGGAATACGTTCGCCATCGTCACCGTTGGGCTTTTCTTGCCACACCGGAATTTCTTCCCCCCGAATCAAGCGAAGCATGTTAGGCCAATGTTTGAGGATCACCACCGCAGCAAGGATTTCTGCCACGAGAAGCACTGCAATAGGTTGATGGGAAAAGTAAAAAAAGAAAGGCAGCAGGGCGGCACACATGACCGACGCGAGCGACACATACCCTTTCCACGCAATAAGAATGAGCCCGATAACCGTTAGCAAAATAATCTGCAACGGGGCGATGGCTAAAAACACACCGATTGCCGTGGCCACGCCCTTTCCCCCTTTGAATCCCAAGAAGATGCTGAAGCAATGGCCAAGAACAGCCGCTGCGCCAATGGTGATCTCGACGAGACCACTCTCGCGCGTGGGAAGGCCAAAAAGCGCCGGCAGAATAACAACGGGCAGAAAGCCCTTCAAGATATCCAAAGCTAGGACAATCGCTCCCCACTTCTTGCCCAGCACACGAGCCACATTTGTGGCGCCAATGTTTCCGCTGCCATGCTCACGTATATCGAGGTTGCCCGTGAGCTTGGCTATCAATAGGCCCGTTGGGATAGAGCCGATAAGATAACTTAGTATCCAACTCACTATCAAACGCATACCCGGAAAATGATCCATGCGGCACACGCCGTTCAAGTTAAAGTAGAGCTTTGGCCGCTAACATTCCGCTTGTGAGGTGCACCCTCTGTGAAAACCTTTTAGCTTATCGAACGTCGAAACATCTGTGCTAATGACGGTACGGGAGCACCCCAGGAACATAGATCTATGAAATCGGACCCACGAGCTTCGGAGCGGGCATGCACCCTTTACGCTGATGTTGCGGTGGAAGAGCCTGTAGAGGGGCTTTTTACATACACCGTTCCCCAATCGCTGCAAAACACGGCTTGTGCAGGACGTCTCGTTCTTGTGCCGTTTGGCAAACGGCTGGTCCGGGGTTGCATCATCGGCCTGAAACATACGCCAGGCGAGCTGCCCGCAACAAAAATCAGACCAATCGCGCGGATCATCAGTCCCCAGTTCATGATCGAACCACGAACAATCGAGCTCGCCCGATGGATAAGCGAATACTACCTCGCGCCATTTGGCCAGACCTTGGCGTGTGTCTCATTCATCGGATTCAATGAGGTCACTCCGAAGACGCAACGACTTCTTGCCCTAACAACACAAGCTAACAATTTGACAGACCTGACACCAAAACAGGCTCTGGTTGTGTCTTGGCTCAGAAACCACGGAGGAAAAGCTTGCGCTGACAAGCTACGCACCGCTACGGGCGTTTCACAGGCAGTCATTCGCAAACTTCTGAACACTGGAATCCTCATATGGCAGGAAAAGATTATCGAGCGCAGCGATGACTATCCGACCGGCGGCGAGCCGGAGCAGCCTTTGGACCTTAACTCTGCGCAACGCGCCGCCCTTGAAGCTATCAGCACACAACTTGATCGAGGCGAGCATCGTACATTTCTGCTTCACGGCATCACGGGAAGTGGAAAAACAGAAGTTTATTTGCAGGCCATTTGGCACGCGCTTGATCTCGGGGGCTCTGCAATCGTTTTGGTCCCCGAAATTTCGCTCACCCCCCAGACTGTGGACAGGTTCCGTCGCCGGTTTGGCGACTTCGTCGGGGTCTACCATTCGCGTCTGACGGTAGGGCAAAAATTTGATCTGTGGGGGCGAATCCAGGATGGGCGCTGCCGGATCCTTATCGGCGCTCGCTCGGCTATTTTCGCTCCTATGCAGAACCTGCGTATTATTATCGTGGATGAAGAGCACGAGGCCACCTACAAGCAAGATACCACACCGAGATACCACGCGCGCGATGTGGCGATCGTTCATGCGCATCAGTGCGGCGCAGTTGTCGTGCTCGGTAGCGCTACGCCTAGCGTTGAGACCTATCACAAGGCTGTTACGGGGAAGTTTGAGCTTCTCACGCTGAGCCAGAGAATTGACGGACGTCCTCTGCCCCCAATCACGGTGATTGACCTCGCGGAGAAAGTGCAACTCGACCAAGACGTTTCGCTTTTGAGTCCCGAAATTGGCTCGGCCATGACGGCTACGCTCGATGCAGGAAACCAGGTGCTAGTTTTTCTCAACCGGCGCGGATTTTTCAATTTCGTTATCTGCTTAGGGTGCAAACAAACGCTCAAGTGCCCACACTGCGACGTCGCCCTGACTTACCACAAAGTCGGCGACCGGTTGATCTGTCACTATTGTGGGCATATGCTGCGACGCCCCACAAGTTGCCCCTACTGCGACACCACCGAGCTTTCGATGGTCGGCGTCGGCACTCAACGCATAGAAGAGGAATTGGCTAGGCTTTTTCCTCACAAGAAAGTACTCCGAATTGATCTCGATACTATGCGCCGGCGCACCGCACACATCGAAGCGTGGGAACAGATCAGTCGCCGCGAGGTGGACATCATTGTTGGCACACAAATGATCGCTCGTGGCATCCACCTGGAAGGCATTGCCCTTGTCGTTGTGCCTTTGGCAGATGTCTCACTTTTTCAGCCCGACTTCCGTGCTGCCGAACGCGCGTTCTCTCTACTCACCCAAGTTGCTGGCCGGGCTGGTCGCGGCGACTCACCGGGGAAGGTGATTATTCAAACATATGTGCCCGACCATTACGCTATCCAATTCGCACGAAATCACGACTTCGTTGGTTTTTACGAAAAAGAGATTCGCATCCGTAAAATCTTACGTTTTCCTCCTTATCATCGGTTGGTTGGATTTCTAGGCATGGGCAATAATCCAGAGATAACAGAAGAGCTATTTAAACAATTTATTATTATTTTAAAAGACATTGCATATCCGCTCCGTGATCGCGTCACAGTGCTTGGCCCAACCCCTGCCCCTCTGCAAAGGCTCGAAGGACAATACCGCTGGCGAGCTTTGCTAAGAGGCGAGGCTGGCTCCAAGATGCGGCAAATCACAAGACAGGCACTAAAAGAGTTCTCAAAGCAGCGTGGCCATAGCCGAATTCAAATTATTGTGGACGTTGATCCCTACGACCTTCTCTAGTTACGTATAATAAGCCCTGCAAACATAGACTCTACTGGCTGTCGGCAGGCAAGTTGCGCGTAAGAAGGAGATCCTGGAAAGGTGGAACTCAAAAAATGGTTGTTTGAACGCCTCAAGGCTGAAGCCAGAGGGTTTGGCATTGAGATACTTGAAGAACTCTCTTCCTGCGATCGGCCGTGGGGCGGATTTCTGCGCTTCAGCGAAGCGAGTTTTCTGCGTTTTTTTCACGCCTACTGGCAAGGAACAGAAGTTAGTGGTCTCGATAAGGGACTTCGTCTTGACCCTAAAATTCTCCTTGTCGCACCAGGCAAGCGCCTCTCGCTGCAGTATCATCATCGCCGATGCGAACACTGGCGTGTCATCGACGGGCCGGTAAAAATTGAAATCGGCCCAGATGGTTCCAGCCTTGAAACTTTTGTGTTTGATACGGGTGAAGTTGTGCAAATTCCTTGCGGAGCATGGCATCGGCTCACTGGCCTGCACGGTTGGGGGCGCATTGCCGAGATTTGGCAAAGTACAGATCCAGAGAATCCGTCGGACGAAGATGACATTGTTCGCGTCGAGGATGATTTTGGTCGCGTGCGCTAGCCTTCGCCGCACACGACCACATCTGGGCTCTGGCATACATTCTTAGCGACTTCAGGGATGCGCACCCCGGACACAACGGACAGGCCTGCGTCTGCTAACGCGCGCAGATACGCCACGTGGGCATGGTAGTGGTGCACAAACTGCTCCCGCTCATCGAGTGCGCGCGCTAGTTCGTCCACATTTTCACCTGCCTCGCGAAGCAATCTCGCCAGTCGCTTGCGCAACGCGACCGTGTTTTTGCCCTGCATTTCCATTTTTTGAATGACAGAGGGTAGATAACCTCCCGGACCGAGCTTGACCTCGGTGGACGTGAAAGCGCCTGCCACACGAGCCGCTTCAACTTGCACGGTCAGAGGCACACGGCAGTTCGGGAAAACCCACGTTGCAGGGGTGGGAAGGCTAAGCAAATACAAGGCAGCAAAAACCGGAAAGAGCTTCTCGATATCCGGCAAATCGCTTCTCCGCATGTCTGATGTGCGAGTTGGAATCGGATTCCAGATTGGCATCCCAATGATCAGCGGATGTTCGGGCGTAAGCGAATAATTGTCGAGAAGGTACCGGGCATGATCCACTGTCGCTAGAAATTCAAACGTTACATCAGGATTGAGACCCAGCATCGTTCCGAGGGCAACTTCAAGGCCTGCGCGCAAGGCTCGCTCCTGCGACTGGTAACGAAACAACCAGCCATTGCCACTTTTATCCCACGTCCAGTCGTCACGGATACCAAAAGCTTTTGGACCATCGGTGACGTAACGCGCGAAAACGTCCGGATCATAGGTTTCCTGCCACACAATCATCGCATCGGCGCCACCGTCGCGTAGCTCACTATATTGCTTTTCGGTTAGCGCCAAGGTGCAAAAGCATGTTTTGCCTTCCACGCCGCGCGCCTGAAAAAGTTCTTTCGTGCGCGCAAGTAATCGCGGCAACTGCTGTCGCACAGCGACCAGATCATCACCGGAAACAAATTCGATGTAGTTTATGCCCAAGTCGAGGAGATACTCGACCTGAAGAAGAATAAGATCATCGGGCATGCGCAGACGCTTCATTTCGCTGTTGGAAATACGCCAGCCACAAAAGATGCAGTCGGAAGCACAGGTGTTAGCGATTTCCATCGGCGCCATCGGCACAACAGCATCACTAAACAGTGCGCGACGAAGTCCGACAGCTTTTTCGAGCACAAGTTGCGTCACTTTGCCCACAGGATTGCTCAGCACTGCCTTTACGAAGCCCGCTACCTCAGGCAATGAAAGCGCGGGGATCTCCGAACGGTCGAGGATCTCTTGCGCTTGTTCTGGACTCAAAAGTGGAGCCTCAGATGCAATAGCCTTCAATCTGCTCAGATCCGGGGTGTAATAGTGCTTCGTGATGTTCATGCTGGCTGCCATTTGTCGCATGATCCTCTAGACTTTGCTACACAAGGCGCTGTGTCGTGTTCGAGGCGATTGGCATCAATCGGAGCATCCACGCAAGATGATTCGGTATCCCGAAATTGGCCCAGAGCTGCTGCGTATCGGCCCGTTACGCATTCGGTGGTACGGCGTGATGTACGTTCTCGCCTATCTCATCGGATGGCAAATTTTGCGGAAACTCGCGCGCGAAAACTTTTTACGCCTGTCAGAAACGCGTATCGAAAGTTTTCTGCTCTCTCTTTTTCTGGGAATGCTGATTGGCGCACGGGGCATTTACATGCTCGTATATTATGTGCCAACACCCGACTCGCCGTTTGTCTGGTGGTACACCCCTTTCGCGATTTGGCACGGCGGCCTGTCGTTTCACGGAGGCGCCATCGGCATGATCTTCATCTGTTATTTCTATGCCCGCCGCCACAGCCTTCCTCTGCTAAATCTGACGGACAGCCTAGCCATTGCTGCGGCCCCAGGCATTGCGCTCGGTCGGCTCGGCAATTTTATCAATGCCGAGCTCTACGGACGCCCCACAGCCATGCCGTGGGCCATGCGATTTCCGATCTACGACGACATGGGCAACATCCTCAACTACACGTCAGCTCGTCACCCTTCGCAGCTTTACGAAGCTTTGGGCGAGGGCATCCTTCTGTTTCTTTTGCTCTGGTCCATACGGCGGCGCGTCAAAAATCATGGGACAATCACAAGTGTGGCCCTTCTTTGGTACGGCTGTATCCGCTTCCTGTTGGAATTCTTTCGAGAGAAAGATCCGCAACTTCCCTACTATTTCGGCTGGATGACAATGGGACAAATCCTCTGCGCCATCATGATTCTGCTTGGGATTGGTCTCCTTGGATACGTCCGCTGGAGATCGAAGTTAACTCAATAACAAAGGCTCATTTGCTCACCGCGAATTCGCTGCCTCACTCACAAGCATGGCAAGTTTCTCCGCCGCATGGCGATGAATCTCCCCTGCTGCTGCCACAGCCTCTCGCTTTGCTGGCGCTAAAGCAAGAAGTTCGGCAATCGCAGACATCGTTGTCTGGGGAGTCATCTCGTGCTCGAGCAACATCATGCCGAGTCCAGCAGAAACCAGTTCCAGTGCGTTTTTTCGCTGGTGATCGTAAATTGCATTTGGCAGAGGCACATACAGAGCAAACACACCGGTGGCAAGAAGCTCCGCAATCGCGCTCGCCCCAGCTCGAGAAATCGCCGCGTCTGCACACGCGAGCGCATGCTCCATTTCCGCGATAAACGGAACCAATTTCACACGTAAATGCTGAAGCCCTAGCCGACTCACCAAGCCTACAAGGTTGTCGTAATGACTCGCTCCCGTGCTCCAGAGGAGCTGCACATCCGAGAATTCCGGCCTGTCGAGCAGGGGCAGCGCCCCAGCGAGTGCGTAGTTGAGATTGCGTGCGCCTTGGCTGCCCCCTACAACGAGTAAGGTTCGCTTGCGCGCATCGAGTCCAAAAAGCTCTATTCCTTTTTCCCGAAACCCATGCAAGATTCGGCTGCGAATTGGCATGCCCACAATTTCACATTGTCTGCTGCGCAGCTGCGAGGCCGTGCGTGAAAAGTTCACCGCAACCATCTTGACCCATGGGGCCAGCCAGCGGTTTGTTTTGCCCGGCACAGAATTCGCCTCGTGAATAACCGTTGCGCGTCTGGTCACGATCCCCGCCAATACGGCCGGCCCTGAAACGTATCCCCCCATCCCCACGACCGCGTCAAATCGCTCCTCGTGGATCAACCGCCTGCATCGCCAGGTCACCGCAATCGCGGCCCAGCCGCCACGTAGTCGTTCGAGCACAGAAGCTCCCAACTGCCGAACGGGAACCACAATTGGCTCGATGTTCTCGCGGCTGTAGAGGTCGAGTTCCACCGGCCGTTGGCCGCATAGATAGGAGACTTTTGCCAGGCCCCTTTCTTCTAGCGCACGCCCGAGAGCAATCGCTGGCAGAATGTGGCCACCCGTGCCACCTGCCGCGAGCAAAACCTTGCTGAGTCTTCGTTCAGTCATGCTTGACCATCCGGAATCCAGCTATCGTAAATGTGGCCTATGATGAAAATTCTTCTCTTCATAGCGCTGCTCTTTGCCAGCCTCTTCATTGGTGGATGTGCATACAATTCACGCACAAACACGTTTGGATGGGCCCGAACTGAACGCCCTGTGCCTCCACCAGCCTATCCGATTCCTGACCTCTCGCCTACACCACTGACGAACGAGTCGCGCGCCAAGACGCCTCCTCCCGCAGAGTGGTGATCAAGCGCACATCAGCGAGCCGGAAAGGAAATGGTCGCAGGGGGGGAAGCCCGCCGTCCCCCCACAGTAACGGAGCTCATGATCATAATCCTCCGCGGGCAGCTGGGAAATTAGGGAGCAGGACATTTCGTGGCAAAAGCGGCATCACCCTCTTCGCAATGCACCCCGTGTGAATCAGGTGCGACGATCTGGACACGGAAAGCCTTTCCGATCTCGATGAGCATTTTTTTTACAGCATCCGCCACTTTAGCGGCTCGCTCGCGTTCCGTTACTGCAAGCAAAGTGGGGCCAGAGCCACTAAGGCAAACTGCAGCAGCTCCAGCCCGCATCGCCTCTGATTCGATCAGATCGTATTCCGCAATGAGCTTGCGCCGGTGAGGCTGGTGCAAGCGATCATCCATAATTACATCTAGTCCTGATACGTCTCCCGTACATAGTTTGTCAATGACAAACGGAATACGGGCCATGTTGAAAACGGCGTCTTTCATCGAAACGCGGCGTGGCAGAACCTGCCGCGCATTGGCCGTCGAGAGGTGATAATCCGGCACGATGAGCACGCATCGCAAGGACTCCGCTGGATAGTACTTGCGCACGTAGACTTCTGAATCGGTGACCAGTGAGGCCGTTAGTCCTCCATAGTAGCATGCCACGACGTTATCGGGATGCCCCTCCATCGCGATCATTTCTGCGACAAGTTGATCCGGTGAAAGCGGCTTGCCCAGAAAAAAGTTTGCGGCAGCCATTCCGCCAACAATCGCCGCAGCGCTGCTACCTAAGCCACGCGCAATAGGCGTCCCGATTGTCACGCGCATAGTCAGCGGAGGGACCGCGGTAGCAACAAGATGGAACACGTGAGCAAAAGCCCGCCACACCAGATTCTCAGCACTTCTCGGTAAGTCCTCAGGCGCCTCCTGTCCGTCGATGACCAAAGTCGGCTCATCGGAAGTCTGCTCAGTCACTTCGACAAAGTTGTACCACTGCAATGCTAGTCCCAGACAATCGAAGCCCGGACCCAAGTTCGCGGTGGTGGCGGGAACGCGGAGACGGATTTTTCGCTGTGCGTGGTTCATCGAAACAGAGTGCTCACACTATCGTTCGTATGAATCCGCTTGATAGCTTCGGCCAGCATCGGCGCAAGGCTAACAACTGTCAACTTCTGGAAACTATTCCGCTGGGGTATTGTGTCCGTCACAATGATTTCCTCGATGCTGGAGGCGGCCAGTCGTTCCTTTGCGGGACCACTGAGCACTGGATGTGTACAGCAAGCGTAGATTCGCCCGACACCACGCTTCTTTAGTGCTTCGGCAGCCCCGACGAGCGTGCCCGCCGTGTCAATGATATCGTCGAAAAGGAACACGTCTTTGCCTTCGACCTCGCCGATGATATTCATGACCTCGGCCACGTTGGGTTCGGGCCGACGCTTGTCAATAATAGCTAGCGGCGCATTGAGGCGATTAGCATAAGAACGAGCACGTTTCACATTTCCCACATCTGGCGACACGACAACGAAATTAGAAAAGCCGCGCTTTTGGATGTAATCGACCAATACGGGTGCGGCGTACAGATGATCCACAGGGATGTCGAAGAATCCTTGAATCTGTGCCGAATGCAGATCCACTGCGACAACACGTGTTGCCCCTG
Organism: Candidatus Sumerlaeaceae bacterium; assembly: GCA_049968255.1. Taxonomy (GTDB): domain Bacteria; phylum Sumerlaeota; class Sumerlaeia; order Sumerlaeales; family Sumerlaeaceae; genus DRVG01. The sequence goes on along the minus strand of JBMFRB010000002.1, from coordinate 176,148 downwards.
CAGCTGTCAAAAGGTTCGCCACCAAGCGCGCGGATAGCGCTACGCGTCCCTCATCTTTGCGATCCTGTCTCGCATAGCCATAGTAGGGAATAATTGCATTGACCTGTTTCGCGCTCGCGCGTTTGAGCGCGTCGAGAATCAAGAACAGCTCCATGAGATGTTCGTTCACCGGTGTATAGCAGGATTGCACGACAAAGCAGTTTGCACCGCGGACGCTCTCGTTGATCTTGACGCGGATCTCTCCATCGCTGAATCGCCGAATTTCTATAGCACCAGGCGAGATTCCAAGGGTGGTGCAAATTGCTTGTGTTAGCTCGATGCTCCCAGTTCCCGAAAAAACGACAGGCGGCCGTCCATGCTCGTCGAGGGCACGCTCGACAATCGGTTGCACGTTTCTTGCCTCCAAAAGTTTTTCATCAAATTTACGACCCTTCCCCTACGGCTTCACAGCCCTCTCAGCCTATTCAACCTTATTTTTCACCAAAGCAGACCGAGACTGGGAAATCGGTTCTCTACGATAGCTCACGCGGTAAATTGGCTTCCCTTCGGCCACAAAGCGCCGTTCGAAGCCGGTGAGGCAATCAACCAGATCGCGAGGTGGTTCCACTTGCTGAAAAAGAGGCGAGGAGTCAAAAAGAGCGCAGATCGCCTCAAAATAGGCCGGAACGTCGGTGCGAATGTGAACCCACCCGCCCGGTTGGAGGAGCTTCGCGAAAAGCTCTTGTGTCCCCTCCCGAAAGAGCCGCCTCTTTGCATGGCGTTTTTTTGGCCACGGGTCTGGGAAATAGCAATGGATCGCATGCAGCGAGTTCATCGGGAGATACCGATCAACAAGATAGCCGATCTCGCCGTGGATAATGCGCACATTTGTTAGGCCTGCCCGGCCCAGTTTACTCGCGGCGCGTCGCGCAATAACGAGCTTTCGCTCCACACCGATGAAATTCACTCCCGGCCGCCGAGAGGCGTAGGCAAGGAGAAAATCTCCGCGCCCGCAACCAACCTCCAGCTCCAACGGCGCGTGCCGCGAAAAAATTCCGGTTAGTCCGCCGAGCTCCTGCAAATCCGCGTAGCTCAGAGGTGCTCCCACTGCGCCGCAGATCTCGCCAAAGCTCACTGTTTATCCTCCAGCTCACTCAACATTTCGGGAGGCAAATTCGACTTATCAAAAATAAGATAAGGAAACCGCTGGGCTAAAAACCGCGACACGATGGCAACGGCTCGTTTAACACCTTCGTTCTTTTCCACATTTGTTCGCGGCTCAACTCGCACTGTCACTTGATCCTGCTTCTGGTCCACGCGCACATAAAAGTTATGTGTCACTCCCTGGAACACTGCAGTGCTCTCAAGCAACATGCATGTCCGCCGTCCGTTGAGAAAACAATCCGTGACCTTTGTTAGCCAACCATGCTCATTCACAAGCAAAGGGGTAAAGCCTTCCCAAGCATCTTGCAGCGCCACTGCGCCCCGAAAAATCACATGTGGCATGAATCATCCTCCGTGGATGGCATCGGTTCAGCATTGAACAACCTTACAATAACTTCGCAATCTCTGTTGCAGGAGAAGAGACATTCAGACCAAGAGAGCTTTAATGATCCGCATCATTGCCGGCGAGAAAAAAGGTTTTGTTTTGAAAACACCACGAGGGACCGACACGCGCCCGACCCTCGGACGTGTCCGCGAATCTCTCTTTAATATCCTGCGCCACGAAGTCGTTGGCGCAACAGTTCTCGATCTTTACGCAGGCGCGGGCTCTCTCGGCCTTGAAGCACTCAGTCGCGGCGCCTCGCATTGCACGTTTGTTGAGCAGGCGGACAGGGCCTTGGCGGCGCTGCAAAGCAATATCGCTAAGCTTAGCTACGAGCAACGATGTCGAGTGTTTCGAGCCAATGTTCTGCGATGGCTTGAAATGCAGAAGAGCACGGGATGGCCACGATACCATCTTGTTTTCTCGGATCCTCCATACGATAGTGGTGATGCTGCGCGCTCACTTGAATATGTTGCAGTTCACCTGCCTTTTGAGCCAAGTGCGGTCGTGGTCATCCAGGCATCGCCGCGGGAGGAACTGGCTGAGAGCTATGCACGACTCCGGCGTTTCCGAAAAGAGAACTATGGTGATACAAGTCTTCATTTCTATGTCGCCACGGGAGAAGACTAAGTAAGTCGCCCTATGAACCTAAATCTTCCTAATAAGCTAACTTTATTGAGAATCATTTTGATCCCCCTTTTCGTAAGCTTGCTGCTATTTGAAAATGTCACCACTAGACTCGACCTTATCTTTTTTTGCCGCATCGCAGCGTTTTTCGTCTTCGTCGTCGCTGCCCTCACCGATCTCCTTGACGGCTATTTAGCCCGTCGTCTTCAGCTTGTCACAAATTTTGGTAAGCTCATGGATCCTCTGGCGGATAAACTTCTCACCATGTCGGCGTTTGTCGCATTCGTGGAGCTTAATCTCGACCTGAAACGACCAATATTCCCCGCGTGGGCAATTATCGTGATTCTTGCACGGGAGTTTCTTGTCACGGGTTTGCGCGCACTCGCTCTCGAACGAGGACGAGTCATTCAAGCCGATTATCTGGGGAAGCACAAAACAATCAGTCAGCTCGTGGGAATCGGAGTTGTCTTGGCTGGGCTTTGTCTGCGCGACTACCTCCGATGGCACTCTGTAGCGTGGCAGCCCACTGCAGAGTATGGCTTGCGCGTTGTTTTCTGGATTGTGCTTGTGGTCATTATCACACTCACGATTGCGTCAGGACTCCAGTATCTCTGGAAAAATCGAGACCTTCTCTCTGAGTGAGAAACAATGGCTAAACTGGCTGAGGCTGAACCGCTGTCGTGGCTGGAGATAGATCTGAGCGCCATTCGCCACAATTATCGCGAGCTGCGAAAACGCGTTAGCTCACAAGTCCTAGTTTTTGGCGTAATCAAAGCGGATGCCTATGGACATGGCGCGGTGCCTACTGCTCGTGCCTTGCTGGATGAGGGCGCGCCAGTTTTGTGCGTCGCGCGATGCGAAGAAGCCGCCGAGTTACGTGCCGCGGGTATTGCTTCGCGCGTGCTCGTTTTCGGACCACCTCTGCAAGGCCAGGCACAATTACTCGTTGGTTTGGGGTGTGAAGCAGTCGTGTGTGCTCAGGAACATTTCGAGGCGCTTGCCGCGGCGGCGAGAGTTCTTGGCAAACCCGCTCGTGTCCATGTGAAAGTTGATGTGGGAATGGGGCGGCTTGGTGTCGCGCCAAGTGACGTCATAGATTTCGTGCGAAAAGTTGCCAGTTACGATTGTCTCGCAATCGCTGGAGTGATGAGTCATCTTCCGTGCGCCGATACCCCTGAGCGCGAACTTACTCGCCGGCAGATTGCAACCTTTGCGGATGTGAGAGAAACGATCGAGGCCGGCGGCTTTCGCATTCCTTGTTTTCATCTGGCAAACTCTGCAGCATTGCTGGATTTTCCTGAATCTCATTTTGATGCGGTGCGGCCAGGAATCAGTCTCTACGGGCAGTTGCCCAGTTTCGATGTTGTCGCGCGTCCGAATCTTATCCCGGCAATGAGCATGAAGTCGCGAGTGATCTTCGTAAAGGAGGTGCCGCCCGGCACTGGCCTGAGCTACGGCCACACATTCATCACGACCCGCCACTCACGCATTGCCACAGTGCCACTTGGTTACGCCGATGGCTACCCGCGACACGCCAGCAATAAAACTCAGATGGGATTGCGCGGGGTGCTCGCCCCACAGGTCGGACGCGTGTGCATGGATCTTTCTCTACTCGATGTGACTGATATCCCCGAAGTCGTAATTGGGGATGAGGTTCTCGCCTTTGGGCGCAGTGGTAATCTCATGCTCCGGGCAGAGGAAGTAGCGGACAAGATCGGAACTATCGGCTACGAGCTAACCACGAGAGTGGGACTGCGCCTGCCGCGGATTTACCTCTAAACTACACTAGCGCACTGTCAGGCGATGTCGGTTTCGTTCAATCCGCTTTTTCCCAATGCCCTGCACCTTGTCGAGCTCCTCCACGCTCGAAAAGCGCCCATGCTGATTGCGGTAATCAACTATACGCTGCGCCAAGATCGGGCCAATTTGTTCGAGCTCGGCCAGTTCCTGCACGGTAGCAGAATTCAAATCGAGCACACTAGCAAGCGCCGGGGATGGTGATGGCAGAAACGAAACCGACTGTGGCTTCGTTGGCAGGATGGCAATCGGTGTCGGAGTGAAACCAAATGTCCTCAAATTTTGCTCAGCAACACCAGTAGTTATTCCAACGTTGGGCCGCCCTACAGTGACAAATCCTTCGAGCCCGCGGAGAGTTGCTTTGCCGATGCCGTGTACTTTGCCCAAATCCTGTAAGGAAGCAAATGGCCCGTATTGCTCTCGATACGCAACAATGGCAGCTGCTCGCACGGGACCTAGGCCAGGCAGCGCGACGAGCTGAGCCTCGGTTGCTGTGTTGAGATCGAGGGGCCCATTGCGCTGTGAACCTCGCGCGCCCGTTTGCGTACGCAGTGCACGCCCCGATTCTTGTCGCTCGGCAGTACGTTTAGCATCCGCAACCGATTGGGCCGTGAAAATGTCGGTCCTGCGACGCTCATCGAAGTAAGGAAGCACGAGGGCGCCTACACCCAAAAGAAGGAGGAGAAAGATGAAAAGTTTTTTCTCGTCTTTTGTGAACGACGACCACATCTTCCCGCACCTCCAGCTCGCTCAGTCCTAACCTTCCAAAAACTCCCCTACATACCGAGTCGCAAATTCGATGAGAGTGCGAACTCCAAAGCCCGTTGCGCCTGGGCCGTAGTAACGCCACGGCTTTTCAACCAAGAATGGGCCAGCGATGTCGAGATGAGCCCATTTTGTGCCTTCGGGAACAAACTCCTGTAGGAAAAGTCCGCCAACAATGGCGCCCGCATTGGGAGATTTCCCGACATTGTCTAGGTCCGCAACGTCGCTTTTGAGCTGCTCCTTGTATTCCGCAACGAGGGGAAGCTCCCAATACGCCTCTCCAACTGCTGCACCAGCAGACATGATGGCGCGAACCAACTGCGAGTCGTTGCCCATGACTCCCGCCACCGCAGCACCTAGGGCTCGCACAACGGAGCCCGTCAAGGTTGCCACGTCCACAATGACGGAAGCGTTTTCTTCGCCCGCCCGTATCAGGGCGTCAGCAAGCAAGAGACGGCCCTCGGCGTCGGTGTTGGTCACATGAACTGTCTTTCCAATTTTGGTTCGGATGACGTCGCCTGGAAGGTAAGCCGTCCTGCTCACGAGATTCTTCGCACAGGGAATAATGCCAACAATTTCTTTGCCAACGCCTAACTGAGCAAGGGCAGCCATAGCGCCCAGCACAGCTGCACCACCCGCCATGTCTCCCTTCATCTCCCACATATCTTTTCCTGGTTTTAGGCAGTAGCCCCCGGTATCGAACGTCACCGCCTTACCAACCAGGGCGAAGCGCGAACCAGACTTTTTCCGCGCGCCTGGATGGCGCAAGATCATCATAGCAGGAGGCTCATCGGCGCCTTTACCTACGGCCAACACACCTGTGTAGCCATTGCGCTCCAGCTGACGAGGCCCAAGAATCTCAACCTCAAGTCCGACAGCTTGGCCTAGGCGACGAGCTGCTTCAACAAGCCGCCTCGGACCACACTCCGTCGGCGTTTCGTTCACAAGATCGCGGATGCGATTCTGATGTTCGGCCACAACCAGCACATCCACCAGCTTTTTGCGGAGTAGGCTGTAGTCGGCATCGTCGCAAAGAAGTGAAACATTGACCCCAGATTGCTCAACCGTACGTTTGTAACGCGTAAACGAATAGCCACCAAGGACAGCGCCCTCTGCCACACGTAGATAAACGTCGTGAGATAGCCCCGGCATTGCCGTCACATAGGCACGTTGCACACCAAGATCTCGCGCATATTTTACCACGCGCGCGCCGATCAAGCGCTGCGCTTCGTCCTCGGGGATATTCCTCATCCGCGAAGGGACAAAGATCGCCAAGTGTTCTGGTAACATCTCGGGTCCTATGAACGCAAACAGGTCGGGCGCCTCTTCTTTGTCGCAAAGAGGAAGAACACGGCCCAGGACGGAGGCCAAGCCAGCGTCGGACAACGTAGAGGGAATATGCGACTGCACCAGAGCAAAATCTTTCAGAACAAGCGCAAGGAGAGAATTGCGGTGGTAGCGGCGAACCTTACGAAGCGAAACAACACTGATTTGCATATCCTAGGTCTTTGCTCCTAACCACATGTGACAATGGTCCGCATGTCGATACTGCCCTGCGGCCTTGCAAAACTAAGAACAACCTCTAGTATACGACGAAATAAGTACGCAATTTCAAAAGGTGCACAAAGCGCAAAAACCAGGCGGACATCTGAACGAACAATGATGAAGAAACTCATGCCAGGGCTGGCCCGACCGAAAGGCGATATTCTCCGGACAAATCTTCTTTGGGAGATAACGCGAATTTGTTTTATTGTTTATTTTCGCATCTTTCACTTTCTCCGCTACCGTAGGCAGGACAGTTTGCCACAGCATGGTCCTGCGATCATTGCACCAAATCACGTTTCCTATTATGATGCATGCGTGATTCCTGCCGGGATCCCTTACCGCATGCGATTCATGGCCATGGAGCCATTGTTCCGAGTGCCGATCTTGGGTTGGTTTATAAGTCTCTACGGTGCGTTTCCGGTGAAGCAGGAGGCTCCAGATAAGAGCGCAATTGTTGAAACACTGAAAGTGCTAAAGAACAATGAGGTTGTGCTCATTTTTCCCGAAGGTGGCCGGAGTGCGGCGGGGCGTCTTTGCCCGTTTGAGCCCGGTGTAGCACGGCTTGCACTCGCAACAGGTGCGACGATTGTGCCGGTTTCGATAGTCGGCGCATTCGAGGCTTGGCCACGACACAATTTTTTGCCACGTTGGTTCCGACCGATCATCGTCACCTATCATCAGCCGATACAGGTTCAGCGGCTCGATGACCGTACGAGGATCAAAGAGCATATTGACGAGTTAAATTCTAAAATCGCAGCGCCAATTCAACGGCGTCTGGACGCTTGGGAGCGCCTGAAAACCATGCGCCGCAAGAAACGCTGAGCGAACAACCGGCTAACTGCGGCGCCGCAGAAACGCCAAGCTCTCCGCGAGCAGATAGAGACCCAGCCCAAGGAAAAAGGCCATGAGCAGAGTCAGACGCGAATCGAGTTTTTGCAACACGTAGGCAATGACGCCGACGTAGGCCGTGAGATAGTAGAGAATAAGGACAGTGCGGCGCTCGGTAAATCCCAAATCCAAAAACCGGTGATGCAGGTGGCTGCGATCTCCTTTGAAAGGATGCTGGCCCTTTGCCACCCGTCGAGCAAAAGCAAAGAGCGTCTCAAAAAGCGGAAGGCAGACGGCTACAATTGGGACCGCCAGTGTGAGGACCGCTGGCGTTTTACTGCTCGACATGAGAGTGAGGGAAGCCAGAAGAAAGCCAAGCAACAAGCTGCCAGCATCACCCATGAAAATTCGCGCGGGATAAAAATTGTGAGGAAGAAACCCAAGGCAGACGGCGCTCAAAATGAACGCAACCACTGCTGCCACGGGTTGTTGAAGATCCAGCGCAATAAGACCAAGCGTCGCGCCTGAGATTGCCACGATGCCAGCCGCTAAGCCATCAACTCCATCTATCATATTTATCCCATTCATAAGAAGCGCGTACCACAGCACCGTCCCAAGCAAACTCACTCCACCCATGACACTGACTTCGTTGCCGAAGGGATTGCTGATCCGTTCGATCCGGAAGCCGAAATGATACATAAGCACTCCAATGAAGAGCTGGGCAATAAACTTAGCCCACGGGCGAAGATCCAGGACATCGTCAATCACCCCAATCGCAGTGCTGGCTGTGGCGCCAATGACAAGGGCTTTAGCGACGTCGTACCACAATAGCGCCGAGCAATCCATGAGTGCGTACGAAACAAGGCCGGAGATGAACCCCAGATACATGGCAACGCCCCCTTCATAAGGCACAGGGTAGCGATGGCGCTTTCGCTCGCCAGTGGGGATGTCCAGAACGCCCAAACGCCACATGGCTCCCCGGACAATCCAGGTAGCAACGTAGCAAACACTTGCACTGACAGCAACGGCCACAACTTCGGGTTGCGATAGAATTTGCGTAAACATCTGCTCACGTAAAATCCCCTGCTAAAACAGGGAAATCAAACAAGTTTCAAGGACAGCGCTCAAGCAAGCTTGGCTACGCGATGCTCGCGCCTGATGGAGCCCAGCACCAAACGACAAAGAGGATCGCCAATCCTCTGGCAGGTTCTGCGGCAAGGATCGAGTTGAATCAGGGGTGGGCTTTGGTATCCTAGGACAGATAATGACAAAGGCTTTTCTCTGCAAATTTTGGCGTAACAAACGTCCTTGCGTGCGCGTGATCCAGACCTGGCTTCTTGTGGTCGTGTGGAGCTACGCGCCTTGGGCAGGAGCGCAAGATGCCGACGTGGCTTCAACTGACCTGTGCGACGTCGCTACTAGTGGGATCATGTTTTGCCTACCGTACGAGAAAGGAAAAGCATTTCGTGTGATTCAGGGTTTTGGTGGGCGCTTCAGCCATTATGGCTTCAATCACTACGCTTGGGATTTTGACTTACCGGAGGGAGAAACCGTTTGTGCCGCAGCGGGCGGTCGAGTGGTGTGCGTTCAGCAAAGTTACACTGCTCCGACGTTTGATCCAAAAGGGCGCACCCGAGCTAATCGAATCATCATTGATCACGGCCATGGCATTTTTAGCCAGTATTTGCATCTAAAGGCCCACTCGGCACTCGTGCGGGAAGGCGACATCGTGTGTCGCGGGCAGCCGATCGCCAAAAGCGGCAACACTGGCTACTCCACTAAACCGCATTTACATTTCCAGGTGCAGAATGCCGTAGGACAATCACTTCCTGCGAGGTTCGTAGATTGCCCAGACGGTGTGCCGGAGGAAGGAAAGGAGTACTTCTCTCAGAATGCTCTCGAGAGTGCCTACAGCTTTCCGGGTGATTCACCCTTCCCTCATCAGGTGTTTACTACGAATGCTATTCATGTCACGCAAAGCTCTCTCATTTCCGTGAAACTCAGGTGCGACGCCATCTATGTTCTCGCGGGAAAGGTCTCGCGCAGTTGCCGGCAAATTGTCGTGTACCTAATGCCGCCAGATGGTGGAGTGCCGGTCTGGGCTCAAAAAATTGCCGTCGACAAGAATGGGAATTTTGTCAGCACCATTAGCTTCGCTGGAGCACGGGCTGGCGCTCGCTTTTGGAGCACGACACCAGATGAATCCAACGTCTTTGCACTAGCTATCGCCCCCGTAAGAGAAGATGGCACGTATTGGAGCGATGTATCTGTCCCTGTTTTTCTTCGTTGAAAGACGTTTCTGAGCGCGCACGGTTGGAGCCCGCAGCTTGGGAAAAGAGACGTTTGCTGGCGCACTTCCAAGCGACGACTTGCCAAAAAATGGGAAGGGGAAAGGGTAAAATGGAGCGCAAACTGCGGTCGCTCACAGAGACACCAAATCCATTGACGACTGATATTGATTTAGCTCCGCCCGTCGGGATTGTGCGGCTGCTTAGGCAAACCGACGCCCAGATTTTTGCAGGCTACAGTACTTATGCCGGCTTCTACGATCGGCCTTGCATCGACGCTATGGCGCGCAGCGCAAAGCTCGTGCGTGACTTTTGCTCTGATCAGAAAAATGTGATTGTCTTGAGTGGGGCCGGGACGAGTGGGCGCCTTGCGATGTTTCTTGCACGCGAGTTCAACACGGCATGGCGTGCGCTTGGCTACGAACCTTTCCGCTTCCTGATTGCTGGCGGCCCACCCGCACTTATTCAAGCGCAAGAGGGAGCTGAAGACGATCCTTACAAAGCGCAACAAGAACTGAGACAATTAGCGCAGGGTGCGCCACGCGTGCTTTATTTTGGGATCACGTGCGGTTTCAGCGCACCCTACATTGCGGGTCAACTTGAACTCGCGCTCGAAACCCGAAACTGGCATGCCGTACTCGTTGGTTTCAATCCAGTCGACTTAGCCCGCTCAACACCGGTGGAAGGTTGGCCATTTTCGTTCAAGGCTACGGCAGAAAAGGTGGCAGGGGCACCAAACGGCACCATTCTGAATCCCATCGTTGGCCCCGAGCCCATCACGGGCTCCACCCGCATGAAAAGCGGCACTGCGACAAAGATTGTGTTGGAAATTGTTTTCTCTAGCGCATTCCAGCTGCTAAAAGGCGGTCTGCACGAAGAGGACCTCGATGCGTATGTGTTGCAGTGCCTGCGGGAATACGAAACTGCATATCGTACAACCTATTTAGAAGCTGACAAAATCGCACAGCTCATCGCGTGGGGCGGAAACGCACTCCGCAAGAAATGCCACATCTACTACCTCGGGAATGCAGGACGGATGCGGCTCAATGCGGGTGAGTACGCAGCGGTAGATGGAGGAATTTTAGGCCTAATTGATGCATCCGAGTGCCCCCCGACCTTCGGAGCAGATTTCGAAGACGTGCGCGGCTTCGTTGAAAGTGGTTGGAGATGCCTCTTCCCCGATGGGTCGGTCGATTTGTCTTCGCGAGCCGCTCATTACCAGGTTTCGCTTGATGATTTTCGACGGAACAAACTCCCGAAGCTCAAAGAGGATGATCTTTGCATTTTCATAGGTAAGCCCGCCGATAGTCACAATCTACTTGAAGACATTCGCCGCAGTGGTGCACATATGGCTGGCCTTCACTGGAGCGGGGAGCCACCCGAAGCGGACATCGTGGTAAACTTACCAATTTCCGTTCATCCACACCTCGGCGTCGCTCCTCTCGAAATGGCCATTAAGCTTGTGCTGAACGCAACGACGACTGGTGGGCATATTTTGGCGGGGAAAGTTTTTGGAAACCGCATGGTTGACCTGCGTATTTCCAATAATAAACTTTTTCATCGGACAATTTCGATCATCACGGACCTTATGGGGGTGTCCGCGGAGGAAGCTTTGGAAGCTCTGCTGAAGTCCATTTTCCAAACAGATGAGCTAACAGAGGCGCAGCGGGAAGCTTCCATTAGCTTGTGTATTGAGATCGCCAAAAATGTGGAAAAGGTTGTACCCAAAGCCCTTCTGTTGGCTACGGGACGTTTCTCGTATTCGGAGGCTTCCGAGGCCCTGGCACGCAACCCAATTGTCCGCAGCGTGATTAGCGAATATGTGAAGTGAAAAGGTCCCCCTACGAAAAACCTCGCGACGGGGCCGCTGCACTTTTTCCGAGCCCGAGCAGACAACTAAATCGTGGCGCGACATGAAGCCGCGTACGTTGGCGGTTTTGCTTAAGCACCTCCAGTGTGAACGAATAAGACGATTTGTCTGGAATAATAAACTAATAATCTACTGGATATATAGGGAAATTCACAATGGCTACGACTGTTGAACACCTAAAAAGACAGAAGGACGGCTTGGACGTTTTGGAAGATATCATTCGAGCCGCCGCGGCTGGGTTCGAGAAAATGGATCGCGAGTACGTCGATCTCTTCCGGTGGTATGGATTGTATCAGCAAAAACCCAAAAATGGTTATTTCATGCTTCGGGTCAAGATTCCCAACGGCGATCTGTTGGCAAATCAGGTCCGCGAGGTAGCCGCCATCGCCCAGGAGTTCGGAAGAGGGTTAGTTGATATCACGACACGCCAAAACTACCAACTTCACTGGATCCGGATCGAGAATGTGCCCGAGATCTTCCACCGGCTGCAACGAGTGGGACTGCACACCGTTGGTGCATGCGGCGACGTGACCCGTAACGTTGTCGGCTGCCCTATTGCAGGGATCGACGGCACGGAGATCTGCGACGCAAGCCCCTTGGTGAAGCGCATCAGCACCTACCTCACGGGCAACAAAGAGTTTTCCAATCTCCCCCGTAAGTACAAAATTTCGATCGCAGGGTGCCGACAGAGATGCGCCCAACCGCAGATTAACGACGTAGGATTATATGGCATCGAGCGGAAAGTTGGCAATCGCTACGAGTTCGGTTTTGGCCTCATGGTGGGTGGCGGGCTGTCAACACGCCCCTATTTTGCCGCTGATCTCAATGTGTTTCTCTCTTACGATCAAGTTTTTGACGTCGTGCGCGAAATCACTACGATTTTCCGTGATAGCGACGTGCTGCGCGAAGATCGTGGAAAAGCTCGACTCAAGTTCCTAATCCACGATCCGAAAATAGGCATCGGTGCGGAAGGTTTTTTGCGCCTTTTGGAAAATAAGCTTGGCTACCAGCTCGAACGTTACACCGCGCCGCCCCCACCTGCCGACACAGAAGACGATCATCTCGGCATTCATCCGCAAAAACAGGACGGCCTCTACTACGTTGGAGTGGGTGTCACGTCGGGCCGGACTTCAGCTGATAGACTCCTGCGCCTGGCGGACATTGTGGACCAGTACTCGACTCACGCCACTCTTCGCAACACAAATAAGCAAAATTTCATTATTACGCATATTCCCAAAGACAACATCCCCCATGTTGTTCATGACCTCGAGGCGCTGGGATTTTCTCCTCGACCAAGTAGCTTCCGGCGCTATATGGTAGCCTGCACCGGAACCGAGTTCTGCAACCTCGCCATCACTGAGACTAAAGCTTTATCCATCGAACTCTCGCGTAAGCTTGAGGAAGCCTTGCCAAACTTTCACCGGAAGTTGAGGATCCACATAAGTGGCTGCCCCAATAACTGCGGCCAGACTGCCATCGCCGACATTGGGTTGCGCGGCGGCCTGACCAAAGTTGAAGGTCAACCCGTGGAGGTTTACGACATCCAACTCGGCGGTGGAACCGGCGCGCAGCCCCGATTTGCTGAGACTATTATGCGCAAGGTGCCAGCGTCGGCCTTGGCTCCAACCCTGGTTCGTCTGTGTAAAGCGTTCGAAGCATGGGCCCAAAATGGTGAATCGTTCCGCGACTTTGTAGACGCTCACACGCCCGAACAACTAATCGCCATCTTAGGGAAAGCTTAGGTTGGCTCGCTAGCATTCAGAATGCACTTATGGGCCACCCACAGGCACCCCGTTTGCCGCAAGCGAATGCCCTGGGGCATGCCTTTTGCCGTCGGGGGGGTTACATCCAAACAAAAAGCGAACTCTGCTATTGATTTCAGAGTCTAACGTCCATAAGGGCAAATCGCTATGAGTGAGACAACGCTGGTCATTCCCGACGAAATTCGCGAAGAATACGAGATTTTGGCTTCCAACACTGTCGAGATTCTCCCCTCTGAGGAATTTATTGAGAAGCTGTTGCGTTCGAAGCGCGAGAGCAGACCTCTCCGTGTGAAATACGGTGCAGACCCATCAGCCCCCGACATCCACCTCGGCCACAGCGTGCCCATTCGAAAATTGAAGCAATTTCAGGACCTTGGTCATCAAGTGGTTTTTCTGATTGGCGATTACACGGCTCGTATTGGTGATCCAAGCGGCAAAAACACAACACGTCCGCGCCTGAGCAAAGAGCAAGTCCTCCAAAATGCACGCACCTACTTAGAACAGATTTTCAAAATTCTCGACCGCGATCGAACCGAAGTCGTCTTCAACTCCACGTGGCTTGAGAAAATGGACGTCTCCGCAACGATCGAGCTCATGAGCAAATTTACGGTCTCGCAAATGCTCGAACGCGAAGATTTCCATCGCCGCTTCGAACGCGAGGTCCCCATTTACCTCCACGAATTCATCTATCCGTTGCTGCAGGGGTACGACTCAATTGCGGTGCGCGCGGACATTGAGCTGGGTGGCACAGATCAGAAATTTAATTTATTAGTAGGACGCACTCTCCAGCGTGAAGCTGGCATGGATGCTCAGTGCGTTATGACCATGCCGCTGCTCGTGGGGCTCGACGGCGTCAATAAAATGAGCAAAAGCCTAGGCAACTACATCGGAATCACAGAGCCTCCGCGCGACATGTTTGGGAAAACCATGAGCATTCCGGATGAGCTCATGTGGGATTATTTTCAATTAGCTGCGGGATTCTCTTCGGCGCAAACACAAGCCATTCGCGAACGGGTAAAATCTGGGGAATTGCACCCCCGCGACGCAAAAGAACTGCTGGCAAAGACAATCGTCTCGCTCTATCATAGTCCTGAGGCAGCCGAGCGCGAAGCGGAAGCATTCCGGGCTCGTTTTAGCCTCCGGCTTTTTCCAGAGGAGAGTGCCGACCGCTACCGTTTGCGCCTATCGGAGGCACCCAATCTCATCAAGCTCCTGACCGCTACTGGTGCAGCATCGTCGGCACGTGAGGCCCAACGCCTTGTGCAGCAAGGCGGCGTCAAGGTATTTGATCAGCCGCCATGTCAACCAATCGATCTTCTGGATAACGCTGCTGTGTTGTCGTCGGCACGGATGCCTCTGGTTGCTGGCACCTACAAACTCAAAGTGGGCAAAACCCAGTTTATGATTGTAGAACTCAGTGAGTGAGGGCACCTTGCACAGGCTGGCCTTCGCAAGCACTATCAACAAGGTTCTTGCTTAGGGCCGGAGCGGTGTATTCCAGTAAGCATTATCGAGAAAACGCTGCCACAGAGAACTGGGCTGCGATGGCAGATTGAAGCTTGTGCAAGCCAACCAGTGAGGTTTTCGTGGCTTCGTGCGCAACACAAGTCCAGCTTCTTCTGGCAAACGGTTGCCCTTCATCGTATTGCACTTGACACACGCCAGAACGACGTTCTCCCACACGGTTCGCCCCCCACGCGATCGCGGGATAACGTGGTCGATTGTCAGCTCTTCCCGTGGGGGAACAGCTCCACAGTACTGGCACGTAAAATTGTCCCGCAGATAAATGTTACGCCGCGAGAACTTGACGTGGCGTGGCGGAAACTTGCTAAACTCCGTAAGCATAATAACTTCTGGCACGGCAATCTCAAAGCTTGGAGTGATGATCTTTTTCACCGTGTTCATGGCGGCCGAAAGCTCACGCCAGCTTTCGAAGGTGTGAGTAGAGTAGTCCTCCGTCACCACTCGGGCATGTGCGGCGTAGAGAAGGACGAGGGCACGACGTGCGTTCGTCACGTGGACTGCAACCCAGTGTCTATTTAACACTAGGACACTTTCATTGAGAACACTACACGGCATTTTTTTGCCTGTGTCCCACTGGGGGGACTATTGCCTTTCTTTGATTTTTCGTAAAAAAAGAATCCGTGCTTTATTCATCTTTGCACAACGTGGCGGAACAGAGTCACAACTATGACACATTCGGTTTTTGCCGCAACCCTAGGACCTGCAAAGTTTTTGTCGATTTCGCCGAATTCAAGTTCACGGTGTCGGATAACTACGATCGATGAGCGAGACCAAACACGCCGTGGTCACAGCCCCTCGAAGCAAGCGTACGCGCACTGAGCGAATCGAGGTCGAGGCCACCCCTTTCGAGGCGCCAGAAAATAAGCGCTCACGCACGAGAGAAATGCAAACCGGTCTTGGCATTGTTGGAGCGGCGTTTCTCGCTGGTCTTAGCATTGTTTTGGCCGTAACTCTCATGACAGGGGTAGCTCTCGTTGTCACGGCTGGACGAATTCTGCGCACACCGTTTAGAGCTCGCCGGCACAACGGCGTACGGACACTTCTCACGTTCTCGCGCTCGCTTCTCAGGCGCTAGACGCTTGGGGAGACTGCAGTTCCCGCGAACCCAGACGTTGTTTTAGCCGAAGGTGCAACGCCGAGAATCGGGGCGTCTCTCGGATATTCTGGACCGCCATGCGCAAAGCCCCCCATTGTCCCACGAGACACACCAGCCGGCGTCCGCGAGTTACTGCTGTGTAAAGCAAATTGCGGTGCAGCATCACCGAGTGAGTAAAGTGCAGTGGAATCACGATTGCAGGATATTCACTACCCTGCGCTTTGTGGACCGTCACTGCATAGGCAAGTTCAAGTTCCTCGAGCTCGCTAAATTCATACACAACGATCCGCTGATCGAACTGAACTTTGATTAGGCGCTCGTCCCGATCTATTCCCACGATCATGCCAATGTCGCCATTGAAGACGTTCTTTTCATAATCATTGGCCACCTGCATCACTTTATCCCCTATGCGAAAGAGCGTTCCGCCCCGCTCGAGAGTCGCTCCGTGAGGATTGAGTAGCATCTGAAGTTCACGATTGAGATTCTGCGCACCGATAAGCCCCCGATGCATCGGAACCAGAACCTGGATGTCTGATTTCGGATCAAAGCCACGCGTCTGGGGGAGCTTTGTGCCAACAAGTTCCTTGATAAGCTCCAGCGCCTCCTCTTGGGTCTCAGCGCGGTAAAATTGAAACTCGCCTGCCTCATCATTCAGGTTGACGACGGGCATCTCGCCCTCGTTGATGCGGTGAGCATTACGAATGATTGATGAATGCCGAGCCTGGCGAAAAATCTCGCGAAGACGCACGACCGGCACACAGTCGCTAGCAATCAAATCGCGCAAGAAATTGCCTGGGCCCACCGACGGCAACTGGTCCACGTCGCCAACAAACACCAAAGAACTGGTGGGACGAAAAGCCTGCAAAAAGTGATGCGCGAGCGAGATATCCAGCATGGACGTTTCGTCGACTACAACGAAGTCAGCACGAATCGGATTCTGGCGGTTCCTGAGAAAACGGCCGTCGCGAGGTGAATACTGGAGAAGGCGATGAATCGTGGAGGCCGTGTGATGGGTCAATTCCTGCATGCGCTTAGCAGCCCGTCCCGTGGGAGCAGCGAGAACAACACGCAAGCCGTATTTTTCGAGAATCTTGAGAAGCGTGCGCACGATCGTCGTTTTTCCCGTGCCCGGGCCGCCCGTAATCACGCAAACGCCTCCGCGTGCCACCATGGCAATAGCTGCTCTCTGATTCGGTGCAAGCTCAAATTGGTGCGCCTCTTCGAACGCTTTCAGTTCCTCCTCGAGGGGAATCTTTGGTAGGAGTTTGGCAGTGGATGCAATCGCTGCAAGCTGTTGTGCCACGCCAACTTCATGCTGATAAAGTGGTCGTAGATAAACAGCTCCCACGCCATCCGGTAAACGCTCCAGCACAACGTAGCGCTCTGCTTTGAGGGCATTGAGCGCCTGCACGACAAGGTCTTCGGCAACCTCCAGTGTTTGGGCCGCTCGCAGCACAAACGAATCAGCTGGGAAATACGTGTGCCCATCCTCCGCCATTTCCGCTAACAAATAATAACATCCCGCTTTCACACGTTCGAGACTGTTAGGAGGAATCCCCAGCTTTTTCGCCATAGCATCAGCGCGTTTGAATCCGACACCACGAATGTCCATCGCTAACTGGTAGGGGTTGCGTCGGAGCTGATTGATGGCATCGGGGCCATACTGGGCGTAAATCTTGGGGGCTAGCGATTGAGAAATTTCGTGCTGCTGGAGAAAAAGCATGACATCCCGGAGTACGCGCTGGCTATTCCAACTGTTGATAATTTTCTCGATCCGCTTTGGGCCAATCCCTGGAACTTCGGCCAGTTGTTGGGGCGAATGTTCGAGGACGTCAAAGATATCTTTGCCGAAATGTGCCAATAATAATTTAGCATATTTCTCGCCGATGCCCTTGATAACACCGCTAGCAAGATAACGCTCTATCGCTTCGAGTGAAGTCGGCAAGATGGACTCGTACCAGTGGACCTTAAATTGACGACCGTAACGTTTGTCCTCGATGTATTCACCGCGGCAGCGAACCTCCTCGTTGGGGTGAACGTTGAGATAATAACCGACAATGGTAACTTCCTTTCGCGATCCCTTGGGAATCAAGGCTGCAACCGTATATCCGTTCTCTGGGTTCGTGTAAATAACCCGATCCACTGTGCCTGTAAGCTCCACAAGGGACTCCGCATTGTCGAAAAGGGAACTCATAGCACCCCCAAAGAATTAGCGTTCGCCGCCCTTCCTGCCGGATAGTGAGTTCGGTTGAGGACGGCTCGTTTTGTCCTCACGGTCGACTTTCTGCCGACGCACATTTTGGATATCCTCGACCACGGCCCGCACTGTTGCAATCATGCGTGGCCCTATGAAGGCAGCAATCATGAGAAAAAACGCACTAAGGAAAAGCCAGCCCACGTAGCGGACAGGGTTCTTTTTTTCCGCAAATGCACGGTATTTTTCAAAATACTCCCGTAATTCTTCGGTCATGCCACAGCCGAACTTGAGGGCTTTTTGATAAGCCAGCCGCGCCTCACGCCACTTCCCTCTCGTTTCGAGAAGCATACCGAGAACCATCCAGGTATCACCTTGTTTGGGAAACTGGCGCAACAGCTCAGCAAGACCTTGGATTGCATCTTTCGGAAGCCCAGAAGCATTGAACTCGTTGGGGGGCTCTTTGCGTGCTCGCCACGCAGGGGTAAGTTGAGGGAAAAGCAGTTCCCGGCGGATATACTGCCAATCTTCGCTCTGAGCCATGAGGTGCTCGATAAGCCGCAAATGGAATTCCTCTGCTTTGTGACGAAACCCAGGCTTCAAGCGCACAGCTTTTTGCAACAGTTCTCTGGCCTTGGCGTAATGATCCACGCCGAGAATCTGATGCGCCGTTGCCAGATTACAGAGAAGCGCATAATCGTTTGGCGCTTTAGCTAACGCTTCCTCCCAAATGCGAATTGCGGTGGGAGTGTTGCCTGTAACATGCAAAAGATAGCCGTAATCGCGTAGAAATTCGGGATCCTGCCGTTTGCCTGAGAGGTCACGTTCGCGGCGCTTGAGCTCTTGGCTATAGAAGTTCGCCCGGGCCTTTGACTTCTCTTCCTCGACGTAGCGATCAAGCAGTAGGTCCTCAAGGTTGGTCTGACTGTCATGCTGTGTGTCGAATGCGTAAAGAGAGTAAAAGCACGCCTGCGTGGCTATTGGCGCTGTCCACCATGTACACAAAGTTAAAAACAATAAAAGACGATTTCGAAGCATGGTCATGGTTTCTTACCTGCAGGAAGCAAAACTTGTCGAGACGCTAACATTGTGCCGAAGAGTCCGCGCTTGATTAGACCAATTTGACGAGACCAAATCACGCCTGTGAAGTATAGCACGATTATCATCGATCACTTCCAACATCCCCGCAATAACGGCGAGCTGGCACATGCTACCCATGTGGGTGAGGCCACAAACGAAGCTTGCCTCGATCGTTTGCGTTTTTTGCTTCTCGTAAAGCACGATAAAATTGAAGCGTGTAATTTCCAGGCGCAAGGTTGCGTGCCCACAATTGCAGCTGGTTCGGTTGTCGCTGAATTTCTTTGTGGTAAGCCTCGCGCTATCCTGGAAGAAATTTCTGAACAGACAGTTGCAGAACTTTTGGGTGGGCTGCCTCGCACAAAGAAGCATGTGGCTCTGCTCGTAGTCGAGGCTTTACGTAATCTGCACGAAGTTCACCGTGATGATGCTTAGAACGACACAGCACGGAAAAAGCCTCTCCCCCTCCGCGCACGAAGTCGCGGCCGCGTGTAAGGAGAAGCAGCGCTCTGCACGGGGGGCCCGACAAACAAGACACCGCCCCACCTCTGGCATCCTTGCGTTTTTTTGTGTCCTTGTCATGATCACGTCGTGCTTGTGCTCCCTTGCACCGTATGCACAAACCACAGAATCTCTCATCACCGAAAAGGAGCCGTCGTCCTCTATGTGTCCACGCCCGATCCAGGTCTGGTCTATTCTCGAAGATGCGCATCGGATATCGCTTGAAGTAGCATCACCAAAAGTGTTGCGCCTTCGCATTGCTCAAAAACCTGAGCACCGAAAGGATTTGAGTTATGCGGTGGTGCGGCGCAATTGGCCGCATTCGAATTATCGGCTTTTGCAAGAAAGCGGTTTCGTCCGTCTGCAGACCGAAGAGCTTGAGGTCGAGTTGCGCAGCCAGCCTTTTGCGATGCTCGTCAGGGATCACGTTGGTCGAACTCTTTTTCAAACAGCCCCGCGAGCGACTCGTTTTGACGGGGAAAGCATCAGCTTCGCACGGCGATGCGTGCCAGGCGAGCTTTCGCTGGGAATGGGCGAGGTTGGAGAAACATTCGATCGCTCGGGCGGACGCTATACGCTCTGGAATATAGACGATTTCTCGCGAAACCCCCGACAGAATTTTTATTGCCAAATTCCTTTCGTGATCCACGTCAACCCACGCAATGGTCGGCCTTTCGGGCTCTTTGTCGACAACCCGGGAAAACAAATTTGGGATTTGGGCTTTACGCGCCCAACCGTCCACACGTATCAGACGATTTCCGGCGACGCAGAAGTTTGGCTCCTGTTCGGCGACACACTGGCGGACATTCTCAAGGAGTGGGTTGATCTGACAGGCCACATGGAGCGCCCCCCGCTCTGGGCACTCGGATATCAGCAGTGCCGCTGGTCTTACTATCCTGAGTCACGGGTGCGTGAAATTGCGGCAGAGTTCCGGCGACGCAAAATTCCGTGCGACGTGCTTTACCTCGACATTGACTATATGGACGGCTACCGCGTGTTCACATGGCATCCGACGCGCTTCCCAAACCCCGAAAAGCTCATTTCGGACCTACGTGAGCAAGGCTTCAAAACCGTCACAATCGTGGACCCCGGGGTGAAAATTGACCCGAACTACGAGGTTTATCGGGACTTTATCGAGAGAAAAGGTTTTTTCTGCATAGATCCGCAAACAAGCGCCCCCTTTGTTGGCACCGTCTGGCCGGGGAAAGTGCATTTTCCTGACTTCACACGCAGCGACGTTCGAAAGCGCTGGGGCGATTATCAGAAAAAGGCACTGCTGGACAAAGACGTGGCGGGCATTTGGAACGACATGAATGAACCGCACATTTTTGAGGAAAAAGAGTTCCCTGGCCGCGTTCTTCAGTACGACTTCGGGCAGCAGAGCCCGCACTCATGTGTGCATCAGGTCTACGGTCTGACGATGGCTCAGGCGTCGCATGAGGGTTTTGTGCAAGCTCGGCCCGACAAACGCCCCTTTGTCATTACGCGCTCCGGATGGGCTGGCGTGCAGCGTCACGCGCTCATGTGGACCGGTGACAACCAGTCCACGTGGGCAAGTATGACGTTGGATTTGCAGCTCAATCTCAGTATGGGACTCACAGGCATTTCGTTTGTTGGTTGCGACATCGGCGGATTTGCACACGATTGCTATCCTGAGCTCTATGCCCGCTGGATTGAATGGGGAGTTTTCCAACCGTTCTGTCGAACGCACAGCGCTACGGGGACAGCCGCTCAGGAACCGTGGTCCTTCGGCCAAGAAGTCGAAAAAGTCGCACGTGCGATGATCGAATTCCGCATGACATTGCTCCCCTATCTTTACACAGCATTCGTGCAAGCCAGTGAAACTGGCCTTCCTGTGAACCGAGCTCTCGTGGTTGACTTTCCCACCGACTCCAACTGCCAGCGCATCGCAGATGAGTTTCTTCTGGGCGATTCGCTTCTGGTCGCCCCAGTTCTCGAGCCAGCAAAGGATCGAAGGATGGTCTATCTCCCTGCTGGAAATTGGGTGCATTGGTGGACAGGTAAGCGATTCGATGGGCTGGCGTACTACGTTGTCGAGGCACCGTCGGCACAGCCGCCCTTGTTTGTCAGAGCCGGCGCCGTCATCCCCCGGCAAGAGGTGCTTCAGTACGTGGGAGAGAAAACCGTCGACGTGACGCAACTCGACATCTTCCCCGACGAGAAAATCACCGGCATGCTCGTTGAGGACGATGGCGAGACGACCGCTTACCGCAATGGCGAAGAGCTCAGGACAGCCTTTGACGGCACCTTCGACGGCACTACGCTCAATTTCGTTATTGGCAGAGGGCGAGGCAAATACGTGCCACCCCGCAAAAGATGGCTTGTACAAATCCACTCATTGAATCGAAAACCCAAAGAAGTTACGGTCGAGGGGAAGCGCATTCCGGCCACGTGGGAAGACGGCGTGCTTCGCATAAGCATTCCTGTCAATCCCCGCGCTATCGCGCTAAGGGTTGTTTATTGAGAAAACAACCGCCCACATCAATTCCTCTGCGCGAGTCTGGTCTGCTTGCTTTTACTTTTTCGGCACAGGGCTGACTCTTATCTCGCCGCGAATGATTTTGGATTTGAGTTCTTCAACTTTCTTGTGAATCTCTTCGCCAATGAGGTGCCTATTCTTCTCGTTATACACATAACCCACACCCCCCTCTTTGAGTCCGAGACTGACAACGCCGCCCTTGAAGGAGCCCTCAACCGCCTCTTTTATAATTTCGTAAACCGCAGCATCGGTGTTTTTGGTCATACTTGTCAGCACGACGCCGGGAGCAGCTTCGTCGGACTGGTCTTTGTCCACCCCGATAGCAAACTTTTTTCGTTCCTCAGCAGCCTTGAACACTCCAAGCCCCGTGGAGCCGGACGCATGATAAATAATGTCGCATCCGGCATCATAGAGACTAGAAGCGAG
Source organism: Candidatus Sumerlaeaceae bacterium (assembly GCA_049968255.1). Lineage (GTDB taxonomy): Bacteria > Sumerlaeota > Sumerlaeia > Sumerlaeales > Sumerlaeaceae > DRVG01. Next base: position 153,822 of record JBMFRB010000002.1, on the reverse strand, counting down.
CTCCTTGCCCTTTTGAGGATCTTTGAAAGCGGTGTCGCTGACGCCAGCGTAGACAGCTTTCACTTCGATATCGGGGCGGACATATTTCGCACCCTGCTCGTAACCTGCCTCAAATTTCTTAATGAGGGGGCTCTCCACGCCTCCCACAAAGCCAATTTTGCCCGTTTGCGACCTTAGAGCTGCAATCGCTCCAACGAGAAACGATCCTTCCTCCTCCCGGAACGTCAGCACTGCCAAATTTTGCGGTATCTCGCGCTCGTCAACCGTATAGTCCACGCAGGCAAATTTCTTCTTCGGAAAATCCATGGCCATCGCACGAATTTCATCGGTAAAAAGAAAACCTACACCAATGATCAGGTCGGCGTCGCCTTTCGCAAAATGCCGAAGATGTGCTTCGCGATGAGCTCCCTCGCCTGGCTCGCGATACTCGCCCACAACGCCGAGCTCTTTTTCAGCGCGCTTGAGGCCCGCGAAGGCCGCATCATTGAACGACTTATCCCCTAGTCCTCCAACATCGAACACCAGACCAACTTTCAGATTTGTCTTGGAAGCGGTGGTCGAATCTGCTCTAGCCCCGTGCAGGCATGCCGAGAATCCAACAAATCCAGCTAGTACGAATAAGCCCATCCGAGAGATCATTTGGTGTTATCCTTTCTGCACTTTTCACACACAAATTGGGGACAAACTGCGCGTCGACCTATCACGCACGGGTTCGCGCCAACTCTGCAAGTTTATCGAGCGCATCTTTGTTACCAATGGCAATAAGAATGTCACTTGGCTCAAGGAGGGTTTCCGGGGCAGGATTAAAAATCATCTGCTGGTCAGAGGCTTTGCGAATTGCCACGATCATTGCATTGGTCGCTTGGCGGATGTTGCTGTCGCGCAGCGTCACTCCGGCCAATGACGAATCTTGCTGAATCTCTACCTGCTCCACACCGAACTCAAGACCACGAGTCCCAGACATAACCCGCATAAAATCTGTAACAGCCGGCCGCAGAAGCGACTGAGCAATGCGGGCTCCTGCGCTTTCATAGGGATTGATCACTGTTGTGGCACCGGCACGATAAAGCTTCGGGATAGCCTCCTCGTTGTTCGCTCGCGTAAGAATGACCAACTTGGGATTCAACTGCGAAGCCGTGAGTACAACAAAAACATTCTCGGCGTCTTTGGAAAGAACTGTCACCAAACCTTTCGCATATTGAATACCTGCCTTTTCCAAAGTCGCATCTGCTGTGGCATCGCCACAGATAGCGTAGCCCCCCGCCTCCCAAACAGCCTCGACAATTTCAGGACGATTGTCCACAACCACGAAGTCGACGTGCTCTTGCTTCAAGTGCTCTGCAATGACCCGTCCCATGCGCCCATACCCACAGAGAATGTAGTGATTTCGGAGCTCTTTGTTTCGCTTTTCCATACGCTCCCTCCGTTTTCTTGCCGTTACGACAATCAAATCCTCACCGATTCGCGAAATGGCAATGACGACGGTGGCCAAGCCGGCGACGATCAGCCCCACCGTGAAGAGCTTACCGACAGGGGAGAGCTCATGGACTTCGCGAAAACCGACAGTGGCTACCGTGATGCAAGTCATGTAGAAAGCATCGAGCCACGTGTATCCTTCGATAAGCCGATAACCAATGGTGCCAGATAAAATGACAATCAACGAGAGCGGAACAAAGATATTCCTGCGGCAGTACGCGAGAACCGCCTTCATCCCGAGGACTCCCCGCCCCTACCCTGCTTCGTCTGCGAAGCCTTCTGGGAGTCGAGATAGCCCTGCAGGATAAAGCATGCGCTGGTAGCATCCAGCGACTGATTGCGCCGCTGTTTTTTCGAGCGAGTTTCTAATGTTAGATTATGCGCCGCACGCGTGGTGAGGCGCTCATCCCACCACACTATCGCAAGGCCTGTCATGCGCTGTTCGAGCACAGCGACAAACTCCCGACACTGTTTCGCCTGGCGCCCTTCCGTGCCATCCATGTTGAGGGGAAGTCCCACCACAATGCTCCTCACGCCATGCTTCTTCGTGAGCTCGCACACCCGCGCGATGGCATCTGATTTACGCCGATCAATGACTTCCAGCGGACGGGCGAGCATGCCAAGTTCATCGCTAATCGCCACACCGATCCGCCGATCCCCTAAGTCGAGGGCAAGAATTCTGGACCCATCCAAAGTCACCACGACCTGCTTCCTAACTCATGTGTCGCAAGAGGAACGATTGGCTTCTCAATCTCGAAAGGAAGCTTGCCAGATGCTTCCGGCCGGGAAATTTCGTAAATTGTTCCAGTCATCGAGGCCACGAAGAGGCGATCTCCCCACAATGCGGGCGCGGAAAAGATAAACCCTGGCTGGAGTGAAAATGACCAACGTACTTTGTTTGCTGCGAGATCCACGCAGTAAACATTTCCTCCGGTTGAGCCGACGTAAAGAAAATGACCGTCAAGAACGGGCGCAGAGTCGAATAGCTCGTCAGGAATACCCACGCGCACAGGAATATCCGCAACTTTCTTGCCGCTTAGCAAATCAAATCCAACTATGCTGCCTGCAATCGAACCTGAATAAGCAACGTTTTGATAAAAAACAAAGGAGGAATAACTCGGACCAAGCTCATCAGGCTGTGGGCGATACATCCATAAATGCGATCCGGTTTTCTGGTCCAGGCATCGCACGCAATAGTCATGGGATGTGAAAAGAACTCGGGTACCGGTCGTGGCTGGATTTGCCGTTGCCGCAGAAAACTGCCTTGTCACAGAGACAGGCACCTTCCAGACAAGCTGGCCAGATTGAGCGTCCACATTGTAAAACCAATTGTCCCACGCACCAAAGAAAAGATTGTCGCGTGCGAGAGCAGGGCGGCACTTGATCATGTTTTCCGCCGCAAATTTCCAACGCAGTCGGCCTGTTTCGAGGTCAAGCGCGTACATGTAACCGTCACCCGAGCCAACGTAGACCGTATCGTCCGCAATCCGTGGGGAAGCAAGCACTGCACCGTTCGTGCGAAACTCCCAGCGCGGCACGCCTGTGTACGCATCAAAGCAGTACACGAGACTGTTACTGCAGCCAACAACAAGCAAGTTGTCTGTCACCGCAGGGGTAGAAATGATCTCGGCGCCTAGCTTTCTCTGCCAAAAAGTGCTACCAGACAATAAATCGAACGCCCGGAGAGTGCCATCGTTGCAGCCAACGTACATGAGATTCTTGTGAACAGCGGGGCTCGATTGGATAGTGGATGGCATTTCGAATTTTCTTAGAAAGCGCGGACTGTCGGCAGTTCTCGGAGGAGCGACGTTGAACAGGGTCGAACGTGAGTAGGTGCTCATCTTGTCGTCCACAAAGGTCACAGTCAGGCGGTGAGCCCCGGGAGCAAGAGAAGAAACACGTATGCGGAAACGTCCATCCCGCAGGAAATGATAAACTCCACGATAAGCTTTGTCGAGTTCGTATGTCCCTGTTGTGAGACGCGCCTTGGCCGTCGATGTGATCCTGCAATCGAGATAAACTTCCTTTCGCGACCCGATTTCCGGTTGTTTGACAACGAGTTCTCCATAGGGATCACTTGGCTTTTGAATTGGGATGAGACTTTCGGAGGTCGTGACATCGCGCGAGACAACTCGCAAATAAGGCAGGAATCCGGTCATGTCCACATAGTACGCGCGGTAGCATGGCTGACCGATTCGCTTCGCGTAGGAGGTAGAGCCGCCCATCGCAAAGGTCGTGCCGTTCAAGGTATACCGATGAAACGTGTGGCCATGGCCGACCAGAACCAGGGGCACATTGTGACGGGCGATAATTTTCCCGAACTCGGTGTCGTTATCTATTGTTGAACCCGGGAAGAGCGGCGGATGGTGCACACAGATCACTGCCGGAGCTTCTGGCGGCAATTTTGCAAGTTCCTCGTCAAGCCATTGCAGGTCATCGGCGTTGAAATGGCCGTGATGCTCGGCAACGACGGAGACATCTAAAAAGAAAAAACGCACTCCCCTATGCTCGAAAGTGAAGCGGGTCGGCCCCACAAGTTCTCGAAACTTTTCTTTTCCACTCGGCGACCAACGAGCGTCATGATTTCCCACTGTGTTATAGACCGGAAACGGCCATGACTTAATGAGTTGCACGTACGTGGTAAGTTGGTCCTCGCTGCCCATTTCCGTGAGGTCGCCTGTGTTCACGACGAACTCCGTTGCCGGGAAATTGCGCTTGATGTCCAGCAAAGTCGCGCTAAGCTTTTCATCTGCACCGCTGACACCTATGTGCGTGTCGGTGATCTGCACGAACCAAAATGGTTTCGTGGGTACGGCGGCAAACGAAGCCGAGACTAAGAACAGGCTCAACAGTCCTATCACTGTTCGAGACACGTAATGCGCCCTCATACGGCAACCTCACATCCTCTCCTGCAAGTGATCACAGCCGCCTCGTGGCACCGAGAAGAAACTTAGGCCTCGGGCCACACGACCACCGGATTGCGCGCCGCAGACAGCTCGTCGAGCCGGCTCACTGGGGTGCTTTCGGGAGCGTTGGTCACGGCTACCGGATCTTGTTCTGCAAGTTTGGCAATATCAAGCATCGCGCAAGCAAAAGCCTCCAGCGTTTCTTTATTTTCTGTTTCCGTTGGCTCAATCATCAGCGCCTCTGGCACAATGAGCGGGAAGTAAGTCGTCGGTGGATGGAAACCATAGTCGAGAAGCTTCTTTGCGATATCGAGAGCTTTCACTCCGCATTTTTTCTGTCGTGTGCCATCGATCACGAACTCGTGCATACAGCGGGGACCATACGGCACGTCGAAGCGGTCGGCCAGGAGCTTGAGGAGGTAATTGGCATTCAACACGGCATGCCCGCTGACATCACGAAGCCCTTCGAACCCGAGCTGTGCGATGTAAGCCCAGGCGCGCACAATTCCCGGAACATTTCCAAAAAACGTGCGAACCATTCCAATGGATTTCGGCTGCTCCCAGCGTAGAACATAGCGGTCATCGCGTTTGACAACAACCGGAACGGGGAGAAAAGGTGCTAAGTTTTCGCGAACGCAGATCGGCCCCGATCCTGGCCCCCCACTGCCGTGTGGAACGGAAAACGTCTTGTGAAGATTGATGTGCATAAGATCAGCCCCAAAATCTGCTGGTCGCACACGCCCGACCAATGCGTTGAAATTCGCCCCATCAAGATAAACCAGAGCACCGGCCTCGTGCACGAGCGCACTAATCTCCATGATCTCGGACTCGAAAAGCCCCAGGGTATTAGGGTTCGTGATCATGAGACAGGCGGTGCGATCAGACAGGACTTGTTTGAGCGCGCACGGGTCTAACCGGCCGTCCTTGGATTTCAGTGCGATAGGTTCCATGCCGCAGCGCGCCGCCGAGGCCGGGTTTGTCCCGTGGGCCGTATCTGGAACCAGAACCTGAGTGCGTTGAGTTTCCCCAAGATCACTAAAATAAGCTTTCGCCACAAGGAGCGCTGTGAACTCACCGTGCGCGCCGGCAGCGGGTTGGAGCGACACACCGGGTAAACCTGTTAGCACGCCCAACCATTCGCTCAACTGATAATAAATTGCCAGGAGCCCTTGGAGAGTCTCGTCCGGCTGGTAAGGGTGCGCAGCAGTAAACGCTTCGTTGGCAGCAACAACCTCATTCACCTTTGGGTTGTATTTCATCGTGCAAGAACCCAGTGGATAAAAAGTGCTGTCCACACTAAACGTGCGCTGCGACAGACGCGTAAAGTGACGCACCACTTGGAACTCGCTCAGCTCAGGCAAAGACAGGCGGGATTTTCGCACATAGGAGGATGGAATGAGGGCAGCAAGGAGTTCCTCTGTGTCTGAGGCTTCGTCGGGTAGCGAGATTCCCTGGCGACCAGCTACCGATTCCTCAAAAAGCGTTGGCACCTCTGGGTGCCCAATCCCTGTCGTCATAACACACCCTCGTTGTGACTTTATACAAGCTTTTCTTCAGCGAGTGCTGTAACAAACGATTCTATTTCCGCATCCGTTCTCTTCTCGGTCACAGCCACCAGCAATAAGTTCGAGAACTCCGTTCCGAGGGAAGTGAGAGGCACTCCACCGAAAAAACCGCGTTCGAGAAGGCGGGGCAGAGCCTCACGCGCATCGGTTTTTAGTCGCACGACCGTTTCGCGGAAGGCGGGGCCGGGAAATGCCACGGCCGCTGGCGAGCGGAGACTCAGACACTTGCGGAAATAGGCGAGGTTTCTGGCGCATTGGCGCGCCAGACGCCGTAGCCCCGTGGGACCAATCAGGGACAGATAGATTGCTGCACGCAACGCATTGAGCGCGTGATTTGTGCAGATGTTAGATGTGGCTTTATCGCGGCGAATGTGTTGCTCACGAGTCTGAAGAGTCAAAACGTATCCGCGTTTGCCGTTTCTATCCCGCGTTAGGCCCACGAGTCGCCCAGGCATCCGACGGACGAAATCTTTGCGGCAGGTAAAAATGCCAAGCGTCTCTCCACCCCAGTACTGGCGCAATCCAAGTGGTTGACCTTCCCCTACGGCAATATCGGCGCCGTAATCACCCGGTGGCGCAAGAAGGCCCAACGAGAAAGGATCCGCAACGGCAATGAGCAGTGCGCCACTTTGCGTTGCAACTTTTCGGAATAGCTCAACATCTTCAAGGCACCCAAAATAATTGGGCTGCATGGCAACCAACGCAGCCGGCCTGAGTGCTCCGGCCTTCTCCAGCGCGTCGGGATCCGTTACGCCGTTCTTTGCCGGCAACTCAACGACTTCGACGTCAAGATGCGCAACGTAGCTTTTCAGTACCTGACGGTATTGGGGATGTAAGGCAAAAGGCAGAACGATGCGTCGTTTGTCGGGTTGCGCAGCAAGGGCGAGAAACACCGCTTCCCCCAGGGCTGACGCCCCATCATAAAGCGAAGCATTCGATGCATCCATGGCATAGAGTCGCGCGATGAGCGTCTGGTACTCAAAAAATGCCTGGAGCGTCCCTTGGCTGGCCTCTGGCTGATACGGAGTGTAGGCTGTGACGAACTCACTGCGACTGGCGAGGGAGTCGAGTGCCGCAGGAATGAAATGGTCATAGCACCCACCGCCAAGGAACGACACACGCTCAGTGGTGATCAGGCATGACGAAGCAAGCTCGCGCACGCGGGACAAGAGGTCTAGCTCGGCCATTGGCTGAGTCAGCGGGGGCCACTCATCGCGTAACAATGGGGATGGCACCTGCTCTTCAAACAGCGCATCAATGCTTTCGGCCCCGACGGCTGCAAGCATCTCGCGCTCTTGCGTCGGTGTGGTTTGGACGTACGGATTTCGGCTCAATGGTGCCCTTCTTCCTCCACGAACTTCTTGTAGTCATCGGCATTCATCAAACGTCCCCACTCTGCAGGATCGGCTGGGCGGATTTTGATCAACCATCCTTCGCCTTGCGGATCCTGACATAGAGGAGACGGATCTTCTGAAATCGTCGAATTGACCTCCTCGACTGTTCCTGACAGTGGCGCGTAGAGATCTGCGGCGGTTTTTACGGCTTCCACAACTCCGAACGTTTCGCCTTGCTTGACGGTTTTTCCAAGGGGGGGAAGCTCAACGTAAACTATTTCCTTGTTGAGCTGTTCCACCGCGTAGTCCGTGATGCCAATCGTGGCCAATTCACCGTCGGCGCGCGCCCACTCGTGCGTTTTGGAGAAGCGGATTTCTTGGCAAGACACTCTCAGCGACTCCTTTTGTAGAATGGTTTTTTGACAACTGTTGCAGGCCAGAGGCGACCGCGAATTTCCACTTGCAGCGATGTGCCTGGGGCCGTGTGGCTGGTCGCCACATAAGCCAACGCAATGTTTTTTTCCAGAGTCGGCGAATAGCCTCCACTGGTCACTGTGCCAATGATTTCGTTGGCTGAGTTCTTCACAGCACAGCCGTGCCGCGGAATCGCTCCCCTGCCTGACATTTCCAGCCCAACAAGCTTTCGGCTCACACCTTGCTCGCGTTGTGTCTCCAAAGCCTCTCGACCAATGAAACTCGTTGGCTTCGAGAAATCGACAAACCGGCTAAGTCCTGCCTCCAAGGGCAAAATCTCGTCTGTGAGCTCGTGGCCGTAGAGCGGCATGGCTGCTTCTAATCTAAGCGAATCGCGTGCGCCAAGGCCGATCGGTTTGAGCTCCAGGTCGGTTGCGTTTGCGATCAATTTGTCCCATAAAGCTTCGATCACTGCTGCATGAGCATAAATCTCGTACCCGAGCTCGCCCGTATAACCCGTCGCAGAATAGATCAGCACCAGGCTCTCATTGGTCGAGGATTCCATGGGCCCCAGCGGGACGGGTAGTTGCGACACGGCTAACTCTTGGAATGAATAATATGCGCAGGAGCAAAAAGCTGAGCCAAAGAGATACTCCATAGCTCGGTCAGCCAAGGGGCCCTGGACAGCAATCATGGCCAAATGCTCAGAGTGATCTTCAATCTCCACGCCAGTGAATTCAGCAGCACGTTGCATCAGCCACAGGTAATCCTTTTGTCGATTCGCAGCATTCACCACCAACATGGCGCAGTCAGTGCCCATGTAGATAGTGATGTCGTCGATCACTCCACCTCTTTCATTTAGAAAAAACGAATACAGCACTTTGCCAGCTTGGGCGAGGGCAATCGGTGCGGGAGTGACCCAATCGAGAAACTCCCGAAAAGCACTTCCCCGAATAATGAAACGACCCATGTGACTCAGGTCAAACAGGCCGACCTTGGACCGTGTGTGGCAGTGCTCCTCTGTAATGCCGGAATAGTAGAGAGGCATTTCCCATCCAGCAAAGTCCGTCATGGCTGCGCCAAGCAATTTATGACGGGAATAAAGAATAGTACGAAGTTTCTGCGCCATTGCAAACCTATCCTTGCGCGTCCGCCTGCTTAGTCAACAAGACCTTTCCTTAGCTTCTGTGCATTTTCTCCGACACTTTTGATTCCATCTCAGCAGCAATTTCTTCCCAAGTGCGACCGCGGGTTCGAGCTACGTCGTGCCAATCGGCGGGCGAATATTGGCTGCCGAGAAAACTTTCCGTTGCCGCGACAAGTTCCTGCGCGTTCTCCACAATTGCAAGAACGTCGCCGTAATCGCGAACCACGTCGGGTATGGGCGTGGAGATCACAGGCTTGCCGCCGGCAAGATACTCCGGAGTTTTTGTCGGACTGACATGCGCCACAAGTTCACTTTGCCGAAAAGGCAGCAAGCAGACGTCAAAACCTTTCAGATACTGCGGCAAGTCAGCGTAAGGCCGCGCACCAAAAAAATGCACGTTGTGCGGCATGCTCGGGACCTCACCGAGTATCGGACCTATGAGAACAAAGCTCCAACTTGGCTGCAACCGCGCAGCTTCAGCAACTAATCCTAAGTCAAGACGCTCGTCCACCGCGCCAAAATACCCAACAATGGGATGCGCTAACGCCATCAGCTCGTGCGCAATTTTAGTCTCTGGTGCGAGCGCTTGTTCAAAGTGGGGTAAATCCACTCCACTCGGGTAACAATGCACCGCTTTGCAAATGCCCAAACGCTCCAGATCCTGCTGAGCAGCTTTTGCGAGCGAGTGTCCGCCAGCGAATATAAGGTCTGCTCGCTCGTACGCGATGCATTCGACCTCCCACAAATCTGCAGGCGAAGCTCGAAAAGAACGAAAACGATCCATAACGTCATAAACCACGAGGTCTGGTGCGAGCTCGTCCGCAATCGCTGCAAAATCAGGATGGTAAAGCCAGACAATGCGAAGCTCCCCATGATGTTGGCCAGACTTCGCGTGGAGCTTACGCTTGCCCCATCGTTTCAAATGGACCGCTGAAAGCGAACGAAGCGCGCCGCCAAAAGGCGAATAAGGATGTGTCACGTATAAGACGTCACGAAAGACACCGCAGCCTTGCCCACGTAGCCACTGGCGCATGGCTTGCTTCCACCCCAGGCAACCCGCATAGAAAACTTCGTGGCCACGAGCGGCGAACTGCTGCATGAGCTGCTGGGGGCGTTGAAACAGTGTGAAGTCGAGCGCTAAATGCGACAGACACAGGATCGTCCAGCGCTGGTGTGGACATCCCTTAGCGGGCCCTGATCCCACGTCCAAATCCGGCATGCCAATGGTCTCTGGCTCACGTGCCAAGGTCTCATTACTCAGTCGTTTCTTGATCGCCTAACTCTTCCCGGTATCGCTGGAGGTTTTCCACCACAGTAGGCTGGTTCGGATCAAGTTCCAACGAGCGCTGCCACAATTCAACGGCTTTAGCTCGACTGCCTCGCAATGCTAATAAATTAGCAAGATTTGTGTAAGCTGGCGCGAAGTCCGGCTTCTTCTCGATCGCCGCTTCAAATGCTGCGACGCACTCTTCGGCAAGCTCCTCTTCTTCTGCAAGATTTTCCCAGATTTCTAAATGTGAGAGACGCGCTTCGAGGAGCATAAAAAGGGCGACTCCGAGATCGTACTGCGCTTCAGGTGAGTCAGGGAAGCGGGCAACGGCTTCACGCAAGATCTCGACAGCCTGCTCAAGCTCGCTTGTGTCGGCCGCCGATTCCGCCGCTTCAAGATACTCTTCCACCGTGTTGTACGGAAATCGAAAAGCCTGGCTATCACCTGTTGGTGTGAGCGTGTCGTTCTCGCCCATGATTTTTCACCTCAGTATAAGTATCAGTTGCGCACTTGGCCATCGCCGAAAACGACAAATTTGCTGGTTGTCAGCTCGCGCAGTCCCATGGGGCCACGCGCATGGAGTTTATCCGTGCTGATACCGATTTCGCAACCCATTCCGAACTCTCCGCCGTCGGAAAAGCGTGTCGAACAATTCACAAACACGCACGCAGAATCCACCTCGCTCAGGAAACGCATGGCGTTGCGATGATTGCGCGTGAGAATCGCGTCGGTGTGGTGCGAGCCGTATTCATTGATCCACGCAATTGCCGCGTCCAGCGATGGCACGACCGCCACACTGAGGATCAAATCGAGAAACTCGGTGCGGTAATCTTCTTCCGTAGCAAGTTTGACACCGGGCATTAGGTCACAGGTCTTCGCGTCTCCACGTATTTCGACGCCATTTGCTACTAAAGCCTGGCAAATCCGTGGGAGAAACGCGGCGGCGATGCTCTCGTGCACAAGGAGTGATTCCATAGCGTTGCAGACGCCAGGGCGCTGGCATTTGGCATTGAGAATAATGCGCTCCGCCATTTCAAAATCGGCCGACTCATCCACGAAGATGTGGCAGTTGCCGTCGTAATGCTTTATCACTGGGATCGTGGACATACGAACGACAAGCTCGATAAGCGACCTGCCACCGCGGGGAATGATGAGATCGATAAACTCGCTGAGTGTGAGCATTGCCTCGACGGCGGCGCGATCCGTTGTGGGCACGAGCTGAACCGAGCCCTCCGGCAATCCGGCCGATTGTGCCGCATCGTCCATGATCGCGGCCAGTGCTTGATTCGAGTGGAATGCCTCACTTCCCCCGCGCAGGATCACGGCGTTGCCACTTTTTATACACAGGGCCCCCGCATCGACGGTAACGTTGGGGCGCGACTCATAAATAATGCCGATCACACCGATGGGTACTCGCATCCGCCCGACTCGCAAGCCGTTAGGGCGAACATGCATATCATAGATTTCGCCAACAGGGTCCTCCAGCTGCGCAACTTGTTGTAAAGCCGCGGCCATAGCCAGGATGCGCTTATCGTCGAGCATAAGTCGATCCAACATTGCGGCGCTAAGCCCCTTCGCTTGGCCAGCCTCCAGGTCTCGAGCGTTGGCCTGCTTGATGGATTCGCACCGCGCGACGAGCATGTCCGCAATGGCCGCGAGAGCGCGATTTTTCGCAGCTGGCGATAAACAGCCCAACCGAGCCGCGGCCTTGCGGGCTTTTTTGCCGATTTCCACAAGCATTTGTCTCGGGTTTTCCATGAATTCGACCACTCCCTCTGCGTGAGGCAAATTTACCAAAAGATGAAAACACACTGTCGCACAAGGCGGATTGAGACAACCAGAAAATAGGATAACTCAACGCACGTGGATAGCAGGGCGATGAGTACGATTGACGATTTCGGGATGCCACAAAGTGAGTTCTTCTTCGCCGTCAAAAAGATGATCTACCCACTCGACGCCTTGCATGAGCGAATGATCCTGATTTGAGACCTCATAACGCCATGCTCCAAACCGTCCGCGCGAGTAAATGCCGTATTTTTCCAGGGCTGGCAGCACTTCGTAGATAATCGCGTCACGCTCGACCGTAGGGGTGGGATATCCGCGCTCTAGGCGCGTGTACCAAATATCGACGATCTGCTCGCGCGAAGCGATGAGTCTGGTAGCGAGCAATCCTTCGATGACTTGCTCGATGCGCTCGCCTGGCGTGGCGGGTACCTGCTTGTACGGGGACTCACTGACTTCCGCCATGAGCGACCAGTATTTGCGAATGTCGGGCACATTGTTTGGGGAGTAATTCGAAAAAACAGTGACCCGGTAAAATGGATTATCATCCTCGGGGAAATACATCCAGCACTTTGTGCGAAGATGCTCCGGTGGCGCCCCAGCGAGTCCAATTCCGAAAATGTGCGTCGAAGAGAAGCAAAGCTGGGAAGCAGATTTGTGAAGTGCCGATAATCCTGAGATCTGAGTGAGCACGTCGAGCGGCATCGAGCTTAGCAGGAAATCATAAGCGATTTCCACTCCGTCATCAAGAATGACAAGATGTTTCTCGGGATCAATTTTCACCACAGCGTGGCCGTAGCGCTGCTTTTCTCGCGGCAGACGTTGTGCGCAAGCACGCCATACGGCACCAGTGCCTCCGTGCTTCGGAAAACGAAAAGTATTATTCGGGCCCCACGAAACATCATCTTTACCATCGACCAAATTACACAGAACGCGTTCGAGATCAACGACTGCGACACGTTCGCCAACCCAGCTTGTGCCGAGCCGCTCGAGCGGGTAAGCCCACACTTTGAAGTTGTACGGGCGCATAAAAACTTCGGCTAGGCCTTCGCCAAACGTTGCAGTGATCCACTCGGCAAAATTAGCGGGGTTCTTAGAGTTTCCCTCACGATAGAGACGCACAAGACCGCACAGACACTGCTTCAACTTTTCGGGCGGCAATCTCCAAATATTCATCTGGAAGGGATAGGGAATGAACCGTTGGCAAAGCCATACCCAGCTTTCACGCTCATGATAAAGCCATCCGTCTGGCCCTAGCAGTTCATCCATCAAATGATCAAAATACTCATAGTGAGAAAACTGAACATGGCCGCCAAGATCCCACGTAAAACCATTTTCATCCACAACAGAAGCTGCTAAGCCACCAGCAAAGGGAGCTTGCTCGATGAGAAGCCAATTGTCGTAGCCATGTTCGTTAAGTCGCCACGCGGCTCCAAGCCCTGTGGGACCAGCACCGATGATCACGATTCTTTCGTCACGCATTGCAAGCCTACCGTTTTGGGTTCCCTCATGAGTGTCACGCACAAATGTGTGCGTGCAGACTCTTGCAATTGCGAGATCATAGCCATAGCAACAGTGCAAACATGCTTCGAAAAATAAGCCGTCAATCGCTAGCGCTGTTACATTGGGACTCAGCGATTGCGCGCAACTCTATTTTTCTCCTAAGTGCCGAAGCTATCCGCACAGCGGTCAATTTTTTCTTGTCGGCGCTGCTCGGGCGTTATTTGCAGCCAGAAGGACTGGGCGTTTTCAAGTTCGTCGTTAACTTCACTATTCTGTTTGCTGTGATGACCGACGCGGGAATATCGCGAGTCGCAGTGCGGCGTATGGCACGTGCACCACTCACCCAGCACAACTCGATTCACGGGCTGCTCTTCAGTGCTCGGCTCATACTTTCGTTCGCTGCTTTCACCATCCTCGTTGCGTCCCTCGCGATTCTGCCCTCATCACAGGTTCATACCGATGTCCGCTTTCTGTGTGCCATTTACATGTGGAGCCAAATGTTCCAAGCATTTCGAAAGAATCCTGAAGTCGTTTGGCAGGCACGCCAGCAGCTTCACTATCATGCTTACTTCGCCATCAGTAATCGAGTCCTCATGTTGGTGGGCGTCACTCTGGCTGTCGTTTTTCGGGCACCGCTGTGGTTCATCATTTGCACTTATGTGGCCGTAGATTTTCTCGATTGCGCGGCAGCCAATTGGTATCTTTACCGAAATTTTAGCAAACCGCAATGGCCCGCCTCTAAGCGTCCAGTTATGTCGCTCTTACGCGAAGCACTTCCGTTTGGTCTGCAAAACCTGGCTCAGCAACTGCGATACTACTTCGACGTGGTACTGATGAAATTCTTGTTTACCAATGCGGGTTCTGTCGCCGACCGGCAAATCGGGCTCTATGCTAGCGCCACGCCCTTCGTCCTCTCGCTGCTGTTCATTCCTACGAGCTTCGCCGGCGCCGTTTATCCCGAGCTAGCCCGCACATTCCTCGCAGATCGCAAACATTTCTGCAAGCTTACCGCTGCCACGCTTACCCTTCTCTATCTCGTTGCATCAAGCCTTGCCCTCCTCCTCTACTTTGGCCGAACTCTACTCATCCCACTAACGTACGGAAAAAACTTCTCTCCGGCAATCCCCCTCCTAGGGATCCTTGCCTGGATGCTGCCAGGGATCTTTCTGAACACTGGACTACTCGTCGTCTATGCAGCAGCCGACCGCCAAAACATACTGACAAACGCCAACTGGGCCGCCGCCCTGGGAAAGATTTTTCTCTCCTGGCTTCTGATTCCTAAGTTGGGAGCTGTGGGAGCCGCGCTGGCGGGCATCATTTCCGAAACAGTGATCACTGTGGTTTTGCTAGGAATTCTTGTTATTACCCTACCTTCCGCGTTTTCGGCCCGAGGATTCGCTGCTATCACGCTTGCGCAGGGTCTTTATTTCCTGGCATGCACCGCAGTGCAAAGCTACCCGTATGTTTTGGCAGCATTTGTCACGATTCAAGCACTTGGCGCAACGATCGGGGCCTACTTCGCTTTAAAGCACTTTCGAGAAAAGACTAAAACCAGTGAAATCGCCAGCGTTACTTGAGAATACGGATGACTCGTAACTCGTGGCTGCCAATCCTTCCTAACGACCAGGATTGACAAGGGTGAGTGTTTCGGAGGGTGACCAGCTCATGCCAATGCTGGTCCACATGGTGAGCTTCGAAGTAAACTATACAACCAGGGCTAAGCTTTGGTAATAACAGCGGCAGAATCTCCCATTCAGCCCCTTCGATATCCATTTCCACAAACTGCACCTGACTCAAAAGCTTGTCATCAAGTTGCCTAACGTCAACGGCCTCTACTGTGATGGCATTTTCGTCGGAGTCGCTCTCGGCTGTCAGGATTTTCCCTGCATTCGATTCTCTTGTTAAGAACCGTACTTTTCCTGCTTTAATCCAAACGGCTTCGGGACGAACCTCCGCGCGGAAACCATTGAGCTGCAAATTACGTAACAGAAAATCGCGATTACGGGCGTTTGGCTCAAAAATCACCACCCGGCAATCGGGATTGCGAGCTAGCAACGCTAGGGCAAAAGTCCCGATGTGGCCACCGAGGCAAACAGCGCGATGAATGTTTTGCATGTATTTTTCCGGCAATGGCAACTCGATAAAATTTTCAAAAACACTCGCCACATCGCCGCTATCCGAAGGGTCGAACTGGAGTCGCAGTAGCCTTCCTTTCACACGCAAACCAACGACAACATCTCGGGCAGGCCCAGGCTTGCCTAAAAAAACAGAGAGCAACCGAAGGCCAGGGTAACGGTAACGAATGCAAGCGAGCTGCCAAAGCACGCGCCGCGCCAGCCCGTCAGCGGGCACAGTGAATAGGCCAGAGATCTGCCGAAACGCACGCCACAGTCCCACTCGAAGGCTCCTGGCTTTGCGAATTGCTCATAAGCGCTAAACTCTGCTATCCGTGCTCTGCACTCGAGTTCGCAGGAATTTCATGCTCTCTCCCAAGCTGCTTGCAGTCGCTCTGCAACGACCTGACGAACCTTTTCTAGCGGCAAGCGCTCTTGCTGCATGGTGTCGCGATCACGCAGGGTCACCTGACCATCAGAGAGCGTATCCACATCCACTGTCACGCAAAAGGGAGTTCCGATTTCGTCCTGTCGGCGGTACAACTTTCCGATGGCTGCCGTGTCGTCGTACACTGTGAAAAAGGACCGCTTAAGATCCCGAGCAAGTTTTTGTGCAATTTCCACGAGTTCGGGTTTGTTTTTGAGGAGAGGGAAGACAGCACACTTGATAGGTGCGAGTGCGTAGTGAAGGCTGAGGACGCGCCGTTCTCTGCCCTCGACAATCTCCTCGCGATAGGCGTCGCACAAAAAAGCAAGCGTGGCGCGATCAGCGCCAGCGCTGGGCTCGATCACGTACGGCACGTAATGCTCTCCGCGTTCCTGATCAAAGTAGCGCAGATCACGGCCAGAATGTCTCATGTGCTGCGTCAGATCATAATCCGTTCGGTTCGCGATTCCTTCCAACTCGCTCCAGCCGATAGGGAATCGATATTCGACATCCACGCAGCCTTTCGCGTAATGAGCCAGTTCGTCGGCAGCATGTTCGCGCAAGCGTAGGTTTTCGCTACGAATGCCAAAACGCTTGTACCAATTGAGTCGCTCCGCCTTCCAATGCTCCCACCAGTCCATGTCGGTCGGCTCGCCAGGTTTGCACTTGTCGCCGGGCTTGCAGAAATACTCGAGCTCCATCTGCTCGAATTCGCGTGTTCGGAAAATGAAGTTCCCGGGCGTGATTTCATTGCGAAAACTTTTGCCTATTTGAGCGATCCCAAAGGGGAGTTTGCGGCGCATCGTCGTTAGCACGTTCTCAAAATTAACAAAAATTCCTTGTGCTGTTTCGGGACGGAGATACACAACAGCCGCAGCCTCTTCTACTGGTCCTACGAACGTTTTGAACATGAGGTTAAACAATCGGGGCTCGGTCAGCTCTCCCCCACAATCTGGGCAAACGGGCTCAGTAAGCTGGGGCTCGCCAAGAACTTGCCAATAACCCTTTGGTTTGCTCCCCCAATCTTTAGATCCTTTAGCCTTTTTCAGCGCATCGTCGGCGTCTTCCGCCACAACTTTGACGATGACCGCCTTCGCGTCGGGCGTGTCTGCTGGAACGAGACAGACCGAAAACGTCTTGGGAAGGTGGTCCTGACGCCAACGTTTTTTGCACTGTTTGCAATCGACAAGCGGATCAGTGAAAGAGCTCACATGACCACTCGCAACCCAAACCTGTGGGTGCATAAGAATCGCAGCATCAAGCCCGTCAATGTCATCACGCTCATAAATGAGGGCGCGCCACCATGCTTCTTTAACATTTCGTTTCAGCTCGACACCGATCGGGCCGTAGTCCCACGTGCTGGCAAGTCCGCCGTAGATTTCGCTGCTCTGAAAAATAATGCCCCGCCGCTTACAAAGCGAGACTATCGCGTCCATCGTTACGGGCATTTCGTCAACACTCTCTTCTTCATCTAGGGTTGCAAACTGTGATTTTGCGATGGTTGGCGCGCGCCAGATGATTGCAACTTGTTTTTTTGCGTCCCCCTTGTCGAAATGCTTTATGTACCCATCATTTTTTCCTTGAAAAACAATTGCAAGAGGACGAAAGACTCTCTCACAAAAATGACAAAGCGGCCAGCATGGACCGCTTGTCATAATCGACACCTATGGAGGTTTGCCATGAGAACAACATTTCTAGCACTTCTCGCCGGCCTTCCACTTTTGGGATGGAGCGACACAGTCGTCATCTCCAGCGGAATGAATTCCGCCGGGAGTGATTTCGTCACAACCCAAACGCCAGACAATACTGTGACGTTCGGGTACAACTGGGGCACGGACACTGCTCCCGCCGGTACCGGCTACACAACAATTCCTGCATCTCCACACGGAGACACAATTGGCTTGAAAATTGAATCTAACAACACCAACGACACGACTAACTACCAAGAAGGCGTCACTGTGTGGTGCACGGCAGTGCCGCTGACGTCCAACTATGACGTGGAAGTGGACGCATTCATCGCGTATCCAATTTCATCCCCTGCCGGCGGAACCACTGAGCATATCGGTATTGTCATTCAGAGCAATGGCAATGGCATTCGAGGACTGCGCAACAACGCTCTGAGCGGATGCAACCCCGCATTTGGCGTGTGGGGCACCAACCCGGCATATGCTGATCTCTCTACTACCGCCAGCAGCTATCCTCAGGACGGGCTCGCGTTCGGCTTCAATGGTGAGAACGGCGAAAGCGCCACGGATATTTTCTGCTATGATCCAGCAGCAAGAACCGGTGGCCCGACCGCGACTCTCAACGGTCAGACCGGGACGTTCCAGGCCGGCGATCCGTCGCCATTTGTCTCTCATGATTTCAACACCCAGTTTAGCTTTGTCCTGGCGCCTCCTGCTGGACGGACATTGGGCAATGTGGCAGGGTGGCTGTGGAACACAATCCGTGCCTCTGTACGGGGCTCAAATGTAACCTTCTACATCAATGGCTATCCAATTGTCACGGTGTCGAGTTCCAAGACCGAGAAAAAAGTGGGTCTTATCGCTGGGGACCCGTTCTCGAGTTGGTCTAATCCACCGGGTGAGTCTTTCATGTTGTTTGACAATTTCAAGATTACCGACGTCGTTCCCTCAACAGCCGCTAGCGATTGGCAGCTCTTCCAGTAAGAGCTTATACACCGGATGTCGTAAATACTCAGGCCGCTTGCCGTGTGACAAGCGGCCTTTTTCTATGAACAATCCGAGCCAAACTAAGGTGTAGCACTTTGCACCCACACCCCCGACACGGAAAATTCCCCCGCCAGAAGAGCTAACTGACGTCTAGCGCTGAGGCGAGGAAACCGAAACAGCTTGCGGCGCACCAAAAGAAAATCTCTCCCCTGCAGACCTAACCGTCTCGAGTATCCGCTGGGCAATTTTTTCCGGCGACAAGCCAACGAGATCTTGCTGCCAGGCTTGGTCCCCATGCTCCATAAATAGGTCCGGCACGGCAAAAATCTGGCAATTGGCTGTCAGTCCCATTTCTATGAGTGCTTCATTGACCGCTGACCCAAATCCTCCGGCCAGAACCCCCTCTTCGACGCTGAACAGGAACGCATGATGCTTCGCCGCCCATTGCAGCATTTGGCGATCCAGCGGCTTGGCAAAACGGGCATTGATAATTGTGGCGTCAAGCCCGTGCTCAGCAAGCAAGTTGGCAGCAGCCATCACGTTCGGATAAATGTGTCCGTAACTAAGTATGCAAACTCCAGACCGACCTTCGCGGACAAGTTCAGCTTTGCCGATGGGGATCTCCTTGGGCGGGCCGGTGATGTCCGCTCCTGTCACTGAAGCCCGGGGGTAACGGAATGCAATCGGGCCTGCCGTGTAATTTTTCGCTGTCAACATCATGTCGCGCAACTCCTGCTCATCCTTGGGGGCCATGACGACCATGTTGGGGATGATACGCAGGTACGCGATGTCGAGGAGCCCATGATGCGTAGGGCCATCGAATCCGACGAACCCAGCGCGATCCATGGCAAAAATGACAGGCAGATTCTGCAGAGCAACATCATGGACAATGGAATCGAAAGCCCGTTGGAGGAACGTTGAGTAAATCGTCACAAAAGGGCGCAGACCCCCGATAGCCATTCCCGCGGCACTTGTTACGGCGTGGGCTTCCGCAATCCCCACATCGAAAAAACGTTTTGGAAATTTCTGGCTGAATTCGACAAGTCCCGTGCCAGTAGCCATGGCAGCCGTAATGGCCACTACACGCTCGTCTTGTTCCGCCAACTCAACTAACGTCTTGCCGTAAACGTGCGTGTAGGTGAGCGTACTACTCTTTTTCGTCTCGCCGGTTTCGACCTTGAACGATGGTGGCGAGTGCCAAAATACAGCGTCGCCTTCGGCCTGACTGTACCCTTTGCCTTTTTTCGTGAGAACATGAACGAGCACCGGCCCTTGCCATTCGCGCACGCGCTGGAATGTTCTAATCAACTCCTCCACATTATGCCCATCAATCGGGCCGACATAGCGGAAGCCTAGATCCTCGAAGAAAATTGAGGGAACGAGCAACCCTTTCGTGCTTTCTTCGAGCTTATGCACGAGGCGAATGATCCTGTCGCCTGCGGGCGCGCGCCGAACAAGCGCATACGCTTCCTCTTTCGATTTATTGTAGAGGCGCGACTGAACCAGCAGGTTCAGGTATTTGGCCAATGCGCCTACGTTTCCACTAATGGACATTTCGTTGTCGTTGAGCACAACGACGAGATCTGTCCCCAAATGCCCGGCATTGTTGAGGCCTTCAAAAGGAAGGCCGCATGTAAGGGAGCCGTCACCGATGACGGCAACAACTTTGTGCTTTTCGCCCCTGAGATCACGCGCCAAGGCCAATCCAAGCGCCGCACTGATGGATGTCCCCGCGTGTCCCGCTCCGAAAACGTCGAAAGGACTCTCGGAACGCCGAAGAAATCCACTGAGCCCCCCGCGTTTGCGGAGTGTCGAAAATGACTTCGCGCGCCCGGTGAGTAATTTGTGGGGATAGGCTTGATGCCCAACATCCCAGATGAGCAAATCCTGCGGCGTCTGAAACACGTAATGTAATGCAATGGCGAGTTCGACTGTGCCTAGCGAGGATGCCAAATGCCCACCATTGACCGCAACGGTCTCGATGATGCGCCGGCGGATCTGCCGGGCCAGCTGTTCGAGAGTTTTGAAATCAGCGTGACGAATCTGTTCCGGTGACTCGAGATGTTCAAGTTCTAGCATGTTATCCTCAGGAGCATTGAGTTGCGAACACTACGTTAGGCACCACAATCGCTGCCATGGCGAGGTATCCTATTCATCAGCTTCGGTTTCGTTCTCAGGCGTTTCAAAAGTTACCGTTCGCACCCCTTCCTTGGAATCCTCCACAATCATTTCAATCCGCTGTTCAATAGCCTCCAATTCTCGCAGGCAGCGGCGACTGAGGGCCATTCCACGCTCGAACAATCGCAGAGATTCCTCTAGCGATACATTCTCCCGCTCCAATGACTCTACAATTTGCTCCAACTCTTGGAAACACTTGTCGAGTGGGAGTTGATCAACCGGCACCTCTTGCTTTTTTGAACGTCCGCGCCGGACATTACCAGCTTCGTTTTCCATTCGTGTTCCTCATTTTCTAAGCGGCCGCTGACGCTCTAAAGCGCAAGACCCACTCTTTGGCTTACCAGAAGAATTTTTACACGAGACTAAGCAATGTTTTCAAAAGTTCCTTCGGCACCCGCGTCGGGTCGGGGAGCAAAAACTGCACGGGCTCGTCTTGACGAATTCGAGCCCTTTCCGGCGGAATCAAGATGTATCCATGATGACGGGCGATCGTGTGAACAAGATTTGAGTCTGAGGGGCCTGAGGCATAGGCAATCACCCGTTTCCCCCTAGCACTGAGGTATGCGCGGCGAAATGCCAATCTCTCATCATTTTTGCAAAGTTCTTCGCCCAGGAGGACAGTAACCATGATCGGCTCAACGTCGGATTCCCCACTCATCCGCCGCAAAGCTGTGCGCAAATAAAGATCCGCACAGAAGAAAGCGGAGACAGGATTGCCCGGAAGCCCGAAGACTAGCTTGCCATCTAGCTTTCCAACTAACAGGGGCTTGCCTGGCTGCTGATTCACACCCCAAAAAAGCACTTCCCCCCCGCAGTCAGAGAAGAGTGGGCGAACATAGTCATATTTGCCTTTCGAAACGCCGCCCGAAAGGATAAGTATGTCATAATCGCCTCGTTGGCTGCGAAACACATCGGACAAAGCCCCAGGATCGTCTTTCACCCACTCGCAGAAGATCACATCAGCCCCGATTTCTTTCACTAGAAGTTCGAGCATGACGGAGTTGGCGTCAAAGATAGCACCAAATTCCATCTGAGCGCGATTTCTGCCCGGTCGCATCAGTTCATCGCCAGTGACGACGATGCCGACTTTTGGTCGCGGATAAACCGCAACTTCACCGATTCCAGCCGCAGCCAAAAGCGCTGCCAAGCCGGCCGTGAGCTTTTCCCCGCGGTGGACCAGCAACTCACCTTTGCGAAAATCCCGTCCCGCTATTCTGACCGCTGTCGCAGGCGGAGCTGCTGAAAAAATTCTCACTTGGCGCTCGCTTATTCGCTGCGTTTCCTCGACCTTGACAACCGTGTCAGCCCCAGCCGGTAATGGTGCTCCCGTCATGATCTCCACCGCCTGACCGTGTTCCACCTCACCTCGGAACGGTTGACCAGCTCGCGCTTCTCCGATCACTTCCAGAGTAACGGCGGATTCGAGCGAGGCTCCCTTCACGTCATCGGCAATCACAGCGAAGCCGTCCATGGCAGAGCTGGTGAATAGAGGAATATCTTGCGCAGATACAACGTCCTCCGCAATCACCAGACCGTGGGCCGCAACGAGCGGCATCGTTACTGGGGAGGGCTCCGGCGAATGATTCGCGGTGATGGTGAGTGCCTTTTGCCACGCAAGCAACGAGGGCTGTGCACACACGTGACGTTTTCCTCCACGAGGTTGGTAAGAATAGAGTTTGGCGCGATGAACATACAAAGTCCGCTGAAAAACCTGCGTCATCCGCAGCATAAACCGAGCGGCTCAGCAATGGCCGAGCCGGAACAAGAGACGCTTCGGGTACTAACCTATAACATCCACCACGGTTGTGGCACCGACGGTCACTACGACCTTTCTCGGATTGCGGCAGTCCTAGCCAGCGAAAGCCCCGACGTTGTCGCTTTGCAAGAAATTGAGCGTTTCCGTTCTCGTTCCCGGCGCGATGATCAGCCCCGTTTGCTGGCTGAAACACTTGACATGTACTATTGTTTTGCGCCCGTACGCGACCACCGCAAATCAGACAAGCACGCGCACGCGGCCTATGGCAACGCCATTCTCTCGAGATTCCCCATTCGGTCGACTTCGCATTTCGATCTCTCCGTGGCGGGTGGCCGAGAACCACGGGGATGTCTTCACGCTCTCATCGAGACACCGTGGGGCCTCGTGCATGTCTTTTGTGTACATTTGGGTCTGCGCTACAGTGAACGCCGCGAACAAGTGGCACGTTTGGCAAGCGAGGAAATCATCCACAATCCGCGCCTAACACCAGCCCCCGCCATCGTGTTGGGAGATTTCAATAACTGGTGGCCTGTTCGCACCAGCAAAAAGCTGCAAGAGGCTTTTCGCAATACCTGCCTCGTCACTGGCCGCAAACGGCTTCGAACGTTCGGTCATCCAATGACGTTCCTCGCTCTTGATTACATCTATGTCTCGCCTGAGATTGAAGTCATGCGCTGCTATGTATCGCGCAAATCACTTGCGCGCGTGGCATCAGATCACCGGCCGCTTGTAAGCGACCTGCGACTGCCGCGCTGCAAATGACCACATCGCAGGGAGCTGCCGCAGGACGTAGGTAATTGTGCTTGACCCTTGAGCGGATGCCACGTTCACGTTGTCTTGGAAAGTTCTAAGATACCGCAGTTTGATTCTGCTGGAGCTGGATGGGACAATCATGAATGAGTATATCATACAGCGGAAGTGGCAACTTGCACTTCTCTTTTTTGCACTTGTTTGCGTGCGGCCTACAGGTTTCGCTGCTGTAGCAGTGGAAAGCCCTGATTACCTCACCTTTGAGTATCAGCAAGTTGGTGCCACGGAGGAGGAAGCCGTAAGGCTCGCTTGTCTCAGGGCCGTGAATGCCACAGTAGGACATATCCTTTTTTCGGATTACGCTCTCCAGGGACGTGACTTGCTGGAAGCTTATCTTCAGAAAAACTGGCCTAAATTCGTTGCCTCTTCCTATGTGCTTGAGCGCCGCGCTTCGCGCGATGGTTTCGGCGTGCGGATTAGGGTGCAAACCATGCCGGAAACACTGACGCGCGATTTGCGGGAAAAAAGGTTTTTGTATCTCCCCGATGCAAACCCAAGCTATTTTGTTTACGCCGCTGAAATACTAGATGGTGAGCCGACGTCATCGGGTCTAGCACGCCAGCTCGTGACCGAGAAATTCAAGGCTAAGGGGGCAAAAGTCGTCGAGCCATCTCTGCCCACTTGTCCAGCTCCGCTTTCCGATGTCTTTGCGTGTCCCGCAGTGTTTGATGCAGCGAGAATTGCTGCACTACGCCAGGGTGCCCACGTTATGGTTGCCCTACGCAGCATCAGCAAAAAAGTGAGCGAAACGCCCGTACTCTACGACACCATGGTGTCTTATGAAACTCGTCTAGTCCTTCAGTTAGTGAGAACCGACGACGGATCCTCCTTAGGGCGCGACGAAGTTGTAGCACGGGCAGCGGACAAGGAAAGAGAGACCGCTTGGCGCGAAGCTCTGAAGAATGCTATCGACCTCGCAGCAGACCGGTTTGGCTCAGAAATCCAAATGTATTGGAACCATGCGGTCCGAGCCAAAGCCTCGCATGAATTGCTATTTACCGACCTGTCGCTCGACGAACTCGCGCTGGTTACGTCTTACCTTGAAAACACGTTGGGTTACGGCACTCGCGCCTTCGTAAGGAGTTATTTCGGTAACACTGCGGTGGTCGCGCTGGCGACACCGCGAGATTTTTCGGCTCTCGACCGCGCCCTCCAGGATTTTCAGGCATTTCA
The DNA here is from genome assembly GCA_049968255.1 of Candidatus Sumerlaeaceae bacterium. Taxonomy (GTDB): domain Bacteria; phylum Sumerlaeota; class Sumerlaeia; order Sumerlaeales; family Sumerlaeaceae; genus DRVG01. The sequence continues at coordinate 129,295 of JBMFRB010000002.1, read as the reverse complement.
GCTGCGAGTGACTAGTCGCAGCGGAAACAGGGTCACCATTTTTTGCACTCACTAAAGTGACTCACGGAAAGGGTCTTCATGTTGAGGATGCGGCATAGTTGGACAATGACTCTCGTGGCAGCCTTATGCGTGGGGGGGCTTGCCTACGCCAAAGACGACAATCCCACCAGGATCTCAGGCAACTCAGTGGATTTTCCGCCAGATGCCAGACAGAGCACTCAGCGCCGGCCAACGCTGCATGAGTTGCTCGGGTGTGGCGCCCAACTCGGAACTCTCACCACTTCGGCGTCGCTCGAATGTGGCACAAGTCGAACGCTAACCGCCTCAGAGACAAGCGGCACGGGCCTTCGCTTACCGGATATCGCGGAGTTCGAAGAATATCTCTCTTCAAAGCGAAGCCGTAAAGTCGTCATCGGCCTCGAAGGGGTCATTGCAAGAACAGTCGCAAAAAACCTGAATATCAAAATTCAGGATCTGGGCATGCAAAGCGCCGCTTACGAAATCGAGGCACAGCGCGGCATTTACGATCTGCGCCTTGGCGCCAGCATCTCTGTGGATAGGACGAATTACCCGCCACCCTATAAGGGAACTCCACCGACGGGCATGGCTGCCGACCAGAAGCAAAAAGACACAAGCACAAACGTCAGTGTCGGACAGCTTCTTCCGACGGGTGGGCTCATCGAATTGCTCTTCCAGCGCTCCTCCGTGGACAACAATTCCCCGTACTACTTTAGCCCATATTATTCCACGGGCGCCGGAGTCCAAGTCTCTCAGCCGCTACTGAAAAACGCCGGAACCTTCGTCACGAACGCGGGAATTCGGCTTGCAGAAGTCGCAAGCAAGCTGGCGAACGAGAGCTACCGGCAACAGCTCTTTGGCGAGCTCACAAAGTCCATCTCGCTTTATTACGAGCTGATTTTCGCAACAGCAAACGTGGATGTTCTCCGGATCTCTCTCGCCCAGGCACAGGAGCTTCTTCGCGTCAACACGGCAAAGTACAATGCGGGTGTTCTTCCGGAGCTCGACGTCCTGCAGGCAAAAGCTGATGTGGCAGCGCGCCAACAACTTCTCGTCAACGCGCTGCAAACAGTCGAGGAAGTTAGTGACCAACTCAAGAATCAGCTTGCTGAAATCTCCGACATGCGCGAGGTCACGTTGGTGCCGATGGACCTCCCAGAAGTGCCCGAATATGACGTCAGAGGCAAGGAGGCAGCGTTTATCAAACAGGCGTTGCTCAAACGTCCAGAATTTGCCCAAGTGCGGCTCGCCCTTGAACAGGCTGATATCAAGCACAAGCTTGCCAGAAACCAAACGTTGCCGCAGCTTGACCTGTTCGCTCGCTACCTGGCTCTTGGCGTCGACAACACCCCAGGGGGCGCTTGGGATGAGACGCGCAGCAACGACTACGGTAACTGGCGAGTCGGCTTGCAGTTCAGCTATCCTCTGCAAAACCGTGCTGCCCGCTACCGCTTCAAAGAGGCTGAAAAGGCGATCGAGCAAGCAATCCTCATGATCGACAAGGCCCAGCAGGACATTATCCAGGATGTGCGCAGCTCAATCCGCGCTGTGGAAACAAACCGCCAGCAGATCGAGGTCGGCATGGCTACCGTGGAATTCAATCGCGAAAAAGTTGACACAGGCATGAAACGCCAAAGCGTTGGCCTGGCAACAAGTTTTGAAGTGCTCCGCTTCCAGACCGACCTCGCCGCAGCACGCAGCAATCTTTTGCGAGCGATCATCGAGTACAATAAGTCCATTATTCAGTTGGAGCGAGCGAAAGGAACTCTCTTGGAAACATTAGGGATCTCCCCGGCCAACATTCCCGCGAAGGAGACAGCGAGTTCTAGGCCGCAGGCCACCAAAAAGAGCAAGCGCATCGAAATTATCCGCACATCGCGTTAGAAAACTCTCAGGCAAGCGAACGAAGCCGCAAAACTGAAACCGCCGCCTAAGGCGAGCAGGTTTCGGGCAGAATTCGTCGAAAAGATATGCTGGCAAATTCCCCATAAGCCACGTCGAGCGCTGCGAGCGCCGCCTCCTGCAGTTTACGTGACATCGTCCCAGAATCCGTTGTCATTCCAAGCTGATGAGTGACAGCCGCCTCGACAACGCCAACGATGCCCCCCGTTAAGCCGACATCTTTGCAAGCGCAAAGAAAACCATAAGCACCTTCGTCCACAACCTCGACAGAAAAATGGCTACGAACAAATTCGGGGGCGCGCCAACCGCGTATGGGGCGAGAGCTTGAACCAATATTGCAGAACTTTGCAACCGTGCTGATTCCTTTCCGCAAATCCGGAGCTTTGATCCTAGACCATGCATCGAGAAATTTTGGAGAGGCAAGAACGGGTGGTGCCCCTAGCCACTCCTGCACCTGCTCACCGCGGAAAAGAAGTTCATTAGGAGCATCAAGATTGCCTGGCAGCGCCGTCGGGCAAAAGTAATGGCGTGCCTCCCGTACGATGATCACGTCCCCAAGAGCAAGATCCTCTGAGACAGCAACAACTGGTTCGACGAGCGTGACACACGCCACGCGGTAGAGATGGGCGAGGTGCCGCACGCAGGCGTAGTGGACGTCCTCGTCGCCCTGACAATAAACGACGGCAACGAGAACCCCGTCGCGATAGCCCTCCCACAGCGAAAATAAACCTGTGTGCAAACGCCGCGAAAAGCTTAGCTTCGACGCGAGCTTCTTCGCTACACGCAGCGTAGGCACAGAAATGACAATCGCGGGTGGAACGAGCACAGGCCACAGATGAACCCCTGACGCCATGGTAGGCAAGACTTATGTTTTCCTTGAAGCGTTGTCGCGTTCTTCCAAAACTAGCATCCCATGAAAAGCTTGCGTATAGCCACGTCTCTCATTGTCGTCATGTGTTGCGTGATTTTCGGGGGCTGCGCTCAACTCGGAAGTAGACCTATGAAGGCAAATTCTAGTCTTTCCTCCTCGCCAGAGCCATCCGTTCCTGACGAATTTGCGTCCTCGCCTTTCACAATGGCGGCGGAAGCTTCGGGCAACATTATTACGTTCGCTATCACGAACAACTCAACGCGTGACTACAATGTCAGTCCCTATCATTTCGCGCTCATTGTTCAAGGCACACGCCGCATTGTCCCGTATAGTCCGGACAATGCAGCCATAGACGTGCCGACGCGCTTAGGACCGGGTGAGACAATTATGGGCAGGGCAATCTTCAACGAATTCCCTGCTCCCGAGGGCCATAAGCTCGTTTTCAAACCCGGCAAGGAAGCCTCTTTTGCCGTGATCACAAGCAAATTCAATCCCCTGCGGACCATGCCGAAGACTTACACAAGCACAGAGAACGTTATCACACCAAAGCAGCGCCGGAAGTAGCATATCTACTGGCGATCCCTCGGCGACGCTTTTCCGGCAAGGGGATTTGAGGGGCACGAGCAACCTGTGACGCAGGAGCAGCCTGTGACAGAAAAACAGTCTGATATTATCATTGAGTTTGGAGAACGGGAGTGGCTAGCGCACGTCGGTGGCAGCTTCCTGGGCCCCGAGCGTTTCGGCGGAATCTCATGGAATTGGCTCTCAGATGGTCTCGGGTGGTGCATCTTGCCGCCACTCGATTGCACGCACGATTATCGTCTACGCCTTGAGGTGGCTCCCCTAGCTCTTTACGAATCATTGCTTTGGGAATTTCAGCTTTGCGCAGGAGACCGTCAGCTTTCGCGCAAAGTCATCCCCGTGAAAGCCGAGCAAACGACAGCGAAGTTTTCAATCGCTGCAGCGCTGAAACATCTTGGCGTTCTCCCGCAAGAATTAGAATGGAAGATTCTCAAACGCGATCGGCCACAACTAGAGCTGCGCCTTAACGATGCGCCACTTACTGTGCTCGGCTTCGACCCCGTCCCACATGTGCAACCCCAAGAGCTGATGCTTCACCATGAGCTGCTTAAAGAGAAAAACATTTTATATTTCAAAGCAAATTATGCAATCGCACGGAGCGACGTTGAGGACAGCTGCGCGGACAACCGGCTGTTGAGTTTTCGGTTCTACCGGTTGTTGCTCGAGCCCATAATGGACTAAAATCAGGATGCACGTCAAATGAGTGCAGCTTTCATAGGACTGCGAACGGGACGCCCCTATCCATTCACACAACTTGACGAGTTTGGCGATGACGGCGAAACACTCGAGCTTCAAGGCCAGCTGCATCGCGCAGCTCGCATAAGAACAGGACGCACGGTTTACGAGCGCTTTGCCGATTTCTGGCACCTCGAGGTCGATTGCGCTCACTGCACACTCGGCGAGGGGCACACACCACTCATCAAGGCCCCGGCAAGTGTGAAAGCCTACACAGGACTAGATCGGCTTTTTCTCAAGAATGAAACAGCGAATCCCACATGGAGTTTCAAAGATCGGGGGACTGTGGCTTGCTGTGCTCTCGCACGCCAACTTGGCGAACACTACTTGGCAACAGTCTCCACTGGCAACATGGGGCAGTCGGTGGCAGCCTACGCCGCACGTTGCGGACTCCAGGCCGTGATCATTGTCCCAGCAACAGCCGCCCCCGAAAAGCTCCTCTCAGCCGCCCTTTACGGGGCGAAAATTCTTCGCGTCAAAACGCCCGACCTCGGGCTACTCAAAAGGCACCTCGCTGCGCTGGCTCGCGCACTCAAACTCCGCATAACTTCCGGAGCAAATCCGATCCGCGTGGAGGGCTATAAGTTCGCATCATTTGAGCTGCTCGAACAGCTCGAGGGAATGATTCCGGATTTTGTCGCCGTAGCCACAAGTGCAGCTGGCCACATTCGCGGCCTCCATAAAGGCTGGCGTGAACTCGAACAAGCTGGGATCATCGAAACCTTACCAAGGATGATCCTCATCCAAGCAGCCGCGAACGCGCCGTTGGCCGACGCCATCCTCGCCGACTTGTCGGATCCGATTCCCTATCCACCCCCTCAAACGCTCGCGAGTGCGCTTACCAATAATGCGCCGCCGGGCGGCACCGACGTCCTTGAACTAGCCAAGCGGTATCAGTGGCTCGCTGAAGTTGTGACAGAAGATGAGATTAGAGAAGGTTGGCAAATTGCACTCCGCGCGGGCCTGTGGCTTGAACCTTCAAGCGCTCTTGTTCTGCCTGCCTTGCGCAACCTCGCACGGCGCAGAGTGCTTTCACGCGATGCCCCAGTAGTGGCTATGCTCACTGGCGCGGGACCAAAAGACACGAACATTGTCTCGGCAGGCGCAACTCTGCCCGAATACATAACTCTTCAACAGTTGGAAAAGAAACTTCTGGCTGCTCTCGGCCTCGCGTAGAAAAGCTGGTGGAGGGGGGAGGATTCGAACCTCCGTAGCGCGTTAGCGCGACAGATTTACAGTCTGTTGCCATTAACCACTCGGCCACCCCTCCACTTGGGTAGCGCGCAAGCGCCACTATTTCACCCTGGCGCGTTGGAGAATACCGTAGAAGATGTTTCGTTATTCGATACGGTCTGTTTCTGTTGATTGCACCGTTTTTCGCAAATTACGTTCCACACATCATATGACAAGTGAGAGGAGTTACTATGGCAAAAAAATCGCTGCGCGACTTGTCCGATTTGCGGGGAAAACGCGTATTTGTGCGCGTGGACTTCAATGTTCCGCTCGACGGCGACAAGATCACTGACGATACTCGCATCCGCGAGTCGTTGCCCACCATTACCTATCTCATCGAGCAAGGGGCAAAAGTTATCCTCGCTTCACACCTCGGCCGGCCTAAAGGCAAAGTCGTGGATTCGATGCGCCTTACTCCCGCAGCTAAGCAGCTGAGCGAATTGCTCGGCAAGCCCGTGAAGATGGCGCCCGACTGCGTCGGGCCCGAAGTCGAGAAGATGGTGGCAGAGCTCGGCGAAGGCGAAGTACTCCTGCTCGAGAATCTCCGCTTCCATCCCGAAGAAGAAAAAAACGATCCGGAGTTTGCAAAAAAGCTCGCAGCCCTGGCCGATATTTTTGTGCAGGATGCGTTTGGCTCAGCCCACCGCGCCCACGCTTCCACGGAAGGCATCACTCATTTCCTTCCGATCAAAGTTGCCGGTTTTCTCGTGGAAAAGGAACTCAAATACTTGGGCGAGGCACTGGCGAACCCCGAGCGTCCATTCGTCGCTATTCTCGGCGGCTCAAAAGTCTCCTCGAAAATCGGCGTCATTTCGAATCTGCTGCAGAAGGTAGACGCTCTCGTGCTGGGCGGCGCCATGACCTACACCTTTATCAAAGCGCAGGGTGGCTCGATTGGCAGTTCGCTTTTTGAGCCAGAAACGCTCGAAGTTGCCAAGAACACCCTCGAGCAGGCGAAGGCTAGCGGCAAGACGCTTCTCCTGCCGGTGGACAATCTCTGTTGCCAGTCCACGGAGAAGCCTGATCCGACCGTACCGCGCCAAGTCTTCCCCGCGGGCGAAATTCCCGATGGCTGGATGGGCGTGGACATCGGGCCTAAGACCGTCGAACTCTATCTGGCTGAGCTGGCCAAGGCCAAGACCGTAGTGTGGAATGGCCCGGTCGGCGTGTTCGAAATAGACGAATTTGCCGGTGGAAGTAAGGCGATCGCCGAGGCACTAGCCAATTCCAACGCTGTCACGATCATCGGCGGTGGCGACAGCGCAGCGGCTGTGAAAAAATTTGGACTCGCAGACAAAATGACCCACATTTCAACTGGCGGCGGCGCATCGCTGGAGTTCCTCGAGGGCAAGAAGCTGCCTGGCATCGAGGCTCTCGATGACAAATAAGGCCTGATGCTTGGTGCGTTTGTTTCGCTCGGCCGCATTCTCGTGGATATTGTCTTTCCACGAATTTGTTGCGGTTGCGACGAACGAATCCTAGAACCGGGGCGCATCGTTTGCTCGAATTGCGAGCGAGCGTTGCGCCCCTTGCGTTTGCCCCTCTGCCCACGCTGCGGCGCTGAAGATTCCCCGGCTGCTGCAGGGAGGGCATGCCCTTTGTGCCCGAAGGGTGAGATCTACTTCGTCGCGGTTCGCTCGTTCACGGCATACGAGGGCCCCGCCATTGCGATTCTCGACCGCCTGAAATATCGCAACCGTCAAGAGTATGCGGAGGTCATCTCCCCGCTGATGGTTCGCACTTTGCAATCCCACTACTCCGCCTTGGCGTTTGGTGGAGTCGTGGCCGTTCCGCTTCATCCCACTCGAAGGCGTGAACGCGGATATAATCAAGCGGCGCTTCTTGCCGAGGCCATCTCGCGCAAAACGGGGCTCGCTTACTTAGACCACACACTGCTGCGCATCCGTCCAACTCCCTCGCAAACGCATCTCGACCGGCGTGCCCGCGCCAAAAATGTTCGCGACGCATTTGTGGTCCGTAACGCCGAAGCCGTTGTGGGAAAAACGATCCTTCTCGTTGATGACGTTTGCACCACCGGTGCCACGCTCAACGAATGCGCGCAGGCTCTTTGCGCGGCGGGTGCCACTGCAGTCTACGGTCTGACGTTTTGCCGCGCAACTCTGGATTGAAATGTGCTTCCGTTTCTTGACGCTTGATTCTCGCTGAGCAATGTTTTCTCTCGATTCTGAGATACCTAACTTCGGGATAATGCGATGATCCGTCGCCGGTGGGGAAAAGACAAATGGATGCTTGTGCCGCAGGCCGAGCACGCGCGTGTGGCCGGGGTGATTGCGGCAGCGTGGAAATTTTCGCCGGTTCGCCCGAACGGCGAGGTCATTAAAGCCATCGCCATGCACGATGACGGTTGGGCCGAATATGACGCAACGCCGCATCTCAACGGGCGAGGTGAGCCGCGCTCTTTCCTCGAAATGCCCAAGGCGGAACATTATGCGATTTGGTCACGTAGCGTGGCCCTGATCGCCGAGCAGGGCTTGCTTTATGGCGCATGCGTAGTTGCACAATACTTCGTCAAGCGTGCGCTAGGCGAATCGGAGATTGCACGATTGAGCCCGCGCGAAGCGGTGGCGCTCGGAAAATTCCTCGCTGAACAGGAACATCGGCTGAAAACATGGAGCCGCGAATTAGAGAAACGTGCTGAGAGCCTCGAAGAAGCTCTGCCCACAAATCCAAATGATACCGCCACCGCCTCGCTAGCGAGTGTGCCCGTTGGTGGCACGTTTGAGGACGACGTCCGTTTGCTCGAAGTTTGCGACGCCCTCTCCATCCTGCTCTGCACCGATTTTCAGGGAACTACAACAATCGCAAATGTGCCCTATCTGGCGGCAGTCGATCAACTGACCGTCCGGCGGCCCAATGGCAAATTCGGCCTGGAAATTGAGCCCCTTCCCTTCCGCAAAAATCTCCGTGATCACGTGCGCGCCTACATTATATCCGCCAACCCCTACGAAAACGATGAACAGCTCCAGACAGCCATTCAGGCGGGCATGGCTGTTTCGCACGAGTTTTTGCTCGCCGCGCGCTCGGAAGACATCAGTGTGGCGTAGCGGCGAAATTCTGTTGCGCCAACACAGCGCGGCTGAATATGTGATCAGCAAGCGGTGGAAAGTGTTTGTGCAATTGTTAGTTTTGTGAGGGATCTCGAAGATGACACATTGGAAGATCATGTCGATGGCAGTGGCAGTGCTTGCACTCAGTGGTTGTGCGCTCGCCCCAAACTGGAAGCATCCCGTGGATCCACCTTTATCCACCGCAGAAGGACGCGAGCAGATTTGTCTCTATAACCTTGAACGCTTGCTGGACGCAAAAGAAGAGTGGGCTCGCGAAACGGGAGCACGTCCCGGCACAAAGGCGCCCAGCGCTGAGGTGTTGGCTCACAAGTACCTTCGCCGCTATGACTATGGACGTCGCGCCCCGTGCGATGACGACACCGTGCGCGCGCCTGTGAATGTGCCACGCTGCCCCAGCGGCGGCGAATATGTCATCGGCAAAGTGGGTGAGCTCCCGCGCTGCACAGTTCACGGCGATCTCCTGCGGGACTACGATGCTCGCCTGCCTCATTTTCACACCCACTAGGGGGGCGCAAATTCCCACAGAAAGCAGCGCTGCGTCCCAGTGCGGATGAGCATGCTGCAGTGGAGGCGCACGGTAGTATATCGGTGATCCGAGAGGACAAATGACGCCAGACAACAGGGAAAAGGTTCAGGTTGGCGTGCTGGCTTCGGGCCGAGGGTCAAACTTCGAAGCTCTCTTGCGCCACGAACGCGATGGGTTTTTCCGCAAAGCTCACATCGCCTGCCTTATTGTGGATAAAAGCGATGCTGGCGCGCTCCAGATCGCGCAGCGCTTTGGCGTGCCGTCCCATGTGGTGCTGCGCAAAGATTTCGCCTCGAAAGAACAGTTTGAGAAAGCCATCGTCGCGATTCTCGAATCGTACGCAATCACCTGGGTGGCGCTTGCCGGTTACATGCGGCTTGTCGGCCCCACACTTCTCGAACGCTACTCCGAACGAATCCTCAACATCCACCCAGCGCTTCTGCCGGCCTTCCCCGGCCTTCACGCCCAACGCCAGGCGCTGGAATACGGCGTGAAAGTTTCTGGCTGCACGGTTCATTTCGTGGATGCGGGCATGGACACTGGTCCCATCATCGTGCAGCGATGCGTGCCCGTCATGGACAATGACACAGAGGAGAGCCTGGCTGCGCGAATCCTTGAGCAGGAGCATCAGGCGTATGCCGAGGCGCTTAAGGCCGTAACCGAGCGCCAGTGGCGCATAGAGCAACGAGTTGTCCGATTCCTCGACGAAACCCTGAGCGACAAAGGAGCGAGCACAACGTGATTCCCCGCTATTCTACCCCCGAGATGTCGGCGCTGTGGAGCGAGGAGAGAAAATTCCAAACCTGGCTCGAAGTCGAGCTTGCGGCATGCGAGGCATGGCACGAGCTCGGGCGCATTCCCACCGAGGCATTACAAGAGATCAAAGCCGGCGCGCGTTTTGATGTCGCGCGAATCGAAGAAATCGAGAAGACGGTCCACCATGACGTGGTTGCTTTCACCACATGCCTGGCCGAACACATTGGCCCTGCCTCGCGCTTTGTGCACATGGGGCTGACCTCGAACGACGTCGTGGACACCGCCCAGGCCGTGCGCCTCAAACGGGCCGGTGAGCTCATCCTGACTGAAGTCGCCGAGCTACGCGCAACGCTTCGGCGGCTTGCCCTCGAGCACAAGAACCAAGTGATTGTCGGGCGAACCCACGGCGTGCATGCAGAGCCGATTGTGTTAGGATTAAAATTTTTGCTTTATTACGACGAAATGGGGCGCAACGCTCACCGATTGGAAGCAGCGTTTCGCCGCGTTGCAGTAGGAAAAATTTCCGGAGCCGTGGGCACTTACGCGCACACTGGCCCGGAAATCGAGAGGCGTGTGTGCGAAAAGCTGGGAATCGGTCGCGCCAGGGTTGCCACGCAGGTCATCCAGCGCGATCGCCACGCCGAGTTGCTGTGCGCACTGGCCATTTGCGGCTCGACGATCGAAAAAATTGCTACCGAGATCCGTCACCTCCAGCGCACCGAGGTTCGCGAGCTAGAAGAACCTTTTGCGGCAGGCCAAAAGGGGTCGAGCGCCATGCCTCACAAGCGCAATCCCGTGAAGTGCGAGCAGCTCACGGGCCTCGCGCGACTCCTGCGCGGCTACGCGGCCACCGCATTGGAAAATAACGCCCTGTGGCACGAACGCGACATCAGCCACTCCTCCACGGAGCGCGTTATCCTTCCCGATTCGACAACCGTGCTCCACTACATGCTGCGCTCGGCGCGCCAGGTACTCGAAAGACTCCATTACTATCCTACCCAGATGGCGAAAAATCTCAATCTCACACGCGGGCTGATCTTTTCGCAGCGCGTGCTACTTGCGCTTGTTGACCGCGGCCTCACGCGTGAGGAAGCGTACGACGTTGTGCAGCGCGCGGCCATGAGGACATGGGAGGATGAGGCTACGACGCTACGCAGCAATTTGGAAAAAGATCCGCGAGCCACTGCCGTGCTCTCCCCGACGGATCTCGAAGCATGCTTTGATCCCTCACAGTTCCTCGTTCACGTCCAGTCTATCTACGATCACGTACTAGCCGAAGAAAAGAGTGGATCAACTCGCTCCGCTTCCGGTCACGAAGACTGACGCAATTCCTCACGCACGCTGAGGCCACAACCTCTTGCGCCACATACTGACACGCGCCGCCGCACGCCCGCTATTTTTGCGCATGCTGCAGAAGCTCATTGAGTCGGTCGCGGAATTGTTCGAACTCGTTCGCGGGGAATTGGCCTTGGGGGGAGACCTTTGCTCGGAATTCTGCCGCTGCGCTCGCCGCTTCGGAAAATGCTGCCGCCGTCGCACCTTGGGTGAGCTCCGCCGAGCTGTGCAAGTAGCGGAGCATGAGATCGAGCACCTGCGGGATGTGCTCTGCAGGGCCATCCGCAGCGAGATTCTCAAGGACGGATATGAACTGATGCGCCGCAGTTATGTGGACTGCGGGCGAGGTCAGCGTGTCGCGAATGGCAAGTGCTTGCTCGCCTTCAGCAACCTCCGCCGGGCAGCGCAATTGACACACGTAATCCCCGATCGCATAGCCATTGAGCTGCATCATGTGCAACGTACCCGACGTAGCTGCAGAAAAGGGCTCGGAGATTCTTGCGTACAGCCCTTCAGGGAAGCCTCCAACAAGGCGATAAAATGCTAATATTCTCTCAGGTTGGGAAGTCCCTTCCGGGACCTTCGTTTCCAGGGTGGCCAGTGTGGCGAACGATCCAGGCCGACCTGCTGTGTCGCGCAGTTGCAAGCGCAGCACTTCGCTGGAAATCATCTCGAGCGTCACGGTTCCACCTTCGACAGGAACAATAGCACATGGCTCATTTCTGAATTCCGTTTTCTGCAGCAACACAGCCGGAGTCGGCGCAAGCGGCCGAGCCGCCCGACTCGACACCGCAGCTTCACGCGACTCGCTCTGGCAACCGCAAAGAGTGCAGGCCACGGCCAAAGTCAGGACAACATCAAAACAACTCTGAAAAAAGCAAACATGTCTTTCGGGCCGCAGGAACATGGCCATTTCCCCTTTCTTCGTCGTTGTTGATTCTCATTTCAAAACTTATCTATTACTGCACAGATTTATTATTACACGTCATTTTTTACTTGACGCCACCCAAAATTGTGACATATGCATAAAAAAGACAATGGGAAAGTGGGTGCCAACTTTCCCCGAGTCAAAACGACATTTGTGGAGGTTTACCTATGAAGAAGTTAGCACTTACCCTCACAGCAGTCAGCGTAGCTGCTGTAAGTTTCGCCGCGCCCCCCTACACCATGACCCAGATCTGGAAAGTGGACCAGGGAGGCTCGCTTGCCTGGTTTGGGAACGACAACACCACGCGTGGGATGGCCTACAACGAAGTCACTGATACAGTGCTCGTGCCCGACCGTACGCCGAGTAATGCAGTCTATCGGCTTGACCCCGCCACTGGCGCCGAGAAATCGCCCAATGCCTTAGACGTTACCGGAGTAACGGGCGGTACGGTAATTTTGAATCTTATCAATCCCACCTCGGACGGCAAGCTCTTTTTGACAAACATCGCAGCTGCGACCAGCACTTTCAAGATTTACACTTACGCCAATGAATCGGCGACCCCCGTGGCGAGCTATACCGAGGCAGGCGTAGCGGTCCGCTACGGCGACAGCGCCGATGTCAAGGGCTCTGGTTCGAACATTTCGCTTCTGGTCGGCGGCTCCGGTAATCCCAACGTGGCTGTGTTTACGTCGACTGATGGCGGAAACACCTTCACCAAGCAGGACATTACGCTGGATGTCGGTCTGGCCGGTATTCCCTATGTGAAGTGGGATCCTCAGGATCCGACGGCGTTCTTCGTCCGCAAGGCCGCCGCAAGTGGCACAGAAACTCCAGCACTGAGGCGCTACACGATCAGCGGCACCAATGGCACAAAGGACACTACTTTTGGCGATAAGCTTGTGACGCTGGCGGGCGTCGGCGCGTTTGATGTCAAGGTCACCCCAGGAAACAACCTGATCATTGCCAACACCTTTGCGAACGCCACCTCTTCGGCGACAAACCTCTTCGGGACTGTTTATCACGTTGCCAGCGAGACTCTTCTCGCTCAAACGGCAAGCGGACTTGAGAAGAGCGGTGGGGCCAATGGGAACACTAACGGGTCGGGCGCTGCGGCCATCGACCTGACGAATAAGCGCGTCTTCTTCCTCTACACGAACAACTCGCTGTCGGCTTGGAACCTGCCCAACGAGGTTGCTTCGGGTGTGTCCGATTGGAATCTTTACTGATTCCACGCCGATGGTTCTGCTGAGCTTTCGCGGCAGAGCGATCGAAACAGGTAAGACACGGGAGCGGAAGGGCACCATTCCGCTCCCCTTCTTTTTTGCTTGTCTCTTTTTGTGGTGAGCACTCCGTAACGCGTGCTCGGCCTTGAGTAAGTTTGTGAGGGAGATTTTCCGTGTGATGAATGATCGCACAAAACACGTGTTGTTTTGGAGTTTTCTGTGTACATGGCTGGCAGGTGTGGTGACGGTTGCAGCGGCAACGGGAGCCGCGGCGTCCGACCTCTTGGCGACGCACGTGGCGCAGTGGAGGGGCGGCAACTTGACGGCTGAGGATATTGCCCTCTACAGTCAAGCCGCTCGCTATCCATACGCGGATCCGGTGGAAACGGCGCTGCATGGCTCGATTGAGGCGGAGCGCAAGGATGCAGCGACATTCGTGGAGCAAATTGCACGCGAGCGCTCATGGGAAGAAGCGATGGCGGCGCGCGCGCGCGATCTGTGTCCGAACCTTGAGACGACGGTGAGTGCGATTTCGCGACCTCTGCTCTGGCCGTGCGTCATCGCGGCGTGGCAAACGCAGGTGGCAACACACTTCACCACACCGACGCTGGCGGAGATTGTCGAGGCAGGATTTCGCCACCGTAAGGCTTTCGAACGTGAGGAAATGCGCGATGTGCGTTATATCTTCCGCTCGACGACAGGGACAAAAACCCAAGCCGAGCGCGAGGCCGTGAAGAAAGAGATGGAGGAGATCTACCGCCTTCTCGCTGAGCATCGCCTGCGATTCGACGACGCGGCCCGCTTTTACAGTCAGGCGCCAAGCAGCACGAAAGGCGGACGCATCGGGACGATCTCACGCCATGTGCCTTATAACCGCAAGTTTGTCGATTTCGCTTTTTCGCTGCCGGAGGACGTGATTTCTTCGCCGACGCTTTTGCACAACGGCTATTATATTGTGTGGGTGGCGCACGTTTACCCTGAGCAGCGCCTGACGACCGAAACGATCGAGCGCGATCCGAATCTGCAGAAAAACATCATCGCGCTCATGCGGGCCGAACAGCTGAACGAGGAGGCGCAGAAGCTGGTGGCAAAGCATTTCGGCCCAACAACAGTCACGCAAGAGCTGCTCGCCGGGGCGATTTTGGAGGAGATGACGACTCCAACGCATTGCGAGAAGAAGGAGCGTTTTTTCCGCGAGCGTGTGCTGGCTCGCACCTGCTTTCTCGACACGAATCTTGAACGCTTTCGTCCGACGGAAGATGACGCGCGGGCCTATTACACAACATATTCCAAAGCAATGCGCAAAGGTGGCTACTTAAAGTACACCCGCTTCCTTGTGCCATATGGGACGGTGCGCTACCCGACGCGGCACACTGCGCTCGACGCCCTCAATAAGCTGCGAGATTTTGTGCTCGCTCATCCCGAAGCTTCGCTCGAGCAGCTTAGGGCGGAGGCCACTGAATTAGGTGGAGAAGTCACGCAACAGGCCGATTGGGCCATGTCGAGCGACGAACCAAAAGCCGATGACGAACTGGTGAAAATCACGACGGGCTCGCTGACGAACAACCTGCCAACGGAAAGCGGCGTGGCATTTTATCGGCTCGACGCGCGGCGCGAACAGCCCCAACTGTCGTTTGACGAAGTGCGCGACATGTGCCTGGAGCAAGCCCGAAACCGCAAAGCGTGGGAAGCCCTGCAAAAGGCGATAGACGACTTCGCTCGCGAGCACGAGCTGCGTATCCTTATTCCGCTGCCGAAGTAACAAAACAGTAGCAGCAGAACGTATTCCCATTGGAGCTGTGGCGCGCACAGCTCCGTTTTGCTTTTTCAACCCATTGATTTTGCCTCCTGTGTCAGGCATTTCGCGGCTGGCGGGTGGCTGGGTGTGGGCGGACGTGCTGAGAACGTACGGAACTGAAGGAGATGCAACGCTTTCAGTACCCTTGGGTAAGTCAGCGATAGCTAAGCGAGCTTCGAGAAACCTTGGTCCACTTTATGCAGTAATAAATTTCGTTCTACATTTTCTCCTTGAATGCTGCACCTGCCTCAATGTTACTCCGTTTGTGTGCGGTGCGAGTTTGCGGGGTGCCGCACACAGATTCAAAAAGGAGGAGAGCAAAGATGAAAACGCGAATTCTCGCCGTGACAGGCTTCATCGCGGCGGTAACGTCGCTGGGAATGGCTCAGCAGCCAATGTCCTTGCTGTTCAAGGTGGACGATGGCGGGACGCTGAGTTGGCTCAATGGCAACAACCAGACACGGGGGATGACCTACAATCCTCTGACAGACCACGTGCTCGTCGCCGACAATGATTCTGGTGCGGGGAACAAAATCCACGTGTTGGACCCCGTTACAGGCGCGGAGATTGGCAGTGGTCTAAACAATACCGGAATCGGCGGTGGCACCGTGAATGTCGCCAAAGTCGGCGTGGCGCAGGATGGCCGAATCTACCTTTCAAACATTGCCTTGGCTGGAAACAACTTCCGCTTATACGCGTATGCTGACGAAACGGCAGCTCCGACCGTTGCCTATGCCGAGACTCCTGCAAGCGTGCGCCTTGGCGACTCGATTGCAGTCACCGGTTCGGGAAACACGACAAAGATCCTGATCGCCGGCATGGGAAATCCGAACGTAGCATTGTTGACGACGACCGACGGCGGCCAGACCTTCACCAAGCAGGAACTTACGCTGGACGTAGGGCTTGTGGGCTTGAGTTTTGTTGCGTGGGATCCCAGCGGCACAGACTTTTGGGCACGCAAAGCGGCCGACACGTCGACGGCAGAAACCACGTCAGTCCTGTACACTATAAGCGGAAGCACGGCAACAGCAGGTGGTCAGAAAGCGGTCACACCGGGCAAAGGGGCCTTGGCCGTCGCGTTGAAAGGTGCGAAAAAGTTGATGGGGCTTGCGCCTGCCTCTGTGAACGCGGGAGATACCGACGTCAAAGGAGTTGTGTGGGATCTCGACAGCGATACTCCGTTCGCCGTCACTGGTAGCGGGATCGAAAAAGCCGGGGGAGCTGCAGCAAATCTGAACGGCACAGGCGATGTGGCCATTGATCCGCAAAACGGTCGCGTGTGGTTCCTTTACACAAACAACTCCGTTTCGGGATGGCTCCTGCCGAGCGGGTCAACCGCGGTCAAAGATTGGAATCTCTTCGAGTGACATGCGCGAGCGTCTGAAGCAAGGGGCGGGCTTCGGCGCCGCGCTTCTTAGCGCATGAGATCATTTGCTCAACACGAGTCGCGGGGCCGGAGCGGACAGGAAGGTGCCTGTCCGCTCCAATTTTTTTAGCGCCAATGGCCAGTATTATCTCGAGCTGTGTTCCTAAAACTTGATTTCACATTCCCGGACCAACAGCAAAGAGGCATCATGATGAACGATGCAGTGTGCCTTTGTGTGCGCGCAAACGATGAATTTGCGCCGTGTGTGGATTACGTGATTCGCACATTTGGTCGGTGGGCAGGTATGGCGACGAGGTTCTGTTCATGGGAGGAACTCGCGCAGAAGCCCCCTCTTCGTGAAACCGACGTTCTTGTGCTGTACGGCACGGACGACGAGACTGCAGAATACTGGACCGTAGTGGAAAACCGTTTTCGCGGTAAACCAGTAATCCGCATCCGACGCTCTTCCTTTTTTGGGCCGTCATTTCTTCTCACTCCAGACATGCCCGAGCCTACCAATCTGCTGCAGGAAGCAACGTCCGCCGATGGTTTTGTGAAATACGTGGAGAGGGTGTCGATCAAACGAGCGCATATAAATTTTGATCTTGTGGCGGCCGCATTCTGGTTTTTGTCACGCTACGAGGAATATGTGACCGCCACAGCCGAAGCTCACAACAGGTTTTTGGCCGCCTTCAGCGTAGCTCCGCCAGAAATGTATGACCAGCCCGTGGTGAATCGGTGGTTCGAGCAGCTTGAACGCGTGATTGAAGACCTGAGCCGGCACCGCAATTCGGCCTATTTTTGCAAAAAACCACGGGTTGTGCTCACCCACGACGTGGACCTACTCAGGAAATATCGCGGCCTCATGGGAGTGAGGCGCACAATTTCCGCAATGATGAGGGGAGATGCCCGCGAGGCCACGAGCGAGATTCGTATGGCTAGCCTTGTTTTGGCTGGCCTGCGGCGCGATCCTTATGACAGCTTCGATGACATCTTTTCTGTGAAGGAACGCTTGAGCGCACCTTCGAGTTTCTATCTGATGGGCGGAGGTGAAGCGCCTCTCGACGGCGATTATTCACTCGATGATCAGATGGTTCGCGAGCTCATCATGCGAATCTTGTCGCACGGCGATGAAATCGGCCTTCATCCCTCTTATGAGACGTTCCAATCACTCAAGCAGATGCAGGCTGAAACGCAAGCGCTGGAGAAAGCTGTCGGCCACAGCGTGATCGGCGCGCGCCAGCATTATTTGCGTTTCTCCGTACCAGACACATGGTACATCCAGGGACAGTGTGGATTGCGCTACGACACATCCGTGGGATTTGCCGACAGGGCAGGCTTTCGCTGCGGATGGTCGGGATGTTTGCGACCGTTCGACGTAGAAAAACGCATGGAACTGCCTATCATTGAACTACCGCTTGTGGCGATGGACATCACGTTGGCTGTTTACGAAAAATTGCCGGCTGAGAAAGCCATCGAGCGGTTTGCACGGCTGCTGGATGCAAGTGAAACGCGTGGCGGTGCGTTTGTGCTGCTGTGGCATAACACACTGCATGACCACCGTGCGTTTCCCGGCTATTGGGACACGATGGAATACTTCTTGTTTGCCTCGGCGGGCACGGCTGAATTTGTGACGGCGGCTCGACTGTGTGAGGAATTTGAGCTTCGGATGGTGACCACTGGCTGATGAAGCCTCTCGAAGAAAGCCAACTCAGCGATGCGCCAACTTCTGGGCAGTCGCCCAAGCCTGCGAGAGATTTTGTGTCGGCCTGCCAGGGAAAGCGTTGGACCTCGCTCGTGCTTGGCGTGGCGGTGCTGATCTACGCCGCTACGGTTATTAGCCATTGGAGTCAGGCTTACATTGATTTCGGCGATGGAAACTACCTCTACATCTGTTGGCGGCTTAGCGAAGGAGCTACCCTTTATCGCGATGTTTTGGCGCCACAACCGCCTATGCATTTTTTTGTGGGTTGGGTTTTGGCGAAACTGGCCTCGCTCGCGGGGTTGCCGATGCTTTACGTATTTCGTGGGTTCAGCGTGTTGCTCCACGCAAGTATGGCCTTGCTTGTGGCCTCGTTTGCGCAACGCGTGGCGCTGATAGGTGGGAACGAAAAAACATGCCACACCATCGGAGCTTTAGCTGGAATCTTTTACCTGCTCGCTCCCATTGGTTTTTGGTGGTCGTTGGGGTATCAAAGCGAGCCGCTGGAGATTCTTTTTCTTTATGGCGCACTATTTGTGCTTTTGAAAGACCGTAGGCCAGCCGCGGCCGTAGGTGCAGGCGTCTTTGCAGCTTTGGCTTGCCTGACAAACATGACGGCTGCGCCCTATGCATGTTTGTTTGTGCTTTACCTCTTCGCAAGGGAGCGCCGGCTGTGCCTGCCTTTCCTCATCGGTCTGTGCGTGCCGTGCGTTAGCGTAACGCTGCTCCTCGAACTGAAAACTGGTGCATATCTTGAGAATGTCATTTTCAATCAAGTGGGATCATTCCCGCGCCGAGAATTCCTGCCGCCGGGCCAAAACTTGCTGACTTACGCATGGGGGAAAATCACGAGCGAAGGACGTGACATCTTGACCCTTGAAGGTGGACTTATTGTGCTCGCGCTGGTTGGTTTGCTGCGATTGCTCCGGGCGGCTCAGCGCGCGCCACAGCTGGAATTGTTCAGTTGGGCGGCTCTCACCCTTATGGCGTCCGTCGTGTATGTCGCCAAGGGCGGAACGATGGACTACATCTTCACGATTGGGGAGCCTATCGTGGCAGTCCTGGCGGCATTGGTCGTTGCTGACCTGGGAGAAGGCTATCGCGCTCTGAGGAAAAGCTCGCTGCTCCGTAATACGATTCCTCTTGCCTATCTCACGGGAGCGGCAGGGCTAGCGCTCGTTGTCTTTGCGCCTGGCTTGGGTTTCATTGCCCGGACGCTACGACAAGAGACATTCGAACTCGACGAATATCGCACGCGGCAGGTCGTGGAGCTTATGCAGCAGCATAGCGCGCCCGACAATGAGGTGCTCTCCCCGCCTTTTTATGCCTTCCTTGCCCGAAGGCGGATTGTCGCCGACTATAGCGAGATCTTCTTGTGGACGCTCAAGTACTATAACGAGAAGCAGGATCAGATTCATGGCCGCGGAGTGACGGCTGTGGAGCAAATTGCCTCGGCTCTCGAGGCAAAGAAAATCGCATTCGTGACACTGGATTTGGATCAAACGGGGCGGATTCGAGAAATAAAAGCAGCGATCGAAAGAAATTATCGACCGCTGCGACAATCCGCGCTTAGGACGTTGAACACCCGCTTGATGTTCTACGTCCCGCAATGAGTGGAAGCCCGTATCGGTGGCGCGTTACTGGGACGTTCTCAGGTACTCACACACGAGCTTGGCCGCCTGCGATTCATCGGCGGGCTGATTGCCGCCCGTGAGCTTTTCCGGGGACTTGCTCTTCTGCCCGCGCGACATTTCAATGCCACAAGTGATGACGGGCATCTTTTCGGGACGAGGATCTTTGGTTCGTCCTTTAGGAATCATGGAAAATCCTTTCCGGTCTCTCAGCTACATCCACATGAACCGAACGGGCAGGATGGGCCGGAACTCGTTGAACAGCTCGGTGTGCTCGTCGAGCTCGGGGATACGCCTACCGCGCTCGCACTCATCAATTTCTCGAACTTCTTGCTGTGACATTTGGGACACTCGAGCGAATCGATCTCGCTCTGCGAGAACACGAGTGCACTGAACTCTTCTCCACATTCAGAACACTTGTACTCGTAAACCGGCATTTTTGTAATCCTTTCAACCCAATCTTGAAGGCAGGGCGACCCTATAATCCAGGCAGCCCTCTCCTCTGCGACAAAAGTACAGGAATTCAAAAATGATGATTCACTTCTTGTCCGTGCCGGTGGTGGTTTTCTCTTCTTGCTTTGGCTGCGGCGACGGAGCCTCGAGAGTGTCACGGATTTCGAGCCGTTCGAGCTTTACTGGGCTAAGTGCGCGGCCGGTACGTGGCTCGCTCGGTAGTTGAGAAATCGCGATCACGACGTCCATACCTTTCACGACTTTGCCAAAGATCGTATGGCGGTGATTGAGGTGAGGGGTCGGCGCGACTGTGATAAAAAATTGGCTGCCATTGGTGTTGGGTCCGCGATTCGCCATGGCGAGGTAGCCCGGCTGATCAAACGCCAAATCACTAAACTCATCCTCGAAGGTGTAACCGGGTCCACCGGTGCCGTTGCCAAGAGGATCACCCCCCTGAATCATAAAACCTTCAATGGTGCGATGGAAAACAGTGCCATCGTAGAGAGGCTTACCTTTCATGACCTCCTTGGTAGCTGGGTGCTGCCACTCCTTTTTCCCTGTTGCAAGACCAACAAAGTTTTCTACAGTTTTGGGAGCTTTGTCGGGGAACAACTCTACGACAAACTCGCCTTTCGAAGTGTGAAATACTGCGTAAGGTTTGGCATTGGCCACGAGGGCTGCGCCCGCAGTGAGCGCTGCGGTGAACAGGACGATACGTTTCTTCATGCTGCTCCTTCCTTTCTTGTCTCATGCTATCATTTTGTCAATATAGCTCAATTGCTGGAAGCGTTTCCGAGGACGAACTTTTTGCGTATTGGAACGGGGCAAGCAAGCTCATAGCATAGTGTTCGGTCGTTTCATCAGTGAATACGAGCTCGATTTGATTTTCTGTTAGAATTTTTCGCAGCTGATAATAAAGTCCCGGGCAGAAAAAGACGCGCGAGCGATGGATTCTCCATGCGAGGAGGCGCGTGGCAAAACCTGTCGGAATCGAGAGAACATCGAGACGAGTTGTGCCTTTTTTGTAGCGGCGAATCAAATGCCCCAGGAGACGCAGCGTATGTAAATTTTCGCCGCCTAAATCCAACGAGATCGATCTGACCGCGCCACTCAGTTCTTCGACCTCGCTCAGTGTGAAAATAGCGTGCGCCCGAACAGCAATGGCGCCATCGGTTGTTTGGTGAGCCACACCGCAGACGTACAGGGGTTCTTCCGCTGAAAGATTGCGCTCATAGGCCTGTCGGACTTTGGCAGGAATATGCAGCGGGTAGCCGTCAAAATCCGCGCAATAGACATCAACGCCACCTTCCTTGGTGGGCTGCTCGTCGATATGGTTGAGAAACCCTACGACAGACACATCTCGCCCCACATCGCGGCGACTAAGCGAACCGAAGCGTGCTGCGCTCGCGCGTCTCATCGTGAGTGAGAACAGCGAGATGGGATCCACAGAAATAGGCACGTCCGTGGCCTCGATCTCTTGTTGCAATATTTCGCGCGCCGAAGAAGGAGCGGTGCCTGCCCCAAGGGCCTCGGCCACCTCGTCGAAAAGTGTTCCTGCATGCTCAGCGGCTTCATCATCTAGAGTTTCAAGCCTGGCAAGAAGCGCGTTGCGGTCCTCCTCAAAGCAGTCCAAAGCGCCGGCCCGAATGAGATTTGCCAGCACGGCACTGTTGACGATGCGCCGCTCAGTACGACGCCGCAGATCCAAGAGATCTTCAAACTCGCCCCGAGACCTTGCTTGGTCGATCTCGTGATAGGTCTTCTCCCCCACTGCTTTTATCATGGAAAGACCACAGCGCACGGCACCGCGCTCGATAGTGAACTGGTAAGAGCTGCGGTTGATGTCCGGCCCCAGGATTTTCACCCCCATTTCCCGTGCTTCGCGGAAAAACGCTGCGAGTCTCTTTGTTTGCTTACTTTCGGCCATGCGAGAAAAAGCAGCTGCAAAAAAGCAAGCGGGGAAATGCGCCTTCACATAGGCGAGACGATAGCCGAGAAGACATTCCGGGAGGAAATGTCGGATGTCGCGAGCGTCGCCAGTGGCTAGAGCATCTTCGGAGCGGACCTTGAGCAGCTCGCGAAAATTTCGTGGCGCTTGGTGACGAAGAAGCATCCGCATGCGCATAGATTGAAAGGGCTCGATTCCGAGGGTAAGCCCGCGGCGCAAAAGCTCGTACGTTCTGGGATCGTCGAGCGGAGCTTTCGCCACATCGAGGTTCTGCTCCTCGCGAATCCAGGCCGCCGCAGAATTCAGGATTCTGAGCTGCGGCGAAGTGGAAAGAATAAGGCGGGGAATCCGCATGACATCGAGGCCAGCGGCGCCCACTTGCGTGCAAAGGCTACCCCCGATGCGTGCAAGGGGAACAAGATATTCCAGACGCTCGCTCGAGATGGCCATGTCCGTCTCAGAAAAGGAGAGCTCTTCGGGACGACCAAGGAGGCGACTGAGTAGAAAGGCGAGAACCTGCGGACTAGGAAGCGCTACGGAGTCCGTCGAATGTTTGACGAAACTATGAAAATGACGGAGGCCATCGCGTTCCACTAACTCCGTGGACGCAGCACTACGTTGGTCCAGCCCCATCCACTCGCTGAGGGCGCGGATGAGTGCGCTTCGACTTGTGACGCTATAGCGTCCCACGCGAGCACAATGACCTTCTCCAATAAATTCCTCGAGAAACTTTTCGACGACGGGAGCAGCCTCTACGGGAATTTCGAGCGCAAAGGTCTCGGTTGTTCCGGCAGCGCGCACATTGCCAAATCCACAAAAGTTGAGTTTGAAATCGTGAGCATTGACCTGGGTGAGGCCCAATACGTAGGCAACCAGGCTCGTGACCAAATCGCCCCCGCCAACTCCGATGGTCACTCCATGATCGCGGCAGTAGCGAATGAGCGAGTGCAGAAGAATGAACCGGTCAGCCAATCCTTCCCGCTGCACCGCCGCTAATTCCGCATCCAGGCGAGTACGTATTTCCGGTTTGATCTCCTTGAAGAGTCTCTCCGCCTCGCGAGACACCACATCGTAAAGGTAAGCATCGGGCGCGGTGCGTGGCACGTCGAGCGTCGGGAACCTAGGGCGGAACGCACTCTGCAGAGCGTGGCAGCGCTCCACAATTCGAAGAGTTGCCCCCAGTAGCTCGTAGTCGCTATGGAAAAAACTTTGGACCTCCTCGTGGCGCGCTAGATGGTGGAGCGGCGAATCAGACGCGCGTGCGTTTGGGAGGAAAATCGCAGGGCACGGCTGGCCAGACAGAAAAACATAAGCCAGGGAATCAGCGGGAGAGAGGTAGTAGATGGCCGGAGCTGCGACGGCGGTCAAACCATGCCGGCGCGCGAAGTGTTTGAGGGGAAGCGCGATGTTCGGATGATCCACAGCAAGGCAAATCTGCTCGCGATCGAAGAGCTCGAACAGGCTGTTCAAATATTGGTGCGTGAATTCCCAACTTGCACTCACAATGAACTCGGTGAGCTTGGCGGCTGTGCCGCCCGTAATGACGATGAGCCCCGACGCAAAGGAGTGGAGCATTTGGAGGGGAATCGACAAACCATGGGCGAGACCGGCAGGAACACTAACCGTTGTCTTGGAAAAGACCTCTGTGAGGAAACGCGAGAGATTCAAGTACCCCGTATCATCCTCTGCCAGGAAAACAAAGCGGTCAGTGACAAATCCGCCGGCTAGGGGCAACGTCAGCGGAACCTCCGCCCCTACTAAGGGCTTCACATTACGTGTGCGGCACTGCTGGACAAATTCCGGTACCCCCGCAAGCGAGCAATAATCCGTGAGTGCAAGAGCGCGATAGCCGAGATGGGCCGCCCGCTCGGCAAGCTCGGAAATACTTGGCACGCCGGTCCTGGTCGAGTACCAGCTGTGAACGTGAAGAAATGCAAATTCTGCGCGCGCCATCACAGGGAAGATTTCAGTGTGCAAGAATTATCGGGGGCAAACGATTTTATGCAGAGGCGTTTTTGCATTCTGGGAAACCGGAGACTGCGGTTCCCAAAAGCCATTTCACTATGGGTAGACAAAAACACGCGTGACCCCTTCGCGCGAGTTTTCAAAGATATAACGAGCAGCCTTCTGGTTGACATGGATGCATCCGTGACTAGGGACTGAGAGACTGCCTTCGTGGATTGCGGCCCCGTTACGAAAGAAGACGGAATAAGGCATGGGTGCATTCCACTGCTTCGACCACCAGGAACGGGACTTCCACTCAACCACGAACGCCCCCGTAGGCGTGGGATAATCGGGACGCCCGCCGAGAATCGAAAACTCAAAGTCGCCAAAGCGACCTATCCGTTCTCCCAACCACAACTCAATGTCAGGTGTGTACTGCGCATAAAGACCGTCCTGCGCCGTGCACACAAAAACGGCAGCGCCCAGCATGGCCATTGTTCGAGCAATCATTCGAGCAAACAATGGTACACGTTTGATCATTGGTCTTTTCTTGCTCAATAGTCTTCCGTTGTTTGCACTACCTTAGTACGCTAGCGAAAGAGAACCGCTTTACGGCAATGGAAAAAGAGCAAAACACGCATACCCTACCGCCCAAGGGGACGGCCTTTTCTCCTGACGAACATTTGCGCAGCTCGGTTCAGAGCTTCGCAAGGAAGTACGCACGTGTCTCGCTTTTCTGTTTCAATCTTCTCATCGCTGCCATCGTGCTCAATATTTTAGCGTGGGTGGTGCTGATCACACGGCCAACGCGTCCCTATGTTTCATGGAATCCGATCGTTGATCGCTATGGCCCAGAAGCAGCGGAAAAAGCATTTCGGCTAGTCTACGAAAACATGCCACGAAATGAAGTGGACAAATTGCTGACGGAAACATGGGGTCGTCCGGTTGCTTTTCATCCCTTCACGTTGTTCCGCGAGCGTCCTTACAGGGGCCAATATGTGAATATCGACGAATGGGGATTCCGTTACAGCAAAGACCAAGAACCTTGGCCACCTTCTCGCAAAAACATTAATATTTTTATCTTTGGTGGGTCAACGACCTTTGGCTACGGTGTAGCGGACTGGCAAACCGTTCCTTCTGCGATTCAAGACTCACTTCGGCGTACGTTTCCAACTCAACGTATTGTCGTTTATAACTTCGGAACAAACTCTTTCTATTCTTCGCAGGAACGTGCTTACTTACAATTCCTTCTCAGCGAGGGATATGTGCCGGATGTGGCTGTGTTTATAGACGGACTCAATGAGTTTTTTTATATTGATAACGTGCCGAAGTACTCATCTCAACTTTCAGAAATGTTGGACATTATTGTGGCCGAAAAGCCTCCCCCGTCGCCATGGGCTGCCGCAGCGAAACAGCTCCCTCTCATTCGCTTATTACAATTGATGGGAAAAAAAGAACACGGATTTGCCGTGGCCGACGGCGATGATCCAAACGCTCTCACGCAAGCGGACGTGGCCTATTTCAATCGTCCCGAAGTGATCGGCAAAGTTATTTCGACCTACTTAGCCAACAAGAGAATGATAGAAGGCGCCGGCGAGCAATTCCGCTTCTCAACACTTTTTGTCTGGCAGCCCGTTCCATCTTATCATTTTGATCTTCGCCGGCATCTATTTCCAAAGGACTGCAAAAAGATGTTCTCAGCCTTTGGCTATCCGAAAATGAGACAATTGTACGAGGAAGGCAAGCTGGGGCAGAATTTTCTGTGGGCTGCAGATCTTCAAACCACGGCACCGGATCCTGTTTACTTGGACATGGTCCACTACTCACCGCAGTTCTCTCGTCTGCTGGGAGAAACAATTGCAAACGCACTCGGGCCCAGGA
The DNA here is from genome assembly GCA_049968255.1 of Candidatus Sumerlaeaceae bacterium. Taxonomy (GTDB): domain Bacteria; phylum Sumerlaeota; class Sumerlaeia; order Sumerlaeales; family Sumerlaeaceae; genus DRVG01. The sequence continues at coordinate 103,374 of JBMFRB010000002.1, read as the reverse complement.
TAAAGGAAATGTCACAGCATCGCATTACGCATGAGAGTGCATCGCCGCAATAGACTCGTCGTAAGCCTGCATGATGAATCTGGCTGTTTGGGCCCAGCTAAAGCGTGAAACGTTTGCGTGCCCACGAGTGATGATTTGTTCGCGCAAATTCGCATCATTGGCAACCGCGAGAACGGCCTCGACAAGCGATTCGAGCTGATAGGGCGCGAAAAAGAGCGCTCCATCGCCCGCGGTGTGACGAGCCCATGGTAGATCTGGCGCAATGACTGGCACTCCCAGCTTCTGCGCTTCCACAATCGGCAGACCGAAGCCTTCCAGAAGCGATGTGGTCACAACTGCCAGCGCCCCCGCATAGAGGCAGGCAAGCTCGGATGGCGATAAATATTCTGATATCAAGATCACACGATTGCTTTGCTCTAGTGCTTGCAGTTCCCGGATTCTGTCCTCGAGAGCGAGCACATCCTTTGCACGAAGGCCACCAATAACTAATTTGAGCTCTCTCCCTAAACCGCGGTCTTTGGTTAGGCAAAAGAAGGAGCGCAGTAAAAAATCTAAGTTTTTATGTGGTTTGTGGAGGCTGACGCACAGAAGATAAGGCTGTGTAAGCTGAAAGCGATGAAGGGTGGCTTCTACCAAGTGTCCCGCAGGCGTCGTCAAGTAGTCAGGCGGTGCATAGGGCAAAACCGTAATCTTATTCTCCGCAATGCGAAATTCCTGAATAAGCTCTTCTCTCACCCATGGGTTGGGGACAAAAACTTTCTGCGCATGTTGCGCCGCGTGAAACACTAAGAGGCGCACGATAGCTCGGTAAAATACTTGTGCCTTATACTCAGGTCTCACAAGCGGAATAAGGTCATGTATCGTGACAAAGAAAGGACGACCAAATGTCAGAGGCACATTGTAGTGAGGGAAATGGTAAGCATCGACGCCTGCGAGCCGCGGAAAAAGGGTTTGTTCAAGGAGGCTGTAAATTGGTGCCGCGTAGTCAACAATGTCCCCTCCTGCCCTAAGGAAATGATATCGCTCCAGTTTGTGGCGAGGACCTAGGAAGACAAACTGGATTTGGTAATGCTCACGGAGCGCCACAAGGTGAGGTAACAGCCCTCTCAGGTATGCACCGATTCCTGTGTGCTCAATCATGCGCACATCTAAAGCGATTACGCGCTTGGCCAATGAGGAACCGGGCACCATGATCTGCTGATTTTCCTTTCAGCGTTTACGCTGCTTGGCGGACTCGCTGCTCTTGGGTTGTTGCCAAGGGGTCACTTTTCCAAATTTTTTTGACAAGGATTCCGTAACTGTTTCGCGTCCAAGCACGAGAACCGCTAATTTCTCAGACCTTACATAACGCTGCGCCGCAGCGTGAACATCGTGTGCCGTCACCTGTTCGACTCTTGCCATGTAGTTGGAAAGATAGTCAGGAGGATAACCATACAAATCGGCGAGCATGTATTGCACAAGTGTTTCTTGAGGTGACGCAAAGCGACTGGAAAATGCGAACATGGCATCACGCTTCGCAGTTTCTAGCTCTTCCTTCGTTGGCGGAACCTTCGCGAGTTCCTCAATTACTTGGCGCATGATCGATAAAGCATCGGCGGCACTCTGCGCTTTCGTACTGCCAACCGCAGCAAACACGCCCGCAGGATTATCTTCAAACACTCCTCCCCCCACAGCGTAAGCTAGACCATACTCCGTCCTGACCTTTTGCATAAGGCGGCTCGTAAGTCCACCGGTGCCAAAAACATTGTTGAGGACATCCACAACAGGTTGATCGTTGGGGTCACGTGGGCGACCAATGTGCCCCATACGAATGTAAACTTGTTCAATCTCCTTAGGCAGAACATATAGTCCTTGAAAAGCGGGAGATAGGTCAGCTGGCACCGTTCCGCGATTGACTGTTGGCTTTTGTCCAGGCACGTGCCACTGTTCAAAAAGCTGAATCTTATCTCCTGTGCATGATTTTGGGTCGAGAGCAGCAATTCCGATCCGAGTGCTCCACGGACCGTAATATTTTTTATAGAAAGCTCGCACATCTTCCCTGGAGAGCCTGTCCACGTCTGAAATGCGCGGCGTTCTGGCGAGAGGATGGGTGGTTCCGTAAACAACCTTCCGGAACTCCCGCCGACTTAGCTCAGCTGGATCATCCTCGACCCGCACAAGACGCTCTTTGAAAAGGGCCTTTTCGCGCTGCACGGCCGCCACCTCAAAACGAGGGGCGATCAAGATGAACCTTAGCAGCTGAAGTGATTCGGGAGCCTTTTCGGGCAGACAAAAAAGCGTGAATCGGACATAGTCGCGCTGGACGTCCACAGCTAGACTCGCGCCGAGCCGATCGAGTTGGCGATCTAGTTCGTCTGACGAATAGGAGCCAGCTCCCCCAGAACGCATCGCAAGCGCCGTCACTTCAGCAAGCCCAAGTTTCTCAGGTGGGTCGCAAACACTCCCAGCCTCGATGATGGCCACAGCATAAAAACCGAGCGCCTGAGGTGCCGAATATGAAAAAATCTTAGTACCGTTGGAGAGCAGCCTTTGCTCGACGCGAGGAACCACAAATTTGAATGGCTGCTCGGGTAACTGCTCTGGGCGCACAGGGAGGCGTAGTCCACCACGTTCCACACTAGCGCTCGTTGTGGCATCCAACGGCGGAGGAAATAACTTGTCTATTCGTTCGCGTAGCCCAAGAGGAGCGGACGTACCCTCGCTTCCGCGCGCATTCACTGCGAACGCTGTCATCAAGACCGCGCAGACGGTGAGCAGCGTGGAAAAAAAAGAGCGCTTTCTGGTAAGGCTTGGGAAGAGGTCAGTGAAAATTTGTTTCATCGTCCGTGGACTCCTCGTTCTGGATGCACACGCTGTTGCTGCTTCTTAATCCGATCAAGTTTTTCGGGTTCGTCGCGGTCAGCTGGGGGCAACGTGCGGAGGGTCTTTTCGACAGAGGCGATCGTTGCGCGATCCCGCGTGAGATATGTGTTGACAACGCGCTGAATATCAGCGCTTGTCACGCGGCGGATCTCTGCGCGGTATTTGTCGAGGTACGTAGGATCACCTGTAATAAGGTAAAAATAACCCACTCGGCGAGCACAGCCAAGGTTGGACTCGAGTTCTTGCACCAGCGCGGTATCAACTTTCGCAAGCGTCATTTCTAACTCGTCGGTAGTGACCCCATTCTCTCGCAGTTTGTGAAGTTCCTCCCAAACTGCACGTTGCACATCCTGCGGCGTGTGCGGTGCTTTTGGCGTGGCCCAAATGCAGAAAAGATTCCCATACTTCTCCCCCGGCGCCGTGAAGGTAGCTACGGATTCGCACAGCCCACGCTTCTTGACAAGCTCGCTGTACAAACGCGACGACCGCCCGTTATCTGTGAGAACGTACTGCAGCACTTCAAAAACTGTGGCCTCCCGGGAAGGCAGCGGTGGCTTATGCCATCCCATGACAAGCTGCGGCTGGGCATCAACGGACAGCTTTACTTCCCGCAGCGCTGTTTGAGGAGGTTCTTGCGTCGCTAAGCGCGACGGCGACGGCCGGTGTGGTAAGGTGCCAAAGTACTTTTTCGTTACCTCTCGCGCTTCTTCCTCGCTGACATTGCCCACGATAACTGCCACCATATTCTGCGGCACATACCAGCGGCGATAAAAAGACACCATATCGGAGACTGTGAGATTCAGGATATCCGACATCCAACCAATCACGGGCGTCCCATACGGATGGGCCTTGAAAGCTGCGGCAATAAACTCTTCGTAAAGTCGCCCCTCAGGGTCGTCTTCCATTCGCATGCGACGCTCTTCGGCCACCACGTCGCGTTCCTTATAAAACTCGCGCCAGGCCGGATATTGGAGGCGCTCGCTCTCAAGCATTGCCCAAAGCTCGAGTTTGTTTGACGGCAGTGTCATGAAATAGTTTGTGCAGTCGTTGCTCGTGGTCGCATTGACCTCTTGTCCGCCGGCAAGCGTGACTAGCCGGTCGTATTCGTTGGGGACAACATATTTCTGGGATTGCTTTTGAAGCTCTGAAAATTGGCGGAAAAGCGATGTCGTTGCCGCGTCGCTGCCGTGCTTGTTCTCTAGCGCCCGGATTTCTTGCGCTAATTGCTCGATCTCGACGAGTTTCTCGCGCTCGGCGTTCCAGTCGCGGGTGCCGATCCATGGCGTGCCCTTGAAAGCCATGTGCTCAAGCAAATGGGCAATTCCGGACTCCCCCACTGATTCGTCAACGGCCCCCACATTGACGTAAATGACGGCGGAGAAAAACGGCGTGTTTTCCCGCGGGAGAAAAATGACCTGAAAGCCATTTTCAAACTTCCAGAACTTCACTTTGTCGCTGAGCCGATAATCTGCGGTGAAGGAGAGGGTAGCCCACGAGAAAAGGACGAAAACCAAGACACAGGTGAACTTTCGTGCCATCGCAAACTGCTCCGAGGGGAAATAACCGTTTCACCTTGGGTTACATCCGCTGGTGTGAAATCTGCAAGACAACTCACATCGAAAGAGGAAAGCTCATCTTGTGGTTCGTGAGGAACATACAATGACAAAAAAGCCTTGGGTCGGCGTGACTATTCGCATGGGACATGAAGCAGAGGAGTGGTTTGGGGAGCTGGACTGTTCGCTCGACGACTTTTTCGCGGCGCCGGAGCAGGCGTTTATCCGGCTCAACCATGTGCGCTGGTTAGAACCTCAGGGCGAATTTGAGGAGCCCGTGCTCATCCGAAACGAAGACAACGACCCACCGTTTCATCATTACATCTATTTTCGCAAATCGGAAGTGGTGTTGCTTAGACCGCTACGCCACCCCATTCGTCTAAGCGACGATGATTTTTGAACTGACCGTCTCTGGAGCATACGTTCGCCTCATTGCCGGGTCGCCGATGTCTTGGTCTTTTTCTGAGAAGTCGTTTTCCCCGGGCGGCCCTTTGACTCAGCTGCACCAAGAAGCTTTATTAGGCGCGCAAATGCATCATTGCGCGCTGTGGCCGGCTGAATGCACTCGAGCGGGAATCCCGCAAAGACTGCAGAACCAACCCTTGCCGTGCGCGGAAGATAAAGCAATGCGGTTTCACGAGCGCCCGTGCTGTACACAAGAAGGGCTTTGCTCCCTGCCAGATGCAATCCATCACAACCAGTGGCAGGATAAGCGTCCCCCTCACCACCATCGAGGGTGAACTCCGCCGATGCAAACTCCGTCGCGCCTTGACCAACTACTGACCTAACAATGAGCGACTCCGTGGTCGCCACCGGACACCACGAGTAAAAACTCAATGCTTTTTTTGACGGCTTACTCTCAGATGCGCTTTTGAGCGGACGGAGGCATCGCGCTACATTTGTGCCACTCACGACGATTGCCCCTCCCTGCTTACGGAAATCATCAAGTTTCTCAAGCAACGCGGGATTGAAAGAGCTCTCTTTGGGGCTTTGTTTGCCGAGCGCAATCATTACAGACGTGTAAGATGTTGCAGACAAAGCGAGCGAGCCCAAAGCAGCGATATCGCACGAATCAAACTCTCCTCCCACAGCAGCGAGAGCCGTGCCCCAATGGGCTACATAATTGCCAGCATTCATTTTTCTTGGAATAACCCGAACAAATTCGCCGCCTCCCCGCAGAGGCGAGCCTAATCCCGCGGGAACGCTTTGGGAGAGCACAACGTCTTCGCTAAACGTCGTGAAAGCCGAAACAACGAGATGGCGACTCGCGGTCGTCGTTCCGGTTGAACGGGCTCCGAGCACTCGCGATGGAGCGCTTTCTCCACTGCCGTCGTAAGCGGCCACACGGAAATAGTGCGAAAGGCCAGGTTCAAGCCCCGCCACCACAATACCAGTTGTTTGTCCGACGTCCGCAATGGCACCAAAGGCAAAACCATCAGGCGAGTGATAAAGACGGTAACTCATCGTCGAACGCTGAGCGTCATCCTCACTGGCTTCCCATTTCAACAACACACTGGAACTTGTTTGCGCTTGCGCGACTAAAAACCGCGGCGGGTGTGGGGGAATTTTGTCGTCACCGCCAAGAGCATTCTGCGATTTGAAGAAGCGAAGGATTGCTTTCGTCGTGGCCTCGGCCACAACTGTGCGGAAACGTGGATCACGGATCAGGCTCGCATCGAGCGGCTCGTCATGGAAGGCAGCTTCGAGAATCGTGGCGCACATTTCGTTATTGAGCGCATCGCGGCGGATTTCGCCGAAATTAATATGTGAATCGGTTGTCTTTTTCCGCACATTCCACGGCGCCGCCCATGAAAAGGATCTTGTTGTGGACATATCTTCGTTGAGCTGCTGGGCCACTAACTGCGCAAATTCCACCTGATGGTCGGTGCGTTTATCCTCGTCCTTTTCAAAAAGTCCGACTGCACCACGTCCACCCACCGCATTTGTGTGGAATCCCACATAAATGCGGTCGAAGAAGCTTCCTTCGCTCTCACGATTCATGTAAGCACTCATGCGCGGAGGGCATCCCACATTACTATCCTGGTCCGTAGCTTCAAATGGATCGAAAATCGGCGGCGCTGCTACCGGAAGCATACGTTCCACCCAGTATCGCGAAGCTTCCTCTTCGCGCGGATAACCCGAGACGCCTCCACCACGATCGACGTCTCCCATGCCGTTCCCAAAGCGAATGGCATCGGCAATCACAACATGCCGACCGTCTGCGAGAGACGGATCTGAGACAACATTACTGATTTCGACAAACCCATCCCAGCCGCGATTAAAATAGTACTCACCCAAATAGACCCAGCCCTTACCAACGCGACGATGATCCACCTGGACTTCGGTCACACCGCCCGCATGAAAAATGCGATAGGTCTGCGGTACACGGTCAGCACCGTCGCGAACCCAACAGTACACGGGATAGTAGTCGGCCTTTGGCAAAAACGGCCGATACACGGCGCGTGCTGTGTCCGTTGTCGAGGCAACTGCGAAGCGGTAAGGCACCTTGTCATGAGCGGTCCCGTAGTAAATCGCTGAGCGCGAATCAAACCAGTTCCCATCAAACTTCACATGTGACTTATCCGCGTTATCAAGAACTCGCTCGATTGGTTGATGTCCAAGGGGACGAAAGGGAATAATTGTGGCGCCGGCACGCCAGGCAACGTCGGCAAACAGATTCAATTGATCAATGTTGCCGTAGTCTTCGACAATGCCAAACGACAGCGGGCGCTGCGTATACCACAGGCTGGTGCTGGTCACGTCGCATGTCCAACCGTGGCCTCCGGAACAGAAAACGATTTTGCCGCTGAGACTGCCGCGCGGTTGCCTGCCAAACGCGTCACCAACCTTGAGGACGGGAACGCCAAGGCTTTTCTCGCTTGGCTCGATAATCCGAGCTGGTTTTACCACCCTGTTGCGACTATCACGTATCTCATGGTAAAACGTTGGCGTTGTTTGCAGATCTTCCTGATAGTCGTCACAGCGCGCCGCCAGTCGAGCTGCCTCGCGCGAAACGAACATTCGCCACATCTGCAAAGCCATTTCAAGCGTGGGTGAAGAAAAACTCTCGGAAGACGTGCGCGCAGCCGCAACTTGCGCTACATTGCTCAAGGAATGCGGCAGCAAAGAATCCGGCGCAGCGTGGACCATCATCGCACCGTTGCCGGTCAGCACCGCGAGGGAAAAAATCACGCCACGCATTTCTCGATACAGTTTCATCGCCCCTAGCGCTCCAGCATTTTTATCCAAAGGATGTCTGCGTTGAGACGGTTTCACTACCCTTCTATGCAAAGCAACGAGACTTACCTTCCCATGTCAAAACGAAACCGCCGACGGGCTCATTGGCCAACTCGTCGGCGGGTAAAACGACCTGAGACTGAGAAAGAGTGGCAGTTCTTTAGGTGCTCGCTGCGCCTAGCACCGATAGTATTCGAAATGTCCTGGCACCCAGCGCCACCGCGTCACAGTGTGGCAGCCGCTCGGCTGACGCACAAAATAGCCGCCACTCACCAGAACCTGCTCCCAGCAACATCCTGTCCACACCCAGTCGTAAACCGGGGGCACCCACACTTCACAGTCGCAGCACTCGGTCACTGTGTAAGGAGCCCAGAAGCCTGGCACCCAAACACGGCAATCGCCGTAGTCAATGCAGCCGTCAATCCAGCCCCAGCCGTAGCAGAAGTAACGCCCACCGACAATCACGCCGTCGAAGCCATCATAGCGGTGATGTCCTATGTTGATGAAGATGTTGATAGCCCAATGATGGTCGTAGCGATAGCGCCCGTCCCAATAATCCCAGTGGAAACCGACCAGGTCAATCCCGTATCCCCGACGGTGAGGCGGCGGCGGGCAGAACCAGCGTTCATGACGATAACGCCACTCGTGCTCCAGCGGGCGGTAAACTAACCCATGAGTACCGTGCGGGCGTAAATACGGTAAGATTTCGCCGCGATTCAGGCGCTCCAAATCCTGCTTGGCCAGCTCGATCCGTGGCTTCGCCTGGACATCCCCAAAACGTTTGCGGATGTCCTCTGCTCTGAACTGCTGGCGTGCAACCCTACTGCTGTCTAACTGACCCTTTCGCTCTTCGAGGTTAGCCCCAATGAGCTTTGCACGCTCTTCTCCCTGGAATCGCCGAAGTTCCTGCAATTTCGCAGCGAGGACTTTGCGATCCACACCACCTTTCTGGGGATCTTGCTCTGAACGCAATTGCTGCGCAAGTTCGCGAAGACTTTTGCCTTTCGACTGCTCATAAAGTGCACGCAGTTTTTCCCGGTCCTCTGGCTTGAGCTGCGCGCGCAAATCTCCCTTGCGCTTTTCTTCAGCCTTCTGACGGAGTTGTTCGAGCTTCTGCCGACGCTCTTCGAGCGCAGAGGTTTTTTCTTGCTCTCCCGTGGCGGGAGTTTGTTGACCAGTCTTCTTTTGGCGGAGCTCTTCAAGTCGTTGGCGCAGCTCGTCACGCGTGAGCCGTTGCCCCCGCTCGCCAAGCTGTTTTGTCCCCTGTTCGCCCTGCTGTTGACCTGCCCCTGCCTGCGTCCCTTGCTGCCCGCTCTGCTGCTGATCTTTCTGTGCGCGTCGTTGCTCGTCGAGTTTGCGCTTGAGCTCTTCGCGCGAAAGGCGTCCCTGCTGCTGGCCGTCGGAAGGTGTGGGAGTGCCCTGCATTTGCTCTCCCTGGCCCAACTGACCTTTTCGCTTTTCCTCGAGCTTTTTACGCAATTCTTCAGCGGAAAGGCGCCCGGTACGTCCGCCTGTTCCAGCAGATGGCGTGGCATCCGTTGCCTGCTTCTCTGATTGTTCGCCTTGTTTGTGTAACTGTTCTAGCCGCTGACGAAGCTGTTGGCGTTTCTCGTCAACAAGTGATCCTTGAGAAGCGCCAGACGCCGGTGTCGACTCCACTCGGCCACGCCGGATATCTTTTTTCTCGATTCCCCGTATATTCGCTGTTCCCTGAGGCACGCTCTCCGGGGTTTCTCCAGATTGTCCCTCCGTAGGTCCAGTGGAACGCAAGCGTTCGCGCAACTGGGATTTCTTTGATTCACTTTGCTGCCTTTCCCCCACGCTCTGCCCCAATTCCGTGGGGAGATTTGGGCCTCTAAGGTCGCGTTTCCGCTCCCGCAAAATGGCCGGCGTTCCACTGCCAGCCGGAGATTCGCCACTGCCAGCTTGACCTTGTGAGCGCAACCCGCTTTCCGCGTTCCGGCGCCACTGGGAGGTACTCTCTACATTCCTCGACTCATCTCCAGCCCGATACCGAGGGCCACCTTGCTGAATCTGCGGGGATTCGCTTGACCGGCCCGGTGGCGTGACCTGCGCTTCGCTGCGGTTTCTTCGCTGCTCGATCGTCTGCCGCAATTTCTCTGGGATGTTCCCTCCCTCCGTCCCTGGCGAAGTTGGCGAATACTGCCCGGTAGCAAATACTGTTGCCACACTGATTGCGGCCCCTATAAGGAGTTCGATTTTTCCCGCCGTTTTCATGGCTGCTACCTCATCGTTTATCCAAGTGTAGGACTCTCTGGCACTGAGTCAGCCTATGAGTCGCTCGATCACACGTCGAGGCAATCACAATGCCGCTCGATGGTCAACCACTTTTCTGGCTAGACTAAACACAGTTTTAGCAGCAGTTCGCAACCTTACTATGCTCATTGCGCTTCGCCATGCGAATAAACCTTGTAGATTTTTCGAACAGCTCACATTGCGAGCTTGTTCGTGTTTCGACACATGCCAGAGGTAGGGACTACCGATCATGTTTCACCAAAACGTGCCTTTTCTTTTCAGGAGCTCAACGCGTTGAATTCCTCACTGCCAGCAGCACGCCGTTTTCGGATGATGTTTTTTCTCTCCCATGCACCAGTTGGGATTTTGTTTCCGTTTTTTATGATTTTTCTGCGCAACACTTTGCGGCTCGACGACAGCACGATCTCTTTTTTCACAGCACTGTCCGGCCTGACCATCCTCTTCTTCCAACAACCTTGGGGCTATGTAGCCGATGTCCTTTTCCCAAAGAAAGCCATCCTCTTCGCTAACATCCTTATCTCTGCTCTGCTTTTCTGGATGCTGGGCACAGTGCAAGATTTGAGTCTCCTTCTTGCCGTTTTCTTCGCGTTTCAGATTTTCAGCACTCCAAACGTACAACTGCTGCATGGCCTGCTTTTCGTGCACAAAGGAAGTGAGCGGTGGTTTGGCACAGTACGGGCCTATGCTTCGCTCGGTTTTATTATTGCCAACACGATTGTGGGAATCGTGGCAGACAAATGGACAAACGGGAATCTGCAGTTTATTTTCCCTTTCTATTGTGCCGTGAATGTTATTGCGGCTCTGTGGCTCTTATCCCTTCCGGAGGCAACTGCCCCTGCTGACCATCAAATTGGTTTTTGGCGGGTTCAACGTTACTTCCTGAGCCAACCAACATTGCGTTGGTTTCTCCTTACAACATGCGTGTATCAAATTGCCCACTCATTGAGCTATTCTTTTCAATCATTCCTCATAGTCGAGCTGGGCGCGGACATGCGGGTCATTTCCGCCTCGTATTCGCTTGCGGCAATGTTTGAACTTCCTGTTTTTTTCCTCGCCAGCCGTTTCATTGCCCGATTTGGCGAGACGAAACTCATTGCCTTTTCCGCCGCGGTCCAGTCTGTGCGGTGGCTACTGGTGTGGCAGGCAAAGAGTGCTGAAGCTGTTGTGCTAACGTCTTTGCTACACTGCATTACTTTTGGACTTTTCTATGCCGCAGGGGTGAGCTATGCCAACAGCCATGCGCCGCGCCACCTCAAGGCTAGTGCTCAAACTCTTTTTGCTCTCGTTTATTTTGGTCTCGCCAACTTCCTCAGCAATGTCCTGGGGGGGCTGATTGTAAAAGGCGGAGTGCTCGCTCATGTCATCCAACGACACGTAGAACACTTTGTTCCATCAGAATTTGCTTCACCACTGCGCAATCTTTACTTATTGAGCAGTCTGTGCGCATGCCTCGCTTTCTTCTTGGCACTGCGGCTTCCTGGTCTCGAGCGTCATCGCCAAAATTCGTTGAACTGAGGAAATGTTTTTTCTGGCTTGCGCGTTGCTCATGCTCGCTGTTGCTTAGGTTACGCATTTCAAGAAGATAAACAAATCTCTTGTGCTGTAAGAGGAGTGGCCATCTATGGCCATACTGCGAACTCATCGCAATAGTGCAGCGTGGTTTTGTCGCATCGCTTTGGCATCGGTGTTTTTGCCGCATGGTCTGGACAAGCTCGTGCGCCTGGAGCCCCTCGGCTGGGCTGGCCCGGAAGTCTGGGCAAGTCAGTTTCTTTCTCTTTTCGCGATTCCCTGGATCCCCGAGACCTGGAAGCTCACACTGGCCCAAGCCATAGCTTGGACTGAAGTCGTTGCGGCAGTGAGTTGCATACTTGGCCTCCTTGTCCGCGTTGCGATGGTGCCACTGATTCTCGACCTGGCGTGGACAATCATTTTCGTGAGTGGCAAGAACGGCTTCTGGATTGACCACACAATTGATGGCGTCCCCGCCCCTGGCTTCGAATATCATCTCGTTCTCATCCTCATCGCCCTTGGACTCTTCTTCTCTGGCGCAGGCTCGTTTTCATTGGACAAGCTTATTGCAGGTGAAGACTACGAAGAGTTCTATTACGAAGAAGAGGATGATTACGAGGAACAGTCCCCAGGCCGATGACCTAACGGATAAATGACGCGCAAGGTACGCGTCTTCAGTACACTCAGTTCAGAAGTGAATAGAGGGTGAGCCACAGGGGGATACTTAGCGCACTCAATAAGTAGGTGATGAATGTCGTGGAAGCGACAAGCGCCGTCTCTCCCCCAAAACGGCGCACAATGAGCGAAATGTTAGTAGCGGGCGGAGCAGCTGCTTCGAGCATCAGCACGACCCGAAACACGGGATCGCCCCCACGCCAGAAGTAGAGGAAGACAAAGGCGCCGAGAGGCAGAAGAAACATCTTGATGAGCGCAATCCCGTAAATTGCTTTGGTTTCAACCTCTCTCACTGACCCGACCTCGGCAATAAGCGCCCCCAGAACAATCATAGCGATAGGCACTGTGCCGTTTCCCATGAGCGTCAGGAAATTCGCAACGGGCGAGGGCATTGTGCCGCCCACAGCATCGAGTATCAGCTTCACAGTCAAACCCGACAACGCAGCCACGAATGGCGGGTTGAGGACCAAGCGCCATCGTGAGATCTGGCGATGACGGTGAGCTCGATCGCTGAGCAAAAGTACTCCAACCGACCAAAGTGTTGGGGTGAAAAAGAGCACGAAGCATCCAATATAGAATTGCGCCCGCACTGCATCCTGATGAGGCAAGAGCGCAATCGCGATGGGAAGGGGAAGATAGACATTGTTTTGAAAAGACGCCAAGGCGATAACTGTGCCGCGCGGCGAGCGCAAACGCGCTAGGCGTGCATACGAGGCCATGGCAAGAGTGCCCGTGATGAGCAAAATGACCTGCGCGAACGCCGGCTGCAAAACTTGATCGAGCCGCCGTGGGTCAAATTGGGAGTACATAGAATTGAAGAGCGTGGCGGGCAGCAGAAAGTCGACCAAGAGGCGTGACAATTCCGATAGTCCCTGATGAGTGATCACAGCCCGGCGACGAGCTAAAAATCCGCAAGCCCCCAGCGCAAAAACTCCGCTTACCGCCCCAAACGTTGCCAAGAAACTCGTGTTCACCATCTTCTTCGCTTTGTGACTTCTTTCTTAGCTCATTAGCTCGCGAGTGAAAATAATGCGCTCGTGTGCGGATTGCGATAGAGAAATCCGCAGCGTTGCGGTAAACTTATGACAGGAGGGCATGAGCATTTGATTAAATTTTCCCGAGCGCATGACGAGACCACGGCGCATTTTGCGCAAGTGGAAGGTATCGTGTATTGTTTCGGGGTTCCCGCGCCAATTTGCCAGGCATTTGAAGCTTTTCTTCCATACACCTACAATCTGAAGACGCAACGTCCTAAGGCTATCCTTGAGACTGTGCAAACAGCTCCAGGGCGCAAAATTGCGCTCCTCGCTTGGGACCAAGCGTGTGCGAAGCGGATATCATTTCTCATCGCGCGTCTTCGTGCGTCTTCTGCGCATCTTCCCATTTGTCTGTGGTGTCCAGAGCCAATATCTCTGTTGCCAACATACATGCTCGCCGACGGAACCCTAGACTACATTTTTTGCGGTCCACCTTCGCCGCTCAGCGGTGCCGTAATGGCTAATCTGCTGCTGCGTTCGGAGAAAATGCACTCTCTGGCACAGTCGTGCAAGAATCTTGCCCAAGCGAGCGCGCGCGACCCCCTGACCGGGCTTTTTAACCACGGGACCGTCTTAAAGGCGCTGGACAACGAATACCAGCGCGCAAGCCGAAGCAAATCGCCTTTGAGCTGCCTGATGCTCGACATTGATCACTTCAAGGCGTTGAATGATACGTACGGACATCGCTTTGGCGACTGGGTTTTGAAAGAGCTTGCTGTTCTCCTGAGGAATCAGGTCCGAGCCACGGATATCGTCGGGCGTTATGGCGGCGAGGAATTTCTCTTCGTGCTGCCCGCGACCGATGAGGAAGGGGCGTTGCGGCTTGCTGAAAAAATCCGCCTAGCCGTGGAAGAGCGCTCATTTCGTAGGGGTGATTTTCAGGTCCTTGTGACCGTAAGCATCGGTCTTGCGTCCACAAGCGCAGAGATGGGCAGAGGGGCTGAACACCTTTTGCAATTGAGTGATCGAGCCTTGTACTTCGCCAAAGAAAACGGCAGGAACCGCGTGGCCAGTGCGCACGCGCATCTGTCGATGTTGGATTTCGAGCCTTTCGGGCACAAGCAGAGCCCGCTAAAACATGCGGAGCCGGTTATCGCACTGTGTTCGACGGACAATAGTTTTGTCCAACGCGTCGCACAGCTGGCAAATCGCAACAAGTATATCCTGCTTGTTTTCGAAAAGTCTCAGGAGTTCTTTGGGGCCCTAGAAGCTCTTGAACCGGACGTTGCACTCGTGGACCGTGCCGAGGATCTGGCAAGCCCGGATTTTGTTCGTCAACTGACCGCTCGCCTTCACAAGCATCGCGTTGCTGTCGGCCGCGTGATCGAAAGCAATGGCGTGCCTGGCACAAGCTCGCCAATAAAGGACGCGGACTTTTACATCGACCGCTCAACAAGCGATCTGATGTTGGGTGAAACGCTACGTCTTGTTCTCTATTGGACAACGTTCGAGCGCGACCTAGCAAAGATGCGCATGGAAGTTGGGCAAATGAGACGACGTCTGCGCCAGCGTGAACGCCTGGCCACGTTGGGGGAACTGGCTAAAATGATTCTCGATGAACTCTCTTGGGTGGTTGAGCAGCAGGAAGACCTCAAAAACACCGGATATCTTGCGCCGGAGTCTAGGGCTTCGCGTTGTGAAGCACTGCGTCAGAAATTAGTGCAACTAAGCGAGCATCTGGAACATCCGAGGCACACTTCCCAACCTTTAGCTGTCTTGCTGCGCCGAGCTTTCGCACTTGCGCACGATGCCGACAACCGCAAATCCTCGGTGAGCCCGTCAATCACCGTCGAAAACACGATTCCCGACGAGATCGAGGTTTTTGTGGACGAAGAATTATTCCTTTACGCTTTGACCGAACTGCTAGCCAATTCCGTGGAAGCCATGCCGGAGGGAGGACACTTGCGCTTCAGTGCTCGCCGCGAAGGACTGCTCGTTGAGTTGGTCATTGAAGACAATGGTCATGGCATGCAACCGTCTGAAATCGCACGCATCTACGAGCCCTACTACACGACGCACTCCGAACGAAACGCGCTTGGACTGGGAATACCCGTTGCCAATGCGATCTTTCGAGAACATGGTGCGACGCTCCAGTTCTCCTCGACGCCGGCGGGTGGCACACGCGCATTGATTCGCATACCTCTCGGTGAAGCAGACGAGGAACTCACCTTGAGGTGGCACCGCGCTTAGAAGTTCCTATTTCGAAGTTCCTATTTCAGAGAAACAAAGGAATTGGGCGACATTTATTCCGTCCTTCAACTTGCACTCTTACCACTGTTACCTAGGCGTTAGCAAAATATAATAGGTACAAACTTTGTATGATCAGAGTGCGAAATGCGACTCCCCCACGGTTCTTTGGCATGAGGTGGTCACCAGAGCTACTTACAGAAATTACAAATAAACTTGCGGACCAGCTGGAACCGAAAAGATTCTTGCACACGTTGGGAGTCGTGCAGACGGCTACGGTGTTGGCGCAATTGCACTCATTGAATGCATGGCGCGGGGTGCTGGCGGCGTTGCTTCACGATTGCGCAAAGCATACGGGGTCAGAAGAGTATGCCCAGTGCTACTCGACGCAATTTGGGTCTCATCCCTATCTGCAGGATGGAATGCCTCAGTTGTGGCATGCTCCGGCAGGAGCTTGGCGAGCTTATCGGGAGTTCGGTGTGGATGATCCGGAGGTGATTGAGGCGATCGCTTGGCACCCTACCGGAAAACCTGATCCATCGCCAACCCTGCTACTGTTGTTGGCAGCGGACTACTGCGAACCTACTCGAGATTTCCCTGGCGTAGAAGAAATTCGCTCGCTCGTGCGCAAGGACCTTGTGGCTGGCGTAAGAGCGCTGCTGCGCAGTAAAATTGCTTATGTGGAAATGACAGGTCGAAAACTCCATTGGGCTACAAAAGAGGCAGTGATGAGTCTCGAAACACGACACTCGGCCCTATGACGACGAAGAAGACGAAGCTAGAACTAGATTCTCTAAGCAAAGCAGTGCGGATCGCGCAAACAGCTGATGCCGCCAAGGCTGAGAACATTGTCGTTCTCGACGTCCGTGGTTTGTCATCTGTGGCTGATTTTTTTGTCATTTTTACTGGCACAAGTCAGACGCATTTGCGCTCTATCGGAAAGCGGTTGGACGAAGAGCTTTCCAAGGAAGGGGTTGAAGTGGAACGCGTTGATGGGCGGCACTCCACAAATTGGATTGTGTTTGACTACGGCAGTGTTATTGCGCACGCGATGATGGACGAGACACGACGATTTTACGACCTGGAACGTCTGTGGGGAGACGCCCCGCTGGTTGCTTGGCAGCCCAACGAGAATCAAATCTGAAAGGTAGCTAGGAATATGGAACAGTTCAAAACCGGTGACAAAGTAGTCGAGCCCACCATCGGCATTTGTGAAATCCAAGGAATTCGTCGGATGAGCGTGGACGGCAAGGAAATGGATTTTTACGTTTTCGCTGGACCGAACAATGCCACGGTGCTTGTGCCCAAACACCAAATTGAAAAACGCGGGGTCAGGCTGCCGATGACAAAGGAAGAGACCAAGAAAGTCATCCAAAGCCTCAAGCAACCAACGTCGCCAGACCGCGAAACACCTCATACCCAATACACAAAATATCGGGAAATTTTGAACACAGGCGATCCAAGCAAGATCAGTAAGCTCATCCGCGACCTTTACATTCTTGACCAAAACAATGCGCTAAAGGGAAAAGAACGCGAAATAATGGAGCTCGCGAAGAAATTTTTGACGGATGAGATCTGCTTCGTACGCAACGAATCGCGCACAAAAGTTGCAGAGGAAATTGAAGAAGCACTTCGCCAAATGTTCAAGAAGAAGGCGCAAAAGGAACGCGAAGAAAAGAAGAAAGCCGCAAAGAAAAAGTAGACTCTTCGCTGCACAACGAGTTTTTCCCGGGGCGATGCGAAGTAGTGCATCGCCCTCCTCTTTTTGAAATTGCAGGCAAAACTTTTCGATGAACAATGTTAGCCCTGTCGGGACAATGCCCGGCAATACGGACTACGAATGTGAGTCAGCGCTTGTCTTTGAGAACTGCGGCATGGTTGAGGGAGCTCAAGGAGAACCCTGTCTTTCTTACATGGTTAGCGGCGGTGGTGGGGTCATTGGCGTTAGGATGCTTTTTTCCCGCCCTACCATGGGTGCTTATTCCCGTCGCAGTCATTGGACACGGAATCCAAATTCTCGCCGAAGCGCGTAAGTCCGTCCGCATGCGGCTCGGTGCCGCTTGTGCGGTGTCGCTCGTGATCACGGTGGCGAGCGCTTGGATCGCTGGGTTCCATAACCCGGAAACTTGCCCCTTGTCTCTCGACGATGCCACTTATCTCGTTCAAGGCAAGGCAATTGCCGAAGCATGGAAATCCGGCCTCTTTCCCTCTCTTTCCTCAAAAGGTAGCACGCCGTACTATATCGGTAGTCTCCACACTGGCTATCAAAGACTTTTAGCTGGTGCTTTTTACCTTTTGAGGGCAGACTATCGGTTTGGAATTTTACTCAACTTTATTGCGGCTTCCCTTTTACCACTCTTCGTTTATAGTGCCGTTTTGACACTGCTGAAAACCCATTCTCCTTCAGAACTTGCGAGCAAGGGCGCTTTGCGTGGAACATGGCTGGTTGCGCTTTATCCGAGTATCGGGTACTGGGCTTCCTGGCTGCTGAAAGACGTTGTTCTCGCACTGATCTTTGCCGCGGCCATTGCTGGCGCACTAGATTTTGCCTATCGCCATCGGCCAGAGCACCTCCTGTACCTGGCCGCGAGCTTGGTCGCGCTTGGGGTTTTCCGAGCCTATTCGGCACTTGCAGTGTTAGCCGGGACTGCCGTATACCTGCTCGCCAAACTGCCGCACCGACAAAGCTTGCAAGGACTTGCCATTCTTGGGTTTCTCCTTTTGCTGGCTAGCTATGACGAGCGATGGGCCGCGTTTGAACGTCAGTTGCTCTACAGCTTAGGGGAGCTTTTGCCAGATTCAGTTCGAACGCCACGCGAGGGGCTACTTTACGTCCTTGGAGGCTTCCCACGCCTGCTCCTTTCTCCGTATGCGTGGGTCCGAGCGCGGGTCGAAAATCCCATGTACGAGTTGTATCCAGGAATGTGGTGGCTCTACCTTGTTGGTTATCCCCTCGCTGTCATTGGAATCACTCGACTGGCACGTCATAATATTGTGTTGGCAGTGATCCCACTCATTGCCTGGTTCGCCAGCGCGATCATTCTGATATTGGCTTATGGCGGGGCAGCTCCACGTCAGCGGCTCTATCTCGATGTGTTGGTCTTTGTGTTTGCGGGGTGCGGCACAGTTGAACGTCCACAGAAATGGTTGCTCGTGGCATGGTACCTGGGGCTTGGGGTTTACGTTACGATTCACCTTCTCACACTAGACATGCGAGGGGTGTAACATGGGAACCGAACGCAAAGCACCACCGGTAAAATTGTTTTTCGGTCTAATCGCATCTGACGAATACTGGCTTGAGCGAGCGCGGCGACGTTTAGCCCACGATTTTTCCCACATTTCCCATGAGTCTGCGCTTATCCCGTTCAATCTCACCGGCTATTATGAAGACGAAATGGGACCCGGGCTCTTGCGACAGTGGATTGCGACGGAAAAGCTCATTCCACCGGCTAAGCTCGTCGAAGTCAAACGCCACACGAATCGTCTGGAGCTTCTCTTTGCCCACGAGGGCAAAAGGAGAGTGAACATAGATCCGGGCTACGTGAGCCTATCAAAGGTTGTGCTGGCCACCACAAAAGATCATGCACATCGCCTCTACGTGGGGACTGGCATTTACGAGGAAGTGACCCTGGTCTACAGGCGAAGTCAGGGATTTGAGCCATGGCCGTGGACCTATCCGGACTACCGGTTGGAGACAGCTCGCAAATTCTTTCTTGAACTTCGGTGCGAGCTGAGAGGGATTTATCGGCAACTGAGAATTTCCGAATGAAATTTTAGGAGCGAAATTGCCGTGATGGCTTGTGTACAATCGAGTCTTTTTCGCACCATGGCTGGCCGGCTCGTGGCGGCCATCTTGATAGCGCTGGCCTTGTTGCACCTCACAAGCAGTGCTCAGGCCCAGCCAGCCCCACATGAACAAACGGAAAAGAAAGTTTCTGATACTCGGGTCCCAACGCAAGCGAACCCCTCGGCCACCACGACAAACTCGGTGTCTGGAACGCCCGCTGCGAGTGGCGCGGCTACAGCATCTTCTCCCACACCTCTAACCATGGCCATGTACGCCCGAGGAATCGGTATCCTCATCATTTTTGTGATTATCGCGGTACTAATCGCTACTCGTAAACTGCCGGCAATGATCGCGCTACCGCTTATGGCACTTGGCATCGGTGTGATTGCTGGCATTCCGCTTTTCGGCGAAAAAGGGGTTCTCGCGGGGATACTCGAAGGCGGGGGGAAAAGTGGGGCCTTCATGCTCTACAAGGCCATTATCTATAGTATCCTTGGTGGAATGTTTGCGCGTTTCATTCAGGATGCAAAAATTGCTGAGCGTCTAGTTAAGTACGCAGCTGAGTACGGGGGCGAAAATCCGTTTATCGTGGCGTTGTTCATGAGCGGAATTATCGTGCTGATTTTCACAGCAATAGGCGGTTTGCCGGCAATTATCATGGTGGGGACAGTCATGTTTCCGGTGCTGCTCTCGCTCGGAGTACCACCGGCAACAGTAGGGGGAATGATGCTTTTGGCTTTTCCGATTGGTCTGTCACTTAGCCCAGCCGCTTGGAAAATAAGGGCAGAACAGTTTGGCGTGGAAACAAGTGTCGTCATGACCTATTCGCTGATTTGGGCTGCAATTCAAGCGGTGGTCCTTGTCGTCTTTCTTAGCGTGGAATTTCTTCGCATGAAACGCTCGCAAGTGCGCTTTTTCACGGTGATTCGCTCCGTTTGTCTGCTCCTCGGAGCTAGTGTTGCAATAGGTGTGATTGTGAGTTTGCCTGACTTGTCGCGTTATGCGCTTCTGGTGGGCGACAAACTATCTTCTGAACCGTCGGGCGTGTCATCGCTGGGTTGGGTACTGAAAACACTGGGCAATAATGGGTTAGCGCTCGTGCAAACAGCAGAACCGCTACTTATCTTTGTGGGAAAAGTCGTTCGCGCACTGCTGTGGACCCTAATCCTTGGTTTTGTGGTTTGGGCGCAGTTGGAATATAGGTGGCAACGCAGACTCATTCGCGAATTCAATCTTCTCACGCCGGCGCTTCCTTTGCTCTTTATTCTTGTTCTGGGTTTCGGTGATGCGTATGGCCCGGCCTTCATGGCGGCCTTGGCCTACGGCTTTTTGACGACGCCACGCGAGCGAGCCATGCAGCGACTAAGTCGGGCTATGATGGAGGGGGTGGGCGATGTTGCAGCGCCGATTATTCTGCTTATGGGGATCGGTATGCTTGTCACAGCGGCAATGCATCCGACGGTAGAGGCTCTTATCAGCCCGCTCATTGCTGGATTCATCCCCACGAAGCCGCTCCCCTACGTGATCTTTTTCTTTTTACTGTCGCCACTATCGCTGTATCGCGGACCGTTGAATGAGTGGGGGTTGGGCGTGGGGGTGGCCAGAATTCTGGCTAACTTCATGCCTGCACCGGCCACGATGGGAGCTATTCAGTCCGTTACAATGCTCCAGGACCCGACCACTACTCAGAATGTATGGATTTGCGGCTACCTCAAGCTCGACATCAATGCGTTGCTCTTCAAACTCTTTTTCTATAGCCTTGTCCTTGTGATCTCAGGGTTGACCCTTTCGGCCATTATGTTTTTCAAATAGAAAAAATCACCTCGCAGAAAACGTCGGGCGCATGCAACACTTTGGGTTAGGCTACCTAATTTTAAGGAATTCCGAGGCCGAAGTTACTGACTAGCTTCTTGGCCTCCGCCCTGTTGCTCTTTCATAGCACGCACGCGTGCCCAACGTTCACGCTGGGCCTGAGCAAGCCGCGCACGAGCCTCCGGCGAAAGGGAGCGCTTGCGCGTCTTCTTAGCCGGAGCGTCTGCTTTGGGTTCCGCGACTGCAGCTGAAGCTTTTTCAACCGCTAAGACAGGGAGCCTACTAAGTTGTAAGACAAGCTTGCCGATGACTTTATCTTTATCCACGATAACGACTTCAAGGTTCTCACCCTTTTCGAGAGTGATTTTCATGAGCTATACCTCCGTTTCAAAAACTTATTAGTACCTACTTAGCTAATGACATGGTCTTCATTTGTCACGAAAAAACGCTGAGGAAAACTTCCTCACAGGCAGGACCAATTGAATTTTAGCAAGGATTTATCACTTAGAGAACCCATAAACCACTCAAAGAGTAGCCATGCGTATCACCAACAATTGCGTTCGCCCTATGATAAAAAAGCCTACCCTTCCGGTTTTTGGCGGCAGGAAACCGTCTGGCTTGAGGCGGAGGGTAGATTACGCCTCACTGCCTTGAATTTAGCATCTTCGCTTAGAGTAATAGTGAACAGCACTACGGATAGTGAGGCGATCGCGAACTATGTCGGTTACGGAATTGGCCCTTCAAATTCGCAATCAACCAGGTCAACTTGTTCAAGTTACGACGATTTTGGCTGAGGTCCAAATAAACATTCGTGGTATCACGGCATCGAGTGCAGGGAAAACAGGTTGGGTTCGTTTGGTGGTGGACAAACCGAAACAAGCGCAAGAAGCGCTCGAGGATTGCGGTTACCAAGTGGAAGTTGGGGCAGCTGTAGCCGTTCTTTTGCAAGACGAACCTGGGGCACTGGACCGTGCCCTGCACATCCTCGCAGAAAACAAGATAAACTTGGACTATATTTACACATGTGTGGCTGGCAAAGCTAAGAAAGCCGTAGCTATCCTTGGAGTCCAGACTCCAAGCAAGGTGGAAAATCTTCTCAAAGCCCAGGGAATAGAAACGCTCGAAGAGTAGCAGCCTGTCAGCTAGTCTAATTCCTGCCTTCGCTCCAGCGCGTGGCGCAGAGTGAGTTCGTCGGTTAACTCCAGGCTCGAACCGATTGAAACACCCACTCCTATGCGCGTGATCCGACAATTCCTTGCGCGTAACTGCTCCGCAACATAGAGAGCGGTGGCATCACCGTCTACAGTTGGCGAAGTGGCAAGAATGACTTCTTCGACTTTTGGTTCGGCCTTTGCGACGCGCTGAAGCAGCTGGGCAATCGTCAAATTTTCCGGCATGAGGCCGTGGAGAGGTGAGATCCGTCCTTGCAACACATGGTATAGGCCATCATAAGCACCAGCTTTTTCAAACGCGACCACATCAAACGGCTCTTCGACAACGCAGATGGTGGTGGTGCGCCGGCGGGGATCCGTGCAGATGCAGCATAGTTCGTCTTCGGCCAAAAAGCCGCACTGCCGACATGCGCGCACACGTGCACCCACTTCGTTAAGCGCCCCTGCGAGATTTTGCGCCATTGGCGGGGAATGGCGGACAATGTGAAAAGCGAGACGCTGCGCTGTTTTTTTGCCGATCGTCGGCAAGCGTGAAAGCTCTTCGACAAGCTTTTCGAGACTCTGAGGCAAAAGAGTACTCACGATGTTCACCCGTCTCCGATGAAAAGATACGGCAGCGACCCAATGCTCTTGCGGCCAGCTGGGCACAAGAATTCTTTGTCACTGCCGAATTTCTCTTGAACGCTTCTAGCTGTTGGCACAGCGTTCGAACAAATCAACTGAACTCTCGCTGGAGACCGTGGAATATGCTGGATCGCATCGAAGAACTTGAACGCAAGATCGGCGCGCTTGTCGCCAAAATCGAAGAAGCCAAGCGGCGGATCGCCCAATTGCAAGCTCATAACGCAGAACTGTTGCAGATTGCAGAAGAAAAGAAAAAAACGGATGAAGAGAACGTTCGTCTGCAGGATCGCATCCGAGAATTAGAACGCGAGCTCAACAGCCGCGATGATAAGGAAGCCGCTGCACGCGACCGTCTGCAAGCGGTTCTCAACCGACTGGACGTTTTGGAGAACGAGATCGGACAGCTCCAAGCCGGCATGCAAAATGAGTGATCTTTCTTCGAACATGGTCACCGTAGAGCTCGACATCTACGGCCAGCGCTTTGTGGTGCGCGCGCCTGCGAATGAGCGACAGCGGCTCGAAGAAGCGGGCCAGTACGTGGACCAGATGATCCGCCAGCTGCACGATGCGGGCAGCAGTCGCGACACCGGTCGACTCGCCATTCAGGCGGCTTTGATGATCGCCGTGGAGCTGTTTAAACTCAAAGACGACATCCATGCTGAAGTCGGGCTCACCGAAGAAGTGAAGCGCCGCGTCAACGACATCATCGAACGACTCGATCAGACTTTACGCAAGTTATAGGACGTTTTATGCTACATGACTGGAACGAAATCATCCGCGGCCGCTATCAAAAGGCGCAACGGATGAGGGGCGAGAATATCGAGCCTTTTGTTCATCGCTGGAATCCCACTCATAGCACGCAGGCTGTGAAGAATAACTCCGAGGCATTGATCGCATCGAAGGAAACAGTTCGCGTTGCTGGACGTATCATTGCTCTTCGAATGATGGGCAAGGCAGCGTTCTTGCACCTGAAGGACGAGACCGGGGCGCTGCAGTGCTACGTCAAAGTAGACATGGTTCCCGAACGTGGATTTTACGTGCTGAAGACCTACTCCGACGTGGGCGACCTCGTGGGAGTCGAGGGAGAAGTCTTTATCACGCGGACAGGCGAACTCACGGTTCTTGCACACGATTATCAGATTCTTGCGAAATCCATGCGTCCGCTACCGGAGAAATGGCACGGCCTGCGCGATCAGGAAACGCGATATCGGCAGCGCTACGTGGACTTGATCGTCAACGATCATGTGAGGGCCACCTTCGTGAAGCGCAGCCAAATTGTCGCGACGATGCGTCAATATCTCATGGACCTGGGCTACCTCGAGGTCGAAACCCCTATGATGCATCCGATTTGCGGCGGAGCAAATGCGCGGCCGTTCAAGACCCACCACAATGCGCTCAACATAGACCTCTATCTGCGGATCGCCCCGGAGCTCTACCTGAAACGTCTTATGGTCGGTGGATTCGAGAAGATTTTCGAGATAAACCGGAATTTTCGCAACGAAGGGATCTCGACGCGCCACAATCCTGAGTTCACCATGCTCGAGCTTTACACCGCTTACTGGGATTACCGCAACACAATGAATCTGACCGAGAAAGCCATCCGGGAAGTGGCGCTGCGCGTTTTCGGCACGACTAAATTTGTGTTCGACGGACAGGAATTTGACCTTGGCCCGCCGTTCCCGCGCCTTACTTACCTCGATGCTATCCGAAAGTTTGTTTCTGGCGCAGAGAATCTTGAACTTCGCTGGGATGATCCACCGCATCTGACGAAGGAAAAAATTGCGCCCTTTTTCACGCCGGAGTTTGACGGCCCGTCGTACCAGATGATTATAGACATGTTCGAGGCGTTAGTTGAGCCTCAACTCACGGGGCCCATTTTCATCACAGAATTTGCTAAGGCAGTGAGCCCCCTCGCAAAATCCAAGCCGACGGATCCACTTGTCGCCGAGCGCTTCGAACTCTACATCGGGGGAATGGAGATCGCAAACGGCTATTCCGAACTCAACGACCCCCAAGAGCAGTTCCTACGGTTCAAGGAACAGATGGAAGCGCGGGACCGCGGAGACGAGGAGGCACATCAGATGGATGAAGACTACATTCGCGCGCTCGAATACGGAATGCCGCCTGCGAGCGGCCTAGGGATCGGCATTGATCGCCTCGTGATGATCTTGACAAACTCTCCCTCGATCCGCGATGTGATTCTGTTTCCGCTGCTCAAGCCTGAGATGCTCCGCAGCGATGAGGAAAACCGAGAGCAAGAGCCTGCTCCGAACAAGGAGTCTTAAGACTTATGGACCATTTTCGGCCGGAAGAGCTTAGCGCTATTGTCGAAGAAGTCGTTCGACGAGTCACGATCGTCTTGAACCAGCAGGCCCCAACAGATCCGGCAATGCACCCCCTGACCTCGGTGCGAGCAGGCGAGCTTCCGCAAGAGGAGAATTCGCAACGAGAGCTGATAGAGACAAGCCGCGAAATGATTCGTCGCGGAGCGGAGCGCATCGTCTGCACGGGTGGTGAGAAATTTCGGTGCGAAGATTTAGCGCGTTATATTGATCATACGCTCCTCAAGCCGAATGCGACAGAGAAAGACATTGAGCGATTGTGCGCTGAAGCCCTGCAATATCACTTCGCCAGTGTGTGTGTAAACAGTGCCTATGTCGAGCTCTGCGCGCGCCTGCTTGCCGGCTCAGGGGTAAAGGTGTGCGCCGTCGTTGGCTTTCCGCTTGGTGCGATGAGCACAGATGCCAAAGCTTTCGAAACGCGCTACGCTGTTTCGCACGGCGCCGATGAGATCGACATGGTCATTAATGTGGGGCAACTTCAGGCCGGCAATTACGCTTACGTCTACGATGATATCCACGCAGTCGTGAAAGCCGCAGCCGGACACATTGTAAAGGTCATTCTCGAAACAGGGCTTTTGAACGAAGACCAAAAGATTGCTGGATGTGTGCTGGCCAAAGCAGCAGGAGCTGACTTTGTCAAGACGTCGACCGGCTTTGGTCCGGGTGGCGCAACCCCTGAGGATATTGCGCTCATGCGCCGCATTGTCGGAGATGACATGGGCGTAAAAGCATCTGGGGGCATTCGCGACTGTTCGACCGCACAGAAGATGATGGAAAGCGGCGCTAGCCGCCTTGGCGCAAGCGCAAGCGTGAGCATCGTGAAAGGCGCAGCTGCACAGGGACGCGGCTACTGATCCTCAGGCACAGGGTCGAGGCGAGCTTCGCGGCGAAGGTCATGAATTTCGCTAGGCGTTAGGCGACGGTATTCTCCCGGCCTGAGCTTGTTGAGCACGAGGCATCCTTCACGAATTCGGACGAGTCGTTGCACGGGATGCCCAACAGCAAGACACATGCGCCGCACCTGACGCTTTTTCCCTTCGCTGATCGTGATTGTGGCGTAGCTCTTCTCAGGACTGCGCGAAATCAATCGAACCCGTGCTGGCTCGTAGCGCACACCTTCGAACGTAAGGCCGGATTCAAGCCTCGAAATAGCTTCCTCATCGAGATACCCCTGCACTTCCACCCAATACTCTTTTTCCACGCGAAACGATGGATGCATAAGCCGGTGAGCAAGCTCGCCGTCATTTGTGAGAAGCAAAAGTCCTTCGGAATCTTTGTCGAGGCGGCCGACAGGGAACACATGCTCTGGAACATCGCGGAGCAGCTCAAAAACAGTCGGGCGTCCACGCTCGTCTTGCCGAGATGTGATGTAGCCAGGTGGTTTATTGATAACATAATAAGCTAGTGGCTCACGCAGAGTAAGGACCGGCTTGCCATCAACGGCTACACAATCTCTGCCCGGCACAATTTTCACACCCATCTCTCGCACTTGGAGGCCGTTCACTACCACTCGCCCTTGACGGATCATCTCTTCGCAGCTGCGTCGCGAGCCGTAACCACACTGGGCAAGAAACTTGTGCAAACGAATGGCTTGTGAGGTAGCCGTCACCGCTTCCCCTTGTCGGCAGATCTGTTCCTCTCGCAGTTTTTGCTTCAATTTTCCCATAGAACTGCGCCGTAATGAGTACCAATGAAAACCGGACTTCTCACACCAGAACTTGAAACTTTTTTTAGCCAAGCTGCACTGGCCGTGGAAGACTATTTGAGCCAGCTCGTGGCGCCGCCGGAGGAACCCATTCCCAATCTCGACGACGCGCTCGAATATGCGCTTGAACTCGACGAGGGTGCAACAGGACACGGCAAGCGCCTTAGACCTGTTCTGTGCCTACTAGTAGCGAGACAGCTCGGCGGCAAGACTGAGCACGCGATGCCTTTTGCCGCGGCGATCGAGCTTATGCACAATTTTTGCCTGGTGCATGACGATCTTGAAGACGGGGACGAATACCGACGCGGACGCCCTGCTGTGTGGAAGAAATACGGCGTGCCCCATGCTATTAACATCGGTGATTATTTGTTTACCAAGATTTTTAGTGCGCTTCTCTCCGGCCTTGACTGCTTGCCGGAGAGCACCGTCTTGCGCTTTTTCGCACTGATGGCTGCAACATTGGATCATACACATCGAGGCCAAGCCATGGATATCAACATGCGTGATCAGCGCATTACCATTGACCAGTATCTGAAAGTCGTGCGCGAGAAAACTGGTTACTATCTCGCAGCTCCGCTGATCGCCGGAGCATTTGTTGCGGAGGCACCCCAGGAAATAGAAGAGGCCCTGAATAGTTACGGATTGTTTATCGGCCCACTCTTTCAGATTCGCGACGATCTCATCGATCTCACACAAGGCAAAGGACGCAAAGAAATCGGCTCGGATATTCGCGAAGGCAAGCGGAGTTTCATGGTGGCCTACGCTTGCGAACATGCGGGAAAGGCCGATCTTGACGAGCTGCTTCGCATTCTAGATCTCCCACGTGAACTAACTACGCCTGATGATATCGAGAAGGCGATCTCTATCTTTAAAAAGTGTGGTGCGTTGCAACGCGCAGAGCACATTTGTGAAGAGCTGCGTACGGAAGCTTTGAAATGTCTAACCTCCTTGCCGGAGCCGCTTCGTACGAGCCTGACAACGATAACCCATTATCTCGCAGGGAGAACAAAATGAGCGGTGTTCCCTCGGAAGCCTACCGCATACCACGCCGAATTGGATTTTTTGGCGGAAGCTTCAATCCTCCGCACATCGCCCATGTGCTGGCCGTGCATTACGCGTTGCTTCGCTGGCAGCTCGACTTCGTGGTCGTTGCACCAACTTTTGAGCATCCACTTGAGAAAAAGCTTGAAGAGTTTGCCCACCGGCTGCGCATGACGCGCATTGCCTTCGAGCATCTTGGCGACCGCGTTCATGTCTCTGGGGTTGAGGAAAGTCTGCCTCCACCAAGTTACACTCTCCAGACGCTGCGACACCTCAAAACCCATTATCCAGACACCGAAATTGTCCTGCTCATTGGCGATGACCTTGTGGAGGAGTTGCCGCGCTGGCGCGATTCTGATACGTTGCAGGGTGAGTTTCCTATCTACGTCATCCCTCGGATTGGTCACATTGAGGACACTGGGGCCGTGGAGGAGACGCTCAAGCCAGTGTTCAGCAGTTCTCATGTGCGCACGCTGCTCGCCCAGGGAAAGGATGTGAGTATGCTCGTTCCCGCGCGGGTGCTTGGCTACATTCGTGAGTACGAGCTTTACGCCCCTACCCATGACTGACATTTTCGACCGTGTCGGCGAACTACTGACGAGCCTCGGCACATGGGGCTACGTTATAGTTGCTGTTGTCGTTTTTTTCGAAACTGTCATCGCAATTGGACAATTCCTCCCTGGTTCGGTCTTTCTCGCATTCGTCGGCTTTCTGTGTTTTGTACAGATGTTTGACATCGAAACAATTGCTGCCATTGTGTTTGTTGCTCACTATCTTGGGGAAATAAGCAACTATGTCATTGGCTGGAAAAAGGGGAGGCGACTTTTTACAGAGGATGCCCTGATTTTTCGCCGCAATTTGCTCGATGCAGTAGAAAACCAGCTCCGCCGATGGGGACCTTTTTACTTTGTGCTATGCCAATTTTCAGGAGTGCTTCGCCCAATTCTTTCATTTCTCGCGGGAGCAGTACGATATTCCCCCGCACGCTTCGCGCTGTGGATGGTCCCTGCCTGCGCTATTTGGACCGCTGTCCACTTAGGCGTGGGATTTATTCTCGGCGCTGGCTGGCGTGAAGCAGCGAACTATGTGGAAGAGTTTTCGTTGTTGCTAGCGGTCAGCCTTGTCTCGGTAGCAATTGCGATATGGCTAAGCCGCACACTGGTCGCCTTGGCCGGCTTTGCGGGGCAGGCAATCGAGCGGCTAGGGCGGCGTGTTGTTGCGAGTCCGGCCTATCAACAATGCCGTCAGTTCAATCCTACAATCTTCCATTTCATCGAGCGGCGATTGAGTCTCTCGTCAAAGTGGGGATGGAGAGCGACCGTGCGCTTTTTAGGAACTGGTGTTTTGTGGATCGTGGCGCTTTTACTTGGACTGTTTGCCACACGTTCGCATCGCCTTGCCTATTTTGACAGCGCTTTAGTAAATTTCCTGGCACAGGTTCGCCGACCGGCAATTGCGATTTTTCTCGCCAAGCTTACCTCGCTTGGCGAGCCGCGTGCCATCTTGTGGACATCAATAGTCCTCGCGACAGTATGCTCAGCCTTTCGGATGCGCCGCAGTGCTCTCTTGCTGGCGGGTAGCCCCGCCCTTGGATTGGCTATTGGCTGGGGGATAAAGTGGCTTTTGCAACGTCCGCGTCCAGAAAATGCTTTTTTCCTTCCGACAACAGGTTTTTCTTTTCCAAGCAATCATTGCGCCGTGGTCTCTGCGTTCTTCACAGCCACTTGTGTATGGGCTTGGCGGAACACAGAAAATCGGCAACTTCGTGTAGCATGGGGGGCACTCGCTATTACGATCATTTTCCTTGTGTCGTACTCTCGGGTTTATCTCGGTGTGCATTACCTTACGGACGTACTCGGCGGCTGTCTTCTTGGACTCGGAAGCGCTCTGGCCATGGCCACGATTTCCAGCCGAGTGCAATGGCGCGAGGAGCGCCGTTCGTTGGCGACAATGATTCTGGCTGCTGCTGCGCTTTTGTCGATGAGCGTTTGGGCCGGGTTCCGTAGTGTGCCCCCCTCATCTCAGCAGCTTGATACAGTGCGGCCAAGTTGCAAGCAGAGCTTTACGTCACTTACGCAGTCCCTAGCTGGATTACCCAGGTACGCCACTCGTCTTACAGGGAGGCGGAGTGTGCCCATCGATATGGTGGTGATAGGAGAGGCCGCCGACCTTGCAAACAGACTTGAGCGGCAGGGCTGGCGCATTGTCCGCCCGCAAGCGTTTTACACGCGCGAGATTCAGGCGCCGATCTTTCCTGCTTTTGTCGAGGCACATCCAGCTGTGTACACACTGGAAAAACGCAAGGCTCAGATAAGACTGATCCTTCGCTTTTGGCCCACGAAAATTTGTATTGGCTCCCAACGAATCTGGGTAGGGAGCTTGATCCAAGAGCGTCTGCGAAAAAGATTGTTTACCATGGAGATTTTCGCAGTGGATCCGGACATTGATCGCGCTCTTGAGGATTGGTGCAGTGAAATTACGGCATGTCCCTGCAAATTGCTGAATGGTTTTCGTGAACGCGGACTCTATCGTGCAAGCCACCCATTCTTCACCCACGGGCTTGTGGCGGTGGTTGATGTTACGAATTGCGACACTTCCACCTCCGAGACGCAGAGATATCGCAACGAATGATGCCGTGTTAGGGGCGTAGTTTTTTCGGCGATCCAGCTTAGGAAGGTAAAGAAAGGACCTCGATGACATTAGATCCACACATCCTTCTGTTTATCCCTGTGTTTCTCTTTGCCCTGACGTTTCACGAATTCGCGCATGCCTGGACCGCCAAAAAGGCTGGCGACCTAACCGCAGCTTACGCGGGACGACTCAGCCTCAATCCGCTCGTGCACATCGATCCGGTGGGCACAATTATTCTGCCGATCGCAGCTTTGTTGCTGAACTTTCCCATGATTGGGTGGGCTCGCCCCGTTCCAGTCAATCAGCTTCGTTTCCGAAAAGAAATCTGGATTGTGTGGGTGAGCCTTGCGGGTCCAGCGTCAAATATCTTGTTAGCGTTAATTGCCACTTTGGCACTTAAGTTGGGGCTTCCCGCTGCAGAATCAAATGTTGCCCTTGCCGGCCTCATCCCGAAGCTTGCTGCGATCTTCATCCAGCTCAATCTCGTGCTGGCCGTCTTTAACATGCTGCCCATCCCCCCGCTCGACGGGAGCAGCCTCGTTTATTATTTCCTTGTGCGACGAATGCCGCAATTGTGGGATGCCTGGGTGGGGCTGACACGCTATGGCTTTATTATCCTTTGGCTCCTTGTGGCGTTCGTTCCTCCATTTCAACGTTTACTGGCTATCGGCTTTCGGCTGCCCGCAACACTCCTGCTAGAGTGGGCACTGCGCTGATGGAGAGAATCTACACCATCAAGCTACCTGTTTTCGAAGGCCCTTTCGACCTGCTTCTCCATCTCATCAAAATCAACGAGATGGACATTCATGACATTCCGATCGCGGAAATTACGCGCCAGTACATCGATTACCTGAAAGTCATGAAGGAACTCGACCTCGAAGTGGCAGGTGAATTTTTGGTGATGGCGGCCACCCTCATTCATCTCAAGGCGCGCACTCTTTTGCCTGCTCACGGGGCGAGTGAAGATCAGGAGCAAGCCGAGGAAGACGAATTCGGAGAGATTCTTTCCGCCCGCGAGCTCATGCAACGACTTGTCGAGTATCGCAAATACAAAGAAGTTGCTGCTGTGCTCCGGGAGCGCGAGCAGGAGCATGCACTTGTCCTCTACCGGACCACACCGGTTGCAATCCAGCCTGAAACCGCGCAGGAAATCTCGGCTGAGGTCACCCTTCTCTATCGCGCTCTTGCGCGCGTGCTCCGCTACCTGGAATCGAGCCGTGCCCTTCCCTCACTAACGGAACAGTTCACGGTTGAGCAGAAATTGGAATACATCGAAGAGCTCCTGGTCGGGCAAAAGGAAATAGACCTTATGGCTCTGTTTTTGCGCTGCCTGAACAAGCTCGAAATTGTCACTACCTTTCTGGCTGTGCTCGAGCTCGTCCGATTGAAGCGAGCACGCATCCATCAGAACTGCGCGTTTGACACCATTGTCCTAGTAGCCCGCAATGATCAGAGTGACGATGATGGACGATCAGAATCTTCCTCTGCCTGAGGGAACAGGAAACGACGCCAGTCTGACTAATCCTCCACTGACCGCGCAATTAGCGGAGGGTGCAGCTGGATCGGCTGAAAATTTAGGTGTGAACGAGTGTGTTGGTTCACATATTTTGCAATCAGCAGGCGAACTAAGCACGCCAGAAACCTTGGCGACCGAGCGACAAGAGACGTTACCAAGCCAAGAACAGGGATACGAGGAAGGCGAGGTTCCCCCGCTTTCGTCGCCAGCCGAGGTCAAAGCGGCTTTGGAATCGTTGCTGTTCGCGACAACGGAGCCGCTAAGCGTGGCGCGCCTTACAAAAATTCTCGGCACCCCAACCCAGAGCGAAGTTCGCACTGCGCTGCTTGAGCTCCAACGTGAGTATGATAGCTGCCCTCGCGGCGTGCAGATTGTTGAAGTGGGAGGCGGCTTCCAGATGGCGACACGACCGCGTTACGCGCCCTGGATCTTTCGGCTCAAACCGAGCCGCCGTCGCAATCCCCTGTCGCAGGCCACCTTGGAGACCTTAGCCATCATCGCATACAAGCAGCCAATCACGCGAGCCGAAATCGAAGCAATCCGCGGCGTGGACTCTACAGCCTCGATTCATACGCTCCTCGACCTCGGCCTGATCGAAGTGGGTGGGAAGCGCGAGATACCTGGTCGTCCGCAGCTCTACATAACAACCAATCTGTTTTTGAAAACGTTCGGGCTCAAGAGTCTCGGCGATTTACCATCCATTCAGGAGCTCCGTAGAATGTTTTCGGGCGACAATAAGGCCGAGCCGAAGCCGCAGTCCAACTCAATCGGCCACACCACAGCAGCGTCCGCTGTCACTCCTGTCGTACAGCCACAGACCACAGAGAGTGGCAATCGCTCACATACTACTAGCTCACCAGAAAAGACAAGCCCATGCGAAGCCGCGGAGACGAAAGCAACTCCGCAACCGCCGCTGTCGACGGAAGCGAACGTGTCAGCTCCATTCAGCCATGAGTGAGCTCATGCAATTTTTGGCGAAAAATCCGCTCGGCCTCCTCATCGAATAATACAAAGACAATTCTCTGTAGTGAGAGATTTCCCTCTCGCGGCTCCTTGGCAAATTCGCGTGCCGTGCGAAGCATGGCATCAGCGCACTCGGTAAGGCTGAGACCGGCTACACCCGTACCAAGAGCGGGAAAAGCGATGTTTCTGCAAGCCAGTTCTTCTGCCTTTTCGAGTGCCACGCGCGTGCAGGAAGCGACAATATCCTTCGTTGTCTGCGGGTTGGACAGGCTCATGGTGGCTGCGTGAAAGACGTAGCGGTGCGGCAGATTCCCTGCGCTTGTGACAGCAACATCGCCTAACCGAATTGGTGCCAGTGCGTTGCATTCTTCTTGAATACGCGGGCCGCCCGCACGTCGAATGGCCCCCGCCACACCCGCACCGAGAATCAAGTCTGTGTTGGCGGCATTGACAATCACATCCGTGTCAGCTTCCACAATGTTTCCTTTGCTTATCTCGATTTGCATCTGATCTCCTCCTGCTAGTGGTTGAATATTCACGTGAAGTCGTGGCGCTGTCAAATCTGCGGTGAAAAGCATATTGGTGATTGTCTGACGAGGAGAGTGCGAGAACAGTAGCCGGGATTTCGTCCTGAAGATAAGAAGATGCGAGTTTTGATCCTGAATAGCGCACGAAAGTTCATTGGTGAGGCGGCGCACTGCCTTGACTTGACGCGTGAGTTACAAAAACGTGGCCATGAAGCCCAGCTCGTGGTGCGCAGGGGTCACGAGGTAGAGCAACGAGCGCGCCAGGCGGGGCTGTCGCCAATCGCATTCCATTTTCCCAGCAAGTTTCATCCGCACTCTGACTTCGAAGACGTACTGGCTCTCTTACGAATCGTCAGGCTTTGGCGACCCGACCTTATCCACTGTCATCGAGGAAAGGATCATTGGGTCGCTGCGGCCGCAAAAGCCTTTTGGCCGTGGAGCTTCCCACCGCTGGTGCGCACGCGCCACGTTGTTGTGCCGATGGCTCAGCACTTTCTCAATGCTGTCCTTTTCCGCCGATTTACTGCGCAAACCATCGCGGTCTCGCAAGCTGCTGCACAAAGTCTTGGTCGAATCGGCAAACAGCTAGGGCCGCGTCTGCACGTCATTTACTCGGCTGTTGACCTTGAAACGTTTTCGCCCCGACACCGCTCGGCCGCCTTGCGCGACGAATTCGGGGTGGGAGAGGACAAACCTCTGGTTGGTCTCATCGCCCGCATTCAGAACGTGAAGGGCCAACGCGTGTTTCTTCGTGCGGCTCGACTTGTAAGCAAGCTTTTCCCAGAAAGTCGATTTCTTATTGCGGGGCGCGGCTCAGAAATCAAATTCCAATCGCTTGCTCAACAGGCAAAGGAGCTTGGCATAGATAATCGTGTGATCTTCAAGCAGTGGCTTTCAGATTTGCCAGCAGTGCTTGCGTCGCTCGACGTAAGTGTGATCGCATCACTGGGCAGCGAGGGATCGAGCAGAATCGCTTACGAAACCATGGCCAGTGGGGTGCCGCTCGTCGCAACCCGTGTGGGATGTCTACCCGAGATCATCGTCGACCGTCAGACAGGGATTCTTGTGCCGCCAGGCGATGTCGAGGCACTCGCGGGCGGAATTTGCTCGATCTTACAGGATCGGCGGTTCGCTGCGAGCTTGGCAAGACAAGCATTGGACCACGTGCGGCGTTACCACAACTACGACCGCTGGATTAATGAGATCATCGAAGTCTATGAAAAAGCACTCCATGCGTCGCACACGGAGACTCAACCGTGAACAAGCAGGCACCGCGAGTCCTCCATGTCTATAAGGACTACTATCCGCCCGTACGCGGCGGCATCGAGAACACCATTAATCTCATGGCGAGGGGCAGCCTGAAAGATTTCGATGTATCCGTTCTTGTGTGTGCAGGCAAGGCAGACGCAGGAGAGGAAATCGTCGAAGGTGTGCGTGTGGTTCGGGTGCGTGAATGGGGCCGGGTGTGGAGTGCGCCACTTGCTCCGGCATTTGTGCGGGCGCTCCAACACGAGGCTGCTCGCGCCGATCTGTTGCACTTTCATCATCCGAATCCGACGGGGGATATCGCTTTCCTACTCGGGGGCATAAGAAAACCCTACGTCATCACCTACCACAGCGACGTAGTCCGGCAGAGGGCTGCCATGGCGGCTTACGGCCTTGTTCAAGAACAAATGATGCGCCGTGCCGCCGTGATCATGCCGACGTCGCCAAACTACATCGAGAGCTCTGTCTGGCTCAGGCGACATCGGGACAAATGTCGCGTCGTTCCTCTAGGGATTGCTTTGCAGCGGTTTGAGAAAACGCCTGAACGACAGCGCAAAGCGGCGCAGATCCGCGAGCAGTTTGGTGGTAGGCCAATTGTGATTTTTGTCGGAAGACTGCGATACTATAAAGGGCTTCACTTTCTTGTGGAGGCGATGCGGCATGTGGAGGCACAGCTTCTCATCGTAGGTGTAGGCCCTGAGCAGGAACGCCTTTTTCTCCAAGCCCGTGCAGCTGGAGTCGATAAGCGCGTTCATTTTCTCGGCGACCTCGATGATGAAGACATGATCTGTCACCTTTATGCCGCGGATGTCTTCTGTCTGCCGTCTCATCTTCGGAGCGAGGCATTTGGCCTTTGTCAAATCGAAGCCATGGCCTGCGGCCTTCCGGTGGTGAGCACAGCGCTGGATACAGGGGTGTCGTTCGTCAACCAGCACGGTGTGACTGGTTTTGTTGTACCTCCCGCGGATCCACTTGCCTTGGCGAGTGCCTTGAGCAGGTTGCTCGCGGATGACGATTTACGCCCTCTCTTCGGCGCTGCAGCTAAGCAACGAGCTGCGGAATTATTCTCCGCCGAGCGAATGTGCCAAAAGCTTCACGAAGTCTATTGGCACGTTTTGGCCGATTTCAAAACTGAATAGGCCTTTCCTGACGCTCTACTAACAGCCAAAAGCCAGACGAAGGAGAACAAAGCATGGCAATTTTCCGCAAGAAGCCGACAGAAGAACAGTCCACGACTGCGCAGGATTTTGCGAAACAGAATGTCGTGGAGAGTTCAGATGATCACATACGTTCGCGCGTAGAGCCGATCATTTCACAACTTCGCCCTTACCTGCAGGCAGATGGTGGTGACATTGAGCTCGTGGGGGTCGAGGATGCGGTCGTTTACGTGCGTCTACAAGGGGCATGCTCCGGATGTCCGAGCTCGCTCTATACCCTAAAAATGGGAGTTGAAGCCCGAATTATTGAAGAAGTTCCGGAAGTACGAAGCGTGGAAATGGCATAGATCGCGTGTCGGACAAACTGAGAAACGCGAAGGGGCAACCTGTATTGCCCCTTTTTCATGGTCAATCTCACGAACTGCGTTTTATCAAGTTGTCAACGGGAAGCTTCTTGCTGAGGAATCGCTTCAACCTGTGCCCGAGAATCTTTGCCGGCAGTGGGTGCATTGAGAAAACCATGAATCGCTGAGACGCCAATAACGAAAAGTCCGATTCCCACAAGGGTCATTGCATAGGCAAGGCCGCGTTGAGCCTTTCGCCCCACGGTAATTCCCCAGGTCATGCAAAACGTGCAGAAACCGTTCGCAACATGAAACGCTGTGCAGGCAATTCCGATAACGTACCACCAGTAAACGGCTGGCTTTTGAAACTCTCGGTGAAGAAGCTGATAGAAGTTCAGTTTGCCTGATTCATCAACGGCTCGCCAGTCCATAAAGCGAAGACTGATAACATGATAAAATATAAAAACAAACACGACAATTGCTGTGACGCGCTGCGCCACGTAAGCCCAATTGCGAGGATATTTGAAGCGCAGCGGGTTGGGCTTGCCGCTGAAAATGATCCACAAGCCATAAAACATGTGGAATAAAAATGGGGCAAAAAGGACTCCCCATTCGATGGCGTGCAAATACGGAAGCCCGCGAAGGGTTGCCACCGTGGCGTTAAATGCCTCTTCGCCCTTGGTCGAAAAAGAATTCGCAAAGAAGTGAAAACCGATGAAAAAAGTGAGCGGCACGAGCCCCGTCAACGAGTGTAGGCGCCGCAAAACGATCTCGCTGTAGTCAATTCTCTCGTGTTGCATGTCCCCTATCCCGCAAGCTCAACGCCGCGTATGCAAGTCTTTTTCGCAATGAGCTACCTCACCTCACCTGGAGTCAAATACTGGTGAAAGAGAGACCGCGTTTCTTGCATGACGGCAATAAGACGTTGCCGAAGCATTTCTATATCGTCGTCACCAAGAAATCGAGCGACACCGTCAGCAACTGTTGGATCAGCCGGCAGTCGCCCAGCACTTTCACGCGTCATGATGCGCACGGTTGCATCGACTTGGCGCAAGAACGTGTAATTTTGCCCGAGCCGATTCCAATCGTCAGTCGCGCACCAAGGCGGTCCCGCCGAACGCTCCGCGAATTGGTGCAGATACGAAGCACTTTGTAGTGCCGTGAAGGGATATTGAGTCTGCAAAGCCCAGTACTGCAGGAGAAATTCCACGTCGATGAGGCCGCCGGCGCTCCGCTTATACTCGCAGCGTTCTCGGTCGCTTGTGGTTACCGATTGTTCCAGGCGCGCGCGCATATCGAGCACGCGAGCGCGGATTTGCTCTGCCGAGAATGCCGCAAGCCTTTCGCGAGCGCACTCTGCAAGGCGCTGCAGAAGTTTTGTGTCACCGAGCACAACACGCGCCCGCGTGAACGCCATGAGTTCCCATACATCGGCCTCCGTGCGCATGTACTCGAGATATTGACTTAGCGGCGTGACAAGGGGGGAGTTGCGACCATGGGGCCGAAGCCGTGCATCGAGAGCAAACAAGCGGCCCTCACGCAAATTTTCCGTTACCGTATAGACGAAATGATCAATGAACTGGAAAACTTGTCCGCCGCTAGCCGGGCTATTGGTGCGAGCTTTGGCGTCTAAGTCGTTCCAGACGTAAACGATGTCAAGATCGCCGAAAAAGCTAAGCTCGCGCCCACCGTATTTTCCAAAGGCCAAAATCGTCATCGGAACTGAGTCCCCGGCTAAGAACAGTTCGACGGCTACCCGCGGCGCATTGTTCTCCGCCTGTAATCGCTCCACATAACGTTCCACTGCCAGCTCATAGGCAACTCTCAGCGCTTTGTCGGCAACGATTGATAATTGTTCGGCAATGTCAGCGAGCGGCCGTAACCCAAGGATAAATCGCAGCGCGGTGATCAACTGCTCGAATTTTACAGCACGCCGCAAAGCTACAGCTCGGTGTTCCCACGGCCCTTTTTTCCCCACCATTTCCCGCAAACGTGAGTCGACAACTTCCGGCACACTTTGCTCGTGAACAAGACGTGAGCCAAGAATCGCATCGAAAAACTCTGGATGGGAGACAAGCACCTCGGAGAAGTAGTCGCTCGTTCCGAAGAGCATGACGAGGAGGCGCAAAATATCGGGATGCTGCGCGATCAGCTCATAATAGTACGTGATGCCGCGTACCGCTAACATAAAAGATTGAAAATGGGAAAGTACGCGCACGGGTAAAGGAGCACGTGCAATCAAACGCAGGAGTGAGGGCAGCATTTGCTCGAAGAACTGCTGTCCTTGGGCGGCGATGAAAACCTCGCGCGTGCCAAAAGCCAGATCCCGGATAAGCCGCAACGAATGTTCCGACGCAATTCCGTAGCGGCTGAGGACAGCGAGGGCCTCTTCTGGCGCAGCGTTGTCATCCAGGAGAATGAGCACGTCCTGCAATTCGCGTGCTTCCTTCTCAATGTCTCGCTCAAAGAACCTCGTAAAGCGCTCATGGACGCCGTGTGTGACTTCGCGATATCGCTCCTGAAATTCTTGCACATCTGAGAAATGGCATCGCTTGGCCAGGATTTCGAGCTCGTCCTCAGAAGCGGGCAGGGTGTGCGTTTGATGCTCCGCCGCCATCTGCAAGCGATGCTCGACCAGCCGCAAGAACTCATAGGACCTGAGGTAAAATTCCGCTTCCTGTCGCGGCAAGACGTTCACATCGGCAAGTCTGTCGATTGCCAAAAAGATATTACGCACGCGCAGAGCAGGATGTTGCTGACCGTAAATGATCTGCATGGCAGCAATGATAAACTCGATCTCACGAATGCCGCCGTAACCACGTTTCACCTCGCGGTGGTAAGTGTCGCTGAGCAACACCTCGCGATCGATCATCAGTTTCAGTTTTTCGATCTCATTAATGATTCGTCTTGGCTCCGCCTTGTCGTAGACGAACTGTTGCATCACTTGGTAGAGCCTTGCGCGAAGAGGTGCTGGTCCAGTGAGCACGCGAGCCTTGAGGTAGGCGAGTCGCTCCCAATCGCGTGCCTGCTGCTCCAAATAGTTTACTAGCGACTCGAACGATCGAGCTAAGGGGCCAGATTTGCCCTCAGGGCGAAGACGCATATCCACGCGGAAGAGCGTCCCGGCCGGGCCGCGTGCGGAAAGAAATTTTACAATCTTCTCCCCCATCTTGTTAAAAAACTCGTGGTTGCTGATTCGCACACCTTTCCGGCTGGGAGATGTTTGGCCCGTTGTTTCGCCCTCGGCGTCGTAGATGAAAATGAGATCTATGTCGGAAGAGAAGTTGAGTTCTCGCCCGCCGAGTTTGCCCATGCCAAGCACGCACATTCCGGCAGGATGGGTCGGCTGCAGACCGCTTTCGACAAGAGGCACCCCGTAGCGTTCAACCAGTTCCTCCCACGCTGTCTGGGCCGCCACATGGACACAGGCGTGAGCAATGTCGGAAATTTCTCGCGTGACCTGCTCGATGGTTGCTAGCCGGAGCACATCACGCACGCCCACGCGCAGTAGCTCGCGATTTCTCCATTGGCACAGGGCAATATGGCGCTCCTCGAATGTCTCATAAGGCGCGACATGTTGCTCCGCCCCTTGGAAAAACATTTCGCGGGGTTTATCCGACTGCAGCTCGCCAGGCTGGGCAAGCCACCACAAAAGCTCAGGCTCGCGAATCAGAACATTCGACAGAAACTCAGAAAACCCAAAGACAGCCGCGAGGATTTGCTCGGCCTGTGGCGCACTCTCAAGTCGGCGAACAAACTCATCCCTTTCTGGAAGGGCCGAGAAATAGCGCTCGAACAGCACAAGGGCGCCCGCGGGATGAGGAGTGCGGAACATCGCTTTCACTATAACACGCAGCATTTTGCCCGAGGGGTCTTCGGCTCGCTGGTTGCCCTTAATGGCATCGAGCGCTCGTTCGAGAGACTCTCGCTCCTCAGGCGAACGTGCCACGGCCCGGGCTTCCGCTCGCACCTCATCCCACGTCATGCGTTATTCTGCTCCTGAGCAAACAGTGCGGCCCTCACCGGTGGCCTAGCCTCCGGATTGCCCTTTCAAAGCACGTGCGATTGCATCGCAGATATAGTCAATGTTCCTCTCATTCATGGCTGCGACGCAAATTCGGCCGCTGCGCACAATGTAAAGGCTGAATTCGTTGCGCAAACATTCAACCACGTGCGGTTCTAACCCGGAAAAGGAAAACATGCCGTTCTGGCGCTCAATAAAGCTGAAATCGCGATCGAGTCCTTTCTCGCGAAGCGTTTCCACAAAAAGGCGCCTCATTTTACGAATTCGATCGCGCATCTGGGCCACTTCGCCTTCCCACTTCGCCTTGAGTTCTGGATCATTGAGCACCAAAGCAACCACTTGGGCACCATGCGAAGGTGGATTCGACCAATTCGTGCGGATCACCCGCTTGACTTGACTAAGGACGCGCTTTGCCTCCTCTTCGCTCTCGGTGATAAATGACAGTGCTCCAACGCGCTCACGATAGAGCGAGAAATTTTTCGAGAAGGAGCTGGCGACCAGAAATTTCAAGCCCTTCGCTGCGAAGAGGCGAACAGCAAAAGCGTCCTCCTCAAGCCCCTGATAAAAGCCCTGATAGGCAAAGTCGACGAATGGAATAATTTGTTTTCCTACTAGCACATCTGCAAGCTTTGCCCATTGCTCTTCTGACAAATCCACCCCCGTGGGATTGTGACACGAAGCATGAAGCAAAAGCACGTCCCCATCAGGAATTGTTCCGACATGTTCGAGCATGGCATCGAAACGGAGTCCATGCGTCGTCGGATCATAGTACGGATACGTCGCAACTTGAAATCCTGCAGCCTCAAAGAGGGCACGATGATTTTCCCACGACGGATCGCTGATCCAAACCTTCGCGTTTGGAAAAAAGCGCTTGAGGAAATCAGCTCCGACGCGAAGAGCTCCTGTCCCACCCAGCGCCTGAACGGTAACAACACGACCTTCTTTCACACCATCAGCGTTAGCGCCGAAGAGGAGTTCTTTGACTGCCCGGTTATAAGCTGGCACACCATCAATCGGCAGATAGGACTTAGAATCCTCCTTTTCATACCAGCGACGCTCGGCTTCGCGGACTGTCGACAGGACAGGAACGCGGCCGTTTTCGTCCTGATAAACCCCAACGCCTAAGTTCACTTTGTTCGGATTTTTATCCGCGTTGAATGCCTCGGTGAGTCCGAGAATTGGATCTGGCGGTGCTGCCTCGATCCTTTCGAACGGCGACCCTTTCATTGTGCAAATCTCCCGTAAATAATGTTTCGGCATCGAGCGAGCAGCCGCGTGGCGGTGCTGAAGGGGCTCGACCGAGAATTTCAAACCCGCACTCGCAGCGCACCCCGATATCCTCAGTCTGAATCGCCACAACACTGCCGAGGTTCGCAAGATCATAAACTCGAATCAGGCCGCGCTTTCCCGGCGGCACTTCCTCGCCAGTGATAGGATCGACAATGAGCACACGTGTCCAAGGTGGCCCCACCTTAAGGCTCATCTCAGCAACGGGCACGCGCCGGCCAGTTAATGTTTCCGCCAACCCTCTGTCGTAGAACTGCGACGAAAGTTCAGTCATGCCGTACTCGTTAACAATGTGCGAGCGTGGGATGCCGAGAGCTTCCTCGAGCTGAGCGTAAAATTCGTCGCGAGGAATCTCTTTCACACGACCTTTGAATCCCCCAGTCTCCATGATACGGCTTCCACGCGGTAGGCACAGACGCAGCGCTAGACGAGAAAGATCCTGCAAAAGGAAAGCAAATGCGAAAGCCGTCCCAAGAAGAAAGACTGGCTGGTCTTTGCGACATGCATCAATAAGCCCCTGAATCAAAGCGTGACTGTTCAACCTGCCACGGCGCAGGTAGTAGCGCGATGCCTGAGCTGCAAACTTTTTCCGAATAGCCTCGAGCATAAACACAAGACTGCTGTGAGGCGCCTCAACAGGCGGTGGCGTCAGGAGAAATAACTTCATCCGTAGGTTATCAGCTAGCAGGGCCGCACGAAAAAATGTAAGCGCTCCACGACGATAGAGTTCTCGATCGCAGAATTCGTGGATCCCGCTTTCGCCCTCCGTTGTCCCGCTTGTTTTAAAAAAGCAGACGGTCTTGTCAGGAGGGAAGGTTGTCACGCGAGCCCGTTTGAATGCGCTTGTCCAGAGGGAAGGTATTTCCCGCCAGTTCGCAGGTGTCGTCCTTCGGAGCTGCTCGGCATAGGACCTATAAAGGGGGTTATAGTGCAGCTGGAACTTAAAAATCCGCAGCGCGAGACTATTGAAGCATTCTTCGTCGGCGAGAGGATGCGCCGCATAAGCGGGAATGTCTAGAAACGGCATGTTCACAAAAGAGAGAATCTCGTCGCGCAGCGCCAAATAGTCGCGATCCCACGTCATAGGCGCCCGAGAAATTTCTCCTCTGGCTCGAAAGCCTTGATGTATTCGTCGAGCAGATAGCGGTCGGTCATTCCACTGAGGTAATCCACAATGACGCGCACGAGGCCGTCGCGCTCGATCCGAGCCTGATATTTTAGCGGTAGCTGCTCTGGCGTGTTGCGATAGAGGAGGAACATCTTTTCGATGAAACGTTCTGCTTTTGTGGCCATGCGCACAACATACGGATGCCGATAGACTCGCCGCATCAAGAAGTCTTTCAGCACACGATTTTTTTCCAGCATCTCTTTGCTCATGGAGACAATCTTTTGCTTGCAGTGGCGCACATCTTGAACAGAGCTGATTTTTAGTCGCTCGATGTTCTGCATCGTCGTGCGCAGTGCATCGGCGACCTGCATGTCAATGAGGGTGCCGATTGCACGATATTTGACGAACTTTTCTGGGCGCTCGTCCCCGACCTCTTTCCTGGCCTGTTGAAAAATCTCCCACACCCACTCGACTTCGCGAAGATCCTTCACCGCGATGAGTCCCATCTTCAGCGCATCATCTATATCGTGGTTGTTATAAGCGATCTCATCCGCAACGTCGCACACCTGGGCTTCGAGTGTGGGCGCCCAATTCGGCTTGAAACGCTCCGGCACATGAGGCGA
This sequence comes from Candidatus Sumerlaeaceae bacterium, assembly GCA_049968255.1. Taxonomy (GTDB): domain Bacteria; phylum Sumerlaeota; class Sumerlaeia; order Sumerlaeales; family Sumerlaeaceae; genus DRVG01. The sequence goes on along the minus strand of JBMFRB010000002.1, from coordinate 60,108 downwards.
ATCATACTCTGTGTCATGTTTGATGATTCCCTCTCGAACTTCCCATGTCAGGTTCAAACCTGGGACATCGGGATAACGTTCTTCAAGATACTCGACGACGCGTAGACCTTGTTCGTTGTGCTCGAAGCCGGCTTCCCCTTGGAGCAGTCGCTTTAGCGCAATTTCCCCGCTATGGCCAAATGGAGTATGCCCCAGATCGTGAGCAAGAGCGATCGCCTCCGTAAGATCCCCATTAAGGCGCAGGCTACGCGCCAGAGTCCGTGCGATTTGCGCCACTTCCATCGTATGAGTCAGGCGGGTGCGGAAGTAGTCGCCGTAGTGAACCATGTAGACCTGCGTCTTGTATTCAAGTTTTCGGAAAGCGGTGGAATGGATAATACGATCCCGATCGCGCTGGAACTCCGTGCGAAATTCATCGGGCTCGAGTGGGTAATCCCGTCCCAGCGTTTCCGCACTTTTCATCGCATAAGGTGCAAGAATCTGGTATTCGAGCTGTTCTAATTCAACGCGCTTGAGCATTCTCTTGTGTCCCTTCACGCTTGTGAATAGAAATTGCTACAAAGGTGCTGGAGTGGCGTCAATGAAAAGAAGAGTGTAACAGCGCAAACACGTTGAAGTGACGCAATTCCACTTCCACCTCCCGAGCGAGGAGAGCTGCTTCATTGGACGAGAAAAACAGACAAAATAAACCCACGGGAAATGCTGCCGAACCGACGAGCGAGCCACAGCCGGGGGCGAAGGTTCCGGCGTCGCCTGAGCCGGATGAGACAGCAGAGTTGCCCGTGGCTTTTTGGCAGGATGAAGACCCCAACATTGTACCGCCGGTAGCAATGGAACAAAATCGGGATCGCGCCTTTGGCCACGAGCCAGAGCCGAACCAACGCGAGGCATCCTCCCCCCCTATCACATCTGTCGCGGCAGAGAACGCCTCAGCAGCGCAGTTAGGTGATAACAAGAATGGCGCCAATGGGCCTGCGTCCTTCCAACCATCAGAAGTGTCCTTCGGCGCCGTCGCACCCCCCGTGCAGGAAACCTCTCCACCGCCAACGGCTCAAGAGGAAGCGGTTGCAAGCGGCGGCACATCGCCAACCTTTCCCTCAGTAGCCCACCGCATCTTGCCCCCTTGTGAAGAAACGCAAGAGGTTCCCGCCAGCAAGCAGCGCAGAAAACGATCGTTTTTTGGCCAACTCGTGAACCTCTTTTGGTGGCTTATTGTCGCAAGCGTATTCGCGCTTATTATTTTTACAGCACTCTATTACCGCTACGCTTCGGACCGCCTTTACAACATTCAGTTTGACACGAACCAGACGGTTGTTCTCACCGTGGCACCAGGGGAGAGACTGTCTCATATCATCGAAAAGCTGCGGGCAGAGGGATTGCTGGGTTCGTACCTCGGCGTCGACGATGGAATTTTGCTCAAGTACTTAGCCTGGCTAAACAACAACTCAAACAAAATCAAAAGTGGCGTTTACCGGCTGAACTCAAGCATGAGCCTCAGCCAGATCTACGACAAGCTCATCGAAGGCTCGCAAGATTTTAAGGTCACTATCCCTGAAGGCAAAACGGCGAAGGAAACGGCAGTCATTATCAGCCGAAAGTTGGATTCCTTCAGCCAAGAGAAATTTTTAGCACTGGTTCATGACCCCGACTTCATCGCCAAGCTTGGACTCTCGGTGCCCTCGCTGGAGGGGTATCTCTATCCCGACACTTACTTCTTTGCACCGGGCATGAAGGAAGAAGACATCATCCGAATGATGGTGGAGAACTTCATCAAACGAGCTGAAGCATCGCTTGCCAATATCGAACGCACGGAAACCAGCGACACCTTAAGTTTCCACGAACACGTCATCATGGCCTCGCTTATTGAAAGAGAGGCGCGCTTGGACACGGAGCGCCCCCTGATCGCTTCAGTGATCTTCAACCGCCTCAAGAAAGGGATGAAGCTAGAAATTGACGCGGCAGTAAATTATGCACTCGGCGACTGGGGTAAGCGGCTCACCTATGCGGACCTGCAGACGAGTAGCGCTTATAACACATACTTGCACAAAGGGCTGCCACCTGGCCCAATCTGCAATCCTCACATCAGTTCGCTGATAGCCACCTTTCAGCCCGCGCGCACAAATTATCTATATTACGTCTACAAAGGCGATGGCTCGCATGCTTTTGCCGAAACGTATGAAGAGCACCTTGCAAATATCCGCCTGTATCGGCGGTCGAGTTCGAACGCACGCTATGCTGGCGATGCAAAACCGCCAGAAACAACACTCACACCTACCATGACGGAAGTGAGCGCCTCTGTTGCTGGGCATGATCAGCCCGAGCCGTCGCAGAGCGACTCAAACGAACTTGATCTTGAGGCAACCGCAACCCAGCCAGGGCGCGGTCAAGCTAGCCGGGAATCCAAGGACAACGGGGCGACGAAACACACTCGCAAAAAACAGGGAAAGCGCTAAACCATGAAATTTTCCACGACGCACCCCATTGCACGCGAGGCCCAACCGTTTTTGCTCATTTCGCTGGTGACGGCCTTGCTCTTGTTTGCCGCAGGAGTCTGGCTGCCGCCGCATGCAATTTGTTTTTTTCTCTCCGTGCTCTCGCTTCTCGTCAGCGGCTACATTGCATGGTTTTTTCGGCATCCTCAACGCCCTGTGCCCTCCGAGGAGCATGCTTTGGTATGTCCGGCTGACGGCACAGTTGTCGCGGTGAGCCAGGTTGCGCATCCGCACTTCCCTGGTGGCCAAGCTATGCGTGTGGCCATATTCATGTCGCTTTTTGACGTGCACATCAACTGGGCACCGTGCGACGCAGTGGTCGAAAAAACAGAGTACTTTCCAGGCCGGTTCCTCAATGCGATGGAGGACAAATCCAGCGAGGAAAACGAGCGAAAAATCCTTTACCTACGCACGTCGGCAGGAGAACCAATCATTGTGAAACTGGTTGCCGGTCTGATTGCGCGCCGCATTGTATCGCCGCTCGAGGCGCAGGACCAAGTTCAACGCGGAGAGACCATCGGCCTCATACGCTTTGGCAGCAGGGTTGAAGTTCTTGCGCCGACGATTTACAGGCCGTGCGTTCAATACGGCGATAAGGTCCGCGGTAGGAGCACGGTACTTTTAAGACGAACGCTGCAACGCGACGAGAATCCCACAGGTAAGTCGTAATCAATGAGAAAAGTCTACCTTTTACCTAACTTGTTTACAGGCGCGAGCCTTTTTTGCGGGGTATTTGCAATTCTCAATGTTTTCAACGTGGCGGAATCGGCCGAGTCAGAACCTTACCGCTACGAAATCTCGTGCTGGCTTATTCTTGCTTCGGCCGTTCTCGATTTCTTTGACGGATGGGTGGCGCGCATGACGCGCACCGAAAGCGCTTTCGGTGTCCAATTCGATTCGCTGGCGGATCTAGTGGCTTTCGGCGTGGCGCCAGCTGTTCTTATATACACACGGCTGATTGAGATGGAAAATCGCCACGCTGCAGAAGTCATTGCTGCGCTGTTTGTCGTCTGCGGAGCACTTCGTCTGGCACGCTACAACGTGCAGAAGTCACGAATAGAAAAGCTGAGCTTCACGGGGTTGCCGATACCAGCAGCAGCAGGTGTCATTGTGTCGAGCTTTCTGTTTTTTCAGTGGCTCGATCCCGACTGGAATATCGAATTTGTGCTCAAGATCTTGCCCGTGCTTATGGTGCTGATCTCTTATCTCATGGTAAGCACGATCAACTACCCTAGCTTGAAACAATTGCGTCTGGAGCACCGCCGGCAATTCGACATTTTGCCACTTATTGTTGTGGTGGTGGCAATCATCTACTTGCTAAAAAATTATATCCCCGCCTTGGTGTTCGCGGGTTTTTCGATCTACGTTCTTTTCGGGCTTGTGACTCACGTCTATGCCGTTATTCATAAACGCTCCGCTAGGCTTGAGAAAATCCCGCCTTCGCAACACCCCTAGGAGAAGGTCGGCTGTCTTACTGTCGCGGGTGAAAGTCAATCGATGAGATGCCCTAATTTGTCGCGCTTGGTGAGAAGATAGGCTTCATTGTACGCGTGGCGTCCGGCGACCAAGGGAACGCGATCCACCACTTCAATTTTGTAGGCGCTGAGCCCCACGATTTTTTTGGGGTTGTTTGTCATCAAGCGAATGCGTGTCAGCCCGAGGTCCTTAAGGATTTGTGCGCCAATGCCATACTCCCGCAGATCCGCCTTGAAACCGAGCGCTTCATTTGCCTCGACCGTGTCGAGTCCTGCGTCCTGAAGGTGATAGGCAATGAGCTTGTTTTTCAACCCAATACCCCGTCCTTCCTGGTGAAGGTAGAGAATCACCCCAACGCCTTCTTCCGCGATTTTCTTCATGGCGGAGTGAAGTTGCGGACCGCAGTCGCATCGCATTGAACCTAAGGTGTCGCCAGTAAAGCACTGGGAATGGACGCGCACCAAGACGCCTTCGTCGGACTTAGTTTTGAGATCGCCCATCACCAGCGCCAAGTGCCCTTCACCATTCCATGCCTCATAATAAGACAGCTGCCATTCGCCGTACCAGTTGCGCAGCGGCACAGTGACAACGCAGCGAACGAGTTTCTCCGTGCGCAGGCGATACTCAATAATGTCACGGATCGTGACAATTTTCAGTCTATGCTGACGCGCAAATACCTCGAGTTGCGGCATGCGCGCCATGGTGCCATCGTCGTTCATGATCTCGCAGAGCACACCAGCGGGATAAAGGCCGGCAAGCTTAGCCAAATCCACAACGCCTTCGGTTTGGCCGGCTCTTTCGAGGACGCCGCCGTCGCGAGCGCCAAGCGTCTGCATGTGGCCCGGCTTTGCCAGGTCCTCGGGGCGGGCATTTGGGTCAAGAAAAACAGCAATCGTGGTCGCGCGATCAGCAGCAGAAATACCCGTCGTTGTCCCTTTTACAGCGTCCACCGGCTCGTAGAAATTGGTTCCAAATCTTGAGGTATTTCTCGTCACGAGAGGACGCAATCCAAGTTCCTCAAGACGCTGACGTGTGGTGGCCAAACAAATCAATCCTCGGCCGTACTTGGCCAAAAAATTGATTTTTTCCGGAGTGACATGCTCCGCCGCAAAAACAAGATCCCCCTCATTTTCCCGGTCCTCATCGTCCACGAGTATGAGAATTTCACCACGCCGGTAGCGCTCTATAGCTTCGTCGATAGGAGTGAAAACATCGCTCCGCTGCTCTGACACTTGGGATTTGAGTCCTGTCACTTTTTCCTCGTTAGGTCCTTGTTCGCCCATCACTTATCACTCAATATTCAGTAGCTTGAGGTCTCTAGACCTGCGGACTCGATCTCCTCAGGATGCAGGTACCGGTAAACATATTTCCCGATGAGATCCACCTCCACGTTCACCCTGTCGCCTGGCTGGCGGAATTGGAGCGTCGTCACGGCCAACGTCTTGGGAATAATCGCGACAGTAAAGTAATCTCGCGCGGCTTCCACAACCGTCAGGCTTATCCCATCCACGGCCACAGAACCTTTTGGCACAAGATACTTTGCGAGCTCGGGTTGCAAACGGAACTTCCACATTTGGGATTCGCCCTCAGGAACCACTGAATCAACGAGTGCTGTACCGTCAACATGCCCTTGCACCAGGTGTCCACTTAGCTTTTTGGCCAAAGTCAGCGGGTTCTCGAGATTCACGTAGTCGCCAACCTTTTTCTCGCCAAGGCTGGTGCGCCGCAACGTTTCGGCGGAAGCTAGGGCAGTGAAGGTCTCGGAATCGAACACTGTGACCGTCAGACAGATCCCATCCACCGCAACCGAATCCCCCAAGCGCATACCTTCGAGCGATTGTTTACAGGCGACCGTGAGTTCCACCGCTTCGCGCAATGGCACGATTCTCTGAATACGTCCCATTTCTTCAATGATTCCGGTAAACATTTGTCTCCTATTCTGGCTAGGGCATGAGATAACTCTGAATGTAGTTATCGGGTGACTAGCAGTGAAATTCGGTTTTGTGATTTCAACAACGTTTCCGCAGTGAACATGACCTAATGACGTTGTGGGGTACGCGCTTGATCGAAGAAGGAACTAGGCGAGCATAACCATGCGGACGTGCTCTGATGGAAAAAGTACAATGAACTTCGTAGGAATCACTGCACCTGCCCTGCAGCAAGAGGTATCGTGCTTGCGTCAGTGGCACGAACGCTATGCTACCGAGCTCTGGGATAGAGCGCCTGCAGCGGTTGCTGCGGCAGCGAGGCTTTTTCTCAACAAGGAGAGCATGTATCACCAGCGAGCAGTGGCACTTGCTGATCGAATAGGCATGTCGGGGCCGATGGTGGCGGAGGCCATTAACAACTTACTTGGTCCAATCAGTGTTGCAAAATTGGAGAAACTGCGCCGGCAACAACTGGGGCGCACGCCTCACCTTCGGCGAACCTTGCCGCGCATCGTTTTCCACAATCTGGCAGGCAATGTTTTTGTTTCTGGCTGGGAGTCGCTTATCCTTGCCACTCTTGTCGGGGCGTGCAATCTGGTACGCACGTCTTCCATAGATCTCCACTTCCCAACGCTGTGGTGCTCTGCGCTCGCCGAAGTGGATCCAGTCTTCACACGCGCAACATTTTGTTTCTGGTGCCCTCACGAGGCGCAAGAAATTCTCCTTACCGCCGTCGCATCGGCTGATGCGGTGGTGGCATTCGGCGACGATACCGCTGTGGAGTCCGTGCGTGGCCTCACTTCTTTACACAAACCATTTCTCGGGCATGGCCATAAAATCAGCTTTGCTCTGCTCGATGAGCGCGATGTCAGCAGTGTCCAATCGCTCGCCAGGTTTGCCAAACGCATCGCTTACGATTTTTGCGTCTATGACCAGCAGGGGTGCCTCTCGCCGCGGACGCTTTTTGTCCGCACGCGGAGTCAAAGGTTTGTGTGCGAACTTGCCGAGCAAATTGCCCAAGACATGCGAAAACTTAGTGTGAAACTACCGCGGCATCCTTTGGCATTAGAAGAGGCGGTGGCACAGACGCGCGAAAGGGAAGAGACTCTCATCCACATGGCAGCGGCACAATCGCGGACCGCGCGCCAGCCGGTCGATCAACATGCGAAACTTATCTCCAAGTTCGACGATCCATTTCTGGTGGCGATCCGCTCATTGGAACCGTTTTGGCTGCCACCAGTCAACAGGACGGTCATCCTTCGTCCTTTTGCAAACACCGCAGCCCTGGCAAAGATACTGCTCCCCCATCGGGGCCACATCAACACTCTTGGAGTAAGCGCCGCGCGCGACGAATGGCTTGCAATCGCGCACGAGTTGGGAGCAAGCCGTATCTGTCCGCTCGGAAAAATGCAGAAGCCGCCACTCGGCTGGACGCATGATGGATACCAACCGCTGACGGCTCTCTCTCAAGCAATCGAGACTTCTGAACTAAGGCTAAGCAATTAGCACATATTCACGTTCACTGGGGCCAGAGAGGCATGACCGTGGCACTCGTAAAAACGCCGTGAAGCCCCTTGCTGTGATACCAGAAACCAGCCTTCATATAACCTAGCGCGGGCCCGTTCACGTTAGCAGCCATGCTGGTTTCATCACCTAACGTAAAGGTGTGAGTGCTGCGTTTGCCTTCGAATGTGATGCCTGTGAGTTTCATGGTGGTGCTAACAGGCTTTTTGGGTTTACGTGTGTCAACAACGCCACCCACTTTGACCTTGTCGCGTGAGACAATGCCGGCGAGCTCGAGAATGATATCGTCAGCATGCTCCATGTTGACGAGTTCTAGAATGCCGTTGCGCTTCTCGAGTTCTTTTTCGATCTCCTCGTCGGACATGCTTGCAACCTTTTCGACGGAAAATCCCTCGAGGTGGGCAATGTCTTCGCGGATCGTGGCCTTGTAGGCATCCCAGTTCGAAATACCCACACCAAAGTAAATTTCGACGCTTTCGACTTCTATAAATGACTGAGCTGCCAGCGCCGCCGCAGCGGTGAGCAAGCCGGGAGTAGCCCCAGCTCCTGTAATGTACGTGATTTTCTTTCCCGCGAGAAAATCGCTCAGCCTAACAACGCACTCCACAGCACGGGTGCGCTTGAGGGCATCTACCATAACGCCTTGGAACCCTTCCTTTGCCATTCGTTCGACGACGGACGGAAGAAATTCGTTCGGAAGGTTCGGCAAGGCCATGAAAACGCCGTCGATCTGATCCTGCCTCTTGAGCAATTCACCGATCGCATCCTCGCAGCGTGCCCCAATCACGGGGATATTTGCTACGGAATCCTCTGGTCGAAGCGCCTCGATTTTGGCGGAGGCAATGCCATTGGGATCGAAGGCATAGCCGCCTTTGTCGCAAATTGCAACCAGCCGCATTTCCTGCTTTTTATCAAGCAGCTTGGCCATGTTGCGCCCAAGTCCCCCCGCCCCCAGCACTGCAATGCGTTTCACTTCACCCATGTTAGGTTTGTTCCTCTCTTAGTCGGATGAGATAAAGCGCAAGCGCGTCGAAAACCACCCAGACGCCCTCGCCGCTTTTTGAGAATACTCAATAGATGTAATTACGCCGACGCGCGAGCTCTGCCTTTTTCTCTTGGTAGATGGCATCCCATTCGGCACTGCCTTGGGGGATGTTGCGCTTCATTTTCGAGATCATCTGGACGACCTCTTCGTCTATTTCGTCTTCAATGCGCAGATCGTCCGAGATGATACGCGCGACTTCGGTTTCAAGAGCCAGACGGCTGCCGCTATACGCTATTTCGTTGTGAGCAAGCAACTCATCAACGATCTGTGTCGCGATAAACTGAATCCGTTTTTCCGAAAGTCGCATACAAGATCCCTTTCATAATGATTCGACGCTACTTCACTGGCGCGCCACCCCTCCTCGTCAGAGGATGCTGGTCAGCGCCCTCCTGCAGGGCATCAGTCACAAAACGATCTTGCGGCGGCGAGCAATTTCCTGCTTCGCCTTGTGGAGAAGCGTGCTGTAACTGAGATTATTGAATTCGATCTTCTGCCGGTGCTGGCGAAGCAGTTCCTCCGCTTCTCTCTCTATTTCGTCCTCGCGCTGAAGGTCGTTCAAAATGACGCGGCGAATGGTCCCAGCAATTTGCACGTCGGGAGCTTTGAAAGTCACCGACTTGAGCTTCTTCAATTCTTCGGTGATCTTGTTCGCAAGATAATCTATTTTCTCAATGCGCAGCCGCATTGTGACCGCCCTTTACTTGAATTGTTCGAGGAGTTCGTCGCTCATTTCGAAATTACTGCTGACCGACTGAACGTCGTCGTGCTCTTCCAGCGCGTCAAGCAACTTGAGCAGGGTCTCGGCGTCGCGCCCTTCGACGCGTTTCGTCGTTGAGGGAATGTTGACCATTTCCGCGCGCTCAACTTTGATGCCGGCTTTCTCGAGAACTTCGCGCACCGCCTGAAGCTGCCCCTGATCTGTGATCACTTGATATCCCTCATCCTCCGTTTTCACATCCTCAGCACCGGCTTCGAGAGCAGCCTCGAGCAGCCGATCCTCCTCGATACTTTCTTTGTTCACCGTAATGATTCCCCGCTTGCTGAACAGGTAGGACACACAACCGACCGCTCCCAAACTGCCGTTGTACTTGCTGAAAAGATGGCGTATTTCGGCTGTTGTGCGGTTGCGATTATCAGTAGTCGCTTCCACCATGATGGCCACACCGCCTGGTCCATAACCTTCGTACACGACTTCTTCGTACGTTGCGCCTTCGATTTCTCCCGTTCCGCGTTTGATTGCGTTTTCGATGTTTTTCATCGGCATGTTGACATCTTTTGCAGCCGCAATGGCTGTGCGCAGACGCGGATTGCTTTCAGGATCACCACCGCCCAGGCGCGCAGCGATGGTGATTTCGCGAATGATGCGAGTGAAAATTTTTCCGCGTTTCGCGTCCGCAGCGGCCTTCTTGTGTTTGATTGAATGCCATTTTGAATGTCCAGACATGTTAGTGACTCATCCTCTTTTAGCATTGGCGCTTACGTTTATCCCTACTCGCAGGAATCGATTCAAGCCCGAACGCATCACCAGGGACGACGCACCTCATCGCGTCGCAGGAAGAAGGGAAAGGTGAAGGCTCCGCAGAGAAAACCGCCAATGTGGGCCCACCAGGCCACGCCACCGATGTTTGGTGGCATAAAGAGCGAACTCCACCCGCTGAGCAATTGGATGATAAACCAAAATGCGAGGAACAATGCAGCCGGAACCTCAATGAAATAGGGTATGAAGACAACTGGAACGAACGTGATGACGCGGGCATGGGGAAACAAAAACATGTAGGCTCCGAGCACACCAGCGATAGCCCCAGAGGCACCGACGGTGGGAATGGTCGAGCTCGGGTTGAAAACGAGGTGCGTGAGGGCCGCAGCAACGCCACATAGCAGATAAAAAAGTAAAAAGCGCAAAGGGCCCATGCGATCTTCTACGTTGTCGCCGAAAACGGCCAACGTCCACATGTTGAACAGCAGGTGGGCAAAGCTTCCGTGAAGGAACATACTGGTGAAAATCGTTGAGAATGAACCTGGTGGAAAACCGACCCGGTGAGCCCAGTAGGGATCTGTCAGGCGGCGCGGCACAAGACCTAATAGGTAGACGAAACGTTCTAAAAGCACAGGCGGAAGAAGAAGTTCCTGAAAGAAGACAAGGCTGCAGACAATGATGATCAGCCACACCATCCACGGCACGTGGCGAGTGCGATTGACGTCTCGTAGCGGAATCATTGTAAAGCGAGCATCCTTGTGGCAAGCCCATGCGGCAAGCGAAAGTTCGCTGGAACCTGTTTCAGTCTTCCGAGTCGCCTACTGCCATTGACGGCTTTGTTTCTTTCCAGCCCGACACTTTGCACTTCTGGCTACAGTACCAATGTAGGTGGGTACTTTCACCGCTTTGCGATGTAAAGTGAGGCAGCACGTGGGAATACACCTTTGACAGATGGTGGAGGCGGTGGGAGTCGAACCCACGTCCGAAGATCTTGCCAGAGCAGCTTCTACAAGCTTAGCCGAAATTTTTGTTTGTCGCCACGGACAGAACGCCTTTCGGCGGGCTTTCTGCCCCGGCCAGCCCGTTAGGGTTTAGCCTGTTGGCGCGGGCCACACCACCAGGCGAGCCTGCATTCTCGACGTCTGCTCCCGCCGCGCAGGCGACGGCAGGGCAAACGCGCTAGCCTAACTTAGGCAGCGAGAGCGAGTTCTTGGTCTGCAGTTAATTTTGCAGTTGCACGGTTCATTTCGAGGCCGTGCGCCTCGGCTTGCAGCCACTCCCACAACGATCCCCGTCGACACCGTTACGCCCCCTTTCGTTTTTGTCACCTCTTATTACTGTTTAACGGCGCAAAGATTCGCATGAGGTAAGTGAGCTTCGCTCTTGCACCGTCGAGTTGGCACAGCAACGCTTGCGCTGCAAACTCGACGATGGATGTTTCGAGGACGATGCTAAAATTCATTTCTCAGACGATGCGGGACTACTATCACGTGGGCGCGATCGCACCCAGCTCGCGGGCGCTCGCCCGGGCGCTGGCGTGGCCTTTGGAACAACGCCCTCCTCAGGGACCAATGCGCGTTCTTGAAGTTGGCCCCGGCACTGGTGCCCTCACGCGCGGAATCCTCAAGCGCATGCAACCCGGCGACACGCTCTTGCTTTGCGAAATCAATCCCGACTTTGTTGCGCACCTCGAACACCGCTTCGCCACTGACCCTGAATTCTCACCCTGGCGCAACAGCACTGAGATTGTTTGCCGACCGGTGGAAGAGCTCACCACGGCCAATCGCTTTCACCACATCGTTTGCGGATTGCCGTTCAACAATTTTGCGCCAGAGACCGTTCAGATGATCTTCGCCAAATTCGAGACACTAGTGATGCCGGCGGGAACCGTAAATTTCTTCGAGTATGCAGCCATCCGCTGGCTGAAGCGGCTTATCGCCTCAAAAAACGAACGCCAGCGTATCGCCCAGGTGGAAAATATTCTCAAAAAACTGATCGCCCTTCACCAAGTGCGACAGCACTTAGTTCTGTGGAACTTGCCGCCAGCCTGGGCAAGATCACTCCAATTCGAACGATCGATCTAAGGACTTCCCTCGGCCCTGGCTACGCGATTCGAGTAGAAAAATTCCGAGCAACCATAGTCCTACGGCGTATGTGAGGAGTTCGAACCCAAGCACCTGCCAACCCCAGCTCGCGCCCAGCCACCCCCAACAGACGCCCACCAGAATGTTTGGAAAAATTGCGACAAGACTTCCCCGAGAGTCGCGCGTAAAGATCCAACGGAGCAGCGGGGCGCTACCCACAGCCACATAAAGCGCATACAGCTCGACTGCACATGCAACCGGAGTGCCCGTGGCCCGGCGGGCCAGAAAATTTCCCCCTCCGCGAAGCCCGTAGAGTAGGAAGCTATATGAGAAAGCAACTACGAGAAAAGATATGAGCGAAATACCAAAAATGTATAAGGGACCTAGCCATAGCGGCACTTTGCGTCGTGGCCACCATAAGGCGGGTGAGGGATCAAACAACATCATCTCGAACGTGCGGGCAAAGCAGTGGGCACTGACACACGCACTGATAAGAGCAACCGCAAAAGCGCGGATGAATGCAAGAGCAGGCAATTGTAAGCGTTCTCCGAAAGCAACATGCCCAAAGCCAACTGCTACAGCGATAATAGCAATCATAGCGGCGACACGGACCACACGACCCAGCACCTGCGTGAGAGGATCTGTCGGGAAATATGCACGCCACGCCAACAGCGTAGGCAGGAAAATCGCAAACAGCGCGGTCTGGTTTGTGAAAAAGCGACTATCTGCTTTCTGCACAACAAACGCGGCCCAAAACAAGAGGTAACCGGCCAGAACAATATCCAGGAACGCCAAAATGGCTGCTGGGCCGGGGCGGGGCAAAAACTGCGCCGCAGCGAAAGAGCGCGTGCTATTCGCCTGCTTCGTCGCGTGTTTTCCCTTCAATGCCGTACTCCTTGAGCTTCTCATAAAGGGTAGTCCTGCTTATGCCAAGGATTGCCGCGGCTTTCACCCTGTTGCCCTGAACAGCATCGAGAACCCGCAGGATGTGTTCGCGCACGACCTCCGCCAACGACAGCGTGGGCGCACTCGTGCGTGGCTCTGGCCCAGTTGCTCCCTCTTGTGCCCCCCTTGTCTCATTGCCGGACGCGGCGTTGAGAACCTCGGCGGGAAGATGTTCGGGCAAGAGGACATCGCCGGTGGCGAGCACAAGCGCTCTTTCGATGATGTTTCTGAGTTCTCGCACATTTCCCGGATAATTGTAAGCAAGCAGACATTTAATGGTCTCCGGGTGGATGGATTTGACTGAAGTGGGGAAGCGATGGCGAAGCTGCTCGAGGAAATACTGAGCGAGCACAGGGATGTCCGAAGGGCGTTCCCGAAGAGGGGGCAACACAAGTTCCAAAACGCGGATGCGGTAATAAAGGTCTTGGCGGAAATTTCCCTTCTCGACTTCATCTTCGAGTTTTTTGTTTGTCGCTGCAACGACACGCACGTTGACTTTGATGACCTTATTACTGCCAAGGCGCTGAATCTCGCCGTCTTGAAGTACGCGCAGCAGTTTGGCCTGGGCGCTCGCGCTCATGTCGCCGATTTCGTCGAGAAAAAGTGTGCCGCCATCGGCAAGCTCGAATTTACCAATTCGTCGCTCGACCGCACCTGTGAAGGCCCCCTTCTCATGTCCGAAAAGCTCGCTTTCGAGAAGCGTTTCCGGCAGCGCAGCGCAGTTTACTGCAACAAAAGGTTTAGTGCGCCGAGGAGAATAATTGTGGAGCGACCGGGCAATGAGCTCTTTGCCTGTACCTGTTTCGCCGGTAATGAGAACAGGGCAATCACGTTCAGCAGCGCGCATAGTGATACTCATGAGGCGCTTCATGCGGTCATCTTGGGTGACGATGGCGTAATCATCCCCACTACGTTGACGAAATTCAATGTTCTCCTGGCGAAGGTGATCTACCTGCTCAATTTGACGCAACCGCACGACCAAATGCAGGACCAGAGTTGAGAGAAAATCTGCATCGTCTTTAGAGATCAGATCACCAGACACCGGGTTATCGGCTACAAGAATTCCCAGAGGCTGTTTATTGCGAATTATTGGAATTAATAATATGTTTGCATTTTGTGCTGTGCTTATTCTAAGGTGCTGATTATCCCATCGGCTGAACGACGGCTCGGCCTGGACAGCAACGCTATCCAAAATGTGTGTCGGAATCTGCGGCAGGCACGCTTCTTTAGCTTTTGCAGTCGTGGAAAGTTGGATGTGGAAGCATGACCAGCCGCTGCTCCCCTCGCTGCGAAGGAACATGATCATCCGTTCGAAGCCAAGTGCCAGAAGAGCCGCCCGCCCTACTGCTTCCGCAGCACACTTCAACGTCTCACTTTGCGAAATTTCCAGAAAGATCCGGTACAGCGTTTTGAGCTTCAGGTAGGTGTCCTTGAGGATTGAGTTCTCTACACCATCGCTCGGAAACCGCAAAATTCTTGTGTTCTGGTCCAGCGCCTCATTGGCGGACGGCTCCATGGCGGAGATCGTCAGAGAAGGGGAAAGCGTGGCATCGACGTTCGATGACGTGGAGGGCGTCGAAACAAACTGAAACGTTGTGTTGCCGATTCGTACTTCGTCCCCGTCCATCAAGAATGCACGCGAAATGGGGACGTTGTTGACGAACGTGCCGTTGGAGCTGTTGAGATCGTAAAGAATGATCATCCCGTCGACATTGAGGGCCTGTGCGTGAGTGCGTGAAACATTCGGATCAGCAATCACCACATCACAGTCGTCGGTGCGGCCAAAAAGCAACCGTTCTCCAACCATTTCAATTTCTCTGCCGGCCTGGGGACCGGATGTCACGACGAACTTTGGCATACGCTTTTGGCTCCATTTTCTCCTTTGCCGCTAGCGAGTAGAATTGTCTTGGGCAACGTATTCTCTTATAAACGCGTCCAGCTAACGAGACAAGCCCCACGCCAATGAAACGACGAATACCATCAGGATCCCTAACAACATACGTCAAGCGGTGGGGGCAGAAAGTCCTTTTTCCGCGGAAGGAGGTTTTGCGCCCAACTCGGCGATACCGGCTAACAGCATCGGGCGTTGCGACGCTCCTGCTCATCTTCGTCGTCGGCTACGGTGCTATAAGCTCGGGAACAAACCTGGTTTATTATCTTTTTGCTTTTCTTATCGCAGCCTTTCTGACGCACGGTATTGCGTCGCCACGTAATCTTGATCGCCTGCAGGTTCGGAGAAAACTGCCGCGCCGGCTCGTCGCCGGCAGCAAAGCGGAGATTCACGTAGAAATCGAAAACCGGCGCCGCTGGTGGGGTGCTCATGCGCTGGTCATTGAGGATGTTGCTGTCCGAAAGGACTCGCGTGCAGTGGTAGGCAGCTGCTCATGTCTTCACATTCCGGCGCGTGGCAAAAGCATCTCCTCCTATTCCGCAGTACACTCCTTTTTTCGCCGGCGCGGATTAGTCACGTTTCGCCACATTGTCCTGCGGTCACGTTTCCCTTTTGGATTTATTGAGCGTTCTCTAGAGGTGCCGGCACCTGCAGAACTACTCATCCTTCCTCCCGTTTATCGCCTCTCTGACCCTTTAGCGGCACTGCTTGCTCTCGAAGGAGAGATGACCGCTGCGCGCTGTGGCGTCAACGGGGATCTGTATGGATTGCGCGAGTACATCCCTGGCGAACCGGCGAAACGCATCCACTGGCGCACCACGGCACGTGCGCGAAAACTTATGATCGCGGAGTTCGAACATGAGCAGAAGCGGCGAATCGTGCTCTATTTGCCTACGGCCGTGCCGACGCCGAGAGAAAAACTGGCGGAGGATTTTGAACATGCTGTGGTTGTGGCCGCCTCATTCGGCGCGCATTTGCTGGAATTGGGATATGATGTAGGACTTTTTACCGATGTAGCCTACGTAAAGCCCGCTTCGGGAGAGCAACAACGCGAGTGTCTCCTGCGGGCACTGGCGCTGGTGGAGATTGGATCGCAGGATACCAAATTATCGCGTCTGCCGCTGTCGCATGACTATGATCTGCTACACATCGCCTATTTCGACGATGATGCACTTGTGCCCTCGGACATGATGACGCAAAAGGTCGATGCCCGCTCCTGGCGAATCAGCAATGCACAACTCGTGAGGACGTCAGGATCATGAAGCTTTGGGACCGGTTCCAATTTGCTGTCGCTCTCCTCGCTTTCTGGTCCACACTGACCTTGGCCACAACAGGCGAACTTGACCCATGGCTAATGACGTCCGCCCTTATCGCTCCGGCCATCTCGTATGTGCTGCGCCGGTCTTTGCGCCGATTGCCGTGGTGGCTCTGGGATGTTGCGGTACTGGGTATTTTTGTCTGGCTTGTGCCGTTAGCGCGCCACAACCTTCTCAATGCAACCGTCTATTTCTTCATGGCCCTTCAGAGTATCAGGCTGTTTTCGTTCCGGCGCTTGTCGGATGCTTACTCTATCTATGTTGTAAGCTTTTTCCAGATTTTTGGTGCAGCGTTGCTTACCACCTCGCCGACGTTCGGCGTGGCATTTGTGGGCTATCTGTTTCTCATTGTTCGCTGTTTTCTTCTCCACTCAAACGTGGCTGCGGTTTTGCGTGCCCAGAAACAAAAACGTGTTGCTGAGCAAACTGGTTCAACACGCATGAATGTGCCGGAACTTGAACTCATACAGTCTGCAAACGTCAGCGGTGACACACCAGCGCTGCTCAAACCGACACTCCTCCTCGGGACACTGATGTTTTCATTAAGTATAGTGTTTTTTATGTTGGTGCCTCGCCTCTCCACCCGTCGCGTCTTGCAGAGTCTTGGCCCGCCCCCGCCATTGCAGATGTCTTCGGCGTTCGATGAGAATATCGAGTTTGGAAAGTTTGGCACAATCCAGCTCGACACAAGCGTGGCTCTCTACGTGAAACCTCTGGATGATGGACCTCATCCAACGGCAGTGCGAATGCGGGGGGTGGCCCTGGATACTTTCGACGGCACACGATGGCAGCGCACGTCGTGGGCCACTTACCGCGAGCCGTTTGGGATGTTTTGCACTCGCCCGTACCCGCTGCGCAGAAGCTTGATCATTCAGCCGGCAAACACCTCAAAATTCCTTTTCGGAGAGACTTTTCCGCTAAGCTTGTTGTCCTTCGATTTCCAACAAGCCCTGCTCGTGGATCCGTCGGCAGGGGTGGCATGGCTACCGTATGCTCCAAGCAAGGAGCTTCATTACACTGTGGTTTCACGGGTGGAAGACCTCGACAGCCGCGACGATCCGCTGCCATATAGTCGCCCGTCGGCGCGAATCCAGCGCACGGTAGGAAATTTGAGTCGAGTACGCCGCGATCCCGCCACATCAGACCCGCTCACAGCTGCATTTCGGGCCGTTTGGCGCGAATTCGGACTTCCGGGCAATGTGATCGCGGAGCGCCTGTCTGAAAGAGGTGGAGGGCACCGAGGTCAGTTCTCAAGAGGAGATGGCGCGTTTAACCGGAGGACTCCTGAGGTTATTTTCCCGCCGTATCGCGAGGCCTGCTTGAGAATTCCAGAGAGCATGAATAAGCAAGCACTTGAGCGGCTTGCGAATGAAATTACCCGTGGCGCCTCAACACCATTCGATCAGGCCATGGCCATCGAAGCGTACCTGCGGCGCAATTATCAGTACTCGCTTGAGATTCGCCCCACAGGTGCAAAAAACCCAATCGAACATTTCCTCTTCGAGAGCAAAGGAGGACACTGCGAGTACTTCGCCACAGCCATGGCCATGCTGCTGCGCGCCAAAGAAATTCCATGCCGCGTCGTCAACGGGTTCTACAGCACCGAGTGGAACAACCTCGCAGGGATGTTTACGGTGCGTCAGCGCGACGCCCATTCATGGGTGGAGGTGTTTTTCGATGGTTACGGCTGGATGACTTTTGACCCGACCCCTCCGGCCGCGCTTCAGCGCCCAGTCTCGATGAACCCACTGTTCTTGGCTTTTACGCGGTATTACGATGCGCTAAAAATACGCTGGTATCGGGCGGTCATCGACTTCTCAATTCAGGATCAGCGGTTGGTGGCCTATGGCGTCTTTGCAACGGCCCTTGCAATCGGCAACGCCATGCGTTCTTTTCAATTCGAAAGCGCTCCTAACAGCCTGGCGGAGAGTTTCGCTACTGCAGGCCATTTTTTGATCGTTGTGATCGGAGTGATACTCATCGTGGTGGCCGTTATCATGTTTTTTGGGCATCGGGCAAAGGCCACAGGAGGACGCAACCGTCGGCATCGTCGCCAAAGCTCTCGCGATGTGCCCCGATTCTATGCAGATTTACTTATTGCCCTGCAACGGCGCGGATATTTTCGGGATTCCTTCGAGACGCCTTTGGAGTTTGCCTCGCGTGTGGCGCAGAATGAATTCCTCAAGCCTTTCGAAAAAATCACGCTTCTGTACTACGCGCAGCGCTACGGTGGGGTGGAGCTTTCGGCCGAAGCAGAGCAAACCATTGCTGCTTTTCGAAAGGTTTTGCGTCGCGGCAAAGGCAACAGCTGACGCAAGGGGACCTGTGTGGCCGGGCCATTACGCCAAAGCTGCTTGATCAACCCACCCGATTTGCGCAAAACGCCCCCCGTTCGACAGCGCATTCCAACGCGTCGAGAACATGGACGACTTTGCCCCAGTTACGCGACCCTGAAGCTTTGAGATAGCTAAACTGTCCCTGGCTATTTGTTGAGACAGTAATGTCGAGGAACTCATCTGCTGCTCGCAGAAGGAGATCTTCCTCGGTGCGAACATGCGAGGCATAACAGCCGCCTCGCTGAGCTGCTTGGGCTTGCAGTCGGCGCATCTCCTCAGAGTCAGCAAAGAGGCCGGGCGGATATATCAGGCCAGTGGAAAAACCAAGGGCTCCTGCATCAATTGCGGCCCGTAGCTCGCGGCACATTTGGTTCAGCTGTTCGGCGTTGGGTTTCACAGCGTCGTAGCCAACGACGGCTGCACGAATCGCATTGTGGCCGACATAGCTCGCCACGTTGTAAGCTGGCCGAAGTGCATCAAGGAGAGGAAAATACTGTTCAGCAGTTCACCAGCGCGGTTCTACTCCGAGTTTCTTCAAGTTCACGGCAAGGCTCTGGCGATAGGGCCCAACGAGGGGAAACGCGCTTTCGCCGCAGCTGCCGACAAATTCCGTGGTCACGCCTTGGCGGAGCTTTGAATCGCCTGAAGGACAAGCGAGAAGATTTAGGTCGCTGTGCCCGTGGACATCAACAAAGCGGGGCGTGGCAAAGCGTCCCTTCGCGTCAATCACGGTTCGTGCATTTTCGAAAGCATCGAGATCTCCGCACTCGTCCCGCCTTATAACGGCAGCGATTTTTTCGCCTTCGATAGCAATGTGTCCTGCGAAGGGCTCCGCACCTGTACCATCAACGCTGGTCGCATTGCGAATGAGAATATCAAACACAACAGCTCTCCCCTACACCCGTCCCGTATGTGGCTTAAGTTTGCCGTCCTCAATTGTTGCGAGAGGTAAATGGAATTTTTCTACGAGTGGATCATGAGTAACGATGACCAGCGTTGCATTGCGACGCCGGTTGTACTCAAGCAATAGCTCAAAGATTTCGAGACTTGTCTGTGTGTCAAGATTGCCAGTTGGCTCGTCCACGAGGAGGATTTCGGGCTGGTTGACGATTGCACGAGCAAGGGCAACACGTTGGCACTGCCCTCCGGAGAGTTCTGCGACTAAGGCATACGCCAGTTCATCCATCCCCACTTCTTCCAAGGCTGAGGTGGCTCGCTTGCGAGCCTCGCGCAGTGACACACCTGCCAGGAGCAGGGGAAGCACAACGTTTTCGACAGCTCGACGTCGGGGCTGAAGAAGATAGGACTGAAACAAGTAGCCGACGTGCTTGTTCCGATAGGCGGCTAATTGCGTATCGTCGAGGTCCCCGAGAGCTCGGCCCTTGAAATAAACGCGTCCAGCAGTGGGAGTATCGAGGCCACCAAGAAGATTGAGAAGCGTGGTTTTTCCGCACCCGCTATGGCCGACTATGGCCAGGATTTGCCCACAATCGAGCTCAAGTTCCACACCGTCGAGGACGCGGATCATTCCTGTTTTCGTGTGATATTCTTTTTTTAGATTCTCGGCGCGAATCAGGGCCACGGAGTCGGTGTTCCTCCGAACATCACCGTGTCAAACTCAGAGCCGGAAAGCATTTGGCCACACTGCATGGCCAGGAAGGTCAGGACCAAAAGAAGGGCGATTCCCAAGACAATGTTTGCAGCTGCAAGCCTGGCGTACCAGACATGTAGCTCGTGAAAACTTTGCACGAGTGCCGGTTCCGATTCGCGACCGTAGATCTCAGCATCACGAAGCGCGAGGCGCAGCGAGTCGGCCTTTGGCAGAAAAATTCCACCATAAATGGCAAACAAGACGAACATGGCCACGGTAAGAGCGACATCCACCCAGAGAGCGAAAGAAGATATCTGCGCCACATAGAGGAAACCGGCGCCGCAAAGAAGAAGTAAGGCTGCTGTGACCTCGAGGCCCTGAAAACGCCGGAGGCAGGCTGCTGTAAAATCTCCGGCGAGGCTTCGATTGCCCAAGATGCGGAACGCCACGCGCGAGGCAATGACCGCGAAATAAATCAGTCCGCCAATCCAAACGCAGATCGAGAACAACTGCAAAGCGAAACCCGTAAAAGCCAAAACTGGGGAACTCATTATTTGAGCATCCGCCTTTCGCTCATCTTTGTCAATTCCAGGCTAAAGGGACAACTTTCGCGAAACGAGTTCGTTTTTCAGCTTGCCGAAATTAAAAAGATTCAAACTTGATGACCGGCTGGTCCAAATCAGCTCTTGATTTGCCAAATGTTGCCCTTTTCATGAGGTATAGCAAAAGAGAGCCCTGGGGTGGTTTTCAAGCCTGAACGGCACACTGAAAAAGTTGAGAGGCATACTGTGGCGGACAGTCAACGGAGTCTCACCATACGATTTGAAGGTGATTCCGGCGACGGAATCATCTCGATGGGAAAATTCTTTGCGCGGGTGGCGGCGCGGTTAGGTTATCAAGTTTATACATTCAGCACGTTTCTGGCAGTTGTGCGTGGCGGACAAGTGACGTTCCAGGCGCGCATCTCGGACGAGCCGCTTTTGTCGCAAGGCAATGAACCTGATATTCTCGTAGCACTGAACAGGCAGGCGGTAGCGGACAATGGGCCCAAGGTGCCTCCCGGGGCGATTGTCATACATCCGCCGTTTGGAGGACGCTGCGAGGAAATTCCGGCCCACGCCCAAGTCATGGAGGTTGATTTCAAAGAAATCGCCGAAAGCGAAGCTGGCACTGCCCGAAGCAAAAACATCGCAGCGGCGGGGGCCCTGCTTGGGTTGCTCGGCCTCGATCTTGAAACAGCTGAGAGCGCCGTGGAACAGCTGTTCGCATCAAAAGGACCTGATGTTGTCGCAGCAAATCGCAACGCTCTGCGGGGGGGTTACGAAGAAGGAACGAAGTTTCAAGGACTTGTGGCGGGACGGACATTTCCGCCATCTGATGACACCGCGCGCCTTTTGCTTTCTGGCAACGAGGCTGTCGCTCTGGGAGCACTGACAGCCGGTGTGCGATTCTTCGCGGGCTACCCCATCACCCCGGCCAGCGAGATCATGGAGTGGCTAGCAGCTCAGCTCCCCAAGGTCGGAGGGCTTATGCTGCAAGCCGAGGATGAAATCGCATCGCTGGCGATGTGCATCGGCGCCTCCTATGGCGGCGTAAAGGCGATGACTGCGACCAGTGGCCCGGGGCTTTCTTTGATGATCGAATTGCTGGGCCTGGCCGGAATGGCGGAACTCCCTGTGGTTGTGGTAGACGTACAGCGGGCCGGTCCATCGACGGGCATGCCCACGAAAGAAGCGCAAGGTGACCTCGTCCTTGCAGCTTACGGCTCGCATGGCGAGATCCCTCGCGTCGTCATTGCCCCGCAGACAGTCTCTGACTGTTTCACTCAGACAATCCGCGCCGTCAACGTAGCGCACAAATTCCAGATCCCCGTGATCGTGCTGTCGAGTCAATCGCTAAGCCACCGGATGCAAACGATTGATCCGCCGGATTTCGAAAAACTTGAGATTTACGAAGAGAAATTCTGGGATCCCGAGACGGGTCCGCGGCCGTTCAAGCGCTATCCGTTGACCGATGACGGAATGCCTGTGCCGCGTTCGATTCCTGGATTTGCCGAAGGCATGTACCGATGCGGCGGACTCGAACATAATGAGTTCGGCGATCCTGATTTCGCTCCCCTAATGCGTTCACGCATGGTCGCCCGTCGGCTGAAGCGCATGGAAGCGATCGCCCGAGCTTTTCGCGGAACAACTTTCAAGTACGACACTGGCGTGGAAACAACGCTAGGCCTCATGAGCTGGGGCGCCACGGCGCCGGTTGCCCTAGAAACAATTCGTGAACTCGAGAATGAGGGACTTAGGTTCCGCGCTCTTCTGCCACATGTTCTGTGGCCACTGCCAGAAGTAGCTATCCGCAGTTTCTTAGAAAGCGGGATTCGTACCGTTTTCATTCCCGAGCTTAACGCAACCGCCCAATTCGCGGAACTGCTGCGCGCACACTTTACAAAAGAGCTGCTGGAGAATAAGGTCAAAGTCATCAGTATCACGAAAGACGACGGATTGCCGTTCTCGCCCGCAGATATACGCGCCGGAATTTTTACGCACCTAGACCGCAAAGTTTCTCAGGAGGTCTCGCAATGAGTGAAACCACAACTGCATCAGCCAAGCCAGGAAAAAAGACGTACCGTGGAAGCCAACGTCCAACTTGGTGCGCCGGCTGCGGTGATTACAGTGTCTTGGCCGCTCTTGACAGAGCGCTGCTTGCGTACGGACGCCCGGAAGAAGAGATCACCATCGTTTCAGGGATCGGCTGTTCAAGTCGTTTTCCGTTTTTTATGAACACCTACGGTTTCCACTCGGTTCATGGTCGAGCTCTTGCAGTGGCAACAGGTCTCAAACTCGCGCGGCCGGACATCACTGTCATTGCAACCGGCGGTGATGGTGATGCTCTCGCGATTGGCGGAAACCATTTCTTTCACGCGATGCGTCGTAACGTCGACATTACCTACATCCTGATGGATAACCAGATCTACGGCATGACCAAGGGACAAGTGGCACCCACCAGCGAGCTCGGGATGAAGACCAAGTCTACTCCTTATGGTGCCTTCGAGCCACCAGTGGAACCTATCTGGGCTGCTCTGACCATGGGGGCAACGTTTGTGGCGCAAACGGCTAGCCACGATCCCAATCACATGACAGAAATGTTCCTGTTGGGACTGCGACACCGCGGGATGAGCTTTATCAACTGCTTGTCACCGTGTGTGACGTTTAATCCTAGCATGGATCGTGATTATTATAAAGCTCATACGCGGCCACTGCCGGAAGGCTACGATCCCTCGGACTACGAGGCAGCCCTGAAGCTTGCTTTTCAGGCAAAATGCGAGAGGTTTTTCCCCATGGGCGTCATTTATGTGCGCCAGGAGCCAACGTTGGCGGATAGGGTGGGAGAAATTCGCGAAAAAGCACTAAAAAAAAGTGAGCATCAGGCAAGTATCGAAGAGATTGTCCGCGAATTTTTGTGACAGACCGACACGGGAATCATAAAGAGATTACCAGACTAATCGTAGAGCATCCAGTCGCATGCGGGCGTAAAAATAACAAAGTCTGTGCGAATGCTGTTTGTTTCTCCCCCGCCAGGCGTCCTGACTCTGAGCAGATTTGTGCCTTGTAGCGAATCCGGCACACGAACCGTAATCTCGCGCGCTGAAGTAGTGACGACGTCAGAAAGCTCGACACTCCCCCACCAAACCGTGGCGTGGCCTTGAGCATCGAAAAGATTGATTCCGCGCACCGTGAGTAGACTTCCGGATGCCACACGATACTGAGTAATGCTTTCGTCCTTCCCTAGAAACTGCATGTACGACCCTGCCGTAAGCGGAATAACATGAGACCCGCGCAGGCTAGAGATTGCGTGGACGGTAAGCCCTGGGCCAAACTGATAAATAAGATCGTCATTGCTTTGCACGCCATCCGGCCCAAGGGAGACGAAAGTATAACGGTCGAACTGGTCACCGTAAAGCTCCAAGGTCACCGATCCAGTGTCGCCTCGGAGAAGTCCAAGTGGTGAGAAAAAGTAATAAGGATTTCCCCACGGGTCGAGGGGGGATCCTCGGTCGTAAGGTCCCGCGGTTTGCTGTGTCCGGCTGGGCTGATATGTCACGTAGGGGCCACGCCAAGCAAATGCAGCATCGGCAAGCTTCACAAGTGACGAAGAAAAACGGCCTTCCCACGGACGAATGACGTAGGAACCTCCTTGATCATCGATGTAATTGTAAGAAGGGTAAGAAAGAGGGTCGGAAGTATCATCAAGCGCTTCGAGGGCGACATAATAGCCTGTATCGAGCGCGCAAACATCGAGTGCAGCAGCAAGGATCGCCATCTCCTGGCCGACTGCATTGCGACTGGCCACGCCAAGCCCGAGAACAAGCACCACAGTGAACCGAAGCTTTGAAACTAGCGACACGATACTAAATTTATATGGCAAACGCACTGACATAAACAAGTACCAAAACCATTTACGAGCAGCCTTCGGAAAAAAGACTATGAGACCAAAGCAGGATCAATTGGGTCGAAAAATCAGGCAAACCCTGCGCCGTGTGCTAGGCATTCCGGAACTCGTCGACACGGGATCGTATCTTCAGTACCTGTTTTTCAAACATGTTTTTCGGATCAACTCCAAAGTCCCGTGGCCCGTGCACTTTACGTCGCGTGTGGTCTGTCCGGAACGGGTCATACTGGGGAAAGGCTCGTATCCTGGTGATATGCCAGGGTGCTATATCCAAGCCATCAATGGAATCGAGATCGGCGATTACAGCATTTTTGCGCCGAACGTAGGGCTGATCAGCGCCAATCACGATCCCTCCGACCTCAACAAGCACATTCCTGCACCGCCGATTCGGATCGGAAACTTCTGTTGGGTGGGAATGAATTCGGTTGTGTTGCCTGGAGTTCAGCTTGGTGACCATACGATTGTCGGTGCCGGGAGCGTGGTCACCGAAAGTTTTCCCGAGGGGTACTGCGTCATTGCAGGAAATCCAGCAAAGCTTATTAGACAATTATCGCCTGAGACAGTCACGAGCGTACGCGGTCGAGAAGCCCTTTCCCAAGTTTTAGAAACGATGAGCCATAGTGCTCCACTTGAAAATAGAGCTGAAGGCGAGGATTGAAGTTTTCTTTGAAACGCGCGATAGAGGGGATGTTGGCGCCGACGAAATCAAAGGTAAACCATTCGACCCCCGAATAACGTTTGATGATTTCCCATACCAGAAACGAACTGACTCCGTGCGAAAGATACTCGGCATCATGAGCTGCGAGTGCGTAGTAGAGGGTGCGGTTATAGCCGAGCACCACGACAAAGCCTGCGAGCCGTTCTCCGTGCCACACCGCAAACACCTCACGCAGGCGATCTGGTCCACGGTGTTCTGCCGCCGCGATGAACAGGTCGTAGCTAACCGGACACGATTCGCCGCGACGGGCAAAATTGCCGGCAAAAAGCTCGTAAGCTAGGTCGAGGGGCAAGCGTGAGGAAAGCTCCCATTGCTGTCGCTCGGCTTTTTTTATTTGCCGACGCGCGCTACCGTCGAAGCGCCGCCAGTGTTCCTCCGCCGAAAGACGCATGTTCAGGTAGTAAGTGAACCGCGGACTAATATTGAAGCCCGCTTGCTGCAAAGGCCGAATATCTTCTAAGTGGGGTGCCAGAACCAGGTTCAGATAGGTATAGCTGTCGAGAAGATACGCACACAAGGCTTCGAGTATGGCGTGCTCACGGGAAACATTGTCCGACAATTTCTCAGCAAGCGGAGGTTCCGAAAGAAATCCCGAATAGGGAGTGAGGAGAGGTGTCACGGCGGTGCGCATACCGAACCGTTCGCGCTCAAGGAAAACGCATCCCCCAACAAGGTCGCTTCCTTCGAAACATCCAAGAATAACAGGTTCTGCAGGAGCTAGCGCTCGCCGCAGAGTTTCACACCAGCCCGAAGTGTGGAAGAGCGTGCCCTGGCGCGAACGCATAACAAATTCATCCCACGTGTCTCGCTCGTGGTTTTCAATCTCTCGCACAACGAACTTACTCATTGGATTTTTTTTGAAGCAGTGTAGCGTAAAGTTGCAAGTGCTCGTGCTGCATGCGCTCCATGGAAAAGCATGCGCAGATTCTCTGGCGGGCGGCTCGCCCCATCAATTCGCGCAAATGTGGTCGGTCGATGACGTAGTCTAGGGTCAGGGCCAGTGCGCGCGGAGCTTCGGGCGGCACCAACAATCCCGTCACCCCGTCCTGGATTAGCTCGGCAAGCCCTCCGACATCGCTCGCGATGACAGGCACGCCACAGGCCATCGCCTCCGCCGCCGCAAGGCCAAAGGATTCCCCACGCGATGGCTGCACGAAACAATCACAGGCCGCCATGCACGCCGCTATATCTTCTGTCCAACCTGGCAACAAAAAGCGGTCTTGAAGCTCGAACGTCCGAAGGAGTTCTTCGAGAGCCTGACGCTGCTCGCCGTCGCCCCACACAACAAAACGCAAATTCGCGCGATGCTTGAGCAGGCGGGCGGCTTTCACTAAAACGTCATAGCCTTTAATGGGACGCAGGTTTCCCGCACCCCCTACTAAAAAGAACTCATCGTGAGCGTTTCCCCCGAACAAGCGGGCCCTCACCAGGGCTCTCTGCTGACGTTTTTCCGGACTAAACTTCCGCGTGTCCACTCCATTTGGAATCACAACGATTTTGTTGGCTACTCGTGGAATGCCCCGTGTGAGCTCCTGCGCGACAGAGCGAGATACAGCAACGATGGCATCGGCGAACATGGCTGAAAAACAAAATGCCCGACGAACGAGAGAAGCAGGGATGGGGCGACACTCGCTCCATTCGTGTGTGCCGTGCTGGGTCAACACAACTTTTGTTGTCGACACCAACTTAGTTATTGGGGGTACGACTATTCCTGGACGTGTGAGAATTGCATGGACAACTTGCGGTTTCTCTCTTGCAAGAGTCGCAGCGAAACTACGCATTGCCCCTACGTCGCCACCATTTGGGCTACGAAGGACCAACGGGGTTTTGCCGAGAGCTTGCGTGATTTCAGAGGCGAGCACACCGCCGCGTGACCAGGCAAAAAAGTGGCAGTCGCCACCTAACTCTCGCAACCGAGCCGCTATCGCCAGAAGTAGACGGGTCGGCGCGTCAGCTTCCAAGGCGTTGGCCACGACGAAAATGCGTGCACCGCACAGGTTTTCTGCAAAGTCTGATTCGATGCGATCGTTCAGTTCGGCACCACTCATGCCTCGCCATCCGTCAATTCCGTGAGACCATACTTTTTCACACGCTTGCGGACTGTATTTCGGCTAATCCCTAACAGCCGCGCAGCTCGCGACTTGTTACCGTGGCAGTGGATGAGCGCGAGCTTCAAAAGTTGTTGCTCAATGAGATCGAAGGCATCGAACCCTGGCGGAAGCGGCTGCGAAGCAAGAATCTGTTCGAAGAGAGCACGAATCGTTGCCTCGTCGCAGACGGTTGCGCATTTTCTTGCGCTTCGCACCACATGCTCGGCTTTGGTATGAGACGCGGCCGGTGCAATTGGCTGTGTGAGTAGTCCAGCAAGATCGCTTGCACGAATAAGGTTCGTGGGGATACGGACGAAACAATTTTTTATCAAGTTTTCTAGCTCTCGAACGTTGCCGGGCCACGAATAATTGTGAAGTAGCTCCAACGCGTCGCGGGTAAACTCAGGTTTCTCACGTCTGAGCTGACGGGCTACCCGCGTAACAAAGTAATCCACGAGGGGGACGATGTCCTCGCGTCTCTCTCGCAAGGGTGGCATGCGGATTTCTACTACGCGCAGACGATAGTAAAGATCGGCACGGAAAAGGTTCTGGGCAATGAGTGATTCTAAATCTTGGTTCGTGGCGGCAATAATACGGACGTCCACCCGAATGCCTCGAGTGCTCCCAACCTTTTCGATCTCGCCGGTCTCAAGGACTCGAAGTAATTTTTTCTGCGTGGTCAGGGGGATTTCGCCGATTTCGTCAAGAAAAATTGTGCCGCCGTGGCAGATTTCGAGTTTTCCGGGCTTTGGCACGGAAGCGCCCGTGAAGGCGCCTCGCTCGTAACCAAAAAGCTCGCTTTCAAGGAGCTGCTCGGGGATGGCTGCACAGTTTATGGCTAGGAATGGTTTGTTCTTTCGGCGACTGTGCTGATAAATTGCTCGAGCAACAAGCTCTTTTCCCGTGCCACTCTCCCCCGCGATAAGAACAGGTAGGTCGCTGTCCGCCACGCGCCCAACGAGTTTATAAACTTCCTGCATCGGGGCGCTCAGGCCAATAATTTCTTCTTCGGCAATATCGGTCCCCTCGCCACCGGAGGGATAGCTTACGGTTCGCCGCATGTCAGCTGCGGCTCTGGAGGCCTTGGCAAGAACTTCGCGCATCTGAGTGATGTCGAACGGTTTCAGAATATAATCGAAAGCTCCGAGCCGCATTGCTTCGATTGTGCTTTGCGTTGTACCGTAGGCCGTCATCAGAACGATGATGGTACGCGGGCTCACTTGACGAATGCGGCGCAGTGCTTCAACACCGTCCATCCCTTGCATGCGGACGTCCATGACAACGACGTCGGGGTCGTGCCCCTGAACCAGTTGCACAGCCTCTTCTCCGCTGTGTGCTTCGATCATGGAGTATTCTTTTTCGAAAAGCCGGCGAAACGAATAGATAACATCCGGCTCGTCGTCCACCACAAGCAATGTGGGTCTGAGATCACTCATGTTCCGTGTGTGTTGCCTCCAATGGGATTGAGACCGTGAGGGTAGTGCCGTCCGGACCTGTCTTTGTCACCTCAATTCGGCCGCCAAACCGTGTCATCAGCTTCTGTGAAATGAAGAGGCCGAGGCCGATGCCTTCTTTGCGCGACGTTACAAATGGGTCAAAGACATGCTCAATAATTTCCGGGGCGATTCCCCTGCCACTATCGGACACACATATCTGGAGCTCAGGTGAGTGTGCTCGGCGCACCACGCGTGCAGCGACGTCCAGGACTCCCCCGTTAGGCATAGCCTGGATAGCATTAAGGAAAAGGTTCATTAGAACTTGTTCGAAATGTCCCCGATCGATGAAAACGGCAGGCAGATCTTTCGCTGCCCTCAGACGAGGACGAATAGATCTCACAGAAAAAGTGTGGCTCAGGAGAAAGAATAGGTCCGAAATAATTTCCTCGGTGCGGACCCATTCGTATCGCAGAGCCTGCTGCTTGGAAAAATTCAGCACTTGGCCAACAATGCGCGAGATGCGTTGGAGCTTGTCTGCAATAATAGCCAAGTCTTGACGTCGTTCTGGCGCAACAGCGCCGTCCTCCATAAGTGAGTGAACAAGCATGGAAATCACGGAGACAGGGTTGCGAATTTCGTGGGCAATCTCAGCACTGAGCACGCCTAAGGTTGTCAGGCGATCCGCCTGGCGCAGGGTTTCTTCTGCACGGACAAGCGACTCATATCGGCGGGCATTTTCAATCGCAATGGCACAAAGTGACGCAAATGCATCGAGCAGCCGAATTTCGTCATCCGTGAAACGGCGCGGCTTTGAACTATAGATATTAATGATACCAATGGGCCTTTGGTGGAAAAGAATAGGGACTGATAAAAGCGAAACAAGCTGTTCCTTTCGCGCCATGGAACGGCTACGATAGCCCTTAGCCCGACGCACATCAAAGACCTGAAGGGGCGCGGCCCGCACGACCACTTCGCCAATAAGTGAATCCGTGACCGAAAGAGTTGGACGTTGGGTATAATACTGGCCTCCACCGGCAACTGCACCGATGATGAGCTCGCCCTTCTCGTTGAGGAGCATAATGGAACAAAGGCGGGTGTCGAGCATGCTCTGCACAGTACGCGTGATTCGTTGGAGGACTTCCGGTAGCGGCTCCGGCGCAATAAGGGCTTGCCCCGCTTGAATGAGCGCCTCCAATCGCTGCGCTTGGGTGGAAAGCTGTTCGTAGAGTCGCGAGGTTTGGATGACCTTGGCCGCCTGATGAGCGATCGCAACGAGCAATCTTTCGTCTTCAGCTGAAAATGCCGCAAGACGATCACTATCCACGTTGATGACGCCGGCGGTCTTGCCATTGATGAATAAGGGGGCTGCAAGCTCGGATCGAACTTCCGGACGAAGGGGAAGATAAAAGTCGGATTGGGATACGTCTTCGACGCGAATGGGACGACCAAGTTCAACAACTTTTCCAACCACACCCTGGCCCACACGCAGGTGCAAATCGCGGACGTTATGAGAGCTCTCACCAAGGGCAACAACGACCCGCAGACTCTCCGGCGGGTCACCATCCACAAGCGAGAGACTGCCACTGGTGGCGTCCAACTCACGGACCGTCGCAGAGAGAATACGACGCAAAATCTTTTTTTCATCAGTCGTGGAATTAATGAGATCAGCAATGCGGTAAAGCACGCGAAGGCGGCGGAACCGTCTTTTCGCTGTCAGCTTGCCTACGGCTTGCTCACGGATTTTTCTCATAGAGTTCCCTAATTCAGGAACCAGCCCTCGCGAAGATGTACAATACTTTTCGGGGGTCAATTTCGGAGTATGCCAGCAAACCTAAAGAACAGGCAGAGCGTCGTAATCTAAGTATTTGACATGATTGGACAAGGGGTTCACGTCGTTATCAGTGATTCTCGAAAGGAAGGATGGATAGTCAATGAAACGAGTAGTAGCTGCCGCCGTCGGGCTTGCTCTTTTTGGCTGTCAAAGCCAACAAAACACCGAGTCGGGTGGGACTCCTAAGGAGCAAAAAGCAAAAGCTCCAGTTGTGCAAAAGACATCGCAATCAAAACCGGCTACCAAAACGACCGCTGCAAGCCCGACGCCGAAGCAGAAGAAATTGGGACCTAAAGCTACTGCGGAGAGCTACGAGCTTAGCGACGCATGCAAGATCGTCAGTGGATCTGTGCTGCGGATTATGCACTTTGCTGCTGTCAAAGGCGAACTCAAGGCAGACAAGCCGCCCAAAGCGATCAAATTTGTCTTGGAAGGCGACAACAAAGACGGCTATTACCCCCACGCTAAAGTGGCTACGTACGACCCCGCAGGACGCAAGTGGCAGACGCTTGATTCAGTTGTGGTCAAAGGGCAAGTGGCCAAGAAGTATCTCTTGAGCAACGTGCCTGCGGGAACAGTCTCTTTCGTTGTTCACTACGATGCGGTTGATCCGGCGGGCGGAAATGTTCGCCCCAGCTTATTCGTGAAAGCGGTCGAGTTGGAATTCTAGCCCGACCACAACACAAGTGGGGTGGTTTAGCTGTCTGGCTCGAGAGTCAGCGGGAAATCCGGCAGAGAAGGTGTGTCTGGTCTATGTATGACCGGTCAAGCTTTGTCATTGCACGGCTCGACAAAGCTTTTCGCGTTTGCGGAGCTTTAGCTAGACTGGCGAGAAGTGGCGACGGGGGCGTTCGCGCATAAAAATCTTCTTCGTTTTTTCAGTTGCCTCGTCGCTCTCTCCACTCCGGTTGCCAGTTTTTTGAAGGAGTTGCATCTCTTTTGCAAGCTGCTGCCCGGGACGAAAGCTACAGCCGCGGGCCGTGAGTCCTGAAATCTTCTCTGCTCCCGGATTCCCCCGTCTCCCCTCGTGGCGGGGGCATTCTTCTCCCTCTTCCTCTTGTCGTGCCACCTGCGAATGAGGATAATGTTGCGGGAGGTGATCCCCCACAAGAAGGCGAACTAAAAAAAGAAAGAGGGTCTTTCGCCCATGGGCGAGAGACCCTGTCGTCCTTCAGGAACTATTAGCTCATGGCTTTTGGAGGTGGCATGTCAGGAAGACCAAGAGTGTGGTTTTGTCCGTGACGTTGCTGGTACGATTGAAGAACAGTTTGCCGACGTAAGGTAGGTTGCGGAGAATGGGAATCCCCGATTCGCCCTTTCGTGAGCGCTCTCCCGTCCATCCCCCGAGAACAATCGTTCCGCCATCTGTAACGCGGGCCGTGGTCGTGAGGTAACGACGTCGCAGATCGAACGCCCCTGGATCGGTCGCAATGGAGCGGCCAATCACATTTCCAGCGGCATCTGTCTGATCATTAACATATCCGCCCACGCCACCCAGATCATAGAGCTCAAGGTTCGAAATCTCCAGACGAATTTCGCCCAGTTGCGTGATCGTGGGCGAGACAGAAAGTGTGACAGTCGGAATTGAATAGCCACCGCCAGAGCTGGTTGCCTGATTAGTAGTCGTATTCGTTCCACCAGTCGTTGTTGTGCCGCCCGTTGTTGTGCCGCCCGTGGTTGTACCGCCAGTGGTGGTTCCTCCCGTTGTGGTACCACCCGTGGTTGCAGCACCGCCGACGCTGCCGAACGGGGCCACCCCGAGGCGCTGTTCAATCTCGAAATCAGCGGTCTCACCATTTTCGACGGTAATCATCGGTCCATTCACGACGTTGACCACCCCTTCAGCCTCGAGCATTCGCAGCGTGAAGGCAACGGGGGTTTCGCCCGGAGATATGAAGTTCAAGACTGTTGTGCCTTTGAGCAATCCTGCGCTGCCGGGGCCTTCCGTGAACGGATCGAAAATGCTGCGATATTCATCAATGTCCTGGGCGTAACGCATGTTCAGTGAGCTGTTGTCGAAGTCTATGCCCTGCTTCCCGAGATTGAGAATTGAGAACTGTGGCATGTACTCCTTTGCTTTGGTCTCATTGACCTCGACGAGCTTGGTTTCGATGCTCACCTGCAAAACAGGGATGTCGAGTTGTTCGATGTAGCTCTTGATCTCAGCAAAGTCTGCGGGATCATCATAACGGATGAGGAGCGCATTCATGTTATCGATGGTCTCGATCGATAGTCCCCTCTGATCCGGCGGAGAGGGGGGCGGTGTTGCACCAAGAGGAAGCTGGCCAGGCAAGCCTAAGCCTCCAGCAATCGTACCTCCACCTGTCGTTCCGCCTGCCACGCCCGTGCCAACGGGATTGTATCGAATCTGGATCTTCGCGGTCCCTTGGCCAGTAGTGCCGGAAGGACGAACATCTAACGCTGTGATTTCATAATCGTCGATGAATTCACTTTTGTACTCATCAATGGTTCTTTCCTCACTTGTCGTAGGTGTGTTGATGATGAGTTCTACGCTGTCATCGTTCCTGTCGTTGGCGTCGTTTTCGTTGATCTTGGTAGCGCGTATGCGGATGTCACGGAACACTATCTCTTGGGGCGTGCCGCCACTCACACTCACTGTGCGTGTGACCTGGTTCGTCCCTTTACCAGCACCGCCACCAGCCGTCGGTTCTTGCGCGGTCAGTCCAAGTACGCGACTAATGAGGTCGGACAGTTCCGAAGCAGTCTGATGTTTAAGGAAGATGATTTCTGACTTCTGCTTCTTGCCAAGGGTCGGTAGCGACCGAATATAATCGCTGACAATTCGGAGATTTTCCGGATAATCAACGATCGTAAGCTGCAATGTGTTGGGATCATACCAGTAGCGGCGTCCCTCTGCAGAAGCGGCGCTTTCACTGCTCTTGGCATAAAGGAGCGTCTTCACAACCGTCACGATGTTTTGCGCCATTTCGCGCACCTGCTCAATATTGTCAGAGAGTGGTTCGCGCGGCGTAAGGTTGAAAGTGGCCACTTGCAACTGCTGGTTTTCGATTTTCTTGATGAAGTTCTTGTCGAGCAGCAGCTCCTCGATCTTTTTTATGTTCTCTGGCGTGTCTTTGACGATCAAATCACTGCCGTCGACGACAACTTTTCGTTCCAGATCGTAGGGTGCATCGCTTTGAACCTTCACGATGGCCTCGACCAGCGCTTTGATCTTGGGGCCTTCTTCAGGGCGGATTTTCCAACTTTTGTAGATGAGAGCTGGCGGCCCGGTCTGCTGCATGTCTTTCAAGAAAGCCTCAACTTTATTAATGTTCTCTTGCGAATCCGTCACCAGTAGGACATTTTCG
This sequence comes from Candidatus Sumerlaeaceae bacterium, assembly GCA_049968255.1. Classification (GTDB taxonomy): domain Bacteria; phylum Sumerlaeota; class Sumerlaeia; order Sumerlaeales; family Sumerlaeaceae; genus DRVG01. The sequence continues at coordinate 26,153 of JBMFRB010000002.1, read as the reverse complement.
CGGTCGTCGAGGAGCAGTTCGACATTCTTTACTGCCGGCACACCCTCCGGACCGTAGAGAATCTTCTGCAATGTCTTGCTCTCGAGCAGGGTTTTGAGGCGTGCCACTTGGTCAGGGGTCAGATTGAAGAACTTCGTCTTCAGGTCAGGAGTGACGGCGATGACTTCGCCACTTTGGCTCCACTTCAAACCAATAGGAAGCAATGTCGTGTCGAGAGCATCACGCAGGGGAACTTCCTCAAACTTTGCCGTGATACGCACATCGGGATCTACGCCATCAGCAATGTAGAAGCTGATATCTGTGATAAGCGATAGGGCGCTGAGGAATTCTGTCAGTGATTTTGGCCCTGCCGTATCGAACGTGATGGGGGTATCGAGTTTTGCATTGGTGGAGGCTTCTTTCTGAAGCTCGACAGCATTGGCTTGATGCTTCTGGACCCAAGCATCGTACTCCGCACGCGTTTGCTGGAGATATTGCAGAGCTCGCTCGTGGTTGGGCACGAGGGTCAGGGCATAATTCCACCATTGAACAGCTACGTCAAGTTGGCCATCCTGATAAGCTACCAGCCCCTTTTGGAAAGCCGCTTCGGCCTGCGCCGCTTTTTCGCTCTCGTCCTGGCTCGGCGCGGGACGTTGCATCGCCGGCGCCACTGCTGAGGGCCTTGCAGCCTCAGATCTCGGCTTCTTCGATGCCTCGGCCACAGTGGCCTCTTCTTTCTTTTGAGCTGGCTTCGTGGCTTTGGCAACATCGACCTGCTTGGCTCTTGGCTGCTCCGCTTTTGCAACCGCGGGCGTCGGTGTGGCCTTGGCTGGCTTTTCAGCTTTTTTGGCTTCAGCTGGTTTTTCTGCCGCCTGAAGCGGAGGAAGTACCACAGGTTTGTCTTCGACCTGTTTAGCTGATTCTTTCTTCTGACCGACTTGCTTCTCGAGATCTTTCGCGAGCGCCTTGGCCTCGATGTTGGCAGGGTCCTTTTCCAAAGCTTTTTGAACCGTTGCCCAAGCTTCTTCACGCTTTCCGGCTTTTAGTAGCCGCTGCGCTTCGCGCACCAACGTATCAGCTTCGACTTTTGGGTTGGTGGCTTTCGCTGATGAACTATCTTTTTCCGATTCCGTTTTTTGATGCGAAGTTTTTGGTTGTTCATCTTTCAACTTGCGAGCCGAAGCATCGCTTTTCTGCTCAGCCTTGTCTTGCCGCTGGGTGCCTTCTTGTGGTTTTAGATCTTTCTTTTCAACGGCTTGATCAACTTTTGTTTTTCCAGCAGTCTTGGAGCTGGCGTCGGCTTGCGCAAGAAGCGCACTAGTTGTGCCCGGCGCCATCAAGACAGCTTCCGCCCCACCAGTTGGCTTCTGCGATGGAAGCTCGGAAACCGTTGCCACCGGCTTCGCTACTTCAGATACTTTTGGTTCAGCCTGTGACCGCGTCGCTGCGTCTTTGGAAGAGGTTTCGCGATTCTTTTGAGGCAGTGCCGACGCAGCCGTATCAGCATGAGCAAGTGCGGCCTTTGCGCTGGCAACAGCCATCGGTGCATTATGAGCGATTGCATCGAGGTTTGTTTCTTTTTCTTTTGATGCTTTTTCTTGTGGGGCAGTGGCCTTCTTTTCGCCGCGAACTGAAGGAATTCCGCCCTCTCTCATGCTCGCGATGACAGGCTGCTCAAACCCCACAACTTCAACTCGAGAACGCTGCGCCAGGCCGCTGGCGGAGAACTGGGCTTCGTCGCGGCGGCTCACTCGTTGTGCTGGCTCGAGCTCACGTGAGAAAAATTTTTTCACCTGCTGTGCAACTGTCGCGCGATTCTGCGAACTGGAGTCGTTGTTCTGTGGGGACTGGCCCTCATTCACTGGGAGTTTTGCGGGAAGATCGAGACGCGCTGTTGTTGGGACAAGTTCGTCGCGCCTATCACGCCCGTCGAGCTGGTCTAGATATCTTTTTGCCTCCGCATTGCCACTATCGAGGACAACAACTTGACGGAAATGCTGGCGGGCCTCTTCGAGATTACCTTCTTTCAGTGCACGTCGCCCCTCGACTAACAATCGCGACACGGCTTCAGAAGAGCTGATCCCGCCACCCGGCGCAATGGTCTGGCCCTGGCCGCCTTCTCCGCTTGGGGCACTTTTCAGTCGCTGGATCTCCGAAAGGAAGAATGCAGTCTGTCGATAGTCGCCTGCCTGTGCACGAACTTGCTCAAACAAGCGTTTGGCCTCGTCGTAACGCCGAGACCGAAACAGCTCCTGCGCACGACGGTAGAGGCTTTCTGACTGTGCGCTAGCTGAAATCGACGCTGCCTTTGGGCTTTCCGTGAGCACGCCAGTGCTGCTTGGCGCCCCAATGGCGGCCATGCAAATGAGGCTTAAGCCAACACCCATGAGCACCCGATTATGCTTTGTCCGTCGCATTGATTTCGGCTCTCTCCCTTTTACAAGTTCAGCTCTTTCCGTTCTCCGTCCTTGGGACAAAACACCAGACCTTTGCGTCTCTCTTTTTTCCCCGCAACTCTTGTCGGAACAGCAGCTCTGCCCGGCTCCCATTACCGAGAAGTCAAGATAACTGACATTATCACGACCAAAGCGATTTGCAAAAGCAATCAAAATTATGCTCTCCTTTTTGGCAGTTATCTTGGGGCTGTCGTAGCTGCTGTCTTTGCTGCAGTCCCGCGCTCGCCACTCGTTAGCTTGTTCATAAGTTCACGCGCCCTCTGGTGAGCAGGGAACACATCCAAAACTTCACGCAGCAACCGGCGGGCGTCTTCTGTGCGTCCTTCAGACATAGCCTTTTCGGCTGAATCGACTTTGCTGCGCACTTCGCGCTCGAGAGCTTCGCGCTGCTTCACCGATTTGTATTCGAACATGTTGAATTTGGCAACCTGGTCAATTTGTGGGAACGCGGAAATATCAGGATTACGTGTGTACTCCGCGATCATTTTGTAATTTGAGTTTTCTGCCACGGGATCTTTCAACACGGCTAGTTTCTGCTCGCCGGTTGTGGCCTCGGCGGGGTTTTGCTCAACCCACCAAAAGTAGACCATCACACCGACGAGAATGTACATGACCGCGATAACGATGCGGTCAATGTTTGCCTGAAGCAACTTGAGTATTTGTTCCGTCTTTTCGTTCATTGTTGCCTCACAGCATTGGTTCCGCTGCGCCAGGAACTCCCCCCGGACCAGGTCGAGGAGCCGCTGGCGTCGCAGGCGGTGGAGTCGGATACATAAGCCCAGGCTCGAGAGTCTGGCGCGCGGGGGCCAAACGCGTTGTCTTCCAGTGAACTTGTAGCGTTATCACGCCTGTCTGAACTTGTTTTCCAACAAAATTCGAGAAACGCACAAGCGAGGGGTCGCCGACATTGCTGTTGATGATCTCCTTCACCCACTCCTGCTGCGTTTGCAGAGCTTTCACAAAATCCAGCAACGAGCGGAGGTTTTCAGCTTCACATTCTATGGTGACGACTCCATCGGGCCTCATCTGGATACTGGTGATGAGAACGTCGGCCGGCTTCACACTCTGGAGCATGCCGAGAAATTCTAGCCAAAATCCGCGATCGCCAATGCCATCGCCTAACGCTGTGAACTTTGCATTCACTTTATCGCGTTTTTGTCGCGCCTCATCTAGCTTGGCCTTGGTCTGAGCGGCGCTCTGGATCTTCATTTGGTTCTCGTCAAGCCAACGTCTCATGTTGCTAATGTCGCGCTGGCCCACCTGCGTGCTGACCGCTATCATCGCAGCAAGACCGGACGTCAAAAGCACGAGCTCGATGTTCTTCTTTTTGAATTCGCGCAGCGTTTTGAGCTCACGCGGCAGAAAATCAATTGTGATCCGGCCATATCCGAGTCCTGTGAGCCCCAGGCCGAGCGCGATACAAAAATTGACGATGCCTGCCGAATTCTCATCAGCCCCGGGAACTCGCAACGCCTCGTTTTCTACGTGCGTCTTGATCTCGACCGGTATGCCAAGCTTTTCCTCGATATAAGCCGCCAAATTTGGCTGCACTGCTTGGCCGCCGCTCAACCAGATCGCGTCCACAGCCACGCCATCCGGCTGCGAAATGTAGTAATCCAAGGACTTGCGTATATCGAGAATGAGGCGATCTGCCCAGCTCGTTGTAAACTCCGAGGCTTCGGGATCGGCGCCCACTTGCTCAAGCTCTTGTTCGCGACCAGGAACGATAACCAGTGCCCTCTGGCGCTTGAGTTCTTCCGCCTCTTCGAGTGTTGCGATGCCCAACCTTTCCTGGAGAGTGCGCGTCAGCTCAAGTCCTCCCCACGCCACGCTTCGAGTGAACCCGAGAAGGCGATGTTTACCTAATCGACCAATCGCGAGGTCAAACACTTGTGCGCCGACGTTGATAAAGGCTCGCACTTCCTCGAAAACTTCTTCTTCCTCCGGCACTTCTTCCACTGCAACCTCAGGCAGTTCTTCTGAACTTGCCACTTTAGCTGGCTGTTGCTTTTTTTTTCCAAAACTGAAGCTAGGCAGCTTGAAACTAAATTTTTTCTTTTCGGATGGCTGCTCCCCCAGTGCCGCCTGACCTTCGCCTGTGGCGGCAGATTTTGCCGACTTCTTCTTTTTCACCAATCCAAGCTCCTCGCAGAGCTTGTTGAAAGGTGTGCTGTCGAAAACGTGGAAGTTGAAAAGGGCAAAAGAGCTGACCGAAATGGCGACCGGTTTTAGCCCCGTGCTGCCAACAAGCTTCATGAACTCGTTGACGAGATCCTTCTTTACAGCAACGAGAAGTACCTCAAGCTCACTGTCGGGCCCGAGATCAAAAACCTGGTATTCGACCACCGCATTTTCGAGAGCAAAGGGGATCTGTTGGCGCGCCTCGTAGGCGATGATACGATGGAGGCGCTCCTCAGTCGTGCGCGGTAAGCGGACTTTGCGGACAAAAACGTTTTGGCCCGAAATGCAGAATACAGCGTGCTTGGTGGAGATTTTTTGCTCTTTGAGAGTCTCACGAATGGTTTTGGAGACAATCTCGATACGCTCGGCATCGAGGGGACCTGGGGGCAAGGGAATGGGGACAACATGGAGCTTTGTGACGCGCGCACCCGTTTTTTCCGCCACCAGTTCGGCAATTTTGACCGACGTCATGCCGATGTCGATTCCAAGGCACTTGCGCAGATTATGCATGGGCGCGCACACACCCTCCCCTCAGCATCTGCTGCTGAATCCAACTGTCCCTACCGTTTTTCATTCCAACGCAAGACCCTCTTGGGATACTTTGCTGAACTTCTTCTCGCTTCTCACTCGATCCGCGCTAGCAGTGTGTAAGATTGACGCCAACGTGGTCAATTTCCACAAGTCTCGTCAACCCTAGATTTTTACCTTTCCATCACAACGCATGCAAGGGCCAGTCACTTAACTTGAAAATTCGACACGATGAAAAAAACTTCACCCGAGCGGCAGTTGTCAAGAGCGAGCCGTCTTGCGCACAGATCTAGCCTGGTACTCGGTGGAGCGAATTTTGCATGCGAAATTTCTGCTCCCTTGACATGCGTGCCGAATGCGCTGTGGCAAGGAGAAATAGATTTCGTCGAAAAATTTGCTTTTCTGTGAGAGGTCCGATGGAACAATCAACCCGCTACGATCCTCAGACTACTGAGTCGAAGTGGTACGAGTGGTGGGAAAACAAAGGCTTCTTCCATGCGGATGAGACGCTCGACCCGTCGCAGCGTCCTCCTTATTGCATTGTTATTCCGCCGCCAAACATCACAGGCATTTTGCACATGGGCCATGCCCTGAACAACACCCTGCAAGACGTACTGATCCGGTGGAAGCGCATGTCCGGCTATAACGCACTTTGGGTCCCAGGCACGGATCATGCGAGTATCGCCACACAGGTGGTGGTGGAACGTGCGATCAAAAAGGAAGGCTTGACGCGCGAAGGCCTCGGGCGCGAACGCTTCCTCGAGCGAGTGTGGCAGTGGAAGGAAAAGCACGGTCGGATTATTGTCACACAGCTCAAGCGGCTCGGCTGCTCGTGTGACTGGCAACGCGAGCGCTTCACCATGGATCCTGGTCTTTCGCGCGCGGTGCGAACTGTGTTCAAGCGGCTTTATGACGAAGGACTTGTGTATCGCGGGAATTATCTCGTGAACTGGTGTCCGCGCTGTCAAACAACCCTGAGTGATGATGAGGTCGAATTTTCCGAAAAGCCGGGTCAGTTGTGGTACTTGCGCTACCCGATCGAGGGCGAGCCGGGGCAATACGCTGTCGTCGCGACCACACGCCCCGAAACCATGCTCGGTGATTCGGCTGTTGCGGTCAATCCATCGGACGATCGTTATCGCGATTGGATCGGCAAGCATGTCATCTTGCCGCTCGTTGGTCGGCGCATTCCCATCATTGCCGATGATTTCGTGGAGAAAGATTTCGGAACGGGAATGGTGAAGATCACGCCCGCTCACGATTTCAACGACTACCTCGCGGGCAAACGCCACGGCCTGGCAGAAATCAATGTTCTCACGCCGGACGCAAAGATCAACGAGATTGTGCCGGCTTATGCGGGGCTCGACCGCTACGAAGCACGAAAACGCATCGTTGAGGATCTCGCGGCGCAAGGACTGATCGAGAAAATTGAGGATTACACGCAGCGCTCTGGTGAGTGCTATCGTTGCCACACCGTCATCGAGCCCTACGTGTCGCTTCAATGGTTCGTGAAGATGGCGCCGCTGGCTGAGCCAGCGCGCAAGGCCGTGGAGCAAGGGCGAGTTCGGTTTATCCCAAAAAGCCGTGAGCGTGACTACTTCCATTGGCTTGACAATCTGCGAGACTGGTGCATTTCGCGTCAGCTATGGTGGGGACACCGCATTCCGGCGTGGACATGCAAGGAGTGCGGTGAACTGGTGGTGACCGATGCGGAGATCTTCGATGGCGCATGCCCGCGGTGTGGCAGCAAGCGCATGGCACAAGACCCGGATGTGCTCGACACGTGGTTCTCCAGTGCACTTTGGCCTTTCTCAACACTCGGCTGGCCAGATCGCACGCGTGAGCTTGAGCTCTTCTACCCAACGGACACGCTCGTCACCGCCAAGGACATTATCTTTCTCTGGGTGGCGCGCATGATCATGATGGGACTGCACTTCCTCGGCGATGTGCCTTTCCACGATGTGTACTTCAACCCCATCGTCGGCGACGAACACGGCAAAAAGATGAGCAAGTCAAAGGGCAATGCCATTGATCCCCTGGACCTCATGGAACAATACGGGACAGATGCCCTGCGCATCACCCTCTGCGATTACGCTGCCCAGGAACAACACATAGCCTTTAGCGTGAAACGCTGCGAGGGCTATCGAAATTTTATGAACAAAATTTGGAACGCTGCGCGGTTTGTTCTCAGCAACACCACAGATCTAAGCTTTGAGCAAATCGCCAAAGCTGTTCCCTTGGGCGTCGAGAAACGCGGCCAACTCCTTCTCGAAGACCGCTGGATTCTAGCAGAATATGTGCACACTGCCGAAGAGGTGGAAACAGCCCTCGAGGCATATCGCTTTGATGACGCAGTGCGCGCCATCTATGATTTCCTTTGGAAGCACTATTGCGATTACTACCTCGAGCTTATCAAGCCGCGTATATACAACACCGACCAGGCCAACGAGACAAGCAAGCGGGCTGCCCAAGCAACAGCGGTCGTTGTGCTTGAAGGCATGCTGCGGCTCCTTCATCCCTTCTGTCCGTTCATCACCGAGGAACTTTGGCAAGCTCTGCGCCATCGGTGGAGCAGCACCACTGTCACCTGTGGGCACAACTCGCTTGGGCAGCGGATGCTGAGCGCCTTGGCTCACGACTCCATTATGGTAGCCCCCTGGAATAGATTTGCCAAAGCCGAGGTGGAGGCGCTCCGCGACGATGAGGCGTGCAACGCCGTGAACCTTCTTCAGGAGATCGTTTACGCGATTCGCAACATTCGCGGAGAGATGAGAGTGCCCCCTGCGGTCGCGACGGATGTCAATCTCGTCTGTGGCGACAGTGCAGTGCGCGCGCTCTTGGAGAAGCACTCAGATTTCGTCGAACGCCTGACAAACGTGAAATCTCTTCAGATTTACGCTGCGCTGGCGCCTTCGGCTTTCACATCGACGGCGGTCGCGGGCCCAGTAGTGGTTCACATCGAATTGCCTGCGGAAATGCGCGAGGCCGAGGTGGCTCGCGTGGAACGCGAGCTGAGCCGACTGGCAGAAGCGATTGATAGTCAGAAACGAAAATTGGCAAGCGAGGCATTCGTGTCCAAGGCCCCAGCCGCAGTAGTGGAAAAAGAGAAAACAAAATTGCAGCAACTTGAAAGCCAACACGCGCAGTATGCAGCAAAACTCCAGCAGTTGCGCGCTGGCTGAACATTGCCAAGTTCAGCCATGTTTCTCGGCAGGAAATCGGGCTTGTTGCTCTGCATGACAAGCCCATTTTCTTTTCACCACTGGCGACGCAAGTAATCGAGCGTGGGTTCAATTTTTTCTTTCGGGAGGAAATACGTGGAATCGGCCGAAGAAAAGCGTGGTAAGAAGTGCTTTCCGATCAGCTTAGCGGCAAGAGCAACGGGTGTAAACAGCAGAAGGTAAAGCAAGGCGAAAAGGACTTGACCGAAGAGCTTGGCGAGGAGGGCGCCAAGCTTTTTCCATTTTCCCCATAGCGTTGCCAACATGGCCATACCATCACCGTTTCACTAAAATAGTGTGTAGATGAACGCGCTGACAGCAGAGCTGCTCGTCACCGCAACAAAAATCCCGGCCAGAGCAAAGACAATCAGGATAGGCGCTAACCACCAAAGCTTGCGCTCGCCCAAAAACTGTAGGAACTCGCGAAGGATTTCAAAACGATCGCGCAGCCGATAGACTCCCCAAGCCATTGCTCCGAGGGCCACTAAAACCAAAACCAATGGTAAAAAGCGAAGAATCATGCCTGTTCCACGCTCCGGCGTTTTTCTGGCCTTTTCTGCGTTGGGAAAACATGCGACGAATGCGCTTATTCGTGATCCCTCTTATAGCGGTCGGGAATTTTATTGTGGAAATTCCGCTGGAAGATGTCGCATAAGTGTAATTGATAGTGGGCCAAGCAGGAAAAGGTAGCTCCGCACATGCATGAGCATGTGCGGGAGGATTAGCATGCAAAACTTCTTTGCATTGCGCCCCGCGCCGAGCGACGGAGATGCCCTCAGGCGTAAACGTACTAGGTGAGACAAGGACATGGCGGTAAGAAAACCAACCCCCGAGGAACGACGCTACTTTGAAAAGACGGCCGCGACAAAGGCTAAGGGCGGCAGTGTGGGTACAGGAAAGACCTTGGCCTGGTTGCTCGAGGAAGCCGGCCTTATCAGCCAGGACATGATCAAGGATCTCATTCCAGAGGATGAGAGCGCGCAGACCGTCAAGCACGCATTGGTGTCGCAGGGGCTGGTGCGCGACGACGACATTCTCGACGCGCTGGCCCAAAACCTGGGGCTCGAAAAAGTCAATTTGCGCGAGCTGAAGCCAACGCCCGATCTCATTGAACAAATTCAACCCCAGCATGCGATCAAGTACCGCGTATTCCCTGTGCGTTACGATGATGAGCACCTTTGGGTGGCAGTGGTCGACCCGCTGAATATCCAGGTGACCGACGACCTCGAACGTGTTTACCACAAGAAAGTCATCCCTGTCATTGCTAGCGAAGATGACATTAATCGCTACATTAAACACTATTACGAGGGATCGGATATCTCTGACCTCTATGCCAGTGCGGCGGATGAAGCCATCCAGACCGAATCGCGCGCCGAAGAAGAGGATGCGTACGCCAACATTGACCTGACAGGGACGCCCGATGTCGATCAGCCGCCGGTGGTCAAATACGTAGACCTCATTTTCAAACAGGCCGTGCACGACCGTGCCTCAGATATCCACATCGAGCCAACGAAGACCGGCATGACTATCCGGTTCCGCATTGACGGCGTGCTCCACGAGGTTCCAGCGCCTCCAAAGCGGTGGCAAAACTCCATTATTTCGCGCCTGAAAGTGCTGGCGGGGATGGATCTGGCAGAGAAACGTGTGCCCCTTGACGGGCGTATCAAGTTGACGATTCAGGGCAAAAAACTGGATTTGCGCGTGTCGTCAATGCCGACCATTTTCGGCGAAACAATCGTCATGCGTATCCTTGACCAGGCGAGCGTCCTCATGGGACTCGAGGACGTTGGATTCTTGCCTGATTCGGTGAAATTGTTCAAAGAACTCATCAGATCGCCCAACGGCGTTATTCTTCTGACCGGACCGACTGGTAGTGGCAAGACGACCACACTTTACGCCGCCCTTTCGACGATCAATAATCCGGAGACAAAGATCGTCACAATTGAGGACCCCGTTGAATACATGATTGACGGGATCAACCAGGTGCAGGTGAATAAGGAAGTAGGCCTCGATTTTGCGCAGGGACTGCGCGCCATCCTACGCCAGTCGCCAGACGTGATTATGGTCGGTGAAATGCGCGATTTAGAGCCGGCCGAGATTGGTATCCGCGCGGCGCTGACGGGTCACCTTGTGTTCAGCACTCTACATACCAACGACGCCCCCAGCGCCACGACCCGTCTGATTGACATGGGAATCAAACCCTTTCTCGTGGCGAGTTCGATTCAGGCGGTGGTGGCTCAGCGGTTGGTTCGCAAAATCTGCAGTCACTGCAAGATCGAGTATAAACCCAAGCCCGAGGAGATCGCGAGCGTCGGCTACGATCCGAAGCAATATGCCGACCGTCCCTTTTATAAGGGTGCAGGGTGCGATCGTTGCAACAATTCTGGGTATCGCGGCCGCACAGCAATTCACGAGATTTTCGTGAATGATCCTGAATTGCGCCAGATGATCATTCGCGTCGAACCCGCAACAAAGATAAAACGTGTCGCGGTAAAAAAAGGCATGCGAACACTCCGTATGGACGGTTGGGAAAAGGTCCTGCTCGGGCAGACCACCATCCAGGAGGTCCTCCGTGTCACGGTTGGCGACGAAGAATAAGTCCAATGGTCATTGTTTGCGAGGGCCAGGGGCAGGGTAATTTCACGGAAATTGCAAAAAGGTGGGAAGCAACAGAGATACGTCGTACGATCTGACATGACAAAACGCTTGCCCAGACGTGAGACATGAATTCTTGCACCTGCCATTTTATCTTTCTCACGGGTCCCCGTGCAGGCGAGGTCGTAGAGTTCTCGGCGGGACGGATTACTGTTGGACGCGCAGCCTCGGCTGATCTTCGCTTCGATCCAGAAACGGATCTCATGGTGGCTTCGCTGCACGCGGAAATTCTGTGCGACAGCGGCGAATTCAAGCTTTACGATTTGGGATCCCGCACTGGCACCTTTGTCAATGGACAGCCGGCTGAGGAAGGCCAAGTCCTTAAATCAGAGGACTATATTCAGTTTGGGACCGGCGGCCCCGAAGTGATTTTTCGAGTCGGCGTCCAAAACGATAATGCTCCTAGTCCGCCACCCCCAAAGTTAGTCGCCGAGTTAGAATTTCGAACCGGCTCGGAAGCTGGTAAAATCTTCAAGGTCACCTCCGACCGCCCCGTGCGAATTGGACGCCGCAGTGACATGGAAATTTCGCTTCATCCCACCGAGTACCTACAAGTTTCGGGCCACCACTGTAGTGTCGTGTATGAGGACGGGCGTTTCATCGTTATCGACACGAGTCGCAATGGCACATTCGTGAACGAGAGGACTGTTCAAGGCCGAGCTTACCTTGATGACGGCTCAATTTTACAGTTAGCTCCGGGGGGACCAATCGCCGAGTTTCGAATCGTCGGTTGGCATCGCGATTATCCGAATTTGCCGAAGCCAGAGCCTGGCGAAGACGAAACAGTTCAGGAGAAAAAAACCGTAAAGACGGTCGAACCCTTGTCTGGTTCTCGCTCAAGTATTGACTCAAATCATAGTTCCCAAGACGTTCTATTTCAAATATCTAAAGAGGAGAATTGTTCTCGAAATAGCGAAAAGTCATTGCCACGCGTCGAGTCTTGCCGAGAATCTAGCGAAAGCAACGCTGGGGGGAAAAAACGGTCGTGGCGTCGTCGCCGGCGTGCCTTACTTGTAGCCCTCGCAAGTGTCGTTTCCGCATTTATCTTAGTGGCCACTTTCCTGTTAGTCCGTTTGGGGTCACAGCGGGCTGTCGTGTCCGCGCCAGAACAGCAAGACTATCTTCAGCAAATCCAAAAGGGAAATGAGCTCATCAACGCCGTGGGCGCTTACAGGATCGTGGTTCCGCGCGGCTGGACGAAGCTCGTGTCCGATTCATTGGTAAGCATCGAGTCGCCGGACAAGATCATTGCGGTAGATTACGTCCGAGATCCAAGGCTTTCAGAGTCGGCCGTTATCGATCTCCTGCGTGCCAAAGGGACCATTCCTAATAAGCTTGCAAGATCAGTGGTTGAAGGAATCCCAGCAGTCATCTACTTTGGAAAAGGGGGAAGCCGAGTTTGGATTGCCTTCCATCTCGAACCAGAATCAAATTCACCAAGGCTTGCTCTTACTGAAGTTGCATCAGATTTTTTCAAGCACATTCCTAATGCTGTCTTTGCGGAATTGGCAGTGCGTCAGTTTCAGAAGCTCCCTGGGATCAATGCTGTGCCCACCACAAAAGGGCCGACGGAGCACGAGGTGACGACCGCCCCTGCCATTGCCCAACCCGCTATTTCCCAAACGCCGACGAGAGAAACTCCAACAGGAGTTCCACCACAAAGCTCCACTGCCCGCCCCGACGCCACTAGAAGTTCATTTCCTGAAGCAAGGGAACCGCCTGAGACACGCACGAGCTGCACTAAGGCGAGGATAGGTTTTAGGCTACCAATGGGATGGAAGGCGCACTGCGATGAGGAAAACGCAATTCTTTTTCTCTATCCGAAATCCGGAATGGAGGTACGAGTAACTCGCGACAAAGCGACTCTTGATGCTGCGGCGGTGTTTGCGGAGATGGAGAAGGACGGTTGGCATCCGCTCGTAAAGGATTCGGGAGGAAAGCTCCTGATAGGGACACAGCGGCGCGCATACAGCGCTTTCATGCAGCAGGATTCGCGGTACGCATTTTTGGGTTTGATTGACCAACCCGATAGCTCAACATTAGTAATTTACGCACAGAAAACTGAAGAGTTTTCTGAAGAGGAGAAACAACTGATTGAGGAGGTGCAACGTCGCCTGACCGATAACCAGCCGAGCTCTCCGTGATTGTTAGTTAGCGAAATTACGTCCTCGCTGGCCCTCCTCAAAAGGCAGGCGTTGAGAGTAGCGTTCGAGAAGCCTGGCCTGCAGGTGGGCAAAGTCGTCAAAAATCTCGGTGGCGCACGCAAGGATCCACCCGGGAATCTCCTCCACCGGCCGGCCAGCCACGAGGTACAATGGAATCCTATAGAGGTAGCTCACCGTCACTTCGCCGGCCGTGCCAGCTCCCCGAGCTGCGTACTCATCCCAAAAGCACACGACAAAAAGTGTGCGATTGACCAGATGGTCGAGATCGTTTTCGACGAACTTGCGGATGACTAAGCGGAATCGCTCTGGATCGGTTTTCTTCCAGTTGCGTAGGTTGTGTTTTTCCTCGCGCGTAAGCAGCTCAATCTCCTGAACACAAGGATCGAAAGCTTCGAGGCCTAAGCAAGTGATGAGAAATTCTCTAAACTTGGCACGCCAGCCGCTCCCCCCGTCGGGCGCATGCTCAATTGCTCCCGCCAAGTAAACAAGATTACGTTGGGGCGTTGATATTAATCCACCCACTTTTTCTTCTCTTGTTCGTCAGCCTCTTGTGCCAGCGGCCGTCGTAGCCGGAAACTAGAAGAGGAAACGTCTGGTGGAGTGGGTGTCACGTTCGGATCCGTGGTGGGCGTAGCAAATTTTTTTGTCGCAAGAAGCTGTAACCGAAGCTGGACATCGCGCAGCGAATACGATTTTGGCCGTGGCTTGCCCAGCCCTGTTGCCAGCATCTGGATGTTTTTCAAAAGCCGATCGGGTTGGAAAGGCTTCGTGAGATAGAGATTCGCCCCAAGCTTATAACCGTACTTAATATCGCGGCTAGAATCTTTGGCGGAGAGCACAACGACAATCACATGCTGGTGTCTGGGATTCTGACGCATCAGCTCGATAATTTGATACCCCGTCACCTTGGGCATCATAATGTCCACGATGAGGATGTCCGGCTCAAAAACATCGATGATCTCCAACGCGTCCACCGATTCCTGGAGAGTGAGGACTTCGAAGCTGGGGGACAGTGTGATATTGATCATGTCCAAGATGTCCTTGTCGTCGTCGACGACGAGGACTCGAAACCGAGTTTGCGTAATCATAATCTCCGCCCCATGCGATGACACATCTAAGCGCTGACGGCGAGGGAGACTCTCCGATTGCCTCTTGAAAGTCAACACTCTGATAAAGTTTGTGTGCAAGAAAAATAAACAGGTATGATTTTGCTATTTCCCTGCGGTGGTTTTGTACTCGCATGACAAGGAAAAGCCATTTTGGTTTAGAGCTCCGTGAGCTCGTGAAACTTGCACTCGCCGAGGATCTTGGGTCGGGCGATGTGACAAGTGCGATTTTTAATACGCGCCTGGGAACCGCCTATTTTTTGGCCAAGGAGGACGGCTGCATGAGCGGCGGTCATGTGGTGCGAGAAGTCTTTCGCCAACTCGATCCGAAGAGCCGATTTCGACAACTGGTTCAGGATGGAACAGAGTTTCGGTCTGGAGCACGCCTGGCCGAGGTGGAAGGCAAATTGGCCGCCTTGCTTTCAGGTGAACGCACGGCTCTGAATTTTCTGCAACGGCTCTGCGGGATAGCATCACTGACGCGCGAGTATGTGCGCGCGTTGGGGAGATATGCGGACCGCATCGCTATTTTCGACACCCGCAAGACGACGCCCTTGCTGCGCGTTTTGGAAAAAAAAGCAGTTGTTGACGGCGGCGGACAGAATCATCGCTTTGGCCTCTTCGACATGGTGATGATCAAAAACAATCATGTGGATGCCGCGGGAAGCATTAGCCAGGTCATGCGAGCGCTTATCGAACAGGGAGAAATCTTGCGAAGGCGCCTTCCTATTTGCATCGAAGCTCGGACAACGGAGGAAGCGCTCGAGGCCTTAGCGGTGGGTGCCGATATCATTATGCTCGACAACATGGCTCCTTCTCTCATCCGCAAGTGTGTAGCCCAACTGCGCAAACAAGCTGACGCGCTCGGCTTGGCTCTCCCCGAGATTGAGGTAAGTGGGAGAATCTCGCCGGAGGATGTGCGAGCGCTACGCATGTTGCCGATCCAAAGGATTTCTGTGGGAAGGCTCACGCATTCGGCTCGTGCTCTCGACATCAGTATGAGAATAGAAGCTGAGCGCTAAACCCGCACCGGAGGTCTCGAATCTTTCTCAGAGCTCTTTCTTTGGCGTGAGCACGTAATGGCGCCATTGCTTTTCTTTACTTTTCACTGGTGCCACCTCCACGAGAAAGTCGAAAGGCACCCAGTGGCGCACCGGCGCATATAGTCGCTCGCGTACAGTCAGCGGTTCGTAGCCAGGTTTCTCTAGTTTTATGTCGTAAAACCAATTCCAATTGTAGGGGATTTCGACGGGCGTTTGCCCATAAAACACGCCGTTTACCCAGACTCTTGCGTTGGGCGGATCGCTGGTCACCGTCATAGAGCGGCGGATGCATCCCGTGAGCCCAAGCGTAGCCATCAGCACTACCGCAAGTGTCACGCACTTCTGGGCCGTTCGACTCAATGAATTGTTTGTCGACGTGATCATGTGATAATCTGTGCAAAGAACCTTGTAAAACTTCCATCGAAAAATTGTCGCAAACGAGCGATTTACTCAGCTGGATTGTCTGACTCGGCTATTGGCAGAATGACTCGAAACCGCGTCCCCTTTCCTCGCTCCGACTCAACTTCGATTGTTCCGCCAACCGCAGTGACCAGCCCGTAGCTGACGGAGAGACCAAGGCCGACTCCTTCGCCGCGTTTTGTGGTCACAAAAGGCTCGAAGATGTGCGGTAAGACTTCCGGCGCAATTCCCTCCCCTTGATCCTCTACTTCCACAACTATGCAGCAGCGGCCGTCCGACGCGTCGATTTTCGCGCGAATGGCGATCTGCCCACCGTTTGGAACCGCCTCTTCAGCGTTGCGCAGCAGGTTGAGCAGTACTTGCCGAAAGCTGTCACGCGACAGTGCGGCAGGTGGCAACTGAGATTCCACATCTACGACAACATGAATTTGTCGGTGGCGAAGCGTCGTGGCCAAAAGGGCCAGAACGTGCTGTATTTCCTGGGGGATGTTTGAAGGTGGACCGGTGGTAGCCGGCGGACGAGCAAAGTCAAGCAAGCTGCGCACGATGCGCGCAATCCGGTCTATTTCCTCCTCAATGACCTTGAGCGTGGCGCTGCTTGCTGCGTTTTCAAGGCGCATAACCTGGAGCATGTTCTTGATGATGGCCAACGGATTATTGATTTCGTGAGCCACCCCTGCCGCTAGTTGTCCCGTCACAGCTAAACGTTCGCTTTGCAGCAACCGTCGGTGCGCTTCTTCAAGCTGAGCAGCGCGCTCTTCGACTTTATGTTCGAGCTCTGCCGCGAAATTGCACACCTGTTCGTAGAGCTGAATGTGCTGAACAGCCAACGACAGGAAAGGAGCCAGCTGCGAGAGCAACAATCTTTTGTGCTCGGCTAGGTCAGATTCTGGCGGGGGGCATTCGATGAGCAGAATGCCAAGGCGCTCATCGCCTGAGGCGAGCCGCACAGCATAAACGTGGGGACAGCTTTCGAGGTTCACTATTCCTTGGGGAGCCTGCTGCAATGTGTCCCACACGCTATTCCAAAAGTCTGACTGCGTCTCTGAAAGAAGAGGAAAAGGGTGATTTGCTTTCACTTCCCACATTGCCCCCTTACTCAGCACCAACCCGATCGAACGTGCCCTGACGAGTTTGGAAAACTGCGCATGCGTGGTTTCAAGCAAACGCTGGATGCTGAAAGTGCCCAAAATGCTGCGGCTAATTTCATTAACAAGTTCCACCTGCGTAGCGCGAGCCTGAGTTTGGATGATTTGGCGCTCAAGTGCTTCGCGAGAACGCTTGATTTCTGCCAGCATAGCAGCGAAAGCTTGAGACAGCTCCTCGATTTCATCGCCGGTGCGGATGGCTACGTTGACGTCCCACTCCCCCAATGTCACGCGCTCGACTTGCCGGTGCAAAGTTCGAAGGGGACGCACAAAAGTCGAGGAGACGGCTCCCGAAAGCACGGTCAAGCCGCATGCAAGCGCGATGCCCAAGATGCCAATGCGCCACAGAAGCGCATTGAGAGCAGGAATCACGAATTGTGTGTCGGCGTAGGCCACACTAAGCCATTCGACGCTTGTTTGCCCCGCCTTTTGCCGCTGCCGAAAATAGGAGGAAACCTGATAAGCAGCAAGGTAGTCCGGGCCTCGCGGCATCACACGAATAAACGTCCAATCTGCTAAACTGGTGGGAGCACGCGAGCTTCTCTCCAGCACGTTGAGCACTACCTGTGAAGGGGGAGGCGTGCGAGCAATAAGGTTGCGACGATTAGTGATGAGAACGAGCTGAGTTTGGTCGCCGGGAAGGCTGACACCAAATGGCGCAAGCAACTTTTCGAGCGGGACATTCACCACGAGATAACGCTGTTGCGGCAAGAGAACAAAGAAACGAAGCGCAGGTGCGAGAGGCCCGGTCGTCGTTTCGTCCAAAAAGGTTTCCGGACGTCGCTGACCAGGCAGGAGTATGGGCGGCAGCTCGACGTAACCCTTGATGTGTTGGTCTGTGGCGGTAAGCACTGTTCCACTCGTGTCGATGATCGCAACGGCCTCAATCCCTCGACCGCGCACCGCGACCGCATGGTCCAGCGTTGCCCCGCTCCGTATATCCGCAGCAATGTGATCGGCTACCTGGCCAAGCAACGCGAGATTTTCATCGAGCGCCACCATCGTGCCATGAGCTCGCTCCAGCAGCTGGTAGCCCAAAGCCTCTTGTGTCGTTGCGATAGCTCCGTTGTAAAGCAAGTAGATGGCAACGCCGGAGGGTACCAGCCCGACAAGAAAGAGAAGCACGAGGAGTTTTGTCCCGACCCTGAATATGCGCTTCTTCATCACGAACGTTCTTTTCGTAACCCCGCTTTTGAAGCAAGTGCCTACTTCCAGCTCCGTTCACACAATGATTGCGTGGGCAGGACGACACGATCAAGGATTTGACTCATGACTGATGAGGCAAACAGACGTAGAGCAAAGCGCCCGATACGGGTGCTATTGATGTGCGCGGTAGATTTTACGGCATGGCACTTTTTGCGTCCGCTAGGTTGCCGCCTAAAGCAGGAAGGGTTCGATGTCGTGATCGCTTGCGGAAGTGGTTACTACGTGGAAAAACTTCGCCAGGAAGGCTTCAGCGTGCTGGAAAATCCCATCGCGCGCTCGATGAATCCTGTACTGCATGTGGCTGAAATCTGGCGAACCTATCGCCTCCTTCGGAGGGAAAGGTTTGACGTCGTTCACGTTCACACTCCAATCGCGGCGCTTGTTGGCCGGGTCGCTGCGTGGCTTGCCCGCGTTCCGATAAGAATTTATACGGCGCATGGCTTCTACTTCCACGAAGGAATGCCGCCGGCAAAACAGCGCTTTCATATCTTGCTCGAACGTTTTGGAGCCCGCTTTGGTGATTTCATCATGACAGTGAGCGGCGAGGATGAAGAGACGGCGTTGAAAGAAAGAATCGCAAAGCCCGGCCGTGTGGAAACAATTTACAATGGCGTGGACGTCCGGCTCTTTGATCCAGCCATGTTCCCCTCCAGTAGTCAAAATGATGTTCGAACAAAGCTTGGGATTCCCCACAATGCCAGAGTCGTGGGCTTTGTCGGGCGACTCGTGCGTGAGAAGGGAATTCTCGAGCTTGTGCAGGCTATTGCCCAGCTAACCCAAGAGTTTCCTGACATCCGTTTGCTGGTCGTGGGGGATGTGCTAAAGAGTGACTACGATGCAGGCAAGGACGAGTTTATGTCCGAGGCTCGGCGCCTGAATGTTCACGAGAACATCGTTTTCGCCGGTATGGTGGACGACACGCGTCCGTATCTGGCCGCAATGGATATTTTTTGTCTCCCCTCTTACCGAGAAGGGATGCCGGTTTCATTACTGGAAGCGATGGCGATGGCGCGCCCATGTGTGGCGACGAATATCCGGGGATGCCGCGAGGAGATCGTGAATGGAGCATGCGGGTTGCTAGTTCCGCCGCGCAATGCTCGTGCACTTGCTGATGCGATTGCAGCCTTGCTGCGCAATCCTGACAGAATGCAAGCTATAGCCACTGCAGCCCGTGAGCGCGTTGTGACACACTTCAATTTGCAGAAAGTTTTGGACCACCAAGTGGCACTCTATCACCGGCTGTTAAAAGAGAAACTTCCCGATTGCTGGGAATCGCTTGAGCGCCACAAGTTACAAGAAAAAGGGTAAGGCGAGCCACTAATCGATAATTTAATAACATGATATTATATTGTCTTCTTGTCCCCTCCTCAGGGGGTTATGGCTTTACTTTGGTGCGTTGCACGCTAAGATTCTCGGGGTATATAGCGTAGATAGTGTTTTGGTCTTACTGGTGTGAAGCGGGACTTCCCTACGCGCAACGCAAAACTCAGCGCATTTCGGGTGATGGTTTAAAGGGAGAGGCGCTGCAGCCTTCTGCAGCGCCTCCTTTAGCATCGCTTACTGCGTGCCTAACTACTTGGTTGTCTGCGAATCCTTCGCTTTGGGTTTCGCCGCAGCCCGCATCTCAGAGATTTTGGCTTTGCGCTCGGGGGTCAAGATCTTATCCATTTCCTCCCGAATCTGCTTAACCTTCTGCTCGTCTTTCGCTTTGCGGGCTTCTATAAACTGCTGCTGGAGCTCTTTGAGTTTTGCGATCTCCTCGTCGGAGCAACCAGCTTTTTTCCACATTTCCTCCTGCGCAGCACCCCATGCGCGTTTTCGATCAGGCGAGGCGGTCGCAGACTTTTCCGCTTTCGCTGGCTTCTCTATTTTCGCTTCGCCTGCAATGCACACGCCTACCGTCAACGCCATCGCTGCGGTAATGGCCATAACACGCTTCATAAACTGACTCCTTCAACCACAAAAGTTTACATTACAGAATGAACCTCTGCGTAACTTATTGACCACCGCCCCGCTCGTCTATTCTCAAGATTTTTTAGCAATTTTCTAACAGGACGAAAAGGAGCCTAAAAAAGGGTGATGTCCACCCGACTGGCGTTGACGGGGCGATCGCAATAGAAAGCTTCGCCATAAGAGACATCAATGAGAAGTCCGGCGGCGCGCTTACGGGTGAGCAGACGATCGCGGTAATTGGGGATATTGTGGAACTGCGACGCGTAGCAGTTAGCTAGTTCTTCCCACCGTTTCATGTAGTCCGTGACATCCACAACAAATGTCGGGCGTACACTCTCGGGAAAGAGATAGTAAGCAATGTTCGGGATCCAAAACGGTTCATTGCCTGTCTCAAAGTTTTTGAAGCGGCAGAGTCGAAAAGCCGCTTTCAAGATTCGGCCGGTAGCCTCATGGTCTGGATGCATGAGAGGATAATCGTAGTAATGACAGAAGATGATGCGCGGCCGAATTTCGCGAATGAATTGGACGATGCGGCGGCGAGCTTCGGGAGTGTCCTCGATTTGCGTATCAGGGAAATCGAGCCAATGCAAATCGGCACCGAGGTATTGCGCTGCAGCGCGGGCTTCCTCGTCTCGCAAGCTTGCACTTCCAAAGGTACCGGCCTCGCCGTGGGTCATGTGGGCAATGCAGATGGTTTTGCCCTGGTCCCTTAGCCTAAGCAGAGTTCCACCGATGGCGTGTTCCACATCGTCCGGATGAGCTCCAATTGCGAGGACGTCGTAACGGAAATCATTGCTCATCGTGATGTTCCTTTCTCATGGCGCGATTATTTGAGCGACAATACCGTGTCAGCTAATAGTGCTTTGACAGCGAATAATGCGCACGGAAGTTCATTCATAAATTCGCTCGGTAAGATCCTTCGCAGCTTACGAGAAAATGGAATGACGATGAAAAAGTCTTACGAATTGCGGAAAGCTTTTATTGATTATTTTACGGACGAGATTCGTCGGCACAGACTTGTGCCTTCTTCGCCCCTTGTTCCTCCCGATGATCCCACTTTGCTTTTCACTACGGCTGGAATGGTTCAGTTTAAGCCATTTTATGCGGGGACTGTTCCTCTGCCCTACACACGGGCTTGCAGCGTGCAGAAGTGTCTCCGAGCGGGGGGGAAAGGCAGCGATTTGGAAAACGTGGGCAAAACTCTTCGCCACCATACCTTCTTCGAGATGCTTGGCAATTTCTCGTTTGGTGATTACTTCAAGCGCGAAGCGCTGCTGTGGGCTTGGGAGTTTTCGACGAAAGTGGTGGGACTGGATCCGAATCGCATTTATGCGAGCGTTTATGAAGAGGATGATGAGGCGTGGGACATCTGGACAAAAGAGATCGGCATGCCCGAGAGCCACATGGTACGGTTAGGGTCGAAGGATAATTTTTGGGGGCCAGCAGGCGACACTGGCGCATGCGGCCCCTGTAGCGAGCTCTACTACGACCGTGGCGAGCAATACGGCCCCGGGCTTTCTTTCCAAGAAGCCACGCTGAATGACAATGATCCTCACACACGTTACCTTGAGTACTGGAATTGCGTGTTCCCGCAGTTTGATCAGCAGAAGGATGGGACACGACGTCCACTGAAGAATCGCGGTGTGGATACGGGCATGGGGCTCGAGCGCCTTACGTGTCTTGTGCAGGAGGCAGTGTCGCCCTACGAGACGGATCTTTTGCTGCCAATTGTTAGCGCTGTATGCGATCTGACGCAAGTAGGCAATTACCAAAATCTTCCCATCGATAAGCGCCAGTGTGTGAACGTGGTGGCCGACCATATCCGCGCCTTGGTTTTCGCCCTGAGCGAGGGGATTCTTCCATCAAACGATGGACGTGGTTATGTGTTGCGGCGCCTGCTGCGGCGTGCGGCACGTTACGCACGACGCCTTGGACAGGATCAGCCTTTCATGTATCGGCTCGTTGATACGGTCGTGGACGTGATGGGGGGTGTTTACCCCGAAATTAAAGAGACGACCGATTTGGTCAAACGTGTGGTCCGGACTGAGGAAGAGACGTACGCTCAAACGCTCGGCGTAGGGCTGCAAAAACTCGAACAACTGATCGAGAAGTGCGGCATGACGGGGCTTTCGGGAGAAGATGTTTTCCTTCTCTGCTCAACTTACGGGCTCCCTTATGACGATGTCTGCGAGGTTGCACGAGACCGCGGGATCAGTGTGGATGTCGATGGGTACCAACAATGCGTGGCACACCACAAAGAGGAGTCGCGCAAAGCGGCGAAAGGCATGCGCTTCGAGGGCATCTACGAAGAACTCAAACAGATTTTTCAGCAGCACGGGAAAACGAGATTTCTCGGCTACGCAGAAAATGCAGCTGAGTATCCTTTGCGCAGCTCGCAGGGGCTAAGAGTGCTCGCTATTTTCAAGGGTGACGAACGGGTTTCACGGGCACGTGCTGGCGAGCAGGTGGCTTTCGTGTTAGACGCCACGCCGTTCTATGCGGAGGCCGGCGGACAGGTTGCCGACACAGGAATCATCGTTGCGCCCACGGGCTCGATGCGGGTGACAGACGTTCAAAAATCCAATGAGGATGTCTTCGTACACTACGCAACTGTTACGGAGGGGGATATTCAGGAAGGCGTGGAAGTCCAAGCAGAAATCGATATCGAGCGCCGATGGGAGATTATGCGCAACCACACAGCCACCCATCTTCTGCAAGGGGCGCTCAAAACCATCGTTGGCAAGCACGTCACGCAGCAAGGTTCCTATGTGGGCCCGGAGTACCTGCGCTTTGATTTCACAAATCCCGAAGCGCTTAGCGCAGAGCAGATCCGGCAGATCGAAATGTTGGTCAATGAGCAAATCATAAAAAATCTGCCCGTGCGATGTGCGGTGATGGCTTTGGAAGAGGCGCGAAAAACTGGTGCTATCGCTCCGTTCGGAGAGCGTTACGGGGCAGTCGTCCGCGTCATAGACGTCCCAGGGTGGGATGTGGAATTTTGCGGCGGAACCCATGTGCCTGCGACAGGTAATATTGGCACTTTCATCATTTTGAGCGAAAGTGCGGTTGCAGCCGGCGTGCGCCGCATCGAGGCAACAACGGGCCGCGGCGCAATTGAGGTGATTCAATCTGAGCGTGGGATAATCAAAGGGCTGTCCGAGCTGCTGTGTGTGCCAAAGGAAAAGGTGATTGAGCGGGTGGAAGGGCTGCTTGATGAGCTCAAAGCAAGCCGCAGGGAAATTGCGCAGTGGCGAGCCAAGGCAAGCGCTCAGGAAGCAGCGGAATTGTTGGAGCAAGCGCCTGAGAAAGCCGGTGTCAAAGTAGTGGTTGCCCAATTTGAGGAAATGGAAGCGGCGCAACTGCGTGAGGTCTTCGATCATCTCAAGTCAAGGCGCTCGCAAGGTGGGTTGGCTGCGGTTCTTGCTTCGGCTTTAAACGGGCGCGTGACCATCATCGCTGGATTTACGCCGGACGTCGTGGCCAAAGGGCTCTCCGCGTCTGACGTTGTGAAAGCCGCAGCTGTGGCAGTCGGTGGATCGGGCGGCGGCAAGAAAGATATGGCGCAAGCTGGCGGCAAAAATCCAGGGGGGATCGGGGAAGCACTCAAGATCGCCCAGGGGCTAATTGAAGCAAAACTTGGCTGAAATTCGCCCCATCGCAAATTCTCTCGTTCATCAAAAAGCGCCTCTTCGAACCGTTCGAAGAGGCGCTTTCGTTTTCGCCCTACCTTGTCACTCAATCATAAGTTGCGATAACGTGACAGGTAACCACTGCACAAACGCGAACTTCACTGCATCGGCAGGAAGTCGAGTATTGAGCCCGTTAGGTGTGGTCGTACTAGAACTGCTGTCCACTTCAAAATAGGCATCTGCGGAATCGAGCAACACCCCACTCGCGACTTTGTACCATTGGTTGCCGGTGGTGGAGGGCAGAACATCGAAAGTTCCCGAGACAATGCCAGAGGCTGTCTTCACGCGATAGGTGCAATTGACACAGTTTGTCGAGGAAACGTTATTGGTTGTATAGTAGATGTCGTAATAATGTTGGCCACTCGGCACACCGGGGATGCCTGCGAGGGTGAAACGCGCGACGTCGTTTTTGGTATCCAAGGTGGCAAAGCGGGAACCAATGCCAGAGGTTACTCCGGCAGCTGTGCTTTTCGATGTCGAATTTTGCCAGTCGCCGCTAATTTCCGTATATTTGGTAGAATTCTGGCCACCAGAGCGTGTTTCGATGATAAACTCCGGGAAACTTGGCGAGACGGGACCGACAAGGTTGGAGTCGCCCTTGTTGTTGTAGTCATCGACGGGAATCACTTTGTAGTAAAAGGTGCCGGCCGTAAGACCTTTTGAAGGCTCATCAATGAACTCGTTGCCGGTCACCTCATAGTTGCGATTGACAAGGTTCGAGTAATAAAGTTTCACCGGTGTGGACGTCGAGCGGTAAACGAGATAACGCACGGGGACATCGCCGTCCGATGCTGTCGGAGGCGTGGACCACGTGAGGCGGACCCGCCCCGGGGTGCTTGTGTCGGCTGCAAGATTGGTGATATTGTTGGGTTTCTGACTATCCCAATTCACCTTGAGGGTATAATCCACAAGCGGACTAGCTGAAGCCATGACTCCCGTGCCACACGGCGACGTGGAAGTGGAATTGAGGGTGCTCATAAATCCAGAAGCACTGGCGCCCGCGTAAGTATATATGCCAAAGCCTTTCATGCCCCGCGTCGCATTGCGTGTGTCGCAGATGCTCTGCGCCATCTCCGCAGCTGGTTCCGTTACAGTGTAAAACGTGGCCTGGTGCACCATGTTTGTGACATCGGGTTTGGCGAGGTCCATGAGCGTCGCATTAGCCGCAGCAGTAGAGCGATAGTACTGCGGCGCTACCATATCGAGAATTCCGAGCCCATTGACATGGTTGGAATTGCTCATAGTGTTCCACATGGGGAAATACTGGAATACTGTCGAGTAAGTATCGGTGAGTGTCGTTCCATAGACAACCGGCGCAGCCCCCACAATGATCCAAGGTTTTATAGCATGGACGTCGGCACGGGCTTCGGAAATAAAATTGGCGACGGCCTGGCGCCGGGCGTTGATAAAGGTCGTGCTCCCTGGCCCAGGATTGTTCAGTCCCATATCGGAAAGAGCCTGTGGATTATAACCATAGGCTTCATTGCGATGGGGAAGCGCATCACCTGGATAACGCACACGGTCGAAAATCACGCCATCAATATCGTAGTTCAAAACAATGTCTTTGAGGATGTTTCGTGTGTACTGGCGCACATCATTACGTCCGGGATCTATCCACAGGCCCTCCGATGTATCGGCGGTTGTCGTTGGCCGTGGATAGCCGGCATCCGGGTTGTACGTAGTGTCGTCGGAGGCCGTGGGCGCAGCCACGTCTTTGTAAATCCATTGTACTGCTCCGGCGGGCAAATACGAGGGGTAAGTATTCGAGCCATCGGTCACAAGGAAACAGCCGAAGGATATGTAGACCCGGAGGCCTGCCTCATGCGCCCGATCAATGATGAATTGAAGTGAATCGCCGGCAGCGCCAGACTTGGCCGGCTCAGGATTGGGGTAAGTGGAAAAATCGCGATTAGGAATGTAATACGCATCCGCCCGATAGCGCGCGAGGAAGCAAATCGCATTAAAGTTGTTGGTCACCGCAAAGTTGATAGCATTTTGCATGTTGGTCGTGCTGGTGAGCCCGTCGCCGATACTATACCAGAGAATGCGCTCTTCCGCCGTCGCGAGGGCACTGATGGCAAAAATGCTAAGAACCAGCGAACTTATTCTGCTCACAAACCCTGGCATCTTTATCACATCCTCCAAACTGACGTTTTTTTCTCCTTGAAGTTCCTAAACTAGTCTACTCGCGGCAAGCCAAAGGGCTCTTGTTTTTTCCCCTTGTTCGAACCGGTCTACTGGCGGTGAGTGACCGAAGAAAGCGCAGCGAAAATCGTGTTTTCGCCATTTGTTGGACGCAATTCGAATTTTGGAATAGCCAGAACGGGCATACGGCGGCGGGAAGAAAAATGGCGGGGCCGACGAGACTCGAACTCGCGACCTCCGGCGTGACAGGCCGGCGTT
>JBMFRB010000001.1:397494-519432 GCA_049968255.1 Candidatus Sumerlaeaceae bacterium | reverse complement strand
AACCCGCGACCCTCAGCTTGGGAAGCTGATGCTCTACCAACTGAGCTACTCCCGCTCGGTTTCGTCTCATTTTTACAGAGAGGCCGAGAAATTCATTCGCACCCCCCAGTAGCAGAAAAACGAGAATAGCGCCGCGAAGACCACCACATGACCTGCCGATCCGTATCTCCTAAGACCGCGTATCGATTTGCCGCGCCCAGTCTAACAACCGGTGCCGTTCCAATGCGCGACTGAGCTGCAAGAGATGCATGATTGATCTATGCCCTTGTTCCTCTTTTCGCGGCGACAGCAAGCCATGCGGCCGAATCCATCTCCCGGCCGGACCGGATGGTTCCTGAGCTGTAACGATGCGCCGCAGTCTCTGACCTAGACTTGCGAACAGGTGCCGCCATTCACCACCGACACCAGAAAGCTGCGAGAGAATCGTTTACGGCTCATCTCGGCGAACGTTTCGACGGAAGTTTCCGTTCGATGCCCGGAACTTTCTTTCCGTCCCCTGAATCCCTGCTACTCACCACATCTGCGCTCTCGGCGGAGGCGCGAGATGGCAGTACCCCACACGCCTCAAGAAAGGTGCGCAGCACATCTTGGCGCACGAAAATGGCGTTTCGTGCGTCATCGCGCTGGCTTAGCATTCCTAGCAATTTACCGTCTCGATCGAATACCGGCCCTCCACTGAAGCCGCTGCGCACTTTCGCGTCAGCCATAGCGAACCCATCGAGCACATTCAAAGCCGTTATGGAGCCCTCCGTCACCCAGAAGCCACGAGGATCGAAAAGTCCTGCGACGCGTACGCTTTCTCCCAGGCTCAGTGGCCTTTCGACCAATCTCACGGGGCTGCCATGCCATCGGCATGCCTCAAGCTGCAGCAGAGCCAGATCGTGAGCTTTTTCCGTCGCTACCACACGAGCCTCGCATTGGCGCCCATCCACCCACTCGATAATTACCCGGTCGGCAGGCACAAGTCCTGTCGGCGACGGAACACTCAAGAGGTGCCTACACGTCATCACGTGAGAGGGCGTGACAAAGAAGCCACTTCCCCGCGCAAAACCGAGCGGGCGACGCGGTGTGGGATCCACCACAGAACACACAGCCACACACGTGTTGTGTAGCCGAAGCGGCCGACGCACAGTTTCAGGTAACACATAACGCCCCGAAAGGTGCCTGGCTTTTGTCGGCGCTGGCCACAGCGGAGTTGCTGCGCATGCCAGGAGCACAAGCCACAAAAGGAAGTTTTTTAGCATGTCGACGGCAAAGGATGGGCTAGCGTCATGCGAGCTGGCAACTCCAATTCTGGACAATTCTCGGTCGCGCCGGTGGCCTTGCCTATTCTTGGGCAGCAGAAGACGTCGTTTCTGCGTCGCGCACTTCCACAAGCTCTACGTCGAAGAGCAAACGTGCCTTTGGCGGAATTTCCGGCGGGATCCCCGCATCGCCATAAGCTCGATCCGGAGGAATCTCGATGAGGCGTCGTCCGCCAAGCCGCATCCCGATCAGTCCGTCCTCCAACCCCGGAATGAGTTTTCCCGCGCCCAGAGTAATGCGCAGCGGATTTGGAATGATTTTAATGCGCGAGTTGTCGATCATCTTACCCGTCGACAACACCCTCCCCTCATAATGAATCCCGACCATTTGGCCACGGCGCGGTTCTGGACCTGTCCCCACGCGCAGGTCTTGAAAAATCACGCCGGTCTCAAGCGTGTACGAAGTTTGCGTAGCTTTTGCCACGGTTGCGCTTTGCGTTGTCTCCTGCGCGAGCAAGCGCCCCGCCAGCACAAATATTGCCGCCACGATGCCGGCGCGCACAAATGAAGACACACGTGTTGTTGCCATCCTTTTCGCCCTCAGCTAACGATTTCTACACATCTTTCCTCACGAGCGACGCTCAAGAGAATTCAAGGCGCGCGATGCGGCTGAAGCTGTGGTTTCCAACGTTTCCAACCCATCGCGGCCAGGAAAAAGATGAACTGCACAAGCACAATAGAGGCTCCTGCCGGAACATCGGTCGCACTGCTTGCCAGAAGGCCCAACAGCGTGCAAAAAGTGCCAAGGATGACACTCACCACCAGAAGTGTTTTGAAGCGTGCGCAAAGTAAAAGCCCAGTGGTTGCCGGCAAAACAAGAAACGCAGATACCAACACAATGCCGATGAGCCGCGTGGAAATCACAATCGTGACGGCCAAAAGCGTGAGCAATAGATAATGCAAAAAATCCACGGGGATGCCCACCACGCGCGCCATGCGCGGATCGAAGGCATAGAAAAGTAGCTCTTTTTGAAAAATGAAAAGCGGCACAAGAACCACGACACTCAGCACTCCAATCAACCATAATTCTTCAGGAGTAATTGCGAGAACACTCCCAAAGAGATAACTCATGGCGTCCTGACTATAGCCGCGTGCCGCCTTGAAGAAAATGATACCAATAGCCATGGAAACCACAAGAAAGATGCCGATGGCACTGTCTTCGGTGATGTGCCCCTCATGCGTGGTGCCTGCGATCAGCCATGCCACAAGCACGCAAAACACAATGGCCGTCGCATAGACCCCGAGCATCGCATGGTTGTTCGTTCCAAAAAGGTAAAGCCCCAACGCAATCCCACCGAATGCGCTGTGCGAGATTCCCTGCCCGATGAACGCCATTCGGCGCAGAACCACGTAGACAGACAAGACCGCACAGACGAGCGAGATCAGCAATCCGCCGATCACGGCGTAGCGCCAAAAATCGTAATGGGCCATGTCAGTCAGCGCTTGAATCAGCCACATTCGGCGAGTTCTCCGAGCGATATCGTCTTTGCCACGGCTACAACGCAAGCAGCCAACTAACATTTACGTGTTCACGTTCGCGCAATTCGCGCTGCAATTGACTTCAGGCTACATTGTAGTTGCGTTTACCAGAGGCATCTCCAAGCTGACGCGCAACGAATTGCGAAAGGAACTCGTGCCCAAATCGTTCATGCCACGATCGGTGGAATCACAGCCTTCCCCGCGCAAGTGGATCGCGGACGAGCCGGCAGCGCAGAGCGGTCACGGTATTTTCATCGTGATTCGCGAATGGCTCGACGCGCTCGTCTTTGCCTTTGTGCTTGCCATGTTCATTCGCACCTTCGCCGTCGAGCTCTTCAAAATCCCTTCAGGGTCCATGAGTCCAACACTGCTTGGTGACTACGTGGCCGAAGGCATTGCAGTGGATGAAACAGCCCACCAGCGCTATTACCTGCTGATCCTTGAAAGGGGCAGCGATCTCGTCCAAGTTTTCCGAAAAGACGAAACCACTGGCCGTTATGCTTATGAAGGCAAGCGTTGGCGCGGTTCCCTTACGCCAAGCCAGCTTTCGCTCATTGAGCGCGATGTTCACCTTGAAGAACATCACATTTGTGTTAACAAATTCGCCTACTGGTTCGCTAAACCTAACCGCGGCGACATCGTCGTGTTTCGCGTTCCTTTCAAGCGCGAACCGACGACTTACATCCGCAATGGATATACGTTCCGCGTCCAGCCTTACAATCGCTACCAGGGCGTCTACGTGAAACGTGCCGTTGCATTTGACGGAGAGCTCGCCGAGATTGACAGCGAGAAACGCCTACGTATCAACGGCAAGCCTGTCGAGCAGCCAGAATTCTTCAAATACCAGCGCTATGAAATTCCGAACACAGTGGAATACTCTGTGAAGGTGCCACCCGGGCAGATGCTCGTGTTTGGCGACAACACAGGCAATAGCTACGATAGCCGATTCTGGGGCGGTCTACCCTATCAGAATCTGCGTGGCAAAGCGTTCTTCCGCTACTGGCCGCTTAAGAAGATCGGCTTTCTCAACAAATGGTGAGGGGTTCGCTGACGGGTTGGGGACCAAGGTCTCATCACTCTCGCAGGAGCAGCGAACATGAAATCGAAACTCATGGAATTGTTGCGCGAAAATGCGCGGCTGACGAATGAGCAGTTGGCCACGCGTCTGGGCACTACGCCCGACAACGTCGCTCAGCTTCTCAAGGAGCTCGAAGCAAAGCGCGCTATCTACGGCTATAAAGCCCTGGTCAATCCTGATGCAGTCGGCGAAGAGCTTGTCGAGGCCATTATCGAAGTCCACGTCACGCCGACGCGCGGCGAGGGATTTCACGGCATTGCACGGCGCATCTATCGCTTCCCTGAAGTGCGTTCGCTTTATCTGATGTCTGGCGGCTCGGACTTCCTTCTGTTCATGGAAGCAAAGTCCCTAAAAGAGATTGCGAAGTTCGTCACCGAGAAACTCGCCACAATGGACGGGGTCAAAGAGACGCAGACACATTTCGTGCTGAAAAAATACAAGCAGGATGGCGTCGCCCTTGATGGTGAAGAGCCTGTGGAACGCCTCCCGGTGGCACCGTGAAGGAGACTGCACCATGACAGTGCCAAGTTCTTCACGGCTTGAGGCGAAAATTGCACGGCGCGTTGCCGAGCTGCCACCATCAGGCATTAGGCGATTCTTTGATCTCGTGCTTGCAACGGAAGGTGTGATTTCGCTCGGAGTGGGGGAACCTGACTTCCCAACGCCCTGGAGCATACGCGAGCAGGCGATTTACGAGCTGGAAAGAGGCAAGACAACCTACACGAGCAACTACGGCTTGCGCGAGCTACGTGTCGAGTTGGCGAACTGGCTGGCGCGGCGCTATGACCTCTCCTATGATCCCGATACGGAAATCATCATTACCGTTGGCGGCAGCGAGGCAATCGACATTGCCCTGCGAGCCCTCCTCGAACCCGGCGACGAAGTCATTGTCGTCGAGCCATGTTACGTCTCTTACGCCCCCGCAGTGATTCTCGCTGGAGGTACACCGCGTTTTGTGGCCACCTTGCAGGAAGAAGGATTTCGCCTGAATTTCGAGCGCCTGCGCGAGGCAGTGACGCCCCGCACAAAGGCTCTTATTCTAAATTATCCCAACAATCCCACGGGAGCCACGCTGCGCCTTCCGGATCTGGAAAAAGTTGTCCAGTTTGCTGCGGAACACGATCTACTCGTGCTCAGCGATGAAATCTATGCCGAGCTCACCTACGAGGGGCATCACGCTTCGCTCGCTGCCTTGCCCCATGCAAAAGAACGCACATTGCTCGTGTCGGGCTTCTCAAAAGCTTTTGCTATGACCGGCTGGCGGCTCGGTTACCTTTGTGGACCGCCGGAACTCATCACCCCAATGCTCAAGATCCATCAGTACACGATTCTCTGCGCACCGACCATTTCGCAGTACGCCGCGCTCGAAGCTCTGCGTCATTGTGATTCAGATGTTGAGGCCATGCGCGACGAATATCGCCGCCGCCGCAACTTCATTGTGAAGGCCTTCAACGATCTCGGGCTGCCCACGCTCATGCCAGACGGCGCTTTTTACGCGTTCGCCAATATCAAAAACATGGGGATGTCGAGCGAGGAGTTTTGCACCGCGCTGCTTCGCCGCGAAAAAGTAGCTATCGTGCCAGGCACAGCTTTTGGCCCCAGCGGCGAAGATTTTGTGCGGGCCAGTTATGCAGCCAGCTTCGAGCGCCTGGAACGCGCCGTGGAAGGCCTAGCACGCTTCCTACAGCGGGGAGCTTGATCCAACAAAATGCCTAAAACATCTCCTTTTTTTCGGAACGATGTGGTGCGCGGAACAACTTATCGACTGATGCAACCAATTCAGAAAAGGGGAGAGTCCTGGACGGACTCTCCCCAACTTCGCGAATGAAGGTTTGCTCTGTCAGCCGGCCTGCACGTCAATCTGGGCTCGCTGAAGTTTGCCACTATAGTCAACGTAGATGGATTTCCACTCCGTGAAGATATCGAGCACCGTGTGCGACGCCTCGCGGTGGCCATTGCCCGTGCCTTTTACTCCACCGAACGGCAGTTGCACTTCAGCACCAATCGTCGGGCCGTTGACGTATGTGATGCCGGCCTCGATATCGCGCATTGCTTTGAAAGCCGCGTTCACGTCGCGTGTGTAGATAGACGAGCTCAAACCATAGGGCGTGTCGTTGAGAATGCCGATTGCATCGTCGAGATCCTTTGCCCGTAGCACAGCCAAGACCGGGCCGAAAATCTCCTCCTGTGCGATGCGCATTTTCGGTTTCACGTTGACGAAAATTGTCGGTTCGAAGAACCACCCATAGGCGTAGGGCCCGCTCGTGAGCTCTTTTCCGCCAAGGACGAGTTCCGCTTTGTCTTCGTGGATGCCAATGTCCACGTACCGCTTCACGTTCTCGCGCTGTACCTTGCTGACAAGCGGCCCCATCTGAGTTTTCGGGTCTAGGCCATTGCCGACCCGAATCTTTTTCGCCTTTTCGATGAGCTTTTCCACGAACTTGTCGTGGATTTTCTTGTGAAGAATGAGGCGCGAGGTGGCTGTGCAGCGCTGCCCCGTTGTGCCAAATGCGCCCCAGAGCACCCCCTCAAGCGCGAGTTCCATGTCGGCATCGTCCATCACAATCTGCGCATTCTTGCCACCGAGCTCAAGCGATACTCTCTTGAGTTTGGAGCCGGCGCGCTCGTTGATTTTCCGTCCGATTTCGGTCGAGCCGGTGAAGCTGATCACAGCCACGTCAGGGTGGTCGACAATTGCGTTGCCCACCAAGCTCCCAGAGCCGGTCACAAGGTTGATGCATTTCGGTGGTAGGCCCGCCTCAAGCAGAATTTCCACCAACTCGACGGCAGTTGCCGGCGTGTCTGTCGCAGGTTTGAACACAACGGTGTTTCCGCAAACCAGCGCCGGGAAAATTTTCCATGTTGGAATTGCCATCGGAAAATTCCAAGGTGTGATCATGCCGCACACACCAATCGGCATGCGTACGCTCATGCCAAATTTGTTCGGCAGCTCGCATGGAACTGTGTCGCCAAACAGGCGGCGTCCCTCGCCCGATGCGTAAAAACCTGTGTCAATGCCCTCCTGCACATCCCCACGAGTTTCGTCGAGAATTTTCCCCATCTCGCGCGTCATTTGCTGAGCGATGCGTTCCTTGTGTTTGATGAGGAGGTTGGCTGCATTGCGAATGATTTCAGCTCGTTTCGGGGCGGGCACGAGCCGCCACGTCTGATAAGCTTCCTTTGCAGCAGCCACAGCTTCTTCCACTTCCTCAGGGCCACACGCAGGAAAAACACCCACCACATCTCGTGTGTCCGCCGGGTTGATGTTTTCGAACGTCCCCTGCGATCCCTCTTTTACCCAACGACCATTGATGAAGGCCGCAAAACGTTTCTTTTTGTTCGCTGTTGCCATGTTCCACACTCCTTGCATAAGGAGAATATGAGCGCGCACGCACCAAGTTTTATGCGAGTCTTACGACTTAGGTTTCAAGTGCCAAGAAGGAGCATCGAGATGGATTTTGTGCCACATCCCGTCGAGGTGCTATCGGTGGTTCGTCGCCGCCCTGGAGCCCTCACTGTTAGCGATGAAGCATGGTGTCGCCATCGCCCTGGTCTGCTCTCATACCTCTTGGAAGAAGTACAGCCGTGGTTGCGGCGTGGGTCAGGGGTGCACCCGATGACAGGGCTTCCTCTTGGCATGGCGATTCATGCGGCGATTGTGGTCTGTGATGGCGAAAACACGGGCATTGGCGTATGTCGTGCGCTTGAAGCCTCACTCGAATCGCCAATGCGCCCCACCGACAGCGTGCTCAGCCACGCCGTCATTCGTGAAATCGGTCGCCGCCACGTGACGTGTGAGGCTGAAGCGTATGCGGAAGAAGAACCCTTGCGCGCCATTGCTCATCTCGCCAAGGTTGTTCTCGTCCGCGTGGAAAATGGCAAAGCCGTGCCACTGTTGCCTTGACCGAGCTATAGCTCAGAGGACGTGATACCGCCATGGATATCAAATCGCAAATTCAACGCGACCGCATTGCGGCCATGAAAGCGGGAGAGTCAGCTCGGAAAGCCACACTCGATTACATTCTCGGCGAGATTCAAAAGAAGGAAAAGGATCCCAACGCAAAAGGCGACATTGCCGCCGCGGTCATTTCTGCCTATATCAAGTCCTTACGCGAGTTCATCGAACAGCACCAAGCCTCGAAGCCCGAAGTGTGCGCTCAGTATGCAGCGGAGATAACGATGCTCCAGGAATATCTGCCCCGCCAGCTCTCAGAAGACGAACTTCGGGCAGAAATACAAGCGCTCCGAGCCGCCGGACTTGACAAAAAAGGCCTGATCATGAAAGCGCTGAAAGAAAAACACGGTGCGGCTGTGGACGGCAAGCTCGCCGCCGCCTTGCTCGATGCCCTGGGCATCCGGTGACAGCTGTGCGCAACTTATGGAGAGGTTCTCTCGTGTCGCAACGATTTTCCCGCGAGAGAGCGTCGCGCGTTTGCGGCCATCGACGTACGCAGTGAATAGGTCCCCAAAACTTGATGCAAATCAAGCGCGTCCTCACGGGACACACTTTTTGTCTTTGCCCTGCCACCAACTTTTTGTCAAACTTTGTCGTCAGACTTAGTTTCACGAAATCTGCGCTCGCTGGTGGCAATGACCAGTTGGCAACAACAGCTTTTGCGTGTCGGTGTTGCGGCATCAATTTTCGTTGGGCTCAGCGTTGGGTTGGGCGCCTACGTGTTCTGGTATGCGCGAGGTGCCAGTTATCTCACCAATGACCCTGCTGCGTGCGCCAACTGCCACGTCATGCAGGAGAACTATGCAGCCTACCTGAAGTCGAGCCACCGCCTTGTTGCGACATGCAATGATTGTCACACGCCTCACAATCTCGTCGGGAAGTATGCAGTCAAAGCGCTAAACGGCTTTCGCCACGCGACGGCGTTCACGACCCAAAATTTCCATGAGCCTATCCAGATCACAGACATCAACCGACGCGTCACAGAGAATGCGTGCCGCTATTGCCACGCGGACATTGTCCAGCAAATCGATCTGCATCCCGGAGTAAGCGCAGCGCAGTCCCAACGACTCTCGTGCATTTCCTGTCACAGTTCGGTGGGACATATGGAACTTAGTCAGTAAGGAAAGGGAGGCTTTTGCCGTGGCCAACAACGAAATTCGCAATGAGAGAAACACCCAAGCCATGCCCTGGCACAAGGTCGTTCGATTGCTCGCCATCACAACGATCGTGAGCGCATTGCTTGCCTTTGGTCTTACGGCTTTGCTCATGAACATCTTCGAACGCAAAGTCGAAGCAAAGAATCCCTTTTTCCGCGTCGTGGAACTGACCGACGACACCGCTGATCCCGAGGTGTGGGGCAAGAACTTCCCTCTGCAATTCGATCATTACAAACGCACCACGGATCAGATCCGCACGCGCTTTGGAGGTAGCGAAGCGCTTCCCCGCACTCCCACTCAGGCTGATCCGCGAAGCGTGGTGGCACAATCCCGCCTCGAAGAGGATCCACGGTTGAAGATCATGTGGGCGGGCTATGCGTTCGCGCGAGACTTCCGTGAGGAGCGCGGCCATGCTTACATGCTCGTAGACCAGCTCTACACAGAACGCCAAGTGGCTGCCAAGCAGCCGGGAACATGCCTGCATTGTCACGCGTCCGTATACATTCCCTACAAGAAAGCGGGCAATGGCGACATCTTCAAAGGTTTCGAGCATTTTAATAAACTTCCCTACGCACAAGCCAAAGCCGAGATGGATAAAATCATGGCTAGCCTCGGCACTAAGCTCCACCCGGTGGCCTGCATAGACTGCCACGACCCGCAGACCATGCAGCTTCGCATAACACGTCCGGCTTTCCTCGAAGGAATCAAAACGCTCAAGCGTCGCGAAGGAATTGAAAATTACGATCCCAACACGATGGCGACACGCCAAGAAATGCGTTCCTTTGTTTGCGCCCAGTGCCATGACGAATACTATTTCAAGGGAGCAGAGAAGCGCCTCGTCTATCCGTGGCACAAAGGACTCAAAGCCGATGAAATCTTAGCCTATTATGATGAAATTGGTTTCAAAGACTGGATTCATGGCGAAACGAGTGCTCCTGTGCTCAAAGCCCAGCATCCAGAATTTGAAATGTGGAACCAGGGAATTCATGCCCGATCTGGTGTGGCCTGTGCCGATTGTCATATGCCTTACAAACGTGTTGGCGCACAGAAGATCAGCGATCATCATGTGCGGAGCCCCTTACTCAATATCTCCAATGCCTGCCAAACCTGCCATAAATTCCCTGAGGCTGAGCTCAAGGCCAGGGCCGAACAGATTCAGGAGCGCACATTTTTCCTGCGCAACATCGCCATGGATGCTTTGATTGACCTCATCAAGGACATCAAAGAAGCCCGCAACATGGGACTCAACGACGACGTGCTCACGAATGCGCTTATGTGCCAGAGACGTGCGCAGTTCTTACTCGATTTTGTGGAAGCCGAAAACTCCACTGGTTTCCACGCGCCGCAGGAAGCTGCTCGTGTTGTGGGACTCTCGCTGGATTACGCTCGGCGGGGACAGGTCGCGGTGCGCGATGCCATGCGAAAAGCCGAGTCATCGTCATCAAAATCAATCTCCGAGCTCCTGCCGCAACGTTCGCCAGAAGTCAAGTGGCAGCTCACACAAGTCACTCGGGCGGAGGCGCAGCCTCGTTAGCTCTGTCAGAACAAATCGGTCGCACTTTTTTCCACAGTCTTTCAACGAAATCGTGAAGTCTCATGGCTGTTGCGGGCCAAAGATAACGCGAACGCACGTATTGTTCACCGGCACGGCCCAAAGTGGCGGCGAGTTCGGGCCGCCCTCGCAGCAAGCGAATGATTTCGATAAACTCCCCAACATTGGTGAAATATAACCCGCCGTTCGATTCCAACACGTGGTGAAGTGTAACTTCGCACTCACCGTTGACGAGAACAGGGCGCCCGTTGAGCCATGCCTCCATCAGCACCAGTGAAAAAGACTCGAAGAAGCTCGGTTGGATGAGAAACTCGCAACCAGCCATTGCGTCGAACACATGGGTCCACTCGTCAAGTTCTGGCTCCAGAACAAAATCCTTTAGCTCCGGCGGTACCTCGACCTTGCCTTTGCCAATCAGCACAAGACGCAAAGGATCGTGCGAACAGTAGCGGCGATATGCCTCAAAGTAGCTCACCAGCAAATCTGTTCCTTTGCCGGGTACTTTCCGACCTACGCACAGTGCGTAGGGGTCGGTAATTTTGTAATGCGCGCGAAATCGCGCCGCGTCGCCGACACATTCACGATCCAGCCCCCCGCCAAGCACGAGATTTTCTTTTTCGTAAATAGGAAAAAGCGCGTTCGCCAGATCTCGCTCGGGCTCGCTGAGAAACAAGCATCCGCGAACCCGAGAAAACATCTCCTGCATGATTGCCAGATAGGCAAAAGGTTCGTTGTGCAGACACGGAATGAGAAAACTGTGCTGGCGTCCAGCCGCACGTATGCCAAAAAACGTGGTCCCGTACAAATAGGGCAGAAAAAAGAAAAAATACTTTTTTCGCTTTGCCGCGATATAGCGATAAAGTGCCGAGCTATTTATGCTATTCGCCATCCACTCTTCTTCCTGCGTTGGCGAGAGATCCAGACCGCGGTCGATGAGCTGATAATAATGCGCAAACGCGGTCCGATCAGTGCCGTCCACAGGGAAGCGCAACACGCGCACGGGGCCATCGAACGTTTCACCCGCGGGGAGATGATTCTGACTCCAATCGTGGAAAGGGTCGCGGCAACACGTGGTCAGCACTGTCACGTCGTGGCCAAGCGCAGCAAGGGCGCGAGCAAGCCCACGGCAAAAGACTTCGGCACCACCGGTTGGATTGCCGTACCAGGGAATGACAAAAGCCAGCTTATAGGGGAGGTCGATCATGCTCGTTTGGGTTTGCGCACGGCCAAAGCGTAATTGGCATAAGAGTAGAGCAAAGTATTGAGCCGCGCGAAATTATCATTGATTTGTAGCACCAGATCCTTCGTCACGGGATCAAGCGGCCCTTTTTCTTTTACCAGTGCAAGTTTGTCGCCTTCTGGCACGGGGGCACTCAGAATCAACGTTGCTTCGACGAATCCTGCGCTCGTCATTAAAAACTCCAGCCCTTTGGGGTGCAAGGGACGCACGTGTGTTGGATCGGCGTACATGGCTCCAGCGAACGTGCTCAAGCACATGGGGTTGACCGTCTCGATGACGACGGCTCCCCCAGGGACAAGTTTCCTCCACAGAAGGGGGGGCAACTCGAGCACGGTGGCCTGATCGAGATGTTCGACCACCTGACCCATAAAAATTCCGCCCAGTGACTCGTCCGGAACATGCGAAAGATAATCAATGAGCGTCCCTTCTTCGACCGCCAGGCCTTTTGCTCGGCAGTGGCGAACCATGTCTGGATCGCGATCAACTCCAGAGGCTGGAATTCCATGTTCGCGCAGAAGTTCCAGAAATTCTCCCCGACCACAACCTAAGTCCAGCACTGGTGCCGCCGCATCAGCAAACCAAGGCAGATAACGCGCTTGTTCTTGGGTGATCTGTATCTCACTTCCGCGCAGCGCTCGCTCGAACTCGAGAAAGCTAAAAGTCGGCGAGAGTGGGGCAGGGGCGCTGGCTAGACCTTCATTCGCTTCTGCCCTCGCTCGCCCTAGGTCAACCTTGCGTTGGACGGCGGTGTCGCAGGCCAACTGTTTTAGCGCTGTCAGCTCGTCACACACCTCGTTCAGTGTTTGCTCCACATGCCGCCTGAGTTGCTCATGGTGCAGCGAGTACTCATGCCAATTGTCAATAATCGTCTGCCAGTGTGATGCTCGCGCCTCTAGAGTCTCCAAACGCCTTTCCAAAGCGGTGAGGAAAGCTTTTAGGCTATCGACCTCGGTTTTCAAAGCAACTGGCTGTTCGCTTCTCTGACTCTCTTGTGAATCCACGTCACTTCGACGCTCTTCGGAGGACTGCAGCAACATGCCACCGACGATGAATTCTAATTTTTCTGATACGCTAATCAGTGTTTCAGCCACCTGCCGTTCGTAGCGGATGAGATGAGTGACTTGGGCGTTGCACGCCCCCAAAAGTCTCAGCACGAGATGACAAAACACGTCGGTCCGCTGGGCAGTGCTGGCCAGGCTGCTAAGCAGCAGCTCGTTGAACGCATATTGCCGCCCAAAGAATAAGCGGTAGAGCCGGGCAACCCACCCTTTTGGATGCCACCTAGAATAGGAATGTCCAGGAGGTTTTGCCAAAATTTCGAGAGATGCAAAAGCCTCGAAAGGCAATCCACCTGTCGCATCGCCTTCAGCCTGTGTTTGCTCTAGGATCGCATGAGCCTGGTTTAGGGGGGCGAGAATGCCATCGAACGCGGATTCTGAGTAAAGGGATTGCAGAACTTCTCGCAGCTCTTCGAATGCTGAAGTCAGGATTGCAATCCGCGTTGAAGTCCCGCGTCGCAGCTCGGACATGATTTCAACGACGTTTCGCAGCTGGCTCTCTTCTGCATGGCTCACGCTCCCAGAGTCTCCGTTGGAGCCTTCCCTTGTCAAACATTTCGGCCCAAGGGAATTTTCGCAAAATATCAGAGTGACGGCGTGAAGTGCGAAAAAATCTTGGTCAGCCCGATAATTGACTTTGACTAGTTCATACCCTATTCTTGGAAATATCGGTAGGCAACGTAGGCAAAGTGGAGTGACAGCGGATGCCGATAATCAACTACAGGTCTCGCGAGATCAACTGCAAAATCGTTTATTGTGGCACAAGTCTAGGAGGGAAGACCACTAACATCAAAGCGATCCATGCGGCATTGCCAGCGCAACACCGCAGTGAATTGCAAATCATCGACACGGCCGATGAACGCACTCTGTTTTTCGATTATTTTTCTCTCAACGTAGCCCAGATTCGCGGCCTGAAGGCGCGCTTTCTTGTGTATGGCGTCCCAGGTCAGGACTATTATCGTGCCACGCGAAAGATGGTGCTGCAAGGCGTGGACGGCATTGTATTCGTCGCCGATTCCGATGCTAACCGTTTAGCCGACAATCTAGCCAGCTTGGCCGACATGAAGGGATTGCTCGCAGAGTATGGATACGACTACTCTTCGCTCCCACTCGTCATCCAATATAATAAACGCGATCTGCCCAATATCCTGAGTGTAGAGCAACTCAACCGCACTCTCAATGAGCGCAACGTGCCCTGGTTCGAGGCCATTGCAATTCAATCCGTGGGAGTCGTGGAAACGTTCAAAGCCATCTGCGCGGCAGTTGTGACGAAGCTCAATGAGGATCTGCACGCCAGACTTTAAAAACATTTGCTCCATGACGTCGCGAAGCCGAAACATTGTGTTTGTTGATCCCGAGGCGCTCGCGCGCATCGAACAGCAGTTGCGCGCGCTTGTTCGAAAAGGTCACTTGACCGCTGTGGCGTTAGTCGACCGAACGGGGGCAATTCTCAGTCATGCTGGCGAGCTGCCTCTCTCCGAAGAGCAAATGGGAGCAACTGCCGCCGGCGTCTTTTCGACGATCTCCGCTGTGATGCCGGACAGCGATCGGCGCGAATTCCTTGTCCGGATGCTCACAAATCAAGCTGTCTTTCGGTTCATCGAAGTGGACGACCGGCTCTTTGTTTGCACATTCTGCCTGGTTGCCCGCGACGACAAGATTCTTGATGCGGCTCTCAAAGGCTTGGTCGAAGAAGCTCGCATCCTCCTTGGCGACAAGACAAAAAGAACACCGTCCACACGCTCGTTGGAAGCTATCAATGAAAAGCTCAACGAGTTGTTCTCTCCATGTAATAAGCAATCCTCGTCGCTTTGACCAACCATCAAACCGATCTAAATTCTGGCCCAAACCATTGTTATTTAGAATCTTATGAGGAACATGTCTCTTTGGAAACTTTAGCTTAGTGTTGAATTTTGCATTGTAATTTTGTAATCGCTTCATTTTCATTCCTCCTCATCACAGCTCAAAAAAGGCCATCGCTTCTTCTGCCAAATGCCAGACGAAGCGCCTATGGTTGGGCAACTCGCTCGGAGCTTGGCAGCGACGCTATTCCAATAGCAAAGGAGATTCTCTATGCGTCTAAAGTTAACGTTGCACTTCCTTCTGGCATGTGCCGTCATTGTCGGTGCGTGCATTCCTGATCAGCTTTATGCCCAGGGCACAAGTGCTCGTGTATTCATGTTTCATGAAACGAAGTTTTATGACGGGCAGGTGGCTGCAACCTCCGACGTCTATCCTGACAATTTCCGCGACATGCTTGAATTTCTCGCGCGGCGCGGCTACAACGTGATCCCGATTAGCCAATTCGTGGAATGGCACAAGGGCAACGCCACAATTCCCACAAACGCTGTCGTCCTCACCTTTGACGACAACTATATCGGCAACCATGAGTTTGCGCATCCTATCATGCAGGAACTTGTGATGCCCGGATGCTTTTTTGCCCACACGGGTTACGTCGGCGTGGTGACAAGTCGCGACCACGGGGACTGGAATGAGCTGAACTTCACCGAGAAATGGGGACTGGTGACTTGCGAGTCGCACACGGTGACCCATCCCTACCTCACTCAGACCAGCAATCTCAACGCGGAGCTCGTGAATTCAAAGCAGGCGATTGAGGCTAACCTCGGGAAAACATGCCGCTACTTGGCTTATCCGTTTGGTGATTACAACAGCACTGTGATCGCCGCAGCGCAAGCGGCTGGCTACGAGGCAGCGTTTACGACGCAAGGTGGGCTAAACTACCAATCTACCCCACGCTTCGAGCTCAAGCGCTACGGTGTTGGAATTGACATCACACTTGCCGGCTTCAAGTCGCTTTGCGGTTTCACAGGAACCGACACCGGCGGGCCAATCATCGTCGACAACGCCGACTCCGGCTTCAGCGTGCGCAGCGGAACGTGGTCCACGCTTGGGTCGTCCACTTCAAACTACGGACATTATGGGAGCAATTATCGCCAGGCTAGCGTCTCCGCAACCGAAACAGCTGTGGTTCGGTTTACCCCCAGCTTGCCCACCACCGGCTATTATGACGTATTCACCTGGTATCAGGCGCCGACCGATCCGTACCTCAATACTGATTCTGCCCTCTACCGTGTGGTGCACGCGACAGGTACCAGCACGGTGTACGTGAATCAGCGAATCAACAAGGCGTGCTGGGTCTACGTTGGGCGTTACCAATTCAATTCTGGAACCTCAGGGTATGTTGAGATTAGCAACCGGGCGTCGAGCGGCAGTTATGTTTGCGCCGACGCGGTGAAGTTCCAGCCCGTCTCGTCAACGGCTCCTACACCTCTCACCCCGATTATCGTGGATAATTCCACGGCGGGAGCTTTTTCCACCACTGGCACGTGGAGCGACACCACATCTGGTTATCCCTATGGGACAAATTGCAAAGTGGCCCTGGGTTCGAGCGGCAGTGCCACAGCAACAGCTACGTGGACGGCAACGATTCCGCGCCACGGTGTTTATGAGATCGGCGTCTGGTTTACGACTTCGAACTCGACGTACCGCAGCGCCACTGTGCCTTACACAGTGTATGCCGTAGGCGGCAATAAGACCGTCATCGTCAATCAACAGGACTCCGCGGGCGGCGCAAAACGCTTCGTTTCGCTCGGCACTTTCCGCCTCAAAGCGGGAACCTATCCTGTGGTGTCGGTCTCGAATGCGATTGGCAGCAGCACTCAGTACGTGAGCGCCGACGCTGTGCGTATAGCCTGGGTAGCAAATGCTCCGTATTTCGTCTCGGACAACACAAGTGGGGCTGCCTATTTTGCGACCACTGGCACATGGACAACGAGCGTCAACGCTGGCTACTATGGCACAAATTCCCTTGTTGCTCAGGCAGCCGGTAGCCTCAAAACCGCGACGTGGAAATTCAATCTCCCTGTCAACGGCGTTTATGAGCCGTCGGTGTGGTACGTAGCGGCCAGCGACACCTATCGTTCGACAGCAGTGCCATACACGATCACCTATAACGGCGGCACGGCGACAGTTACTCAAAATCAGACCATCAACGGCAGTAAGTTTAACCCTCTTGGTCAATGGTGGTTCAATTCAGGGATTTCCGTTCCAGCTGTCCAAGTGAGCACAAACGTGGCAGATCCGAACGACTACGTCTCAGCTGATGCGGCAAAAATGACCTATCTCGGGCCGCAATAACAATCCGGGTCAGCTGCCTTTTCTCTTCTCATGAGAAAAGCCGGCGCATCCCGATGGATGCGCCGGCTTTTGCTTTCTTCTCCCGCCCCAAGAGTGCGCCAGACACCCAGGAGGGGCAGGCAGTTTACTTGCCAAATTGCATTGTTCCGGACGTATTCTTGTCCTTGCAGCAGCTTCCCATCTTTTGAGCCGAGCCAGCCCCCGACATCAGCTCATCTGCCGATTTTCCCTTCCCACATTTGCCGCAGTGGGCATATACGGAGCTGACAGCCCCACCGACAAGCGCTAAGGTGACCACAAGCGCAGCAATCTGCTTCATGTCTTTTTCTCCTTAAAGAAATTCCGATTCAGTACCGGTTCGGTTCATTTGCAAGAAACACGATTTTGAAAATTTTATGCACCGCTTTTCGCACAATGCTTTTTACCAGCGCAACGGTGGAGTCCGTGCTATCAACGATCTCACTCTGACGCTAGGCTGATCAACGTGGCCAACAGCGGGCCTTTCCCCGACCGAAAATTTCCGTCCTTGACTCGCACGTGCCATCGCTTTGCCGTGAGCAGCACTGGACCAACACGAGAGGAGCTTTGATCGCAGCGTTATGGGAAATATGCTGATTGTCGGAAGCGTAGCGCTCGATAACGTCCGCACGCCTTTCGGGGAAGTGACCGAAGCTTTGGGCGGAAGCTGTGCCTATGCGTCGGTGAGCGCTTCGTATTTCACTCGACCGGCCATCGTCGCAGTTATTGGTGGGGATTTTCCCGACACATACCGCCGTCTGCTCGAAA
Organism: Candidatus Sumerlaeaceae bacterium; assembly: GCA_049968255.1. GTDB lineage: Bacteria > Sumerlaeota > Sumerlaeia > Sumerlaeales > Sumerlaeaceae > DRVG01. The sequence continues at coordinate 501,665 of JBMFRB010000001.1, read as the reverse complement.
AGCACGAGATTGATCTCTCGGGCTTACAGGTTATTCCGAAAGGAAAGACGTTTCGCTGGCGTGGCTACTACGAATACGACATGAATCAGGCCCACACGCTCGAAACGCGGCTCAACGTGTTTGCCGATTTTCATCCGCAAATTCCAGAGGCGCTGCGTAAAACTCCTTACGTGCTCCTCGGTAACATAGATCCTGACCTGCAATACGAAGTCCTCGAGCAGCTCCAAACGCCTCGTCTGGCTCTTGTGGACACGATGAATTATTGGATCGAAGGCAAGCAAGAGCAGCTCTTGCGTGTCATTCGCCGCTGCCATGTCGTGTTGCTCAATGATGCGGAAGCTCGTCAGCTCTGCGACACTCCGAATCTTCAGAAAGCAGCGCGTCAGATCCTCAAGCTCGGCCCTCAACGCGTCATCATCAAGAAAGGCGAGCATGGGTGTCTGATGTTCAGCCGCGATAGCTACTTCACCGCGCCGGCCTATCCCCTTGAGCTTATCAAGGATCCCACAGGCGCCGGCGACACATTTGCAGGCGGTTTCCTTGGTTACATTGCTGGGGCCAATCGCCTGAGCGAATCCATATTCCGCAAGGCGGTGATCGTGGGAACCGCTATGGCCAGCTTTACTGTGGAAGAGTTTTCGTTGGGGCGGCTTGCCCATCTCAAGCCCGAGGACATTGTGCGACGATGCCGAGAGCTCAAAGAGCAGACACATTTTCCACGTGTCGAGCTTCGGCTTGCTAAAGCAAGATAGATGGGAGATCGGTTGCGCGCGGAGCACGAAAGCACATCATATGTCTAGCCACAGTGACTCCTGCGGAAAAAGTTTTTCTTGGAAAAGCTAGTTGGTTTGAGATCGAAATCACACTGAGCTGCTCAAAGCAGCAAAGAGGGTAAAAAGAGGTTATGGCGACGATGAGTGGCAAAGCGAAATATGTTTTCAGATTCGTAGCTCTTGCGGCAACCCTTACGCTCGCACTTTCCGGTTGCCGCGCCTGCGTGCGCGAGAGCGTTGTCTGGCAGCACACATTCCGCACCCCGGCCCAAAAAGCGTGCCCGCGAATTCGTCCAGAGTATGAACTTCCACCGGGAGGCCCCTATCTCGAGAAGCCGATAGGCAAGGGTTACGCCACAACCAAGAAAGTCACAATCCCGGAAAAGACTTCCGGCGAAATTACCGTCACCACAAAGCAGAAATAGGAGGCTCCCTCGCGCTTGGGGGCGCGGGAATGCGAGGATGGGCACGCGGTCATGTGCCTTCAGCGCTCTTCCTCCTGCGTTGCAAGCAGAAATTCTGTAAAATGGAAAAGACCGATTTTCTCATTTTAGGCTCAGGCATTGCGGGATGCTCGGCCGCACTCGTGGCCGCTGAAGCAGGCTTGGATGTGACTATTGTCACGAAAGGGCCCTCCCTGACCGAATGCACAGCCACCGCATGGGCTCAGGGCGGAATCATTTACAAGGGGGAAAATGACAGTCCCGACCTTCTCGCGCAGGACATCTACCGTGCAGGCGCTGAGATCGGACACATGCCCGCCATTCGACACTTAGCCACCCGCGGACCCGAATACGTTGAAGAAATCCTCATCAAAAAGCTCGGTGTGCGTTTCGATCGCACGCCAAACGATATGCTCGACACCACCGAAGAGGGGGCTCACAGCGTCCGACGTATTATTCATGTGGCCGATCTCACTGGCAAAGCCATCGAGGAGCGGCTTGTCGAAGAGGTGCTCGCCAAGCCGAACGTTCGAGTGATCTCTAACGCCACAGCGCTTGACCTTCTGACCATCTCGCACCACTCGCTGCGTCCCAACGATGCGTATGAACCACCAACATGCGTTGGTGCCTACATCTTTTTGCAAAAGGAAGGACGCGTGGAGACCTTGCTGGCACGCGAAACTCTGCTGGCCACCGGTGGCCTCGGTCAGCTGTTCCTGCACACGACAAATCCGAAAGGCGCACGCGGTGATGGCATCGCCATGGCCTATCGGGCGGGTGCTCGTCTTCTCAACCTCGAGTACGTTCAGTTTCACCCCACCGCCCTTTATCATGGCGACGGAGAGCGTTTCCTGATCAGCGAGTCCGTGCGTGGCGAAGGGGGCGTGCTCATTCGCCGCACCGGCGAGTCCTTCATGGAGAAGTATCATCCTTTAGGATCGTTGGCACCGCGCGACGTGGTGGCCCGTGCCATTCACACCGAAATGCTCGAAAATCAGGAACCCTGTGTCTATCTTGACATTACTATGAAAGATGCCGATTGGATTCGCAGGCGTTTCCCAAACATTTATGCCAAATGCCTAAGTGTTGGTATTGACATGACAAAGCAGCCAATCCCCGTGGTGCCGGCGGCCCACTACTCGTGCGGGGGTGTTGCTGTTGATCTTGAGGGCCGAACCTCGATTCGGCGTCTGCGCGCTGCCGGCGAAGTTTCATGCACAGGAGTTCACGGAGCGAATCGCCTTGCGAGCACCTCTTTGCTCGAAGGATTGGTCTGGGGGGTGGATTCGGCACGCTCCATCGCGCGAGAAATAAGCCAGAACGGTCGCGAGTCCTATTATTTCCCCACGATCGAGCCATGGCGCTACGAGAACGAGCCCGTTGATCCTGCGCTCATTTTCCAAGATTGGCTTACGATCAAATACACAATGTGGAACTACGTCGGCCTGATCCGGACAACAAAGCGCATGAAACGTGCACGGAGCATCCTGCGCGAGCTGCAAACGGAAATCGAGTATTTCTACGAGCGGGCTCGTCTTAGCGATGAGATCATCGGCTTGCGCAATGGCTGCCAGGCCGCCTTGGCAGTACTTTTTGCGGCCCTGGAGAATCGCAGATCGTATGGCGCGCATTACCGCGTGGATTAGCTAAAACACCGCTGAGAGCGGTCTTTCACTGAGGTCTTGATCTCAGTGTCTTCCCAATGTTTATGTCCACGTCGCGAAGAATAACTGCCGGAGGTCGTTTTCCAGCGTCTCCCAGCTGTGCGGTGCGCAGCATCCTCTGCAGCGCGCCGCTACCGGAATCCGGCGCCTGCGTTGCGACAGACGTAGTGGTTTCCCGACAGAAAGGCGCAAAATGTCTTCGCGCGACTTGGCATTGGTCGACTTCGCCACCATAGCCAAATTCCGCAGCAGGCGCAAGCAATCAGCTCGCGGCCTCAGACGGCCGATCGAGGATGGACTTGTCAAAAATGCGAGGCGAGCGCGCTTTTTTCTCTTCGCTCGCATTCTCCATCTCCGTTGGCACCGCGGGGGGGCTTGGCGGTTGGCTCGTCACGTCAGAAAGGGGCTCACCGGCCATCAATTTATCGAGGTCCGAAGAATCAAGTGTCTCGCGCTCCACGAGCGCTTCGGCCACGCGCACGAGAATCTCCTTATGCTCTGTCAGCAAGTTTTTCGCACGCTCGTGAGCCTCATCCACAATGCGCTGAATCTCGCGGTCAATAAGTCGCGCCGTTTCTTCGCTATAATCACGCTCGAGCGAGCCATAATCGCGGCCGAGGAAAATGGGCGCATTACTCTCGCCGAACGTTCGCGGCCCCAGCACTTCGCTCATACCGAATTCGCACACCATGCGACGTGCGATCTGGGTCACGCGCTGGAGGTCATTCGCGGCACCCGTGGTGAAGTCGCCGAAAATGATTTCTTCCGCCACTCGTCCGCCTAGCATATAAACAAGTTTATCTTTTAGCTTGGACTTGAACTGGGTGAATCTTTCTTCGCCAGGCAGGAAGCTTGTCACGCCGAGCGCCCGGCCGCGCGGAACAATTGTCACCTTGTGCACCTGTTCATCCGTGTTCACCAATCGGCCCGTCACGGCGTGGCCAGCCTCGTGGTAAGCGGTTAGCCGCTTTTCCTTGTCGGTAAGCGCAAGGCTCCGTCGCTCCGGCCCCATCATCACGCGATCTTTGGCTTCTTCCAGCTCATCCATGGTGATTTCGTCCTTGTTGCGTCGAGCTGCCAGCAAGGCCGCCTCGTTGATGAGGTTCGCCAAATCTGCGCCGGAAAATCCCACTGTGGCCTTAGCCAGCTTCTTAAAATCCACGTCCTTGGCCAATTTCACTTTCCGTGCATGGACGAGAAGAATTTTCTCGCGTCCCACCACGTCCGGATAATCGACAGTGATTTGCCTATCGAACCGCCCGGGTCGCAGCAGAGCTGGATCGAGCACGTCTGGCCGGTTCGTGGCGGCGATGAGAATGATGCCTTCATTGGAATTGAAACCATCCATCTCCACGAGCAACTGATTCAGCGTCTGCTCGCGCTCATCGTGGCCACCCCCAATACCCGCGAAACGGTGACGCCCCACCGCATCGATTTCGTCAATGAACACCAAACATGGCTTGTGTTTTTTGGCCTGCTCGAAAAGATCGCGCACGCGGCTTGCCCCCACGCCCACGAACATCTCCACAAAATCCGAACCCGAAATGGCAAAAAACGGCACATTGGCCTCCCCAGCTACGGCCTTAGCGAGAAGAGTTTTCCCGGTGCCGGGCGGACCCACGAGCAGCACACCCTTGGGAATCTTTCCGCCGAGACGTGCAAACTTCTGTGGATCCTTGAGGAACTCGACGATCTCTTTGAGCTCCTCCTTGGCTTCATCCACACCTGCCACATCTTCGAATGTGACTTTCGTCTGCCCCTCCGTGATAAGCTTTGCGCGGCTCTTGCCGAAACTCATGGCCTTGTTGCCGCCGCTCTGAATTTGGCGCATGATGAGAAACCACAGCCCCATGATCACAGCAAAAGGCAAAACAAGTGAGAAAAAGAGTTGCGAAAGGAATGGCGAGGTGGGATCGGCGACGTAATTCACCCCGTTTTGCGTCATGATATCAAAAATTTTTGATTCCTGGCCTGGGAGGTATTGCGCCACGAACTGAATTTTCGCGTCGCCGGCGTCAAGGTACTGGCCCTCAATCTTGCCGCCTTTATCCACCACTTTGAGGAGCTTCTTCTGTTGCGCCAGCTCCACTACCTTCGTCAGGTCGAGTTTTTTCGGCTGCTCGCGTTCGCCATACTGCATAAACATGAGAATAAAAACGAGGAAAATCACGATCCACAGGGTGGCTGACTTGAATCCGTTCATCGATGCCTAAAATGGTCCTTATTTTGCTGGCTGGCTTTTGTTGCTGCTCAATCCACGAAATTACATGGCTGTTATGCCAATTTCTATGCACTAGTGCACCATCTTGCAAAAAGTATTCGTTGGAGATGCCTGCGAAGGTTGCGGGATCAAGGTGGAGTTTGATCCTAAACGCTAAACGCTAGGAAACGTTAATTTGCGCTTTTTTCTCAACGTTGTCATAACCGTGGGGGTTGCAACGTGCACATTGCGCGTGGAGGTGCATTGCTGCCAACGACCGTCTCAATTCTTTGTACTTTGGGCTATTCCAAATTTCGAGAAAATCTTGCTCGGCGAGGTTGCCAAACGGTTCGCCATAATAGAGGCATGGGTGGACATCGCCATTGGGATAAATTTGCAGCCCGCGCCACGGTGCTTCGCAAAACTTGCTAAACCGTCCAATGCGGGCCTCGTTGGCGCCGCGCTCTGCCGATGTGTCGTCGGGCAAGTAAATGCGCGGATCGGTGAGTGGAAGTAATAACTCGATACCATATTGATGTGCTAACTTTTTCGCGTGCAAAAGGGTTTCGATGTGGGGTTCCCAATTGGAAATTTCTTCATCGAGCCCGCTTTGAATCGGGACGTAACGGATGGCTGCAATTCGGCGAGCACCCAACCGCGCACATAACGCAACAAAATCGGGCAACTCGCCGATGGTGCTACGCATCAAGACAGTGTTGAATTGCACAAGGAATTCGCGTTGGGGATCCAGCTCAGAGCGCACTGCTGCGAACCGTTCGAGATTTGCAAGAACCTTCTCCCACCGAGCATTGACGCGAATTCTCTCAAATGTTCCTTTTGTCGCCCCATCAAACGAGATGCTTAGCCCGTGAATGGTCGGGTGCTGGAGGAGCACACGTGCGCGCCGCTCCGTGAGCAAGGTCGCATTCGTGGTCAACCCCACAGGGCAAGGCGATTGGCGCAGAATCTCAAGAATTTCGTCAAAAGACGCACTCATGAAGGGTTCATATTGGCAGGAAAGCGTGGCCCATTCGGCAAAAGGAAGCACTTGTTCCACGATTTTCTGCATGAGCCACGGCGGCATGTCAAATTTTGGGTCCTTGGCCTGCAGCGGGTAGCCGCACATTTTGCATAAGAGGTTGCACTTGTTGGTAATATCCATGCGCACTGCAAGTAGGGGATCGCCTGGTCGATGAGAATAACGGGGAGAAAGTATGTTCCGCAAAATGTTCATCGCGCTAGGGTTCAGACCTCTAACAGAGCCGCAACATGCAACATTTACACAAGCTACGTGCCGGCGCGGCGAAGAATTCAACCCTGGGGATTTGTGGCATCCGTGTGAATGCACGGCCGACGTGCGTTTTTGTATTGACGGCCAGTTCAGCCGCGGAGTACTTTCAGCTTCAGTGAAAATTGAAAAGCATGCATTTTTCTATTGACGCGGAGATGCTGTGCGCTAGACAATTGGAATACAAGATGGGGCAGAACCAATAAATTTGGCAGGAGTGCGATGCAAAGACAACAAAGCATTTGGTTGTTTCTGGTTGTTTCCAGTTCGAGTCTCGAACGACTCGGACGCCCACAATTCCCAAGCAGAAGGGAGGGTTGAAGTTTAGATGAAGAAGGGACTCTACACAGGCCTTATCCTGTCGGTGACCCTTGCAGGCAGCGCGTTTGCGGCGGCACCTGTCATCAGCAACATCCCCGATGTTATCATCGGCGATGCGGAGGACAACATTGGGACAGACAATAATTTCTTTGTCTTTACCAATGCGTTCAATTTCGACAACTTTGTGTCGGATTTGGACACTCCGAAGTCGTCGCTCCAATGGAGCTTCGACGAAGGCGATGACAATGTGGCCCCGAATACGCGGTGGTTCGCAATCAATGGCAAGCAGGCAGTCCATCTTGGCACGTCTGAAATTGCCACGAGCGGAAACACCGGCCACAATCCGCCGGCACCAGCAAACGAACTGCGCTCTGTGAGCCAGTTCGCCAGCTTCCGCGATATCGTCTTCTCTCCTTCGGGCTCTGGGCCCTTCCCGGCCCCTACGGAGCCTGAGAAGTCGGACCATGCCGCCGGCAAGGTTGTTACCTTCTATGTCTCTGACGGGACAAATGTCGCCAGCAAGTCGATCGTGGTGGCTACGAAGGACAACCAGTTTGACGCTCTGAGCGGTGGCTCCCAGTTCACGCAGGTCTATGACGAACCAGTGACTGGCACCGCAACAAGCGGCTGGACGCTTGAGGCAGGCATTCCGTCGGGCTCCACCACTGGTGATTTTGACTCGGCCAACGGGGCGATTCGGGTTCGCATCCTAAGCGATGCCTCGAACCGTTACCGTGCGCAACAGTGGTTCTCTGACATCGTAGTGCCGTACGGCTCGGTTGGCTCCAACAACTGGGTCCGCGCGAAATTCTACGTGTATGCCACGGGGCACACGCCAGCTCAAGCGAATGTCATCCCGTCAGTCCGCATGCGTTTGATGCAGCGTTTCGTGATCGCGAACACGCTTGAGGTGTGGACCCATACGCCTGGTCTCCCAGCGGTTGAACCGTACGGTGCAGAACTTGCGCCGAATACGGATTCTAATAATCCGTCCGTCTACCGCGTGGACTTTGATCCACCAGAGGTGCCGCAAAACGTGAATAACCCCGCGACCGAAGGTATCCAGGTCAGCTTCAGCGGCTACACAACCGCGAACCCTGACAACGGTTACCTCGGGTTGACGGAGGTTGTCATTGGCACTTATCCGGCCATTCTCGGTACACAGGTCAAAGAGTACGCGGGAAGCGCAATTGTCGACGACACGGTGAACGAGCCGGCAGAAGTCTATAGCCTGTACTTCCCGAGCGGTAGCCAGCCTGGCTATCAACCAGCACCGGATACAGGAACGAAGCCGACTGTTACAAAATCGTCGGGCGGCGTAACGGTAGACTCGACCAGCTCGGCTTTCGGAATTGACGGAAGCGGCAACAAGCGCACCGCTATCGTGCAGTTCACGGTAGATGCGGGCCTGCCATACTCCGACCGCGTGCGGTTCGACGTTGGCAAGCTGTACCAGGTGCGTTACCACATCACCTCGACACGTAACTCGAACGCACAGGCGCAGATGCGTCTGTATCTCCGCTTTGGCGCGTTCCTGTACAACCTGCTGTACGAGGTTGGTGGTGCATACGCGTTGCCTGGGGCGCAGGCGAGAGCCTTGGCGTGGCAGCATCTGCCGGGTGTCGGCAACCAGAACCCCGACAAAGAAGTGCCGGGTGAAAATGGTTGCTGGTACACACTGTTGTTGAGCTCACCGCTCAACGGCGAGATCCGGCCGGATGTCTCTGGCCCGATTACCACGAAGATGCCCAACCTGACCTCGTTGCCAGGACCTGGGCAGAACGTGGCTTCACCGCGGCGCGACCTGAAGATCGGCTTCGGCTTGCTCGACACATGGAGCAGCGGCGTTGACCAGAATAACGAGGGTATGCTCTATACTGTCGACAAGATTCGGGTGTACGTCGCAGACGAACCTGAGCCATAAGCAACTGGGCCGAACGCTGGCAACATCAAATGACTGGCGGAGGGATCGAAAAGATCCTTCCGCTCTTTCTTTTTGATTGCAACGAACGATGTTCTAAGTGCCATATGGTAATAGGTTGGTACTATTGTGAATGAGTTATTGAATGCTCTTGAGTGCATTTTGAAAATCGTAGCAACAAGAGGGAGAAAAACATGGCACGATTCCTACTCATCACGCTGTACAACGAGTTCAATTTAGGAGTCCGCCAGCTTGTGTCCGAGCTACGGGCAGAGGGACACGAAGCGTATCTACTCTGCCTAAAGCAGTACAGGAAAAAAGATCTTGCCCCAGACGAAGAATGGTATCCCGATTGGCAGACCGAGCTCACTCCATCGGGCGGGCGCTGCGTTCTTTCCTATCCTTACCCACTCTCCGAGCATGAAATCCACTTGTTGGAGGATCTCCTGCGGAGGAGCCGCCCCCATTTTGTCGGCCTCAGCGTTTACTCTGCTTTTGTTCCACAGGCAAATCAGGTCACAGCCGTGATTCGTCGCACCGTTCCCGACGCCATCGTCGGCTGGGGTGGCCCGCACGTGACCTTGGATCCTGTTGGTTCGGCAGCACTCTGCGATGTGGCCTTTGTGGGCGAATGTGATCTTCCGCTCGTGGAATTTGCTCGTGCCCTTGATACCGGCAGGGATTGGCGCCAGACCCCCAACATTGTCTGGCGCGAACAAGGCAAAGTCCATCGTCAGCCAGTCAGTCCCGTCATCAAGGACCTCGACTCACTCCCGTTCACCTTTTTTGGCTCTGAAGGCGCTTATTATCTCGAAGACGATGAGCTCATAGAAGGCCGTCCCTTTCCCTCGAGTGAGTTGAACTCGTCATTCAAAATCATGACGACCCGCGGCTGTCCTTATGCCTGCACGTTCTGCATGCTTTCTTTTCAGAAAGAGGTCATGCCCGACACGTCGCGCCTTCGATTCCGCTCGATTGATCACTGCATGCGCGAGCTCGAGGAAGCCAAAGCGCGCATGGGCCACTTTTTCATGGAGATTGAGGACGACATTTTCACCGTCAAACCCGAGCGCATGCGCGAGTTCTTCAAAGAGTACGCACGTCGCATCCGGATGCCTTTCTGGTGCTACACGCACCCCAACTATGCGCGCCCGGAAATGCTGCAGATCCTCAAAGAAAACAATGTCGAGTTCATCATCATGGGGATCCAGACAGGCAGCGATCGCATAGCGACGGAAATCTTCGATCGACGCGTCACCAACGCCACCGTTTTGCAGGCTGCGAAAAATATCCACGAATCTGGCATCCGCGTGTTTTATGATATCATCTCAAACAACCCATTCGAGACAGAAGAGGACCGGGTTGAGACCTTCCAACTTTTGCGTCAAATTCCCAAACCCTACGGCCTTCAGATGGGGATTTTGAATTTTTACCCAGGTATTGCTATCTCCCGAATGCGTGAGGAGCGTGGACTGCCGCGCGTGGTGGATTTCCAGCAGTATCGCTTCTGGAACGCACTCTATTACTTAGCCTCTACGGTGGACCTGAGCGATGAGCAGGCCGAGGAGCTTTTGCAAAACCAACAGTTCCGCCGCGATCCTTCGCTTCTGGAATCCGTCGTGGCCACCACGGTTCGGTTTGTTCGTCAAAATGGGGAGCTCTGCAGCATCGCAAACAACTATTTGCGGGAAGTGCGTCGGCTGGCCGCACGAGTTCATGAACTCGAGGAAGAACTGCGCTATATCAAGGCGCGCCGAGGCTTTGAACAATTCCTTCGTATTTCCGATCGCTTGCGTCACCTCAAGCACGACGTGCTCGGGTTGAAGCCCCATTATCACAATGGCAATGGAACTGGTACTCACGCGCAAAATCAACGTGAGGCTTATGCATCACAGGCAGCAGACCCGTGTGGCTGCGCTCGCAACGGGAATGGGCATGCCAACGATCATTTGGCGATGCCGACTAATCCCAGCGGCGAGCGGCTCGCACGTCAGATCGGAATCTAGCGCGCTAGACGCCAGGGAAAATGCTTAGGCTCCGTTGTTTGCGTGGCTATATGTGTCGCTGCCCGCGCTGTATGTAGAAGAATCACTTTCCTATTGCGGTGCCAATTGTGCGTGGGATTATTACCTCAGGTGGCAAAGAAGTTTGACTTTTTTGTGGACACACAGTAAGCGAACGCATTAGGTACTATTTTCGGCGTTGAGCGGAAATTAACAATTTCCGGCTGTTCGCTGCGGTAAAACTCTGATGGAGTCAGCTAAATCATGGCGCGAGTGCTCCTCATCACGCCCTACAATGAATCGGACCTTGGCACGCGACAACTTGTTGCAAATCTGCGCGCCGAGGGACACGAGGCCTACCTGGTTTGCGCCAAGCTCACGCGTACGCGCGATATCCCCAGCAACGATGGCTGGGACCCGCTTTGGCAGGTGAGTGTTCTGCCAGGCGGCGGACTCAAAATTCTTTCTTACCCCGAGCCGCTTTCGCCCACCGAAAAGGAGTTGCTCCAGCAGCTTATCCGTAAAATTCGCCCTCATTTTATTGGCATCAGCGTCTACACGGCTTTTGTGGCCCAGGCCAAACGCCTTGCGCAAATTGCAAAGCAAACAGCGCCTGAAGCTGTGGTTTCGTGGGGAGGGCCGCACGTCACACTCGATCCCATCGGATCAGCAGAATTCTGCGACGTGGCGTTCGTCGGCGAATGTGATCTCATTCTTGGCGATTTTCTCAAGGCACTCGAGGAAGGCAAAGATTGGCGTCAAACCCCCAACATCGTTTGGCGCGAGCGGGGCAAGCTCCATCGCAATCCTGTCGGTCCGGTCGTAAAGGACCTTGACTCGATCCCTTATCCCTATTTTGGCCCGGAAGGGATTTACTACCTCGACGATAATGAACTGTTGGAAGGACGCCCCCACGATTTTAGCGAGCTTCACACTTACTACAAAATCCTCACCAGCCGCGGCTGTCCCTACGTCTGTACCTATTGTGTTTATTCGCTAACAAAAAATGTCATGCCGGACATTGCCAAATTGCGCTTTCGCTCGATTCCCCATTGCATGCAGGAGCTCGAGGAGGCCAAAGCGCGCATGGGCAACTTTTATCTCGAAATCGAAGACGACATATTCACGGTCCGTCCCGAGCGCATGCGCGAGTTTTTCAACGAGTATTCGGCGCGTATCCGAATGCCCTTTGGGTGCCAGACACATCCCAACTACGCGCGCCCAGAGATGCTGCAGATTCTCAAAGACCATCATGCGGAATTTGTCGCGATGGGAATCCAGAGCGGAAGCGAACGCATTGCGAACGAGCTCTACGATCGACGCACGACACGCGAACGCGTGCTTGAAGCGGCACACAATATCCACGCTTCCGGTCTTCGGGCGTTTTATGACATTATCACGAACAACCCCTTCGAAACGGACGAAGACTGTCGTGCGACGTTCGAGCTTCTTCGTGAACTGCCCAAACCTTACGAGATGCGCATGGGCATCCTTATCATTTATCCTGGCATGCCTATCTGGCATATGTGTAAGGAAGCAGGCATATCCCCTGTCGCGGACTACCAGCGCTTCCGCTACTGGAATGCGCTCTATTACATCGCCTCAACGGTGGATCTGTCGGACAAAGATGCCGAATTCCTCCTCAACAATGAGGAGCTGCGCCGCAATCCTTCACTGCTCGAAGCTATTGCGGGAACAACAGTGCGCCTCACACATGAGGGGCTCGATTCGAAAATTCTCGCGGACAATTATCTACGCGAGGTCTATCGGCTGGCGGACCGCCTACGCGAGCTCGAAGCGGAGCTTCATTACATCAAGGCGCGCCGCGGCTTCCGTCAGTTCCTCTGGGTTTCGGAACGCGCACGAGCAGCCAAGCGCCGCTTGACCGGATTCCTGAAAAATAGAAAAGCTTGCGCACAAGCATCCCAAGCAAAACCAACACCCAAGGACGTGTCTGCTCCCGCACCGTGCGAAGCCGTGGCGTCCGGCCACTGAACGCCAGATTCTCTCTCAAGCCATACGTTCCCCGTTGTGCAGTGCGCTCCTGAAGCGAAACAAGTTTATCCTTCGGTGAAAATCGTATTGCGAAAAAACCTTGTCACGCAGCTGGTGTGCGTTCCCTCTGTCCGGTCTGAGCCTCATAGCAGCAGGCTTCGCCTCAGGGAGGCGTCTTGCCTTGAGCGCGACGCCTCATGTTGGCTAAATTTGCGCGCTACGCGCTGCCCATCCATTCTCCAATGTCAGAGCATTTCGGTCTATCAGAGGGGGGCCTCCACCTCTTGCAAAATTCTTTGCAGGGCTCGTACCTCTTCGGATTCGGCGCCGTTGTGCTCAAACGTACGCACAGCCTGAATCCGATGGGCCAGCACCGGCACCACCATCGTTTTGATGTCGTCGGGAATGCAATAATCGCGGCCCTCATAGAATGCGCGCGCCTGTGCGGCACGGCGCAGTGCTAGAGCAGCACGAGTGCTCGCGCCCAATTCGATGAGCTGCGATTCACGCGTCGCTGTCACAATTCTTGCGAGGTAATGGAGCAGCTCATCAGCAATCTCAACCTTTTGCACGCGTCTCTGAAGATCGAGCACATCCTGAGCTTCTAACACGGGTTTCACAAACTCGATGTAGCCAACCTCGCGCTGGTCACGTAGGATCTCCACTTCGTCTTCGATGCTCGGGTAGCCAACTTCCAAGCGCATCAAGAAGCGATCCATTTGCGATTTGGGCAACGGAAATGTCCCATGGAATTCGATAGGGTTTTGTGTGGCGATCACCATGAAAGGCCGCGGCAAATCGTAGGTGTGTTTGTCTACAGACACCTGAGCGCTATTCATGGCCTCCAGCAGGGCCGACTGCGTTTTGGGCGTAGTGCGGTTAATCTCGTCGGCCAACACGACATTCGCGAAGATCGGTCCGGGTTTGAACTCAAATTCATGCGAGCTCTGATTGAAAATCACTGCGCCAATAATGTCCGAAGGCAGCAGGTCGCTTGTGAATTGAATCCGCGAAAAACTCAGGTTCAGCGATCGGGCCAAAAGCTGCGCCAGCGTCGTTTTGCCCACCCCAGGCACGTCCTCCAGCAGAATGTGCCCCTGTGCGAGAAAACCAATGAGAAGGTTTTTCACAACCTCCGACTTGCCCTTGATGACTTGCTCGATATTTTGCTGAAGTCGTGCGACTTCCGGCCGAATTGTTGTTGCCACGCGATTATCCATTCTCTTGCATTGTTGCACGAAGTCAGTGAGTTGCGATGCGCTTTGGCTCATCGGGGCCAAAGCACACTCTCGAAAAGGAAATACACGTATGCGTAGGATTTTAGTACTACTTGCGGTCACTATTTTAACACTTGTTTTTACTCCTATGCCGGCACGGGCTGGCTGGCTCTCGAATTTTCTCGGCAAGGATCAAACGCAACAAGAACAGGCCGCTGCTGCAGAGAAGGGCCCCAACGCCAAACGGGCCGGTGGCGACAAACTGACCTCCGCCACTCCAACACCTGATCCCGCGCAGGTAAAAAAGCTCAAAGCTGCCCTCGATTGGGAGAAGCCACCAAAGGATCTTTTCCAGCGCTACGCGGGCACGTGGCAGGGAGATTTCTGGGTCTATTCTGTGGAGGGGCGTCTCGAACAGCACAACAAAATGCGCATCACCTTCACGCCACAAGCGGATGGCTCCATGAAAATGGAAATGTGGAGCGGCGATCTCATTTCCAAGTTGTGGGTCACAAAAGTCACCGCCATTTACACAGTGGAAGGCGAAAAAATCTTCTGCACGGTGCAACAGCCCGATGGTAGCACCTTCAAGCAGATTGGCCACTACAATGATGGCTCTGTCTTCTTCCTTTCACAGATCAACGATGGCATTGAGCACTCGCGCGAGCGCATTGACGGCAAGCGTCTGCTCACTGATGGATTTGGAGTCTACGGCTCACTCAAAAAGAAGGATGCACACGTCTTTATCGGCCGATTTCTCAAGCAAGATTGATTCTTTGTCGGTGTAGCAGTGCCAGACCTGCAGAGCCGGCTGCTTGGGGGCCACATGTCGAATGTTCCCACCGTCCAAGTAGCCGGCGCCTTCAGTTTCCGTTAGCCGAGTTCAATTCTTTCCTCTGTGCACATCTGCACTGATTTCGATGCTAGCGACTCTCGCTGACCTTGGGGGGTAATTAGGGAAACGCTGCAGCAGCCCGACTCCTCAGGAAACAGCGAGAAAGCCATTAGTCTCGAATGCGTTTTTACCGACGTGCGGCCAATCGTCGCCTATGGGGAGATCGGAACAGCGTTAGCCAAAACATTTCGCATCGTTCAATTTGCGAACAAAACCGTGCCGCACAAGTACGCTTTTGCACAGCGATGTTGCGATCGTTCATCGAAGATCTTCGCGATCCGCTCGGGTCATACCGCCACGAGCCCACTGTGGGTTCGTTGCGCGTGCGCATGGATATTACGAACAAATGCAATCTCCTGTGCAAAATGTGCTTTTACCCAGCCACAGTGAGGCAGCCCAAGTTCGACATGGAGCCGGCGCTCTTCCGCAAAATTGTCGACCAAGTCTTCTGCTACGCGCAGACGGTGTCACTAGCCTGCCAATATGAACCCCTCATGTCGCGTCATTTTGATGAAATCCTCGACATCGTCGGCGAGGGGAAATGTCCCCGTGTGGGCTTCGTCACTAATGGCACACTTCTCACGCGCCGCCGCTGCGAACGCCTTGTCGAGAATCCTCGGATCGAGTCCATTGCTGTTTCGATTGACGGCGCCACGAAAGAGACCTACGAGGGCATTCGCGTCAACGCGCGCTGGGAGAAACTCGTCGAGAATCTTGAGACTCTGGCCGCCGTCAAAGCTGACCGCGGCACGCCACGTCCTTACATCCAGCTCAACATGGTCCTTATGAAATCCACAGTGGCGGAACTCCCCTTGCTTGTGGACTTCGCGAAACGTGTCGGAGCCGTGGTGATCGAGGCAATTCGCTATCTCCCAATGACCTCCGGTCTCGACCAAGCTATTGAAGATTGGGAAACCGTCATGCCCATTTTGGTGGAGGCCAAGCGCCGCGCCTACGAGCTGGGTATCTATCTCCTGCTTCCCGTGCAAGATGAGCGTCTCGCCCCCTATGAGCTTCCGCCTTTCGAAAGCCGCTCGGGCGATGACATTAGAGGGGAATATTCCACTTTTTGTGAGGCTCCTTGGCGCGCAGTGCAGATCTATCCTGATGGGTCGCTTCACCCATGTGGTTACTATGGCAAAGCATTCGGTAATTTGCGGGAGCAGGATTTTCTAGAGATTTGGAATAGCCGGCCATACCTCGAGTTGCGCCGTTCGCTCGCCCGTCTCAAGCTGCATCCCACTTGTGCCGCATGCAACCCACACGGCTACGACAACATCGAGTGCAAGCGCGACATCAACATCCTTTGAACCACCCGGTGCTGGCTGCGATCTTGGTTTCTTGACTCAGGGCAAGGGAGCTGTGAGATATCATGGCCACGATGGGGCGCCACGATCAAGAACAGCGCGATACCCTCAATCGCCAGCTTGGAGACAAAGGCGAAGAAATCGCTGCGCGTTTTCTTGCAAACGAGGGGTTTCGCATCATTGAGCGGAATTATCGGTGTCCCGCGGGCGAGATCGACATCATCGCCGAGCGCAATGATCGCTTGCATTTTGTGGAAGTCAAAACGCGCTCCACACTCGACAAATTCGCCCCCGAAGATGCGGTCGATAGCGAGAAGCGCCGCCATATCCGCCGAGCTGCTCGGCACTATCTTAGGTCTTTTCGCCAGCCCTCGCCTTCGACGTTTGATATTGTGAGCGTAATTCTGCGCCCCGACGGACGGATCGAAATGCTGGAGTTACATCGCGACGCCTTTGGCTGGGAGGAATGAAGCCTTACATGGAAGAGCATCTTGAAGCACCTGCCCCCAGTTCCAAGCCTGTCGTGCATGCAGTCGCGCTCACGAAACATTATGGACCGCGCCCTGCATTGACTGCCCTTGATCTGGAACTTCATTCAGGGGAGATTTTGGGTCTGCTCGGTCCCAACGGCGCAGGGAAAACAACAGCCCTTCGCGCCATTCTTGGCTTCATTCGTCCTTCAAAAGGCCACGTCACACTATTCGGCATCGCGCCTCGTTCTTGGCGTGCGTGCTTCATACGGCGGCGAATCGGTTATCTGCCGGGTGATCTCGCTTTCGACGAAGCGCAAACCGGTGCTCGCCTGCTTGAACTGCTCGGCAAGCTTTCACGTGTTCCTGTCAATAGGCGCAACGAGCTGTGCGAGCGCTTCCAGCTGAGCGCGGCCGATTTGCGACTCACCATCCGCAAGTACTCCCGCGGAATGAAGCAAAAGCTCGGCTTGATTGCCGCGCTCCAGCACGATCCGGAACTTGTGATCTTGGATGAACCGACCACTGCACTCGACCCTGTTGCCCAGCAAGTTCTTTATGAGATCCTTCGGGAGCGAGCGACATCGAGGACCGCTATCCTCTTCTCCACGCATGTCCTGAGCGAAGCGCTGCAACTTTGCGATCGTATCGCCGTACTCAGCGAGGGAAAGTTGCTCAACTGTTTTCGCGTTGCTGAGTTCACTGACACTGCCCATCGGCTACTTTACATAAAGATGGACCACGCGGCGCATTCCCAACCTGCGCGTGCGCCCCGATTGCCGTTTGCCGATTTACTCCGCGAAGAGAACGGCTGGCTCGTTTATCGCATTGAGCCTGATGTGGTGCCAGACGTGCTCCACGAACTCACCCATTTGCCCATCGCAGATGTCCGTATTGAGTCCGCCGCGCTTGAACACCTTCTCGATTACTATCGGTTACCGAAGGACGGAGCATAATGATTCTCCTGCGCTATTATCTGCGTCGGAGCTCACCGACCGGAATACTCGCCGCATTAGCGCTTTTTGGCTTTCACTACATGATGGCGTTTGTTTATCGCGGCTTCATTCTCAACCTCGAAGGAGCGCCCACGCTCCTGATGCGGGTGATTCCAAAGGCCGTACAAAGTTTTTTGGGGATGGATCGCCTCGCCCCTGATTCGGTGGCTGGAATCCTGACACTTGCGTATCAACATCCCTTTGTGTTGATTGTCATTTGTGCACTCGCCGTCACCTGCACTGTCGAATTTCTTGTTGGTCAGGTCGAGCGCCTCACGATCACCCATCTCTTGGCGCGTCCAATAGCACGGCCGCTCCTACCGGCCTATGCGTTCGCCACGCCGCTCGTTTGGCTCGCTGTCGCTTCGACGTCGGCGATTCTGGGCACCATCCTTGGCTTCACCCGGCTTGGTTACACTTTGCCGTCAGCCACGCAGCTTTTGCAACTGGGTCTGGCCCTATTTGCGCTTGGTTTTGCTGTCGCGGGAGGAAGTCTTTTCTTCTCGGCGATCGCCGACACGCGTTCGGATGCCGCAGGCTGGAGCGTGAGCGTCCTGCTTGCGATGTATGTGGGAAATTTTGTGGCCCAACTTTGGGACGCCGCCAGACCATGGGCACGCCTTTCCCTTTTCAATCACTACAAGCCAATCGAAATTCTCGCCCATAAATCCCTGCCCCTAGCCACGTGGAGTCTTTTCATGGGAGTGGGGCTTGGCGGTCTCGTCCTCGCGTGTGTGGTGTACGCCAGGCGAGAATTTCGCGTGTAGCAAACCAATCACACCTGTCCACTGGTCATTTTAGTGAAAAGATCTTCGTATTTTTTCGCCGAAGCATGCCAGGAGAAGTCTTGAGCCATAGCTGTGCGTTGGAGTTGTCGCCAGAGCGGCTTTTTCTTATACGCACTAAAGGCGCGCCGCAGCGCCTCCATCATAGCGTGGGCGCTGAAGTCTTCGAACACAAAACCTGTGGCTGTGCCGGCTTTAATGTTCGTTTCGCAGGCGTCTGTCACAGAATCCGCAAGGCCACCCGTGTGGCGAACCACGGGAATCGTCCCATAGCGCATCGAATAAAGCTGATTGAGTCCGCACGGTTCGTAGCGCGAGGGCATAAGGAAAATATCAGCGCCTGCCTCGATGCGATGCGACAGCGGTACGTCCAGGCGTAGATTCACGCTCATCCGGCCTGGCCAGCGTTTCGCCGCTTCCCCGAAAATCTCATGGTAGCGTGGTTGGCCTGTGCCGAGTAGCACAAATTGAAGGTTTTCGGCCATGATGGCCTCCAGAGCTTCCACGACGAGATCAAATCCCTTCTGCGGGTCGAGCCTGGAAATCATGGCCACCAGCGGTATGTCTGTGTTCTCCTCGAGGCCCAATTCCTTTTGCAGCGCCTTCTTGCAGCGCGTCTTTCCGCCAAGCGATTTGGGGCTATAGTGCACCGGCAAGTGCGGATCCCTCTGCGGATCCCAAATAGTATAGTCTATGCCATTCATGATCCCGTAGAGACGGTCGCGCCGCTGCCGCAGCAAACCGTCCAAGCCACACCCAAATTCAGGTGTCTGGATTTCTTCCGCATAACGGCGACTGACTGTAGAAACAGCATCGGCGAACACAATGCCGCCCTTCATCAAGTTGATCTTGCCATAAAACTCGAGTTTCTCTGGCGTGAACAACGACAGTGGCAGCCCAAGCCGTTTCAGCGAGTCCAGTTCGAAGAGCCCTTGATAAGCCAAATTGTGTATCGTATACAAGACCTTCATTCGCGTGAATGCTGGGTCAGCAGCTGCAACTTCGGAGTCATTGTGCAGGAAAATGGGGATTAGCGCGGTTTGCCAATCATTGCAATGAATAACGTCTGGCATCCAATCCAGGGCCTTAAGCAACCAAATCACCGCTTTGCAGAAAACCCCGAAACGCACTTCGTTGTCATGATAATCTACGCCATTTTCCTGATAGAGGCCGTCACGGTCGAAACAGCTGTGACATTGGACAAAGTAAACGGGCACCTGAGTTTTCGGAAAGTAAGAGCGCTTGATTTGCGTCAGGTAAGAAGTGTCGCCCAGCCGCACAATGATCTCATCGAGAATTGGGACGAGATTGAAACGCAATTCATCCACCGCGCGATATTTCGGCATGGCCACGCGCACATCGTGGCCTAGCCGCGCAAGTTCCAGCGGCAGACTTCCCGCAACATCAGCGAGCCCTCCAGTTTTTGCAAACGGCTCGACTTCCGACGATACCAAGAGAATTCGCATCGCACTTCCTTTTGCGTCGTTTTCCTCGTGAGGCTTCCATCATATCCTGAAGGTATTTCCGAGCTTACGCCTGGGCCAGCCTCCTTGAATTGCTTCGTATTAGACGACAGCAGCCCTACCCACTTCAAAACAAAAATTCCTGAGCACTTCACCGACGAGCTTTCAGTGGAATTTAATGTGGCTTCCCCTTTTGAATCGGTGCTGCCCCTTACTGTAGTTACTATTGAAAACAAACAAATGCCCCGTCGACTCCGAACGGCCGTCAGTCGGGGATACGGAGGAGGTAAAAACACCAGACATTGACGGAACTTTTTGAGCAGATTGTCGAATTAGGTGCCTCGGAAATCCTCGATTTCTGCGGCAAGAACGACGAAAAACTGCGCGAGCTGGAAGCTCAATTCGAAGTACGCATTGTCCCGCGCGGAACAACCCTCAAAATTATTGGCGACGCGCCGAAGGTCGAGCAAGCCTGCCGCCTTATCGAGCATCTGTTGAATTTCTCCCGCACGAAAAACGGCCTGACAAAACGCCAGATTCGCTATGCTGTGGAAAGTATCAAACAAGAGCGAGATGAGGATCTGCACCAAATTTTCTCCGACCGCGTAACACTTCCGCTGAAAAAACGTGGCGTCGCCCCAATGACTGCGCATCAGAAGCACTATCTGGATGCCATAAGGCGTTGCGACATCGTTTTTGCCATCGGCCCTGCTGGAACTGGCAAAACTTATCTTGCCATGGCGATGGCTGTGCATTACCTTATCACCAGCCAGGTGCGCCGGATCATCCTTGTCCGCCCGGCAGTGGAAGCAGGAGAAAAGCTTGGCTTTCTCCCAGGTGACATTGCCGCAAAATTTGATCCGTTTGTGCGCCCACTTTACGACGCCCTCTACGACATGGTGGACCCCGAGCGCGCACGTCAGCTCATCGAAAATGGCACAGTAGAGATAGCTCCGCTGGCGTTTATGCGTGGCCGCACGCTCAATAGTGCGTTTGTTATCCTTGATGAGGGGCAGAACACCTCTGTTGAACAGATGAAAATGTTTCTCACGCGTCTGGGCAATGACTCGAAAGCAGTGATCACAGGCGATGTTACGCAGATTGACTTGCCGGCGGGCAAGGAATCGGGACTCGTCCACGCGCACCGCGTGTTAGGCAACATCGAGGGCATTGAATTCGTGCGTTTCGACGAGACAGACGTGGTCCGCCATGAGCTCATCCAGAAAATCATTCGCGCCTACGACGCAGCCGAGCGTGCCAGCACCACCCAACCTGAGCTCCCTTTAGGATATCGGCGCGGCGGTCGTCCGGAAATGCTTGCGGAAGAGCCATCGGCCGATGACACTGCGTCACCAGAGCCGGTGAAAATTGTACCGCAAAGCTAAGCTGAGGTTATAAACCTCCGGGAGATTTGGCTTTCCGCCTACGCCATGGGCAAGCTAGTTGACAGAGCGCGTCGCACCGTCGAGAGCCGCAATGTAGCCGGGCGGTCGCCCAAATCGCCCTTGGCCTCGCGCCTCGATTCGCTCATGCGGTGGGCCACAGTGATCGTCGTATGGCTTGGGCTTGTTGTCATTGTCGGTCCCATTCCCCGATTCACGCCCTTTCGGGCCGAGGTCGGCCAAGAATGGACGGAAGGCGATGTCGTGACCCCCTTCGCCCTTGCCGTCGAGGATACGGAACAAGTTGCACGAGATGAGGCAGAAATTCGCTCTCAACACGCGAAAATCTTTGTCCACGATGTAGCTGTCGAGCACGGCACAGTAGAACTCCTTGAACGCGTTTTGAACGAGGCGAGCAAAGCTCGCGATCTACCTAGCTCTCAGTCGGTTTTTCAGAAGAAACTGCGAACCGCATACGGCGTGGAGCTTTCCCACCCGACTTGCGAGTTTCTCATTGCCCATGCGGACGATCCGCGCCTTCACACAGATTTGCTCGAAGTGCTCCGCACCCTTTATTCCGAACGCGGCATCACTAACGATAAGCGTCTGTTGATTGGCGCCGCATTGACGGGGCGTTTGCGAATCCTGAGCGCTGCCCCGTCGGCACTCGATCGTACCACAACCTTTGACCTCGAGCGCGTCCTGGAGTATCCAACAGAAGTCGAGAGTTTCCTCGAACGCAGAGCTTTTGCGCGAGCGCCCGTCGCGCCCGAATGGAGAAAAGCTTACACCGAGCTCTTGCTCCCCATCTTGCGTCCCAACATTGTTTACAGCGAACACCTTACCGCTGAGTCGCTCGAAGCGGCACTCAAAAAAGTTCAGCGCAAATTCGAAGTCGCGGCGGGCAACCGTGTCATCACACGTGGCGAGCGACTGTCTTCTCTCCAGGTTGAGCTACTTGGCCTGCTCGACAAGAAGCTGCGGCGCTATGACACGCTGCGCTTATTTTCCAACGCATTGATCGTTGCGTTAGCCATGGCATTCGTCGCAGGCTTCGCCGCGCGCTATGTTCGCGATTTTTTGTTCACCCCGGCGCGCATCGCGATGCTTGCGCTTCCATCGGTGTTTGCATTAGCGGTGGGAAAGTTTGTGTTCACCCTTTCCGACGATGTTGTTCTTTCGACGTTTGCTTATCCGGCCGGCTTAGTAGGAATGCTTGACGTTATTCTCTTCGAGCCCCAGCTGGCTATCGTCATTTCGTTGGTGTCCGCCCTAGCTGCAGGACTTGCCTTCCACGGAAGCTTCTGGCCGACCTTCGTCGGTGCTGTGAGCGGTCTCGCAGGCGTTGTGTTCCTCCACTCCGTGCGCGAACGCCGCGAGGTGCTCATGGCTGGACTGCGCCTAGCAGCCCTCAATGCCTTGCTTGCCATCGTCAGTGCCGTGATGTTCAACCGTTTGGCCATCCGTGCGGACGTGGCAATTCTCGCGGTGGCCAATGGCCTCGCCTGCTACGTGTTGGCGGTGGGTGGACTTCCCCTCATCGAAAGCCTTTTCGGCATAGTCACCGACGTGCGCCTCATGGAGCTCACAAGTATCGAACATCCTCTTATGCGTCTCATGGAAGAACGCGCGCCAGGCTCCTATCAGCATGTCCTCAATGTGACAAAGCTTGCAGAACCCGCCGCAGAACGTATCGGCGCCAATTACCTTCTTGTTCGCGCTGGAGCTTATTTTCACGACGTGGGAAAACTGCTCAAACCTAAGTATTACACCGAAAACCAGGTCACCCCCGAAGAACGCCGCATTCACTCGCGCATGTCCCCATTTCTCAGCTGCCTCATCATAAAAAACCACGTGCGCGAAGGCATTGAGTTGGCGCGCCGCTTCCGGCTCCCGCAACAAGTCATTGATTTTATACCCCAACACCATGGCACCTCGCTCATCAAATACTTTTATGAACAGGCGCGCCAGCAGTTAGGAACACAAATCAGTACGCTCGACGAAGAGGAATTCCGCTATCCAGGCCCTAAACCTCAAACCCGCGAGGCCGCCATCGTCATGCTGGCTGACGCAGTTGAAGCCACCGCCACTGCAAAACTTACGGGGAAGATCGTGCGCGAAGAAGACGTTTATCGGCTTGTGCGCCAAACCATCCAGGACAAGTTCAGCGACGGCCAGTTCGACGAGTGCAAAATGACTTTTGAAGACCTGCACGAAATTTTCGAGGTATTTGTGAAAACTCTCCTGAGCCGCTATCATCGCCGAGTCGATTACCCGCAACCGGGACAGGCGCGCTCGAAGCCGGCTGGAACGGTCGTAGTGCCCGAACCGGCAGCGGCGCCAATGACCGGCCAAAATTCATGACCCATGACGGCGCGGAAACGGACCGGTTTCACCAACCGGTCGGGCATCCGGTGCGCTTGAGCAGCGGTGAGGCCTGCCCATAGTCACTGGCCGCTATCAACCTTCGCCGCTAACGTCGAAAAAAAAGAGGCCACTGCCGAGACGTGTGAAAGAACAACAAATCAAAACAGACATTGCGATTATTGGGGGAGGTGCCTCTGGGCTTGCGGCTGCAATCTTTGCTGCAACCCATGACTCGGCGCGGCGCTTGCGCATCATGGTCTTCGAGGGCGCCACTCGCATTGGCACCAAAATCTTGGTGAGCGGCGGTGGGCGGTGCAATGTGACAAACGCCATCGTGACGGAACGCGATTTCTGGAGCAGCTCGAGCATTGTCGTGCGCAATGTTCTGCGCAGCTTCAACGTGAAGCAGACAATTGACTGGTTCCGCTCTCTCGGTGTCGAGCTCGTGCTCGAAGAAAAGGGTAAGTACTTCCCAGCCACCTATGAGGCAGCATCCGTGCGCGATGCTTTGGTGCGTGGCGCCACCGAGCGAGGCTGCAAGATCATCTCGGGGGCCAGAATCGAAAACCTGGAACCAATTTCGCCAGGATTTCTCCTCCAATGGGCGCTCACCCGATGCTCATGCATTGCAAAGCGTGTGATTCTTGCCACCGGTGGTCTTGCTCTCCCTAAATCCGGCAGCGATGGCGCTGGACTGCACTGGATGCGCAAGCTAGGTCACACCGTCGTCGATCCTGTGCCCGCGCTCGTTCCTCTTGTTCTCTCTCCCGACCAAAGCGCCGGGGGGCGTTTTGCAGAGTTTGCGGGGATCTCCTTCCTTTGTCGCCTCCGTTTCATCAACCCGCAGGACGGTGCGACTTATGAGACATTCGGGCCGATCCTTTTTACCCACTTTGGCGTGAGTGGGCCGGCTGTCCTCGACTTGTCGCGCCACGTGACTCGTGCACTTCGGAGTGGCAGCGGCTCTCTCGAGCTCACGCTTGGGCATCCCCAGTTCGGGTGCGTTCATGAGGCTTCGGCTTTCCTGCAGCGCGAGAGAGCCGACCATCCTCGCCGAACTGTGGCCGCAGTACTAGCGCAACTCTATCCCCAGCGTTTTGCAGAAGCACTTGCGGGGATACTTGCCACCCGCCGCATGGGCCAGCTTCGTCGCGACGAGATGTCTGCTCTCGCAGCATCCATGTTTGCGCTGCCCCTGCGTGTGATCGGCGATAGAGGGTTTTCCGCCGCTGAAGTCACAGCCGGCGGAGTTCATCTCGACGAAGTAAGCTGGCGTACCCTCGAATCGCGCAAGATCCCCGGACTGCATCTTTGTGGCGAAATCCTCGATGTGGACGGGCGCCTAGGGGGATTTAATTTCCAATGGGCTTGGTCCAGTGCCTATGTGGCTGCCCGGGCCGCCGCACAACACCTGCTTGCCGCCGGCTAGGCCCGCGTTCACTCTTTTTTCTCCTCGCTACAACACATGGCGGCCGCCACTGCATGGGCTTCTTGGACAAACGAAAAATGGACAGTCCTCACCGCCTTATTGTCTGGGCCTTCTGGGAGAACGCAGCAGCTCTCAGAAGGTCATGCCGCAGAAGGAAAGCTCGAACTTGTGCGACGGGCCAATGGATGCAAACGACACCGGTCTGTCCTTCAAGTAAATCTCGGCAGCTCGTTGTACGTCGTCGGGCGTGACGGCGTTGATTCGTGCCAGCACGCGGTCCACGGGAATGTACTCACCGTAGAAAATTTCGCACTCCGCAAGGCGCCCCATGCGCGTGGCACTATTTTCCATGCCCAGGATCAACGAACTTTTGATCTGCTGGCGGGCGTTGTCGACCTCTTCCTCCGAGACGCCTTCCGTGTAGAGTTTGTGGATCTCGTCGAGGCACAACCGCACCACTTGATGAATATGCTTTGGACTTGTCCCCCCAGTTACGGCGATCGCCCCTGCATCGCGGAACGAGCAATCGAACGTGCCGATCGAATAAGCCAGGCCGTGCTTTTCGCGCACCTCGCGGAAAATGCGTGAAGACGTCGAACCGCCAAGAATGGTGCTAAGAATCGCAAAGGCATAACGGTCCTCGCTGTCGCGCGGCGGACCATCCGTCCCCATGCAGAAATGCACCTGTTCCGTGTCGCGATCCAAGTTATAGCTTTGAAAGGTCGGCGCAGGCGGCTCGAGGGGATTGCGTTCCCAACCATTGGGTTCCAGTCGCTCGAAAATCCGTCTCAGTTGCGGCTCGATACGCCGCAGATCAAAGTTCCCCGCTAAAGCCACAACCACGCGGTCCGGGGCAAACTCGCGGTTCAAGTAACGAACAATGTCGTCGCGCGTGAAACGTCGCACCTGATCCGGCGTGCCAAGAATCGGCCGGCCAAGCGCATGATCGGCATAGAGGTGATCCAGGTACACGTCCAGAACGAGTTCGTCTGGCGTGTCGTTGTACATCTTAATCTCTTCCAACACAACGTTGCGTTCGCGCTCAATTTCCTCCGGAGCAAACACACTGTCGAGGTAGATCTCCGCCAGCAAATCGATAGCTGCGGACAGATCTTCATCTATCACCTTAGCCGAAATCGCAATATTCTCCTGCGTGGTGAAAGCGTTCACGTTGCCACCTAGCTTATCGATCAGCACAGAGAGCGCCATGGCGTCGTACTGCCGAGTGCCTTTGAAGAACATGTGCTCCACGAAATGCGACAGCCCATGCTCCTCGGGTTTCTCATTGCGACTCCCCACTTCCAGATAGATGCCCACGGAGGCGCTGCGAACGTAGGGGATGCGCTCCAGAACGATTCTCACGCCGTTGGGAAGCACAATTTTTTTGAACTGCTCCATAGTAGTCCTTTGTTGCGTTGTCGCGGTGGGATTGCGATTCCCTTACGGTTGCCTCGCGAAAAGGAAGCGACTGCTTCCACGAGGTCTCACCGTCGCCGGCACTCTAGGAGTACCCCTAAGAATAAGCTGCATTTAGACGCCGCACAGTCATTCTCATGGGAACCGCGCGGAACTTATGGAAAAGAAAGCTCACCGGCATCGCTAAAAGAGAATCCAGGGAGAATAGTAGATAAGTATCTTTTTTTCAGAGATCTAAAATCAAAGATTCTCCGACAACATTTTCATTCGGCAATAAAGCAATAAAATACGGCAAGATTTCTAAGTCCCTTACATGCAAGTAGCGGTAATTTATTTCGCTAATTACTCTATAAAGCTAGTCGTATTATAGTGAATTTTTACCACTCCCTCTTTTTATAATTTAGGATTCCCCTTCTTTGTGGCTCTGAGAGCGGCAAAACCAATGGGGCTCGCGAGAATCCAATCAAGGAGTTGAAGACGGATGACGATTCAGAAAGCACAGAACATCACTTGGCATCCCGGCCATGTCACGCGCGAAGAACGTATGCACCTTCTGGGACAGCGGCCTTGTTGCCTTTGGCTGACAGGTCTCTCAGCATGCGGGAAAAGCACAATCGCTATGGCCCTCGAACAAGTCCTTATCCAACGTGGGCACGCGACCTACGTTCTTGATGGTGATAACATCCGTCACGGCTTGAACAAAAATCTAGGTTTCTCCCCAGAGGATCGGGCAGAAAACATCCGCCGGATCGGCGAAGTCGCGAAGCTATTTGTGGATGCTGGCCTCATCGTCATCACAAGCTTCATTAGTCCCTATCGCGAAGATCGCGATCGCGTGCGCCAACTCCTTGCTCCGGGTGAATTCATTGAGACATTTGTGGACGCCCCGATCGAGGTATGCGCATCGCGTGACCCCAAAGGGCTTTATGAAAAAGCCATGCGCGGCGAGATTAAAAGCTTCACCGGCGTATCCCCCGATGCGCCCTACGAGGCGCCTTTGGCTCCAGAGATCCACTTGCGCACGGACAAGCTCTCTGTGGAGGAGTGCGTGGCAGTGCTCCTGCGTTACCTCGATGATAACGGCTACTTGCGCGCCGGGATCGGACGCTAAAGCCCCGGTTGTTTTTGGCCAGTAGCCCCGAGTGACATTGGTCATCCTTTCCTACGACACAAGCGGTTTGCTCTGCTGCCATTTTTCGAACCACGAGCGCAGGGCTTGGGCGAGTTCTGCCGCGCTGGCCCATCGCTTCTCTTTGTCTTTTTCCAGGCATTTCAAGATGATAACGTTGAGCTCTTCTGGAACACCCGGAATCGGGCGTGCCGGCACACGGCAGTGCTGATACGCAATGTCGCCCTCCGTGAAGGGCGGTTTGCCGGCGAGCAGCTCATAAAACGTGATGCCCAGCGAGTAAATGTCGGCGCGGTGATCGACCGGTTGGCCTTGCACCTGCTCCGGACTCATGTAGAGGGGTGTCCCAATGATTGCACCGGTCACGGTTTCGCTTGTCAGTTCCAAGACCTTGGCGATGCCAAAATCGCTAAGTTTTGCAACGCCCTGTTCCGTGATCATAATATTGGCTGGCTTGATGTCGCGGTGCACGATCGAGTTGCTGTGCGCGTAGTCAAGAGCATCGCATAAGGGCAGAATGATCGAGATCGCTTCTTCAATGCTCAACTTGCCCTTCTGCCGCAAATAGCGTTTCAGGTCGGTTCCCCGGACAAACTCCATCGAGATGTATTTACGCCCCTTTTCTTCGCCGATGTCGTGGATGCGTACAATGTTTGGGTGCGAAAGTCGCCTTGCAGCGCGTGCTTCCGCGCGGAAACGATGAAGTGCCTCGGGATTTTGCGACAAATTCTCAGGCAAAATTTTGAGCGCGACGATTTCTTCAAGCTCATTGTCGCGAGCCCGGTAAACCACCCCCATTGCTCCGCGACCCAGCTCTTCCACCAATTCGTAGCGGCTTCGTGCTCGTTCGCCCAGTTGGGTGATAAGCTCAGACCTATCGAGAGCCAGGGGGTCACTCGTGGCGCCAGCGAGCATCTCGAAACGATGTTTCACGTCGCGGTAGTTCATATCGGCGGCGAAAAGCACGCGGTAAACCTGCTTGGCGCCGACGAAATCATTTTTCGCTTCGTAGCGCTGGGCAAGCGTGTAGAGCAGTTCCTTGACCTCGTCATCAATCAGGAGTTTGCGCAGCTCCTGGAATGCGAACTCGAGCATGCCTTTTTCCATGAAGCAGCGCGCCAGCATCTTGATGGATTCGTTCTCGAAGCGGAAATCTAGAACTGTTTTCTGGAACAGGGCGATTGCTCTGTCGTAGGCGCCTTCTTCAAAATGAAGCTTGGCGAGTTCGAAACGGATCTCCGTTTCGTCCTTTTCTTGGAGAATTTCCTCGTAGAGTTCTTTTAGTTCGTTGCGCGCATCGGCATTCTTTGGTGAAATGCGGTGAGCTTGCTCCAGCAGCGGCTTGGCCGCCTCGTGATTTCCCATCGCCCGCAACAGGCGTGCCTTACCGACGAGAGCTGTGACGTTGAGAGGGTCTTTGCCCAAAATGCGATCGTAGGCCTGAAGGATTGCTTTTGTCTCGCCGGGCTCGAGCGCGAGAAGGTTTTCAATCTCCTCGCATGCTTCGTCCATGTGTTCCATTTCAGTGAGGAGGGTGGCGCAGAACCAGCGCAGGTCGGCGCGATCCGGCGCATGGGCCAGATAGAGCCTCACTTCGTCTAAAAGTCGCGGCTGATGTTCGTTCGATATACGCAGGATTTCGGCCAATTGATCCAAGGCTGCGCCATAACGTCCCGCCATGGCGTGATGGCGCGCCAGCATGAACCTGATCAATGGTTGGGCGGGTGACACCGCCAGTGCGGCCGTGTAGCGCTGCGCGGCTTCTGCATCCGTGCGGTGTTTTCGCGCAAACGCGAGCGCAATGTTCACCAAGGCTTCGGAATCATCAGGGTGTTTGGCCAAGACGTGCTGATACTGCTCTATCGCTTCATCGAGTCGGTTAGAAGCGAATGAGGCTTGGGCGAAGAGCTTCTGAATTTCCTCATTTTCTTTATCGCGCTCTAGTAGCCAACGAGCAAGTTTCAGTGCGTCCTCATAACGTTCTGTCTCTAGATAATTTTTTGCAAGGTACACCCCCAGCTCAATGGCACGAGGCACTTTTTTGAGCGCCTTTTCGATCAACTGAATTGCGGCGGGATCTTTGCGTCCTGCAACTATGTAACTGCGGGCCAATGCCTCCAAGTAGGTTGCGTTCTCAGGGTCAGCGGCCAGGGCTTCCTCATAGGCAGGAATGGCTTTAGAGCTGAATTCGCCCTGTAAGGCATACACCTCTGCCAAACTGCAATACACTGCCGAGCTCTGGCCTCCGAGTTCCAAGAGTCTCTCGAGCGCTTCACGGGCACTGGTGAAATCAGTTCGTTTTCGGCACTCTTCGGCGTAGGTACGCAACAGGACCACGTCGTTAGGGTTAGCCTGGACGGCGCGCTTAAGAATGTCGAAATCAGTTTCATCAAGAGGCCTACCCAACGTTGTGTGATCAGTCAGTGCTGCGCACCGGAGGAAAGTGGGGTTTTGCGGATCCAAGGCAAGAGCGCGTCTGTAAATCTCGCGCGCCTTGGGTTCGAAAAATTCCAAGGCGGAATAACAGAACGCTAACACCAAGGCCGTTTCGTCATCATTTGGCTCTAGGGCAAATGCTCGCTCCGCGAAGTTCTTCGCCTTTTCGTGGCGACCCGCCTGAAGTTCGCATTTGGCTAGCTGCCGAAGGGCGACGACGGAGTCTGGCTTGAGAGCGAGCAAGCTCGATGCGGCAGCACGCGCGCGGTCGTCCACACGTCGCGCAGCCGCCTGGGCGCGGCACAGCCCTTCAAGGAACCGCGCGTCCTGAGTGTACTCCGAAAACATGCTTTCGAACGCTGGCAGGGTTTTCTCGTTGAACTGATGAGTAGCGAGGTAAAGTTCCACGAGCCGTGCCTGCAAATCGGGGGCGGTGCATCCTTCTTTTTCAGCCAGCCTGTAATGCCGAATCGCTTGTTCGACGTTTCCCTTGGTCTCAAAAATCTTCGCCGCCCGATAGGCGATGTCCCCGCGTTCGCCTTCCATGACTGCCAGGGCGATTTGGTAGAGCTCGAGGGCTTGCTCGTTTTCCACGCCCGTTTCGGCGTAAGCTTTGGCTAGCGCGAGCGTAATCCCCGAGTCGTCAGGGAAGGTGCGGTGCGCCTCTTCTAAAACGCGAATCGTGTCAGTCCCAATGCGTTCCCACAAAAGATAGACCTTCGCGAGAAGGCGCAAAAACGTCGCATTCTTGGGGTCTTTCCGCCGCAGTTCCTGAAGCAGCGCGGCTGCCTGCGGGTAGGCTTGGATTTCTATCAGCTTTTCCACATTCTCAATGGCACTTCGGTGTAGGCGGAGCCTCATGACCGCCCAAACTCCGATTCCGGCCGTACCCGCCACGAGGAGCATCAGAGCGACATACAGGAGCCAATGCTGGCGGAATGCTGCCTTACGTTCGAGAGATATCGCTTCACGGTGATCCGCCACGGCCTGCAAAACCCGCGCCAGCGTCGCTCGGCACTCGGCATAGCGGCCCATGTCGTAAAGCTGCTTTGCTTCGGCTACTTGTGAGGCTAAAAGCTTGGCGAAACGTTCGCGGTTTGCTTTCAACTGTGCAAGGGGTCTCGTACCGATCTCCCCGCTGCGCTGGAAATTGCTGCCCATCGCCAACACTGGTGAAATTTCGGACGAGACCTTGCGCTCCGTTAGTCCCACATACGTCAGTCGCGCTCTGTTTTTTGTCAGATAGACGAGCTCGGGAAATCCCGCGTTGGTCAAGTTGCCTCCGACAATTGTACTATTGGCGACAGTGTCGAGCGCAAGCGACCCCGAAGGTGAAGTCTTGATTGGATCGATGAGATGAAGAATTCCTTTCCCGTCGATAACGAGAGCGCGGTACGTTTTGTCGGCGAGCGCAATAAGCGCGACAGGGCTGAAAGGCGGAGCGTTCGCCCCATAGGGCTGACCGCGCGGCACAAATCCTACAGCCGGGGCGAAGCTAAGGACCGCGTTGTCGCAACCCGCGATGACGTCGGGCAAGTGGTCACCATCGAAATCGGCAGCGAGAATGTGACCGTTCGCAGGCCCCGACAGCTTGAGTTGACCAACAGCAGTTTTCAGGGTGTGCGTGGCGGGATCAAACGCGATAGCGAAGAGGTTGCCTGCGTTCGTTCCAAAGACCAGCGCATCGCGACCTAGTCCGAAAAAATCCCCTGCTGCCACGTTTGTGATAATCGAGAGCCCTTGGGGGCCGTGCCACACATAACGTGTCCTGGGATTTGTCGAGCTGATCGCCACAACTTTCCCCAGAGCCGTCCCAACGACGATTTCCGGTTTATGATCGCCGTCAATATCAGCGATGCTGGCGGGGTAGTTGACACGACCGAGCGAGATCTGTTCCCCCGTGGGACTTTCTAGTGTGTTCGGGCTGGAAAAAACAACCCAAGGCGTTTGGCCCTCGAGTTTGACGAGATGCACTTCACCAAACTCGTCGCAAACGACTGCGCTTTCCGCAGATGCCGTGGTTTCATCCGGCGCGGGGAGAATAGTTGGAGCCACCGACACCGCTTTGCCCAGAGGCAAGGTTGCAAGAATTTCTCCGCTGCCAGCTCGGACGAAAAAAACATTCCCGTCGCCTGAGCCAAGAACAGCGATACCCTCGCCCGTTCCCAGCAAATCACCGATTGCTGCAGAAGTGAGTCCTTTCGCAGGGAGCTTTGTCTTCCAAAGGATTGACAGTGAGGGCAAACGATATGCAGCGACCTCGCCATTGACTCCCGTGAGCAGAACCTCGAAATGACCGTCAGCGTCGACGTCGTAAAGTACCGGCTCGTTGGGAGAATTTAGACCAGTAACTTTTGTGGCCAGTTGAAAATCCTCGCCGCGAGTTTGTCCCCCTACAAACATGAGAACGGCAATCAATACCCACACCGCGAATTGCATAGCTTCTCCTCCCTTTCGTGTGTGTCAAACAATTCTGGCGCCAGCTACAGACAAAAGCAAGAAAGGACGCTGCGGTCTACTAGCTTGCCTTCTCTGAGTTGCCCGGCCACCATGATTTCAACGAACCCACCCTGCAAAACTTTGAGCAGCATCCGGCGGCAGTTCTAAATCAGCGCGAAATTGATTCACCAAAAGCGGCCCATAGACAGCCACGTCGCGCCCAAGGCGCGCAAGACGATCCAAAACTTGTTCGTTCACCAAGCGTCCATTGTCGTCGAAATCTCGCTGCGAAGCGGCCACATTGTAAGGCAGAACCCATGCGTGACAGTAAAGCAGGCATGCTCGTAAATTGTCCAATGAGCTTACTCCCTGACTTCCGCCCGTTGCTGCAACCACACCAAAGAGTTTGCCAGAAATCTCTGTGTATACAAAATCGAAAAAATTCTTGAGTGCGCCACTCATGCAGCCATGGTACTCGGGCGTCCCCACGAGGTAGCAATCGGCTTCCTTGATCTTTGCCACCACCTTCTGCACTGTGGCGTTGCAATCATATTGCCGATGTGCCTCAAATAGGGGAAGCGGGTACTCGCGAAGGTCGAGCAGTTCCACTTCCGAACCACATCGTCGCGCATGCTGCAGAGCGATTTCTAACAACACCCGTGTATGGGAATGATCCCGCAAGCTTCCGCAAATCCCAAGAACTTTGGCCATAAATTTTGATGTCCCCGGTGAATGATGCTGTATAAGTTTTTACAATTTCTCGATCGGCCGCAAGCATGGATTTTTGAACCTAAAGAATCTCTAGCCGTCAGAGATTCTTTTCGAGAAACAGTGCAATAAACGTTCGTTTATCAGCACGGTTTTTCGTCGTGGAAAATAACGGCAATGCCAAAACTTTGCGACTATCTGCGACTTTATCTCATCACCGATGGGCGGTTGCGTTCGCCGGATGAGCTTGGCGTCCTCGTCGACCAAGCGCTGCGTGGGGGAGTGACGTCTGTTCAGTTGCGGGAAAAGAGCGCTACGCGTGCGCAGATTTTCCAATATCTCTCAACGCTCAAACCACTGTGCGATGCCCATGGGGCTCTTCTGTTTCTCAACGCTGGCTCTTGGTTCCCCGACCTCTCACCTGAGATGCTCCACGGAGTTCACCTTCAGAGCTCAACGTGGTCCCCGGCGCAGCCAACCGAGTTGGCGCAGTGGCTTGAAAAAAACGCCGGATTACATACGATCTATTCTGCTCATAGTGTAGACGAGGCAAAATCCGTTTTCGAACGTGGAATCCCCGCCGTGACATTGAGCCCAATATACCCCACGCCGAGCAAGGAAGGCATTCTTGCGCCTCTTGGGCCTAGCACAATTGCGCAAGCCCGACGGGAGTGCCCAGGGGCAACAATCGTCGCACTTGGGGGGATCAACCTTGCGACGGCCGCTGAGATAATTCGCTATGGCGCCGATGGAATCGCAATGATTCGAGCGATCTTAGAAGCGCCGAATGTTGAACTTGCAGCGCGTTCGCTCCGATCCCTTGTGGATTCTGCGCTCAACGAACAGCGCAATTTTAGCACCTGACCGATAGATGTGCTGGTTTTTGATTTGTAGTTGATTTTTAGTTGACGCCTCTTGCGATTCGTAACGTTCGCTCTTTTGCGAAAACGGAGAAACGGCGAAACATCATAATTTGTTTGCGATGAAAGGACTTGCTGCCATGGGCTCAGCGCGCTGGGCTGGAATCATTGCTGCCTACAGAGAGTTTTTGCCTGTCGAAGCCGATTCGCCTGTTGTCTCGCTCAACGAAGGGAATACGCCGCTGATTCCGGCCCCTGCAGTCGCGCGCGAGGTTGGCTCTCACGTCGAGGTCTATCTCAAGTTCGAAGGCTTGAATCCGACCGGCTCTTTCAAAGACCGCGGCATGACAATGGCCGTGACCAAAGCTCTGGAAGAAGGCTCGAACGCCGTGATGTGCGCCAGCACGGGCAATACCTCGGCGAGCGCCGCTGCATATGCGGCGCGTGCAGGCATGACATGCATTGTCATCATCCCCGATGGAAACATCGCGCTTGGCAAGCTTGCCCAAGCGCTTATGCATGGAGCGAAGGTGTTCGCCGTGGCGGGAAATTTCGACGATGCGCTCCGAATTGTGCGCGAGGTCACAACTCAGTTCAAAATTACCCTTGTCAATTCTATCAATCCTTATCGTCTCGAGGGGCAAAAGACGGGGGCTTTCGAGATTTGTGATGTTCTTGGCGATGCACCCGACTATCACTTCATCCCTGTCGGCAATGCCGGCAATATCACGGCCTACTGGAAAGGCTACAAGGAATACCACGGCAAAGGGCTCGTGCGTCGTCTTCCCAAGATGATGGGCTTTCAGGCGGAGGGTGCTGCCCCAATCGTGCGCGGACACGTCGTAGAAAAACCCGAGACCCTTGCCACAGCGATTCGCATCGGAAATCCGGCGAGCTGGAAATTGGCCGAAGCGGCCCGTGATGAATCCCATGGCGTCATCGATATGGTGAGCGATGAGGAAATCGTTGCTGCGTACCAGTTCCTCGCCCGATACGAAGGAGTTTTCTGCGAGCCCGCGAGCGCGGCCAGCGTGGCTGGGCTTTTCAAGTATGCCCGGGCAGGATATTTTTCCAAACATCACCCTGCCGCTGTTGGGGCCCATGCGACGGGGGACAAAGTGCGAATTGTCTGCGTGCTTACTGGACATGGTCTCAAGGATCCTAAGAACGCCATCGAATTTTCCCCTAAGCCAATATCAGTGCCCCCAACCGTGGACGCTATTCTCGAACATGTAACACTTGAATGTCGCTGAGCGCGTACGCTAGAAGTAAAGCCATGGGGTGCAAAATCCTAGTCGTAGACGACGAATTCGAAATTGTCGAATACGTCAAAGCCATCCTTAAGACAAAGGGCCATACCGTCATCGGCGCTTACGATGGCGAAGAAGGCTGGCAGCTCCTCCTTCGCGAGCGCCCCGATATGGCCATCGTTGATCTGCGCATGCCGAAAGTGAGTGGACTCGAGTTCTGTCGCCGTGTCCGCCGTACGCCAGAGATTGCCAGCATGCCGCTGATGGTTATTTCCTCTCTTGGTGCGGTCT
This sequence comes from Candidatus Sumerlaeaceae bacterium, assembly GCA_049968255.1. GTDB lineage: Bacteria > Sumerlaeota > Sumerlaeia > Sumerlaeales > Sumerlaeaceae > DRVG01. The sequence goes on along the minus strand of JBMFRB010000001.1, from coordinate 466,218 downwards.
CCGACAAGCCAGAGTCATTCTGGGCGGCAGGGCTGAGGGCCGACGATTTTCTGTCGAAACCATTTGAGCCACTGGCCCTGCTCGGGCGAGTCGAGCATTTGCTCCGGCGTCGCCAATATCTCTCGGAAGGAAACCATGCCAAGGAAGTGGAGGAATCTCAGCCGGAGCTTTTGCCGGTGAGGCAATTACCGGCCGATTGGAAGCAGGATCCGAAAGAAGTGGTCCGTGTCTTCGTCGAAAGTTGGAACACGCGAGATTTCGCCACTGAATACGAGGCACTTGCAGAAGAGATGCGTGCTGGGCTAAGCCGCGACGACTACATTGTGCGCCGACGGAAAGCCTACGAGGAACGTAGCGGTCAGAAGATTCAGCAGCATGTGCTCGACCTTCATGTCAAAATTAGCCATGTGATGGCTGCGGTGGACTGCTTGCGCGAAGATCGTGTCGGTACACAAGTCATCGCTAAAGACGAACGCTACATGCTGCGCAAAACTATGAACGGCTGGAAAATCGTGAGCGTGCGTAGCCGCCCCATTTCCACTGGCAACGATGCCGAGTGATTTTTCACAGCCCCAGGAAGTGCCAATCGTAGAACCGCTTTCTGCGCGTTAGATCATGGTGTTTGGTGGAATGACTGCATTCTTTAGGACAATGATCACTCCATCGCGGATGCAAGCGTGCTCACCATTCGCATGCTGAGTGCCTGTCGTATTGATGATTTGGCAGTTGGGCCCAATCCTGACGTTCTTGTCTATGATCGCATTTCGAATAAGGCAGTTTGGCCCTATGCCCAAGGGAAGTTCACCCGGTGGAGGCTCTGTCTCGATCAAATCAGCACCCATGACAATGGAATCTTCGACCACGGAGCCCTCGCGAATGTGACTCCGAATTCCAATCACGCTATTGCGGATGACCGCTTTTTCGATAAAACAACCCTCCGCAACAAGTACCCGCTCGATATGCGAATCCACGATACGAGAGCACGGAAGCAAGCGCGCGTGTGAAAAGATGGGGAAATCTGGATCGTAAAAATCGAACGGGGGCTGATCTTTGAGCAGGTCGAGATTTGCCTGGTAGAAGCTGCGCACCGTTCCGATGTCCTCCCAGTATCCGTGGAAAAGGTGGGCGTGAACTTTGTAACGGTCGAGAGCCCAAGGGATAATTTGTTTACCAAAATCGTGCGACGGGTTTTCCGTAAGAACCTTGCTCAACACGTCGCGCTCAAACAAGTAAGTTCCCATCGAAGCGAGAAACGGTGTAGCTGTGCAATCGAGGCCGGCCTGCTTAGCAGCTTCAGGCGGCATCTTCAGTTTGGGAAGCTCTTCGGGGACCGGTTTCTCGCGGAACCATCGAATTTGGCGGGCTTCGTCTATGCCGAGAATTCCAAGCTGTGGGGCTTCACGCTCGCTCACCATCTTGCAACTGATCGAGATGTCAGCACCAGCCGCAACGTGGTCTGCGATCATGTCTTGAAAATTCTGCCGATAAAGGGCGTCGCCCGAAAGAACAAGGTAGTGCGTTACCTCATGATCGTGAATGTGACGCAGTTGGCGGCGCACCGCGTCAGCCGTGCCTTGGTACCACTTCTCCGTTTCCACGGTTTGCTCGGCCGCGAGAATATCCACAAAACCACCACTGAAATCGTCGAACCTATACGTTTTCGAGATGTGGCGATTGAGCGACGCCGAGTTGAACTGAGTGAGGACGTAGATTTTGCGAATGCCAGAATTGATGCAATTGCTGATGGCCACATCAATAAGGCGATACTTGCCAGCGAGGGGGACAGCCGGTTTGGAGCGATAGCGTGTGAGTGGGTCAAGCCGCGTTCCACGTCCCCCGCCAAGGATCACCGCCGTCACATTTGGACCCGCTTTTTTCATAAGCTTCGCCCTCTGCCCAGAAGTTCGAGATAAAGTTTTTCGGTCTTTTCCACCATGACGTCCAAGCTAAACCGGAGCGCCGTCTGCCGCGCGGCCGTGCCGATCCGGGCTCGTAGCTCCGGCTCGGCTGCAAGTCTGCGGACAAGACGCACGAATTGCGTGGCTTTTGGCATGGCGCCTGCCCCCGTATTCTCCATTTCCAGCAGAAACCCGTTCAACCCATGGTCGATAATTTCCCGGTTGCCACCCACATCGCTCGCGACCGTTGGTAGACCGCACGCCATGGATTCAAGCACCGTATTAGAAAAGCCTTCGCGGCTGGATGGGAGAATACTCATGTCGGAAGCGGCGAGCAGCTGGGGGACATCATCGCGGTGGCCAAGGAACACAATATGTTCAGCCACCCTGCATTGGCCCGCCAACTCCTTGAGCTCGGCTTCAAGGGGGCCGTTGCCGGCGAACACGAAATACAGATCGGGAAAATCGCGAATAATGTCGCGTGCGTTTTCGATAACAAACCGATGATTCTTTTGTGGCACGAGCCGCGCAGCCATCATGACCACCAAGGCATCGCTTGGCCATCCCAACGCGTAGCGCAGAGCTTCGCGCTCACTATTGCTTGCCGGACAATATTCCCGCGTATCCACACCGTTGTGTAAGGTTCGGATTTTATCACCTGGAACCTTCAGATGTTGCATGACGTCCCGGCGAACTGCTTCCGAGACAGCCAGATTCATGGCGCGTTGCCGCGCCAGATAGGCGTCGAGCTGGAGTTGCCGCCATGTCTCCCAGGTGTCGATATTATGGTAGTGCCCGATGACTTTGAACGGGGCCCCAAGCAAGGAAAGGACAGTGGCGGGGGTGTTCGCACGGTACATGTGCGCATGAACGAGCTCGATAGCCAGGCGGTTCGTCAGCTTATGTAATTGCCAAAGGCTCCACGGATGAAGCCGGCTGCGAAAAGGGACGACGTGCACGGGAATTCCTTTGGCTTCGAGGTCCTCCGCCAGTGGCCCACGCTCTCGGATGCAACAGACGTGCGGCTCGAAAAGTTCCTTGTTGAGCCGGGGCAGCACTGCAACGATCTTCCGCTCAATTCCCCCCTTGGGCAACCACGTGATGAGCCTCAGAACACGAATCCTTTTCATGGCTGGGTCGTAGCCGATTCCTCGGTTTTGGTCGACGCTAAGTTCGATGCCCCCGTGGCGTTGGCGCCGCCCTGAATCCAGGTCCCCAAGAGTGTACGCAGCCCTGTTAGCTCGAGAGTCACGCTCACGTAATTGCGGCCTGCTTGTGTTTCAATCTTGGTGAAAATAGCTGGAGATTTCTGAGCCGAGGGTGTCGAAAGTCCTTCAAGAAGCTTCGCAGCTTCCGCAAATCTTTTCAAAGCAGGGGGCTGTTCCACATAGAACGTGGCCACACATTTGACTCGATCAGCTGAAATCACATCCCCGGAGAGGCGCAGCCCCTGCACATCTTCGAATGCCACGTTGTATTTGGCCATTGTTTCCTGAATACGCTCCCACGCTAGGCTTTGGCCACATGCTTTCAACACATTCTCCAGTTCGCGTGCGATTGCGTTGTCTTTGTTCTCGAGCACGAGTCCAAGATCCTCGCCTGGTGCGGGTTTGTCTGCATGGAGTTCCCCATAGTAAGTCATAAATCGCTCACTGGGGGTGCTCGCTGATCGAGTGTTTTCCGCTGAGGCCATGCTCTGCAGCAACGAATTGTCATTCGCGACCATCAGGCGCAGATGCGAGATGGCCACCACCGCCTTTTGCTTCTCCTGGCCGCCTAGGTCATAGACGAGTAGCGAGGGCGATTCCGTCCGCGCTGGAAGGCCGAGGGAGTTGATCAGCGAACGTCCCACAAGATAGCCAAAAAAGTGTCGGAATTGCGCAATGCCAGCGAAGCGCACGGCAGTTGTACCGCTTGGCTGCTCTAAATACAGATAAACAGGGGGATAGAAGACCCAGTCACTTGTTTGGCGTACAAGCGTGATAAATGAATGGAAGGCAGTGCGCTCGTTTTCCTTGAGCTCGCGAGACCATCTCTCCTCCAGTCGTGTTGCTACAAAGCTAAACAAGTCCGAAATTCCGCTGTCAGCCGAGCTAAGCCTTAGTACGCCAAACCCGATGGTCTCACTGCCCAGCCAACGGTCGGGTTTATTGAGGGGATACGGCTTCAGTGCGACGTAGAAGAATCCAAGAATTGCCAAGACCAGCGCCAACAAGAAGGTGAGGCACCCGCACGTACAACCCCACCGACGTTGGCGATGGGTGCTTTCCTCAACGGACGTAATCGAGTCAGTTTTCTGAGGCATAAGAGTGGCATTGGGATAGGGCGGAGAGAAGTTGAAAGTAAAGCGAAATTAGGTGAATGTTTGCCGGGGATACGTCAGTGCAGCCACATTGCCTTAGAGAAAAAGTAAACCGGGCGACAAGAGAGTTTGCCGCCCGGCCGCCTTTAAAGATTTTCTGCAAAAACGTGCTTACTGCTTCACGCGATAAACGTCACCCGGGCTGACCGTTCCGTTGGTTGGGTCATAGGTGAACGCCTTGGTCTGAGATCCGCCGATGCCTGCCACGAGGGTAACGCTTGGCTGAGACTGCGAAACGTCATACAAGGTCTCAACAGCGTTCGTCCCCGGGTTGGCGTTGGTCCCCAGGTTTGTTCCCTGGGCCTCGTCCGTGTCGGGACCGGGGCTCCACAGGATCCACCCATTCGCATTCGCGAAGTAGCAGAATGTTGCGCCCTTCGTATCCGTGAACGGATCGGCCGGATAGCTGGTGATGTAGCCAATCGGGGTGGTCAGCAGGCCTATCGCCGTGGTTCCCTTCACTGCAAAGCTGAACACGTTGCGCAGCTGCGTGTTGGGGTTCGATGGATTGGCATATTTATTGAAGTTGCCAGATCCCGCCGGATTGACCGGAACTGTTGCGTTCGGGGCAGCACAAGTGCCTGATCCCTCGCGCGCTGCAGCCGGATACAGGTTGTTATCGACAAAGTACGCCTCAATGGCCGTTGCCAGCGAGCGCTGATCCGACTTCGCACGAGAGACCTTCGAGCGTACCTGGGCCTCGAGGAAGTTTGGCACCGCGATAGCTGCCAGGATCGCAATGATTGCCACCACGATCAACAGCTCGATTAGGGTAAAGCCTTTCTTCATTACGTTTCCCTCCTTTCCGGGAATAATGAATTTTTTCGGGTTTGCCCCGATTCTACCCCGCGTTTATGAGCAGCATTTTTTGGGTGTCAATACAAAAAAATCAGACTCGGCTGAAAAAAAATGCAAGGATCATGATCCCTGCTAAAACGCTTGCAAGTTTGATGCTCCGCCGCAGCCATTGCCGCGCGAGATGTCGGCGGTGGGCAAAGGGTTCCTGCGCTAGTGAGTAAACGCCTGCCAGGACAAACATCAAAAACACCAAGGACGGCACAAAGACTATTCCGCTCGTCATGACTCGCCTTCCATCGCATCGGCTTGAACAGCCTGCTTTTTCCCGTAGAAGTAGTCGAACGTGCTCATGAGGACAAAATAATTCAGTCCACCTGCCACCAGCATGTAAAAAGACCCCAAATCAGCCCAGCAGGAAGCCTCATCATATGGCAAGATAGCCCAGCGGCTTCCTAGGATCTCAGGAACAAGGCTCAGGAGTGCGCCGCCACCATTGAAAATCTGCGTAAAAAATGTTAGCAAAGTAACAATATTAAACCCCTCATGCCCCCAGCGGAATTCTGGCAGAAAAACGCCACCTCTCAGAAAACAGCCCACGGCAAAGGTCCCCTCGATCGCCAAGAAGAGAACCACTGCACGACGCCGAAGTCCGTGGACAAAAAATCCATAGCCGGGCACCAGCCAGCTCAAGCCGAGGACCAACCACTTCGGCTGTCTTGGGCCGGAGCGAAGTATTGCAATTGCGTCATTGGTACGCATGTTTCACCATTCGCTTATGTTCGTGCCTATTCAGAAATTCTCTGGCCTTGCGCTGTCAACTCTTCTGCTTGTTGCAGAACTCTTGGTGACCTCATGCGCAGAGACTCGTCATCCGCAGCGGTTGTCTCGCCTGCAGCGCAAAGAGCTCTGGAAGTTGGAGAAAATTGGCCAGCTTCCTCTCAAGCGCGCACGAGCTGTGGCTTTGGTTGGCAATCGTGCGTTCGTTGCGCAGAATTTTCAAGGTCTGAGCGAAGTCGACATCTCAAGTCCCGCCGCTCCACGCCTCTTACGTCATGTGCCGCCGGCCAGCTTGCAACCATTGCACATCGTGGAAAGTTCGGATGGGCGTTATCTCTTTGTGGCCGATCGGTTCCGCGGATTTCTCACGCTCCGCGCGGACAATCTTTCAACATATGCCGCGCTTCCTCTCGAGGGGATTGCCACCAAAATTCACCTTTTTTATCACGCAGACAAGGCGTATGCTGCTGTGGCCTGCGGAGGTGGAGGACTCCGGATCCTCGATGTCACAAACCCTCTTGCGCCAAACGTCGTAAGCTCATTCACCCTGGGCACCGACTATGCGACAGATGTCTGCCTAGCGGGGCATCTTGCTCTACTGGCGAATAATGATGAGGGCGGACTAGAGATGTTCCGCGTCGCAGATCCGGCGCTGCTGCAACCTTTGCAGCGAATATCGCTCCCCGGTTATTGCGTAGCGGTGCAAGCGGCGCCGCCCCTGTTTGCGGCCGCCTTGCGCAATGGCGGATTTGCGATTCTTCGCACAGATGCCATCTCGATGCCCCGTACTGAAATTGCCGAAACATCGCCCCCCGTGGAGCTACTTTCCCTCGTTAACAAGTTTCCAGATTATGCCCAGGATATCTGCTTTCTCCCGCATGACCTGTTTGCAGTTGCAAACAATGAGAACGGCATTCAGCTCTATAACCTCGCCGATCCTGCGATTCCTCAACTCGAAGATTCCATGCTTGTTGGGGGCGAAGTTGTCGCTTTGCGATGGCGCGACCCATACTTGCACGCATGCGCCTGGGACGCGGGATTCGTAATCATGCGTCTGGTCAAGCAAACCGATTCAGCTGCAGCTCTCTCGCGAGAGGATGACCCTGATGTTCAAGCTGGGCCCAATTCCTGACAGAAATATTTGGGCTGCAGGTGCTCTCAGCGCCTTGCTCATTGCAATTGGTTTCCTGATTCCATGCGAAGGCGTTTGGGTTGTGGATTGCGGCTTGCGCCTCCTCCAACTCATCAATATCGTGGGACGTCATCATTTTGGGGGGTTCTGGCTTGATTATCCCTTGCAGCATCTCGATCCGAACTTTGAGCTAGTTCCCTTCGGCCTTATTCAGACGTTTGTCCATGGTGGCCGACTGTTTGCCCAGTACCCACCGTGGTTTAGCTATGCGACCGCCCCATTTTATGCGCTCTTCGGTCAATGCGGCTTACGGGTATTGCCGCTTTTCACTGGGATCTTGCTGTTTTGGGGCATCATCTGGTTGTCTCGGCTTTGCGGCCTCGAGCGGCCGACCATTCCTGCCTCTGTTGCAATTTTTGCGACGCCCATTCTCCCGTACGTTTATATCTTTTGGGACATTATTCCCGCGCTAGCTTTTGCGGTGTGGGGACAAGTCTATCTCCTCGACGCCACCCGTCGCTCCTCACTGCCACGCGCTGTTGGCGCGGGCGTTTTGCTGTGGCTGGCGTTTGTCATGCGTGAGGAGTATCTCCTCTGGGCGATTTGCTGTTTTCTCGCAGTTTTACTTTTGCGCCCTGCTTGGCGTCTCGTGGCAGTGTCAGCGGGCGTGTTTGCCGCGGGCGCGATCGCACTCATGGTGGTGAATCATGCCGTCATCGGCGTTCCGCTTTTCTTCCGTGCGAGCACGGGGAGTGGTAAGTCTTGGGAGTACACTTGGTCTCTCGCATCAAGGGGATGGGTCGCCTATCGTTATTTGGCCTTTGTTCAGGGGGCGCCTCTGGCCGACGCAGGATTGTTGCTCGCGTTAGGATGCCTGGCGTTTGTTCGCTCCGCATCGTCGCTTCAGCACAGAGTCCTTCTTGTTGCCCTGGGCACCCTCGGCGCGATTGTTACTCGCTTTTTCGCATGGGATACAAAGCAACCGATAGTATCACAATATTTTGTTAACGCCATGGTTGCATCGGCACCAATCGTGTTTTTCGGGCTGACCCTGTGGGACGCACCGCGAAGCGGCCATGGGAGATTTGAGTCTCTCAACCTGCGCTCCGTCGTTGTCTGCTCTCTTCTTTTCTTGGCTCTGACATTAGCGCTGAGCGTGCCAAGCTCGGCCGTTGGCCTCAATTTCGGTCCGCGACTTCTGCTACCGATTTATCCTGGATTGGTGCTGGCGGCATTCGCAGTCATGAGGGAATTGTGGTCTGGTGGCCAAGGTCCCTATCATCGTGCGCTGAAGGCGTTGGTCGCTTTCCTGGTCCTGCTCGGTCTCGCCGATTCCGTCGTTTATCTCGATCGGCTTGTTCACCAATACCGCCAAATCAGTCGCCTTGAAAAATTCCTGGCGGCAACGGACCCTGGTGAACCCATCGTCACCGAACAGAGCTGGTTGGCGACGATGTTCCCGCGGCTGTTTTATAGCCGAGTCATTCTCCCTGGCTGGGACGGAACCAAAATTGCAAAGTCATACGAACTGGCCAAACAACTTTCCTCGACCGGCTTTCTTTATGTGGCCAAACGTCCGCTTCGCCTTGGGAGCTCAAGCCTTGCAGAAAAACTGCAGCAAATCGACATCCCTGAAAACAGTCGTTCGTGCGACTCCGCATTCGAGTTCTATCTCTATCATGTTCGGCCATGACACACTTTTGGCTGCTTCGAAGGTCTGTTTTGCGGAAAGCTTGCCCTCCATATCTTTTTTGTCAGCTTCTCATTTCCTTCGCTTTCTTTTGGCCCATTCCTTGCTGACCAATTACGATGGAGAGGGGTAGAGCAGCAAAAGGTGGATCTCGAATTGGTCTCCCACTCTCATTATTTTTCAACGGGGGGAGTTGCGCATGGCACGCTTGGATACAAGGGTTCTGAAAGAGGCGCCGCGGTTGCACGTCTCGTGGAAGGTTCTTTTCCTTTTGTTCGTGATCGGGAGCATTTGGGCTTACATTGGATACAAATACGTGCAGTATCGTGTACCATCTCGTACACGAGCGGCCGCGACGAATCGAACTAACCCTGTTCAGCGTCCAACTCAGCCTCGCTCAGTTCGTTCTGCATCGCAGCGTCCTCCCGCATTTCTGCAGCTCGTCAAGGAACTCAATCTTACCGACGAGCAAAAACAGAAAATCGAGCTGATTGCGAAAGAGACGACTGAACCTCGCACCTTGCGATTTCGAGTCAACCGCGTGCTGACTCCACAGCAACGCGAGCAGCTCACAAGCAGAGCCAAAGAACTCGCAGCTAAACGCGCCGAAGAGCAAAGAGCGCGAGTTGAAAAGCAGAAGGCTAACGCGCAGAAACTGAAAAAGTACTACGGTGATGAGGCCGACTACGCGGCCCGCGCCTCGAAAGCTATTCGTGAGCAATCACGAATGCGTCGCCAGGCAGCCCAGACAACCACTTCAACGAAAACCGCCCCATGACCCATTTGACTCGATCCGTAAGTTGCCCTAGCATCTACTCGCCGAGGAGCCGAGCCCTGACTTTGGTCGAGCTGCTGGTGGTCGTGGCCATCCTTTCCGTACTTGCCGCCACCGCGCTCCCCAATTTTCTCGAAGCGCAGATTCGCAGCAAAGTTGCGCTGGCAAAAAACGACATCCGGACCATCGCCGTCGCCTTGGAAGTCTACCACACCGATAACGGACGATATCCGGAAACGTTCCTTACGCCCCGCTGGCAACGCTTTGAGTGTCTGACGACTCCAATTGCTTATCTCACACATGTTCCGCGCGACCCCTTCGAGCAGCGTTGGGACCTAGACAACCACATCGATTGGGGACCGCGGCACTTCGCTTACAAAATGGGCGCCACACCCCTGCAAACGCCTCACCGTTACGCCATCAGCTCCAATGGTCCTGATCTGGACGAGGATTCCGTTCCCATCAAAGCCTATCCTGGGTTTTCTTGGGAAATTTTCACAGGTCAGGATCCAGACTATAACTACATGATTTACGATCCCACCAATGGAACAGTCAGCAACGGTGACATCTGGCGAACCAGCGATCACCCTTTCAATTAGCCGTGTGCGTAGCCATGAGCGCACTGCTTCATTACTGGGTCGAGCGACTTTGAATTTTTCCGGCCATTTTTTCTTCTTTATTTTGCCAGAGGAACTCTCTCTTTACTAGAAACAGTCAGAAAGATGGCTCGCCTAATCATTGAGAAAGGTCATGACGCAGGGATGATTTACCCCCTGGGGTCGAGCGCGGTCACACTTGGCCGAAGTGCCTCGTGCGATGTGCAGATTATTGACAAGCGGGTAAGTCGCCATCACGCCGTCATCCAGGCTCAGCGCCACGGGTTTGTGATCGAAGATCTTGGCAGCAAGAACGGCACGCTAGTCAACAATAAGCCACTTGTTGGCCGAATCCAGCTCCACAGTGGTGATCGAATCCAGATTGGCGATTGTCTTCTGCTTTTCGAGTTGGATCCGGACGAGGGCGAAGCTCCAGACCCACGTACCAAATCCACGGGCTCGGTCAGACTCGAATCTAATGGTGAGCTTCGTGCGCCTGGCCAGCTATTTATCGAAAGCGCAAGCCAGCAGCCACTTGCCGTGCAGGAGCCCTTCCGCCGCGACCAGCTCAATGATCCGTTCGAGCGACTTCGCGTACTCTACCGCGTGACGGACTCCATCCGCTCCATTTGGGATCTCAACGAATTACTCCACAAGCTGATGGACATCATCTGGGAGGTGGCAACTCCCCACCGCGGCATCATTCTGCTTAAAGACGCGGAAGAAGGAATACTTGATCCCGTCGTGGTGCGCGTCCACGAGGGGGCCTCCGACGAAATTCATATCAGCCGCGGGATTGTGGAGCGGTGCATGGCCGAGCAAGTGGCCATTCTCGTCTCCGATGCGCCGTCCGACGTCCGATTTGCCGCAAATGAGAGTATCATCCGCGGGCGCATTCGTTCTGCGATGTGTGTTCCGCTTGTGACCAAGAGCGGCGCAGAAGGCGTGATCTACATCGACTCTCAGGTGCCGGGCGAAGTTTACTATACCGAAGAGGATCTCGATCTCATGAAAGGGGTTGCAGCTCAAGCAGCGCTTGCGATCGAGAATGCCCGTCTCACCCAGCAGCTGATCGAGCGCCAGAAACTCGAGAAAGAACTCGAACTTGCCCGTTCGATTCAAATGGCGCTCTTGCCCAAGAAAGCACCTGAAGTGAAGGGTGTTGCCTTCGCTGCCCTGAGTGTGCCCGCCCGAAAAGTAGGCGGCGATTACTATGATTATTTTGAGCTTTCTGACGGGCGTGTGGCTCTCGTCGTTGCGGATGTGAGCGGCAAGGGCATGCCCGCTGCCATTCTCACTGCCACAATTCGCGCTAGCCTTCGCATGCAAACGCATGTGCATCCCGATCTGCCACTAACCCAGCTCATGGCGGCGGTGAACTCTTGGACGTGCAAAGACGCTTCGAATAACATGTTTGTCACCATGTTCTTCGGTGTGTACGATCCCGCCCACCGCACGTTCGAGTATTCCAACGCCGGGCACCTACCACCTCTGCTTTTCAAGCCAAATGGCACCTACCGCCAGCTCACCGCTGGCGGCTGTTTTCTCGGAATTATGGAGTTCATCGAGTATGAGACCGAAACCGTCACCGTCGAGCCCGGCGACACACTCATCGTGCTCACCGATGGTGTCACGGACACGCACAATGCGCAGAAACAGGTGTTTGGGACTGATCGTATTGTGAGCAGCGTGCGCGAAAATCTTCACCTCTCGGCCGATGAACTTCGCGACGAGCTTTATGAGGCTACGCTTCTCTTCCGTGGCCCCGAGGAACAGTTCGACGACATCACGATCCTCGTGGCCAAGTTCGAATAAACGTGGAGCATCACGCCGGTCATCAACGGTAATAGGTCGCCGCGCCCAATCCCCACAGGAGCACGGAAAGCACTCGGGTCAACCACGTCAGCAGGGGAGAACCAACAAGAGAAAGGACACCATCGCCGTTTGCGGTTGTGCGTCGCAAAGCAAAGGAACTTGCGAACACAAATAGCCCTAGCGCGATGATCCACAAACCGCCAATTTGCTGAGCAGTCATGTATGTCATCTCCCTGTGGACCTTGCTCTGTATCAGACAGTCGCCTCCCATGTTTGGTTTCCGAAAATGCTGTAAATTTAGTTTTTTCAGTGTTGTTGATAAAATACCCCGCGCCAGAGCGTATCCCACTCGACAAGTGCGCATCAACTATGCCAAGATCTGACACTTGTATGGAGCTGCGTTATCCCGAGCCCGCGTGTTCTATCCTCCTTGCGACCTACAACCGTGCGCCCTTGCTGTCCCGGGCTATCGAGTCCGTGCTGCAACAAACCTGCAAGCACTGGGAACTCATCGTGGTGGACGACGGTTCGCAGGACAGCACTCCTCACATCCTCGCCCACTTTGCTCAGCGCGATAAACGCATTCGTTGGCTTTCCCAAGAAAACCGCGGGCTCGTGGGCGCCCGTAATCGGGCGGCGCGCCTGGCTACAGGACGCTGGATCACTTTCCTCGACTCAGACGACGAATACTTGCCTTCCCACCTGGAGCTGCGCCTCAACTTCGTCCGAGATCATCCTCACGTGGACATGGTGCACGGGGGATTCGTTGTGGTGGGCGGCAGTGCTTACGTTCCCGATGTTCACGACCCAACGCGCCTGGTCCATCTCTCCGCTTGTGTCGTTGGCGGCACATTCTTTATCAGAAAAGATGCTTTTGTGTCTCTCGGTGGTTTTCGCTCTCCCAATTTTGGTTGCGACTACGAACTTTTCCAGCGCGCCCAGCGCATTCTCCACATTGAAAAGGTTGAATTTCCCACCTACGTCTATCACCGTGACTCACAAGATAGCATGTGTAAGCTTGAAGGCGACTTTTCATCAGCGGTGAGCAACGGGCGAATCCCCCGGGAGGAAACGTGACTTACGGGAATCGCAAACGCGACCTGCTTTTCACACTTGCCACCCTTGTCGCCATGGTGGCCAACGTGGCAGGAGCTGTGCTGAATTATGTGCTCTGGAGCGATGGACTTGTCCTCCATGATCTTTACACTTCATTGGTCGAATTGGCAGGGCCCGTGGCAGCCGCCCTCTTCTTTAGTTGCACGACGGTTTCTGCGCTTGCCTATGCCCTGGGACTCGATCCCATGCGTCCTAAGCGCCCCCACGTGCGAACCTGGCTTTTAGTCACGAGTTATTTTTCGTTCTTAGGCGGGTATTTCCTTGGGCGTTGGCAAGTCAACCTGGACAACGTCGTTGCCGTTGGAATCGCCGCCTTTGTCGTCGTTGCCTTAGCGAGTGCCTGGGTCTGGGCCGAAGGAGTGTTGGGGCGTCTTTTCATCAAGCTTGCCCGCCAGGCTCTGGATAATGCACCGGCAACGATTGCTTATTGGTGGGCGAAGATCGGTCTTATGCTGTGTCCATCGCATCGCATCGGTGAGAACATTCTCGCTCTCTCGCTTGCGCGATTGGGCAAATGCATGGGCGCCGATCGCTACCTTCTGCAGGCCTACGAAGACGGGGAGCGTGATGCAGACCTCTGCAATGTGCTTGGTCAGCTTGCGGAATGCCAGGGCGACTTGAAACGCGCTGCTGATTTCTACGAGGAAGCCCATCATTTGTCTCCTTCCACAGCACTCTTTCGCAAACTGATCGCGCTGTGGGAAAAGACGGGACAGAAACGCAAGGCGCTTGAGGCATTGCAGAAGCTTCACGTTAACGAGCGTCATCACTGGGCCGAACACATTTGCGAGTTGACGTTCGAAGTCGGGTCCTTTGAAGAAATCAAAGCCCTGTGCAAGGAATATGAGCACGACGGTCCGCCTTTCACCAGAGCGAAAGAAGCATACCTGCGTGCCCTGCGCCACCATCCGCGCGACCGCTCCTTGCTCGAGGCTTTGGCCGACCTGGCGCACCGAACTAACGAGCTCGAGCTAGAGAAAGAGTCCCTCTTGCAGCTCATCCAGCTCTTTCCCAATGAAACGGGCTACCGACGCCGCCTCATCGAGATCTTGCGGTGGCAAGGACGCCTCGATGAGATTCTGGCTCAGCTCGACTTCCTCATCGATCTCGGCGATGCCACACGCGAGGAAAGGCTGGAAGCCGCCAACGAGCATTTTGCTCGCGCGAACTACGATCGAGTCGAACAAATTATTGCTTCCTCTCCGGCCTTGGAGCATTCGATGGAAGCCGGATGGCTTCTCGCTTATAGCTATTTCGAGCAGGGCCGTATTCCAGAGGCCCAGAAGCAAGCGCAACGCGCTGAAAAACTTCCCGAGGACAATTCTCCAGAGGTACGGGCCCGCCTCACGAGCCTGCAGCATCGTATCCGCGAATTCTTGCTCGACCAAGAGCTGGAAGAGCTTTCCCGCAAGGTTGAGCAAACTCCCGACGACCTTGAGCTGCGTTTCCAGCTCTATGATCGCCTCACTGCCCGCGGAAATGCAGACCGTGTCGTCGTGGCGTTAGAAGAACTCCTTCATGGCCGCCCCGAACTGCTCGAGCACGTGATGCGAGAGGTCGAGAAGCTAGTCGAGCGCTATGGGCACACTTCGCGTCTCATGGCCTATCTTGCTGATTTGTACCTCCGCCAGCACAAATGGGATGAAGTGTTCAAACTCTATCAAATACTCTCGGAGGAAACGATCGCTGGTGCACACGTATTGCTCGAAGGCGCCCAAAAGATCCTCCATGAAAATCCCCATCACCTCCCGTCTCTTCTCTTTCTTGCCCAGAACGCCGCGGAAGCTGGCCGTAACGAGAGCGCACTGAATTATCTAGATCGCTATGTTGCCGCGGGTGGCGAAAAAAATGCCACCGTGCTGCGCCTCGAATTTGAGCTCGCGCTTTCGTTGGGCCTTGAAGACCGCGCTCGAGACGCGGGCTATGAATTGCTAAAAATTGACTCAAGCAACAAGCCCCTGCTTGTCACGTTAGCGCAGCTAGCAGCGAAGCGCAAGCAATTCTCCGAAGCACTTGCACTGGCTGTGCGCGCTCAGGCACTGGATCCGGGGGATCCTGCCGTGAGGGAGCTGGTCAAAAATTACCAGGAAAAAGAGCGCCGGGCGCGCATCGAGGAGCTCCGAAATTCCCTCACCAACGATCCAGAAAAGGATGGACTGGTGCATCTTGAACTCGGCGATATCTATCATGATCTGGGGCAGCTCAACGACGCAATCGTCGAGTATCAGAAGGCAACCCTTGCGCCAGATTCCAGCAACGTTGCCGCCGCGAAATTGGGCTACGTCTTAGCTTTCAAAGGGCTTTATGACGATGCCCGCGACATGCTCAGCCGCGTCCAACTCTCCCCGAAAGACCGCTCTGACGAAGCGGCAAAACTCAAAGCCTTGCTTTACCGCGCAGCCGAATTGATGGAAAAAGATGGGGAAATTGCTGCCGCTCTTCAAACGTTCAAGCGGATCTTCCACGTTGACGCCGGTTACCGAGACGTCGTTGCCAAAATTGAAAAGCTCCAGCGCATGCAGAAAAAATAAGTTTGCTGCGCTGCGATTGTGCTTCTCACATAGGGTAGCTGCTTCATCATTTTCAGTTGATAGAATTTTCCCCTGCTCGCTCGATGGATGAGATTCGTGACTGGGCGAGCAGGAAAAGAATACTCTGCATGAGTAATAACGTCAACGCGAAGAAAAGACAAACAAAGATTCACTTAGCACGCGGCCTTGGAGCGTGGGTGGTGGCTATTGTCTTGCTCTCGAGTGCTGCGCCTCCCATTGTCCTTGCCCAGCAGAACACGGAGGCCGGCTCAGCGGCTCTATCAGCGGACGAAGTCGAGAAGCAGCGACTGCTCGACGAAAAAATCGAAATCATCCGCAAGGCTTTTGTCTCTGGCGACTATGCCGAGGTTCTGCGTTTGTGTGACGAAGCCAACCAAATCATGCCCAACAATGACAGTGTTGGACTTTACCGTGAGTGGGCCAGGCAGCGTTTGCAGCAGTCCAAAGTGGGCCGGCAAGCTGATGTTGAACCGTCGGAAGCAAAGACCCCAGCCATAGAGAGTCTGGGGAGGCCAACACCGGCCGTTGTCCCCCAACGTACTGGACAGCAAGCTTCGAAGCAACCAGAGCCGTTGGCAAGTTCAACGGGGCGAGATGCGCTCACCCGGGCGGCCCAGAGTTCTCAACGCCCAGCGCAGCCAGCCATCGTTGTTGGAATCGTTATGGTTTTGCTTGGTGTTGGTGCTATTGCTCTGTTCTTGTTTGCAAAGAAGAAGAGAACTAGGCGAGCAGCCGGTGAAAAGCCCATCGCAGAGCCTGCCGAGGGTAAGAGCAGTGCCCCGCGTGGAGCAGTGACCGTTGAGGCGGCGCCGCAACCTGAGTTCGGCCCAACAAGCGATAGCCGTGAATCCCTCGCACCATCGCCCGCCAGTGCGCTGGGAGGCGGACTTGACCTGAGCAGTGCGACACCCGGCTTGGGGCTCTCTTCTCCTATTTTGGGATCGCAGCACTCGTTTGCGACGACCGGCGCGGCAGGAAGCGACATGCCAACAACTGAGAAAGCGCCGGAAAATAAATCTGCACAATCCAGTGCGGTTGCGCCAGCTGAGCAGTTCGTACCAGAAGTTCCTCTTCCCGAGCCGCCACCTATCGCCACCGAGCGGCCTTGGGAGGCGCCGTCTGCGCGAGATTTTGATCTTAGTGCCTCTGTGCCAACTGAGACTTCGCAATCTCGAGATGTCCCAAATATTGTCTCGTTCGAGGATCTCGGTATTGAGTTGCCCATCGAAGAATCCTCGTCGCCATCTCAGAAAACTTACACCGCCCATCTTGAAGACAGCAAAATTGTGATCACACCCGCCCAACAGCCTTCCAAAGAAATGAAATCGGAGCTCCCGCCAGCTTCGCTGGGCCTAGACTCAGAGGCACAAACGTTGGCGGATAGCGCCCCGCCAGACGTTCCAGCGCTGCAATTGGAGGATATCCTTGGAGGCGTCTCTGCCGCGGCTGAACCTCCGGTTGCGGATGTCCGGCCGCCAGCAAATGCTGACATCGCTGAACAGAGCAGAGAAAAGAGGAGCCAAGAATCTCCCGCGAGTCAGCCGCCCGAACCATCATCTTTGCAGCCTTTGGAACTGGATAGTTTGGCGCTCCAGCTTGCCGAGGGCGAGCTCGATGGTTTGTCATCACCCGCAGCGAGGAGTGAAATACCGCCAGCTGGAGCACCGCCGACCGAGGACGTTTCCACGATCATCATCTCGCCGCCACCGCCTGAAAGCTCGGACGCGTCCCCACGCGCCCAGGAGCCTGAGGAAACAAAAACGCTAAAACTCCAGTGGAAAGCTCAGCACGAGGAATTAGCAGAGACGAAAATCATCGAATTACCCACATCCATTTCTCAGCCTGCCGCGAGCCAACAGGAGAAAGCCCCTTCGACCCCGCCGCCGCGTGAACAGCTGACCACCGAGACTTCTCCTACGGGGAAACCTAAAGAACTGGATGAGCGCAGTGAGCGGATGTTCCAGGAACAGTATCAGCGTGGCCTGCGGGCGCTCGAGGAGCAAAATTACAAACAGGCGGTTCACTTTCTTTCTATTGCGGCTGCGATCCACCCTGAGAATGAAGAAGTGCGACAAAAGCTGCGCCTCGCGCGCGAGAAAAAGCGCCAACAAATGTAGTCCTCATTGCGGGCCTCATGAGATGGCCAGCCACACGTTTCCTCTACCTCCACCCTTGACGCAGGGTCTCCTCTGTGCGCAGTAGAGGGAGCGAAATGACATCAGCTCCGCACATTCGCGTTCTTGTCGTCGATGATGATCCCGACGTCCGGCTTATTGTCAGTCACGCTCTGAGCAAACACTTCGAGGTGATCACGTGCGCGAGCGGCGTCGAGGCCCTCGAGCGCATAGATCGCTACGAACCCGATTTCATTGTCATGGATGTGATGATGCCGGTGCTCACGGGCATTGATGCTGTCCGTGCCATCAAGAAAGATGCGAGGTTCGCACACGTGCCGGTTGTCTTTCTGACCGGACGCTCTGACAACGAGGCGGTGCGTGAGGCGATGGGTGCTGGCGGCGATTACTACCTCCAGAAGCCTTTCGATCCACAGGATCTTCTAGAGCTTGTTGGTCAGATGGTGAAGCAGCATTGCATCGTGCCTCGTCAGAAGCGCTTCTCGCTCGATGAGCTAGTTGCTAATAGTCCGTACCGCGAATGCGTGATGGGGGCTCGTGAAGAGGGTGAGGAGAAGCCCACGCCCGCACGCGGCGAGGAAGAGCCCGTGAGCCAACCACACCGGCCTCTTACGCCGTCAACGTCACGTCGCGTTCGGGTAATGATTATTGATGACGACGTGGATGTGGTCAACTATGTGAAATCCATTTTGCGAGAAGATTACGAAATCATTGGGATTTCCGATTCAGAACTCGCGCCAGAAAAAATAGTGGCTTATCAGCCGGACATTCTACTGCTCGATATCGTGATGCCCAAGCTCAATGGCTTTCATCTTTCGCATCTCATTCGCATCAACCGACGCCTGCGCGGGAGCAAAATCATTTTTGTCTCGTCGCGGACTGATCACGAAGCCATTGCCAAAGCGTTTACACTTGGGGCCTCGGACTATCTCGAGAAACCATTCACACCCGAACAGCTACGCCGCAAAATCCACACCGTGACGCAGCATCCCGATTTCATCTGTCCAAAGAAACGGCTCAGCTACATGGAGATTCTCCGACGCGAGGGCGAGCTGTAAATTCGACTATTTTTTCGCGTCCCAACAGATTTCTTGCTAGGGGACAATCTGTGTGCCGATTCCTCGGTCTGTGAAGATTTCGAGCAGCAAGGAGTGCGGCAAGCGTCCGTCGAGAATGTGGGTTTTCTTCACGCCCGCACGCAATGCGTCGAGGCATGCTCGCACTTTCGGAATCATTCCGCCATGGATGACTCCTTGCTCGATGAGGGGCTCGATCTCCTCCTGCCGCAAAGAGTGAATGAGAGTAGACTCATCTTGTCGATCGCGGAGAATGCCCCGCACGTCCGTGAGCAAGATAAATTTATCTGCACGCAGTGCCGCTGCGACGTCGCTGGCCACAGTGTCGGCATTGATGTTGTAGGTCTGGCCGTCTTCATCCACCCCTATCGGCGATATGACAGGAATAATATCGTTTTCCTGAAGAATGCGGATGATTGTGGGATCTATGCGGACGACGTCGCCAACGAAACCAATATCAACTTTAGGTCCACCCTCGGGGGGCTCGTGATAAAGTTTCCTCGCCAAGATGAGTCCCATGTCCTTGCCCGTCAGGCCACAGGCCCGTACGCCTGCGCGGTTGAGAGCAAGCGTGATTTCACTGTTGATTTTGCCAGCGAGCACCATTTCTGCCACGTCGAGCGTCTCTGCATCGGTCACTCGCTGACCAGCCACGAATTGCGGCTGAAGCCCGAGCTTTTTCATCAACGCGGAAATTTCGGGCCCACCTCCGTGGACTACGACCGGTCGCATGCCCACGATTGCCATGAGTGCCAGATCCTGAATGATACTCGCCTTCAGCACGGGATCCACCATAGCGTGGCCTCCATATTTCACCACGATTGTGGCTCCGCGAAACTGATGGATGTAGGGGAGTGCCTCGACCAGTACCTGGGAGCGCTCGATGAGCTTTTCCAGGGGAAGCGTGCGCAGATCTACAGAATCGCTCACAACGTTCACCACGTTTCCTCCTTGCGAGAAATTCAATGAGACCAGCCGATTCCGACAGTTGGCCCACGTCTAAAGTCAAGGGGCGAGAATGCGTTCACCAAATATTCTCGCCCCCATCTCGTCTTCAGCAAACGGGCAGAACGGAGGCTAATTTACGAGCAATTGACGCAGAACAAACTGCAGGATTCCGCCGTGCCGATAGTAATCGAGCTCCTTCGCCGTGTCTATGCGTACGTGCACACGGAACTCCACGCGGCTTCCATCGTCGCGACGCGCGATCACTGTGGCCTCGCTCTTTGGGGCGAGTGTTTGGGCGATGCCGACGATATCAAAAGTCTCAAAGCCAGTGATTCCCAAAGACTGGCGAGTTTCGCCTGGACGAAATTGCAGCGGGAGGACCCCCATGCCGACGAGGTTGCTGCGGTGGATACGCTCGAAACTTTCCGCAATGACGGCCCGTACGCCAAGCAGCGCTGTGCCTTTTGCTGCCCAGTCGCGCGATGAGCCGCTGCCGTATTCCTGACCGGCGATCACTACCAGCGGCACGCCTTCCGCCCGATAACGCATCGCAGCGTCGTAAATCGTCATTTGCTCGCGATCAGGCAAGTGCACGGTGTAGCCGCCTTCCACACCAGGCACAAGCTCGTTGCGCAGTCGAATGTTCGCAAAAGTGCCGCGAATCATCACTTCGTGATTGCCACGCCGTGCGCCGTAAGAATTGAAATCTTTCGGCTCGATACCAAGCGACATGAGGTATTGGCCGGCTGGCGAATTCGGCGAAATCGACCCCGCCGGCGAGATGTGGTCGGTTGTTACGCTGTGCCCCAGCACAGCCAATGCCCGTGCGCCTCTGATGTCGCGCAGGAGTGGCGATTCAAGTCCGAACCCTTCAAAGAAGGGTGGCGCCTTGATATACGTGGACTGCGGATCCCATTCGTAACGAACACCCGTGGGGGACGGAATAGCGCGCCAATTCTCGTCGCCCTCGAAGACGTTGGCATAGACGTTGCGGAACATTTCCGAGCGAATGCTCGATTCCATGACCTGCCTGATCTCTTCTGGCGAAGGCCAGATCTCGCGCAGGTAGACCGGCTTGCCATGCGCGTCCGTGCCAAGGGGCTCGTTGGCCAGATCAATGTCCATTGTTCCTGCAAGTGCGTACGCGACGACGAGTGGCGGCGAGGCAAGGTAATTTGCGCGGACAAGCGGATGGATCCGTCCCTCAAAATTCCGGTTGCCGGAAAGAACAGCTGCAACGACAAGTTCGCCATCTGTGATGGCCTTGGCCACTGGCTCGGGGAGCGGCCCACTGTTACCAATACACGTCGTGCAACCATAACCCACCACGTGGAAGCGTAGCTTTTCGAGGGGTTCAAGCAATCCGGACTGGCGTAAATACTCCGATACAACCTGGGAACCTGGAGCCAGACTTGTTTTCACCCAGGGCTGGGTGCGTAGCCCTCGCTCCACGGCCTTCTTTGAGAGCAATCCGGCTGCCACGAGCACACTCGGGTTAGAGGTGTTCGTGCAGCTGGTAATCGCAGCGATGACGACGTTCCCATGTTTCATCTCGAACGGACGTTCACTGTGGGCAACGTGAAGGCTCCGCTTCAATGCGCTGTCCGCGGCAGGCTCTTTCCCCTCAAGAAAAGCTGATCCTTCTTGCTGAGAAATTTTGTTCTTTGCCACAAGGTTTTCCACTAGCGCGCGTCGCCAACTTGCCTTTGCGTCACTCAGAGCCACGCGGTCATGAGGGCGACGTGGGCCAGCTAAAGTCGGCTCGATGGTGCCAAGGTCAACCTCAAGTGTTGTCGAGTATTCTGGATCTTGAAAGTTTGCGTGGCGGAACAGTCCCTGCTCTTTCCAATAAGCTTCCACCAGCGCAATCTGTTTTTCGTCGCGACCAGTAAAGCGTAGATAGTCCAACGTTTTATCATCCACGGGGAAGAATCCAACGGTTGCTCCGTATTCGGGCGCCATGTTGGCGAGCGTTGCGCGGTCTGCCACACTGAGCGAGGCCAAGCCGGGCCCAAAGAATTCGACGAATTTGCCAACTACCCCGAGCTGGCGCAAGCGTTGAGTCAGGGTGAGGACCAGATCTGTCGCGGTTGTGCCAGCCTGCATTTTGCCCACAAGCCTTACTCCTACCACCTGAGGAACGAGCATGGCAATCGGTTGACCCAGCATGGCCGCTTCCGCTTCAATGCCGCCCACACCCCAGCCGAGCACGCCCAGGGCATTGACCATCGTCGTGTGTGAATCCGTTCCCACGAGCGTATCAAAAAAAGCGCGGGTCTTTCCTTCTTTCTCTTCTGTCATCACGACTCGCGCGAGAAACTCGATGTTCACCTGATGCACAATTCCGGTGTCTGGCGGCACAACACGGAGGCGCCGGAAGGCGCGTGAACCCCATTTCAGAAACATGTAGCGTTCACGGTTGCGCTCGTATTCTCGTTGTGCATTGATTCGCAGTGCTTCGGGCGAACCAAATGCATCCACTTGCACCGAGTGATCAATGACGAGTTCCACCGGCTGAAGTGGATCGATGGCAGCCGGGTCTTTTCCGAACCGAACCACCGCGTCACGCATTGCTGCGAGATCGGCCACGCAGGCCACGCCAGTAAAATCCTGCAGCAGAACGCGCCCTACGGTGAAACCTATTTCCGTCTCAGGTTCCCGTTGCGGGTCCCAATTCAAAATGGCCTCGATAGCCTGCGCACTTTCTTCTGTCCCATCGTCGGTCCGCAAAACGTTTTCCAACAGCACGCGCAATGAAACCGGAAGCCGCGCGAGTTTTTCGGCCGAAGCCACCCGCTGAAGCGACCAGATCTCATAATCCCCCGCCGGCATTCTTAGCCACGTGCGCGCTTTCTCTGCGATGTTATTCTGACTCATCCGTTTCCCAACTCCTTATTTGTGCACTGGTACAAAGTGTGTACGCTATTGCCTATTCTTGGCAAGCCGCGGACGCCAGTGAAGAGAAAACCGCACGGGATGCGGCGCCGTGATCCGAAACTCCGCAGCATTCAGAGTTTTCGAAAAGATAGTGCTGGATAGACTACCGTTGCCTAGGCACGCCGACCTGCATGGCCGCCAAATATACGGCTTCTACCTTGCTCTCATGCATGTCGACCAGAACTCAGCGTGCAAACGGTGGGCCCCACGCTGGTGCAGAATAGGCGCCAAGCGCTAGGGGATGCGCTACTCGCACGGCAATGTCCATAATGTAGAGGCCGCGCCTTCCGCCTCGATCGGACTCAAAGACAATATGCCGAGAATCTGGCGCCCAACTAGGATCACGGTTGGCGCCTTGCCCGCCTGTGACTCGTGTCAGCTCACCTGACGCGAGTTCGTGCACATAGATGTTAAACTCCCCACCTTCCCGCACGACATACGCAATCTTAGATCCGTCTGGGCTCCACACCGGAGAATCGCAGTATTTGCCTGTGCTGATGCGTGTGGGCGAAGAACCGTCAGCACCCATTACGTAGATCTGTGGCGTACCAGTGCGGTCTGAGGTAAAAACGATTTGTGTTCCATCAGGACTCCAGTCTGGCGCCGTGTCTGCGTCAGAATTCTCGGTCAAACGAACTGGGTCGCGGCCATCGCGGGTCATGGTGTAGATCTCACTGTTTCCGTCTTTTGAAAGCGTCACAGCGAGTCGTTGGAGAGCTTCGCTCCATGAGGGCGAAGTATTGAGACCTGGACGACGGCTGATCTCGAAACGTTGGCCGCGCAGCGTGATGCCAACAAGATCTGGGTTGTTATCGCGATAAGAAGTAAAATAAATTTCTGCTCCGTTTTTTCCCCACGCGGGAGTAGACAGCAACGCCCCTTCATTCGTAAGTTGGCGCATGTTGCCACCATCGGCGTCCATCACCACGACCTCTTTGTTTCCGCCTCCGGTATCGACAAGCGCACAAATATACGACGAAAAAATGCCAGGCCGGTTCGTGAGTGCTGTGATGATATCGTCGGCAATTTGATGCGCCACGCGACGCTCATCGCCCGCACGAAGGCCAGAATAGATTTTCCCCAAAAGTCGCTGGCTTGAAGCTACGTCGTATAGCTCAGCTGCAGCTGTTGCGCCCTTGAGTTCGCCCCGCAGCACATAATGGATGCCGGCGGCCGTCCAGCCTTCTAACACCACTGAGCCGCTTTGTCGGTCCTTTTGGCGTGCTTCCTCTAAGGCAGCCGAATGCTCGGCCGCGGAAGCGACGTCAGCCAGTGCAAGGTCGCGCGTCACAATTTCTCCCACCCCTTCCGCACCGGCAAACTCAGACACAGCAAACAGGGGAAGAGTAAGATTGCTTGGCCGAATGGCGCCAAGGTCCTGACGTGCCTGAGAAATCGGGGTGGGCGCACTTTTCTTCTTCGTTGATGGGATCTGCCCACATACCTGCAGCACCAGTATTAGCTGGGTGACAACCAGCGCACCCGTTACGACCGCTTTCAACCGCTGTTGCCAGCTCATCGCTTCACCGCCTTGGCATATCTCGATGCACTCTTGGCTTTCTACTGAATGCCCGCACGAATCATCGGTGAGAAAGAGCGACGATTGTTACCAGCGTTGATCGCCGCCTCATTCTTCTGCGCTTGCCGCTAGCTCAACCGAATGCCAGTTCACCGCAGCCGTACTCATTTGGTGTGCGGAGACGGAGAACAACTGGCCTACCTCTGTCGACCACGATGTTGGTCGCAGTCTTTTGCTTTTCCAACCTGTTGGCCACCACGCCCTCGCGCAGCAATGAAACGACCACAGTGGTGAACACCGCCCGTGCCCAGGCTCAAACCTGGGACGACGTTGCCCGCGCGGCCGTTGGCGCCGTGCTTGTCAATGACCGTCAGAGCCTTGTTGAACTCTATCGCCATGAGGCGGCTAAGGAGCGGGAACGAGGGGTGAGAGCTAACGAGCTAACGCTCAGTAGTGCCATCCATTATCTCTTTATCATGTCGCTAAATAATCGCGAGGCGTTTCTGCGCGCAAGCCAGGAAGCTGCAAAGGAGTTTCGCCATGAGGAACTACGCTTGCGCTTGATGCAGGCACTCCTTGATGATGAATATTATGAGCTAAATCAGCTCAAAGGCGAGAACCGCTACAATCGTTTCACCCGTGTTTTCAACCGCGCTTCCTCTAGCCTCTCCAAGCTAGCATTGTTCCAGCCTCAGGATGCCGTGCAACTTCTGCTCGATGCCGCTTATTCGATGCGCAAGGCACGCACCACTAACGAGCGTGAGCGCCGAATGATCTATCTAGCCCGGCGTTTTCTCGACGAATACCCGGAGGCGCCGGAAAGACCCGAGGTCGAAGAACTCTTGCGCCAGCTCTCGGAAAAGCTCCGACGCGACCGTGTGGAACAGGAGATTCTTGCTGGTCGGGCGGCCATGCAGACCGGAAACTACCGCGCCGCTATCTTTCATTTGGAAACCGCCGCCTTTTTCGAAACTACCAACACGCAGGCCCTCCAGCTGCTCGATGAGGCACGCAAGGCTCAACGCGAGAGCGAAGAGGAAACGTTTCAAGCCGTGAGTGTGAGCAACTGGGAAGATCAGCTCTCGACCGAGGAACAGCATGCGCTCGAACAGGCAGTACGTGCGCTTTGTGCGGGCAACGCGGCCACGCTCAAGCAAGTCGAGCAAAACGGCGGGCGCCTGGCCGATAGTGCGGGCTATGCTCGCGCGGCCCTTCTCGAACAAAACGGGGATCACGATGCCGCTGTCGAACTCTTGCACTCCATTGCCGAGTCTGCACCAGCAACGCCTGGAGGACGCGCAGCTGCTGGCCTGCTCGACACGCCGTCATACAATCTCGACACAGCCTTTGATAAAGCCGTCGCGCAGCTCCGTGAAGAAAGGAAAAAATTTATCGTCACAGGCAAACGCAAGACGGACGATACACTCTATGCCGCTGGCTCCGCAGCGGTGCAAAGTATAGGTCAGAGCCCGGCCACAGTGCCTGCCCTCTTTGTCACCGACATGCTCGTCCGCGGTGTTGCCGAGCACTTTCATACCGTTGTGGCTATAGATTCTGTCGTTGATGCGGGCGCGGCCTACATTCGTCGCTACCCGGGCTCGCCGCGTTCAGCCGAAATCGCCAAGGAAATTGCCGACCTGAGCTCAAAGAGTGGCGATCCAGTCAGAACTCGCACTTACTTGCAAATGGCTGGCGACGAAGATCCGGCTCGGCTTGCAAAAGTTCGGGAGAACGAAGCGCGTCAGCTTTATGCCTCCGCAGCACAGGCCGCAGATTTGGTGACACGAAAGCGGTTGCTTGAACAGCTGCTTGCAGAATATCCCGAGGTTAAAGTTGCTAAAACTGCCCGCAAAGAATTAGACAAACTCCACCCTACCCTCGCGGCGGGTTCTATTGTCCTGAGCCCTAAAATGCTTGCAGAAGACAAAGAACTTGTCGCAGCACTCGGTCTACATCCTGAGTGGGTGGATGGCAACAAGCGCAACGGCGAACTGGCCCAAGAGGGCATCGCTTTCGCCCCTGATCTCAGCCATTTTTCCTATCGCCTTGCTGATCAAAAAGCATTCGAGATACGCGAAGTCCCCAAGGCGCAGCGGCAATGGCTAGAAGCGCGCGCCATCGCCCTTTATCATACGTTTACCTTCAAAGCCTCTGGCAAGGAGGCTCTTCACCGCCGCGTTCTTCCCCTTGAAGTGGAAGGGGGTGCAGGGGCGAGCGGTGTAGAAATTGCCCCCAAAATGATCCCGTACCCCGAACCGAAAAAAGATTCTCGTCTGTTTGAGTGACGGCGAGTAGAGGCCGCGCCTAATCGTCAAGACCGTCGCTGGCCCGGCGGGACCCCTGAAACCCACGACTTGCCTCCCGCTCGTAGGCCTCAAGGACCATGCGCTCGATCATGTCTCGCGTTTCCTGATTAAGCGGATGAGCGATGTCGCGAAAAACTCCATCCTTTCCGCGCCGGCTCGGCATCGCAACAAAACGGCCATTCGTGCCCTCAATTACCTTCAAATCTTTTACAATAAAACAATTATTGAAGACAATTGAAGCAAAAGCTTTGAGCTTCTCGTCCTCCGATTCGTACGGACGGACGTTCACCGATGTAATCTCAAGTTGAGTCATGGTGCTTCAGTTTCCCCTCGTAAAATTTGCTCCTACACTGGTGTTTCTGGCCGAGTCCAGACCTCCAGACTCCAGCTTGGCATTACGCTATTGTTACTTCTTCGGCTCGAAAATGCGTGTTCAAGTGTGTTTTTTAGGCCGAAAACCGTACTTCCGCTTCCACTGAGTAGGAAATTCAGACATCCTAAATTGCGAAGCAACGAAGCGGCCTCGGTGAACCACAGCTCCTTTTCGACAAGGATCTGAAAATCATTGTGAAGCAGCGGAGCAAGAGCCACAGGATCGCCAGCACGTAATGCTGCTAAGACAGCTTCCAAGTGCGCCGGCGGTCTAGGCCGCGGGAGGCCACTCAAGCGCTGGTACGCTTCGGCTGTTGGCACTTTGGCATCGGGAAAAACAAGAACGAGAGGATAGGCCGGCACACCTTGGATTTGCTGAAGCACCTCGCCACGCCCCCGTCCCACTGCGCAACCACCGCGAATGAAAAAGGCGACATCGCTACCAAGCTTGGCGCCCAAACCTTCAAGTTCCTCTACTCTCAGCTTCAAGCTGAACATGGTGTTCAGCGCGCGTAACGTTGTCGCGGCGTTCGAACTCGCCCCTCCTAAGCCTCCAGCGGCTGGAATGCGTTTTTGCACCGCGATGCGTATGCCGCCGACGTTGTTGCCAACTTCACGCCGCAGCAATTGCCATGCCCGCCAAATCAAATTTTGCTCTGGTGGTAGCTCGAAAGGCATGCCGTGGATTTCGCACACGGGCGCCTCGAGTGGCTCGAACGTGAGCTCGTCCGTTAGATCAATTTCCTGAAAAATCGTCTCGATTTCGTGGAAGCCGTCCTTACGGCGCTGCCCCACTCGTAAGTACCAGTTGATTTTCGCATAGGACTTCAAACGAATCATGGTGACTCCGTGGCAGAGTAAGTCGTGTCCTGTTCGCGCAATTTACTCTCGATCCGTTGCTTCAGTGCTCGGTCACGTTCAGGATAAAGGTAGCTAAATTCACACGCTTTTTCGGCCGCTTCCCGCGCTTCCCTCAAACGGCCTCGAGTTTCTAGCAACTGCGCCAGTTCGTACCAGTATTCTGCCTTCGTGGGATATAGCTCGATGGCAGCGCGCAACATCTTCTCGGCCTCATCGAATTTGCCAAGATCACGAAGAGTGGCGGCGAGTTGGACATGAAGGCTCGCGCTCCAAGGAGCCACCTGAAGCGCTTGCCGCAAAGTGCGCTCCGCCCCTACAAAATCGTGGGTCTGGCGCTGAAGCTCCCCAGAAAGCGCCAAGCTTGTGGGATCTTCTCCCGCCCAGCGCAACGCTCGTTGCAGGTCTTCTTTGGAACCGTTTGCATCTTTCGCCTCAAGTTTTGATTCTGCCAGATCCCGGAAACCATTGGCCAATGCGCGCGGAATAGCAATGAGGCCCATTGCCAGTCCGAGAAAAAGGCTCATCACGGCGATGAGCCACTGGGCGGTTCGCTGCTGACGTGCAGATAACGTCTCCGGGGGACCGGCCGCTCCTGTTGTCAGCCCGCAGAGGATGCTGAATGTCGCCATGAGCTCGCGTTGGTTGTAAGAGAGCTCAATAAAGCTATCCAAAAGAAATGTGACCACGAGAGCTGTCAGCACTGCGCTGCAAAACCCGCATTCCTGCCGCATGCGCCACGCCAGACGCACGACGGCTAGCACGGCGAAGCAGTAGAGAAGCACACCGAGCACGCCTGTCTCGGCAGCAATCTGCAGAAGCCAATTATGGAGAAATTTCGATTCACGCGCCTCGGCAGTCTTGAGCCTACCGTAAAACTTCTCCACGCAACCTGGCCCTGCGCCTACTAGCGGCGAGCTCGAGAAAACCTTCCACCCAATCTCCGCGTAATGCAGGCGCTCGCGAATCGTATCGCTGCGTTTCCACCAAACTGCGCGAGGCCCTTGACCTCGGCTTGGTTCATCGGCCAATGCTGTTGCGCCCAAAACGAGCGCAAGTGCCAAGACTGCGGCTTGCTCGAGCTTGCGCCGTCGCGCGATTGCAGCAGCCACTACCACTAGCACGACCAGGTCAAGGATCCCACCGCGTGAACCACTCAGGAAGATCCCCGCAACGCACAGGGCCATCGCTGTAGCTCCAGCCCCCCTGAGAAAAATCGCCCACTTGAAACCCTTCGCGTGCCACCATGTGAAAAGGGCACCACCAAAGCCCAAGGCACAAAACGCCGCGAACGCGTTGGGATCACCCCACACAGAAGCGACTCGCTTGAGTTGAAAATGATGAATCAGACCCATTTCCAGTGCTGTCGGGGTTCTATCGCCGATTGAAGCGCGAAGCTCACTCAGCTGCAGGTCGTACAAAACTGTATATTGCAGAATCGAGTGCACCGCGAAGACGGCGGCCAGGCCACCCAGAGCGGCCATTGGCACAAACAAAACTTTCGAACAGTGCGAACTGTCCGTGTGGGAGGCGAATTGCCCACGGGCGAGTGCAATGAGTTGCGCAGCTACGAAAAACCAAGCGCACCACGTTAGCACGGTGATCACGTTTTCAGCGCCCACTGTCGGCCTGCCGTCAGCCCACCAGCGCGCCAGCGTCCAAGCGGTAAAGGCAAACGCTGCGCCAAGAGGCGCAATGAGCTGCGAGATCGCTGCGGGCCGAATTAGCGTCAGCCATCCGAGCACAAAACACAGCACGGCTAGCGTGCCAGCCCACAAAGCTCCCAAAAAAGGATAAGGCAACGATTGCTTGTAGCAGCTCGCTGCCCACAGCACGACAGCGAGTGCTCCCAGCGCTCTTGTGAGCCGCGCAAGAGCCTCTTCGTCCGAAGCTTTTCTCTGCGCAGTTTTCATTTGTGCGTTATCAGGCAAAATCCTGCTGCCTGTTCAATCAATAACACAGTGTCGCATGCTTTTGCGCATTCTCTTTTAGCCGAGGGCACTCTGAGAGAAGATTCTGAATGAAAACAGACTAATTAGGTACTAATTCTGCACGATTCCAAAACACAAGCGCCACAAGGAGCGACGAAGAATGAGCAGCTTTTTCCGTATGGCCCCCATGTATCCACCGGAAATGACAGAACCAATGCGCCAAGAACTCACCTCGCTCGGCGTTGAGGATCTGCGTACGCCTGAGCAGGTGGATGAAGCCCTCACCCACAAAGGCACCGTCCTGGTCGTGGTGAATTCGGTCTGTGGCTGTGCAGCGGGCGGTGCTCGTCCCGCCGTCGCCTTGGCTCTTCGCCACTCCAAACTGCCCGATCGCGTGGTCACCGTGTTTGCCGGCGTGGATCGCGAAGCGGTGGAACGGGCTCGCAGCTACTTTGTTGGCTATCCCCCTTCGTCGCCTCAAATGGCCTTGCTTCGTGAGGGCAAGGTTGTATTTATGCTTCAGCGTCAGGATATTGAAGGGCGCGATCCTTACGCGATTGCACGCGACCTGACCAATGCATTCGACCATTATTGTTAGGCGGCTTCTGGTGGTGGCGCACCTTTGCCAATCGCCGAGCCGCGAGGAGTGGTGCGCTTGCTTCGAAATTTTTCGTACGTCGTGGATGGTGTCCTGGCCGGATGTGCTCACCCACACTCCTCAGGCAACCTACGGCAAGCTCTCCAACAGCTGCTAAATCACGGCATCGGAGCCTTGATTTCGCTCGATGAGACGGGCTTGCCACTTCACGCACTTGCCGAATTTGGCATTCCTTATTTGCACCTGCCGATCCCAGATTTTGGCACGCCGAGCCTCGAGCAGGCGCACCGCTTTGTGGAATTTGTCGACCATCAACGGGCACAGGGGAAAGCCGTAGCGGTGCACTGCCATGCGGGATATGGTCGCACTGGAACTATGCTATCTTGTTATCTCGTCACCCAAGGCTATCCTGCAGGGGACGCCATCGCATTCGTGCGGCGCAAGCGGCCTGGCTCCGTAGAAACGGATGAGCAGGAACGTTTCGTTGCTGAGTTTGAGCAAGACTGGCGTCGCCGCCACTCTAGGAGCAATCCTACAAGCTGAGGCCCGCGATCGCCGCTACGCTCTAACTGCCGTATTTCTGGGCAAAATCACGCCGATCAGTAGCGTGGGCGAGGGCTGTCTCATAGCTGATAACCCCCTGGCGATAGAGCTCGCCCAGCGAGGCGTTGAGCGTTATCATTCCTTCTTCAATGCCGGTCTGAATAGCTGAGAAAATTTGCGGCACCTTGCCCTCGCGGATGAGATTGCGCACAGCGCGGTTGCAAACGAGGATTTCGCGTGCCGCCACGCGCCCCCGCCGGTCTTTGAGCGGAACGAGCTTCTGCGAGATGATTCCCTGGAGCGACACAGCGAGCTGCGCTCGGATTTGCGGCTGTTGGTGCGGCGGGAAAGAGTCAATAATGCGGTTGATGGTCGTGGCAGCTTCAGTTGTGTGCAGCGTGGAAAACGTCAAGTGTCCTGTTTCAGCTAGCGTAATGGCCGCTTGCATCGTCTCCAGGTCTCGCATTTCGCCAATCATGACGATGTCCGGATCCTGGCGGAACGCATGGCGCAGTGCGTGGTGATAACTCAGTGTGTCGAGCGACATCTCGCGCTGACTGATCATGGAACGCTTCTCTTTGAACACATATTCGATCGGGTCTTCGATTGTCAGGATGTGCGTCCGGCGGTTCTCGTTGATGTAGTCAATCACCGCAGCCAATGTCGTGGATTTGCCACTGCCTGTGGGCCCTGTGACCAGAACAAGCCCAGACTGCAAATTGACGAAAGAGTAGACAATGGGCGGCAATAAGATTTCCTCCATAGAGGGAACGCGCTCGGGAATCAGGCGCGCGGACACACACAGCATCCCTTGCTGCACGTAAAGATTGAAACGCGATCGCGTGATCCCAGGGAAGGTCTGCGAAAAATCCAGCTCGTGCGTTCGCTCAAAACGTTCAATTTGTTCCGGCTGGAGCATCGAGTAAACAAACGTCCGGAGCGCCTCCTCGGTAATCGGAGGACCATCCACGAGGTAAAGCTGCCCATCAATGCGCACGCGTGGCGGTTGACCAGCTCTCAGATGCAGGTCACTCGCTCCTTCGCGCACTGCCGCTGCAATAAGATCTTTGAAACGTGCGTAGTGCTCATTGTCGATTTCTTGAAAGTTCGACTCATTCCACGCGGAATCATCCTTGTTGCTCATTCAGCGCTCCTTCCAAAGCCAATAAGTACGCAGTTACGCTCACTCAGCGCAAGCATGGAATCGTCCGTGTGCGCAAGCGCACGGACTGTGCCTTGCGACTGAATACTTGACTGCAAAGCACGTAAATTCGGACAGGTTTGGCAAACGGAGAGGTGGCCGAGTGGCTGAAGGCAGCGGTTTGCTAAACCGTCCTACGGGGAATACCTGTAGCGGGGGTTCGAATCCCCCCCTCTCCGCCAGTCCGTTTCGTAGTTTATTCCACCGCATCCACCGGAAACGTTCGAAATCTGTCTCATTTTGCTCTTCCCTCGAGGACAATTTTCTGAACATACGTTCTCAGTAAGAAAAGAGCCACAGGTAGACGTCGCTGACTAAAATTCTCAGGAAAAGACAACTCCATCGACGTGGAGCGCTGTCGTTTTGGCGAAACGGTCATCTGCTGTTAGCGAGAATATACGGGCAGGAATAGCCTATTGCCGAGAATGACGGCCCTCTGCCAAGTTTATCTCACAGAGAGCACGGGTGGCAGCGCTCAGATGAGTGAAGATTTTTTGTTCGCATGCCCTTTTCAACAGGCGGGGGAAAAAGACAACCCGGATTTCACCGCACACACGTGAGATCCAGGTTCAGGCTTTTGGAGGACTAGTCAGTGTCGTTGCATGTTACAGCTTTCAAGTTTTCGTTGCTGGCTGGAAGTTTGGTTCTCTCCTGGGTGACTTTCACTTCTTCTTCGCTGGAAACAGCGCGACCGCGTGGGCGACAACTTTCTCCACCGCTTCGTCGGTAACAGGCGTTTTGCCTTTCTCCATGCCCAAATCCGTCACACGTACGTGAAGCAGGTCGATGAAGCCCCGGCTTTCAAGGATCTTCTTCGCACAACTTTTCTCGCAACCATCAATCACAAGAACGTGTTCCGATGCCACAGTCCAATTGGAAATCTCCTCGTCGCCAGCGGCTATCGCTGCGGCGCAGGACCCCTTTGCGATTTTACGTGCTGAAATAAGTCGGGCCGCATGATCGGCGATACACCCCGTGTCCGCTGCTCCCGAACAGGAGCACACAGCTCTGTACACCAAGCGAGCACCACAAGAACATGAGCTCATTGTAAACCCTCCATTGATGATCTGATTCCCAGCCACTCCACATAAAATGGCAAGCTTCGCCACATGAGGAACAGTCCAACCAGGAAGAAAACAACCGCTGTTATGGTGCGTGCCCATTTCTCCACATGGGTCATGACGTTAAAAATTTTGCCCAGACTCGCCGCACTGAAAACAAGCACTAGCGCAAAAGCCACCACCGGCATAGCAGAGCCTAGCCCGTAGAGGGCAGGCACGAAGAACACAGACTGGGTCTGAAGCGCGAGGGGAATAAGTGTGCCAAAAAACAAGCCTGCTGACACCGGGCAGAACGTAAGGGCAAAAACAAATCCCAGGAGCAGGGCACCTAGGTTACCAGAGCGCTCTGCCCATTTTTGAATTCGTTCACTCTCGCCCACGAGCGAAAAGCTTGGCAACCGGACCCACTCTAGAAGAAAGCAGGCAATGAAAATCAGTAGCGGGCCAATGACTACACTCATGACTTTCTGAATAACTTGGGCCACTCGGGGGGAGGATAAGGCGCTTTTAACAAAGATCACTGCCAGGATGATATAAGCAAGAGTTCTTCCAACCGAGTACAGGACTCCCCGCTCTACAGCCATGCGGGGGGCGCCGACATGCTTTGCAAGATAAGACATCGCGGCGATGTTTGTCGCCAATGGGCATGGACTTATCGACGTGAGTATCCCCACCCATAGGGCTGTGGCGAGGATTAAACAGGAGGTTCCCATCCCATTGAACATCACTTGCTCTCTCCAAGAAGCTTCAGGATCTCTTCTCTCACATAAGCCTGGAACTTTGCCTTGTCGCCCGCGAATTGCCAAATTTTCGTAAGGTTCTTGTACTCGCCGCTTTTGCCAGAACTGTGCGGCACAAGGACCAGCGACTTGGTGTAGAGCTTGTACTCGTCTACAAAGTGCGAGTTCTCAGGTAAATCTACGTTTACGACTTTCCACACAATGCGCCCGCTTGCGAGCTCCTTTGCGAAATCGCGTTTTAGAAGCTCATCGGTAAAGTGCTCAAAATTGATACAGTTAGAGCATCGAACATGACCGTGAAAATAGTACACAGTGAGCACAGTCTTTTCAGTTGGAGCCTTTTCGGATCTCTCTAACTTGTCCGGTTTGCTGCTGCCGGAACCACCATTTCGCGTTTTGCTTCCGGTCGTGTCTGCCCAGACCGAAAGCGAGACGGCGACAAAGAGAAGAACAGCTGCTTTTGTGAGTCCATCGAGCTTCATATCTTTCTCTCCTTTTGCTCTGAAATCTTGAGCGCTTGGGTGCGCGGCGCTTACCTCGCGTGGTAGGCGCCGCCGTGCGTCTGTCGGTTGAGCGGTCACTTCAGCAGCGTCTTCATTTCGTCCACAGTCGGAAGTTTTCCAGCTAGCTTGACCTGCCCATTAATCGCCAACGCGGGCGTTGACATCACGCCGAACTCTATGATTTTGTTGATGTCCGTCACTTTCTCCAGTTCGTACTCAAGGCCCAATTCTTTTGCGGCCTGCTCAGCAAGTTCGGTGAGCTTCTTGCACTTGGCGCAACCCGTTCCCAGAATTTGAATTTTGACCATCTTGCGACTCTCCTTTCTTGTTTTTTCGATTTTTTGTCTGCCTGGAAAGGGGCTCGATGATCTTCAACGTGTTCCCTTCTTTTTCTAAAAGAAGGACCCGTAGAGGAGCCCCGAAATCGTGGCCAAAAGGACGACAATTGTCACATAAACGAGCATCTTTTTCGTGCCCATGATACTTCTCAAAACAAGCATGCTGGGGAGCGACAACGCTGGTCCCGCAAGTAACAGGGCAAGCGCTGGTCCCTTGCCCATCCCGCTTGCAAGAAGTCCTTGCAAAATGGGTACCTCCGTGAGCGTGGCAAAGTACATCAGCGCGCCAGAGACGCTGGCAAAAAAATTCGCCCACACGGAATTGCCTCCCACGAGGCTCTCTACCCAGCGGTTGGGAATGAGACCTTCGTGCCCCGGACGTCCGAGTAAAATTCCGGCCACAAATACGCCCGCAAAAAGGAGCGGAAATATCTGCTTGGTAAAAGTCCACGTGGCCGCAGCCCACGCGTTGAGCTCGTCGTTGGCGCCAAGTGCTGTGATCAGCGTCAGAGCGATAACACCGACGACGAAAGGAATCAGTGGTTCATGCGGCGCGACAAATGCGGCCAAACCCGTGGCAACGATGCTGGCCAGTATGGCTTGTGTCGACACGCCAAACCATTGGCGCAATGTTATGGCCAGCACAAGCGCGCTGGCGGCGGTCATCAGCCACTTCTGTTGGTACACCGCGTACCACAATCCGGATGATACATCAGGCTTGCCCCAGTTTGCAAACACGAGCACGGCCACCTGAGATCCGAGAAATATCACGTTTTGCCATAACGGCCGCTTTACTTCGGGCTCAGGCATCATCGCGGCAACGCGCCCCTTCTCGCGCTCCTCTCCGCGGAAAAGCAGGTGCATCGCTAAACCCGCCAAAACGCTGAAACTCACCGCCCCAATGCTCCGGGCAAGGCCGAGCTCCAGACCTAGCACGCGCGCTGTCATTGCAATAGCCAGGATGTTGATCGCCGGACCAGAATATAGGAATGCAATGGCAGGACCCAATCCTGCTCCCATCTTGTAAATGCCCGCAAAAAGCGGCAATACCGTGCACGAACATACCGCGAGAATGGTGCCCGAAACAGAAGCCACGCCATAAGCCAGCAGCTTATTTGCGTTGGGTCCCAGGTAGCGCATCACTGAAGCCTGGCTCACAAATACGCTAATTGCGCCCGCAATGAAGAAAGCAGGCACAAGGCACAACAGCACGTGCTCGCGTGCATACCACTTAACAAGGTGCAACGATTCCTGAACCGCGGCATCGAACCGTGGCGTGCCCACGGGCAAGAAATACGCAAGGATGAACACGCACAGCAATGTGAGAAAAGTCTTCCACTCGAATTCTTGTAGCCTGCTGAGGAAAGTGACAAAGCGCTGACTTACGCTCAATGCCGCGGGAAAGTCGTCGCTCGGTACTTGCTCGTTGCCCGGAATCTCACTCATCGCTCTTCATGGCCTCCATTTTCTGTTTGATGTCTGCAACAAGTACTCCTTCGACGCATGGGATCACGTTCAGCACACACGGGGTTGCGAGGTGATAAAGCACCTGTGTGCCGCGTTTTTCGTCCCAGACGATACCGGCCTGCTTCAGCACGGCGAGATGCTTCGACACAGTCGACATGTCGAGATTCACCAGATGCTGGAGATCACACACGCACTGTGGGCCGTGCGCCAGGACCTCGACGAAATACCAACGCACTGGATGCGCCAGGGCTTTGAGGATATGAGCTCGCAACCGATGGCGCATCGAGAATTGGGGCAGTTCTTTGAGGTTTTTTCTTGTCGCAGTCTTGTTCATGGAAGTGTTCGATATTGCATTATTGGAAAATCAGCCAAATATTCAACAATGCATAACCGCGCCTAGGTGCAACGCGGGCAACTGGTCCGTCGTTCAATTATTGTGAAGCTAAATTGCGAAAAGGCTCAAAGAGCCGATCGAGCATGAGTGTCAGCTCGTGGCGCGGCACTGCCTTGTCGGGAAGGAAATTGACATGCCAAATCCCATCATAGAGGTCGCGACGATAGAGTGGCTCAATCCATTGTGCGGCCCAATGGGAATGCGGCATATCGAGAAAACGAATTGTTACCTCTACCGCGGGTGCAATACTGGCGCTGCGACACAGAAGCGCCGCTAGTTCGGCACGTGTCACAGGACTCTTGGTTTGTCCATCGCGGACATGCTGCAGTTGGGCAACACCACTCACCCATTCGCGAAGGAGCTCCTCGTAAAGTGTTCTTTGATCCTGGCGATAGCCGCCAGCAGCCTTGCCCGATGCCTTCGCCGTTAGCTCAGCTACCTGTTCCCACGTAAGGGCTGTATCCCCGCGGAACTGAAAATCCTCACCATCGAAGACCACGCCAGCGAGAGCGAGCTTCTGTGCTTCGACAAAAATGCGGTCCTCGACATGAAGATCCTCGTAAGGATAAAGCATCACGCCCCGCACGACGAGGTACTCCTGCAAATCGCGCACGCTGACCTGGCGCGGCTCTATCGCGTTGCGCACGGCAAGTGCCGCCGCCGCGCCGGCTGCCTGCCCCATCAGCAACACAATCGGCTGTAGACGAGTGCAGCCGTTGACGATGTGCGTAACGCTGATGCTTTTTTCGATCGCCATGAACCCGTCGATTCCCCGCGGAAAAATCACGCCGAACGGCACCTGGAACTTCGCGTTGGCAGGGTAGTGTTCCTCAAAATAATTCGGGTGACCTGGGTGCGCACGTGCATGGTGATGATCGAGGAAATAGTCGCCCACGGCAATCGAGTCGTGTTGAAGGGGCGGGCGCGTGCCGTTGCCAAAGCTTGGCAGGACATCCTGTTCACGCATGACGCGATCGCCCACAATCCGTCGCGTTTCCCGGACGTATGGAATGAAAGGCAGACCATCGGGCGTTGGGAACTCATCATCCGCGATACCGAGCTCGGGGTGACCAAGCACCGTTTGCATATAGTGAATGAAATTCAGCGTGTGTCGCTTGGCCCGCACAAACGCGTCGGGGCGTTTCGTGCGATCGAAAAACGCCAAGCTGTCAGGGTAATCGTTGGCGTGGAATGGCCAATTGATCATGTACTTATGCCGTGGGAGCTTGCCGTAATCGATGAACGTTTCCCACGTGTGTAGCGTGTGCGGATGCTCAATAGATTCGTCCACGTCGAGCGCCGTCGAGCTGCGGAAAAGCGCGGGATCGTAATCTTCTGACGGCTGCACCGGCGGAGCCGGCCGGCCATAGGCCTTTTGATAGTCCTTCACGATTGCCACATACGTGACGTCTTGGATTTCCAGATCAGGTTTCTCTGGCGCGTCAGGTTCACCCGTTTCGCTGCGGGATTCGCGTCCTAGCCGATGCTCCAGACCCGCCATCTCGATGATATCGCCAAACTCCGTCGCCTCCATTGTCACGGCGGCGTGCACCTCGAATTCCTCGCCGTTCTTGCTACGGAAGGTGAGCCCTCTGATGCGATTCTTTTCGCGTAAAACCCCTGTGATTTGAGCTTCGAAGAATACCTGAATGAAATCCTCACGCCGGACCAATCGCTCGAGAATCTCCGCCACCACATGCGGCTCGAAGGCAGTCAGCGTTACCCAGCCCGTGCCAGTCTTCGCCGGGCCGCCGTAGTAAATCTCGATCTCGCGCACGATCTCGCGGTAGATGCCGCAAGTTAGTGTTCCCCAATTGCCGTCAAACGCCACCACGCCCGCGCTTGTGATCATGCCGCCGAGCCACGGCGTCTCTTCCACCAAGACCACCCGCGTCCCCATGCGTGCCGCCTGCAGGGCCGCCGCTGTGCCCCCGCAGCCGCCGCCAGCAATGACGACATCCGTTCGGATAACGTTCCTTTTACTCATCTTGGTTGGCTCATTGACGCCTGAGATTCCCCGTTGCCAACAAAAATGTTCGCATCGAACATGTTCCAAAATGGTAACAAACACGGTGAGCGCACGAGCAGCCTAAAAAAAGAGTTGTGCTGCAGTTGCGCCGGACCACGATCGAACTGTCACTTCTCACCATTTGGAGAATTCGGGATAGATGCAAGAAAACCGAGAGCAAATCCTTGTTCACGACATCGAAGAGGAAATGAAGGTTTCTTACCTCGATTACGCCATGAGCGTGATCGTAGGGCGAGCTCTGCCAGATGTACGTGACGGACTGAAGCCTGTGCACCGACGGGTGATTTATGCGATGCACGAGCTCGGCTTCACCTCAACTCACAAGTTCGAGAAATCGGCCAAAAGCGTGGGACACGTCATGGGTAATTATCACCCCCATGGCGACCAAGCCATCTACGACACGTTGGTGCGTATGGCCCAGGACTTTTCCATGCGCTACCCCCTCATTGATGGCCAGGGCAACTTTGGATCCGTGGACGGCGATCCGCCGGCAGCCATGCGTTACACCGAAGCCCGGCTATCGAAGTTCGCAGAGCTGCTTCTGCAGGATATCGACAAAAACACCGTCGATTGGGCGCCCAACTACGACGCTTCGGCGCTGGAGCCAACAGTATTGCCGAGTGCGTTTCCTCATCTCCTGTGCAATGGAAGCGACGGGATCGCGGTTGGCATGTCCACGCGCATCCCGCCCCATAACCTCGGTGAGGTCATTGATGCTTGCGTCGCTCTCATAGACAAACCCAATGCCACCGTCGCTGAATTGATGAATTATTTGCCCGGGCCCGATTTCCCGACCGGAGGTTTTATTTGCGGCCGTAAAGGAATCGTCGATGCATACTCGACAGGCCGCGGCAACATTGTGATGCGGGCGCGCTGCAATATCGAGCAGCTCAAGAGCGGACGCCAAGCGATCATTGTCACGGAAATTCCTTATCAAGTCAACAAAGCAAAACTTATCGAAAAAATCGCGTACCTCGTTCAAGAAAAGAAACTCACCGATATCTCTGATCTGCGCGATGAGAGCGACCGCACGGGCATGCGAATTGTCATCGAGCTCAAGCGCGACGCTGTGCCCCAAATCGTGCTGAACAATCTCTACAAGCACACCCAGCTTCAGGAAACGTTCAACGTCATCCTGCTGGCGCTGGTGGACAATCGCCCGCGCTATTTGAGTCTCCCACGGATGATTCAACTTTATCTTAACCATCGGCGCGATGTTGTGACCCGCCGCACGCGTTTCGAGCTCGATCGTGCGCAAAAGCGGCTTCACATCGTGCAGGGGCTGTGCGTGGTGCAGGACAACATTGACTACGTTGTGAAGACCATTCGCGAGGCAGCGACGCCCGACGATGCAAAGCAGAAGCTGATGTCCACGCTATGGATTCCGCTCGAGATGGTAAAGGTTCTCGATCCGGAAGCTTCGGAACCCAAGCACTTGAGCGCTGAACAAGCCCAGGCGATTCTCGATATGCGTCTCTCGCGCCTTACTCAGCTCGAAAAATCTAAGCTTCTCGAAGAGCGCGATCAACTTGTGGACGCCATTGTGAAATATCGCCGAATTCTCGGCGACGTGAGCGAAGTGTGGGCGATCGTGCGTCAGGAATTGCTCGACGTGAAAAAGAAGTTTGCCGACGAGCGACGCACACAGATCACCGACGAGGTCACCGACATCTCGATCGAGAGCCTAATTCCCGACGAGAATATGGTGATCACCATCACTCACTCCGGATACATCAAGCGCACCGCGACTTCGCAATATCGACGCCAGCGCCGAGGCGGCAAAGGTGTCGTGGGCGCAGAGACACGCGAGCAAGATTGGGTGGAGCATCTTTTTATCGGCACCACTCACAACTATCTTATGTTTTTCACCGACAAAGGGCGCGCCTATTGGCTTAAAGTGTATGATATCCCCGAGCAGGGACGCCTGTCACGTGGCCGTGCGATCGTCAACATGCTCGAGTTGCAACCCGACGAGAAAATTTGTGCGGTTTTGCCCGTGCGCAAATTCGATGATCAGCACTTCCTGCTCTTCGCCACCGCCAGGGGACAAGTCTGCAAACAGCCGCTAAACCTCTACAGCAATATTCGGCGCAGCGGCATTAATGCCATCAGCATCGCGGAAGACGATACACTGGTAGATGTGAAGCTCACTCATGGCCAGCAAGAGGTCATTCTTGCCACA
Organism: Candidatus Sumerlaeaceae bacterium; assembly: GCA_049968255.1. Classification (GTDB taxonomy): domain Bacteria; phylum Sumerlaeota; class Sumerlaeia; order Sumerlaeales; family Sumerlaeaceae; genus DRVG01. Next base: position 425,569 of record JBMFRB010000001.1, on the reverse strand, counting down.
CGGCGTGGAATGGCCATTCGCTTCCACGAGTCCGTAGTCCGTCCGATGGGGCGCCACACGGCTGGCGTGCGCGGCATCCAGCTCACGAAGGGCGATGAAGTCATTGGCCTCGAAACACCGAGGCCTGGTGCAACCTTGCTCACGGTGTGCGAGTGCGGCTACGGTAAGCGTAGCGCCATCGCCGATTATCGCATGACCAATCGCGGCTGCAAGGGAGTCATAAATATCCGAACTACGGAGCGCAACGGACTCGTGGTCGCGGTCAAGGAAGTACTCGACAGCGATGAGCTCATCGTGATGACACGCGAGGGCCGCGCCATTCGCCTCAAGGTCTCCGATATCCGCGTCATCGCCAGAAACACGCAGGGTGTGCGCATCATCGACATTGCGGAAGGTGATGTCGTTACCGGCGTCGCACGCTTGGCCGAATCCGACGAGGCAGACGAAAACGGCGAAGAGCAGGACATAGCCGAACAGATGCCTGAAGAGTGACGGCCACCAGTTTTGACGAGCTAAAGAGAACGGTCCCACTGAGTTCACGTCGGACTCAGCGGGGCCGTTTCATTTGTCCTCAGGTTCGCGCCGCACACACCGCGGCGGGCGACGCGCTTAGACGCTAGAGGATGAATTTGCTCAGGTCCTGATTCCTAAGGATTTCCTGAAGACGTGCCTTCACGTACTCGCGATCAATAACCACGCGCTTCGGTGCATTCGGTTCCCCGGCCTCGAAAAGAATGTCCTCCAAGACCTTCTCCATAACGGTGTGGAGGCGTCGCGCACCGATGTTTTCCGCCTGCTCGTTGACGAATGCAGCGGCTTGCGCGATTTCATCGATGCCGTCCTCAGTGAATTCCAGCTCGACGCCCTCAGTTGCCAGAAGTGCGGTGTACTGGCGCGTGAGCGCATTTTGTGGCTCGCGCAGGATGCGCTTGAATTCTTCGACTCCGAGCGGGCTCAATTCGCAACGCAACGGAAAGCGGCCCTGCAACTCGGGAATAAGATCGCTTGGTTTGCTGATATGAAACGCTCCCGCTGCAATGAACAAAATATGATCCGTCCGGACGGGGCCGTACTTCGTGTTCACGACGCATCCTTCCACGATGGGAAGGATATCGCGCTGCACGCCCTCCCGCGAAACATCTGGGCCGTGCGTCGAGGAGCGTCCCGCAATCTTGTCGATCTCGTCGATAAAAATAATCCCGCTTTCCTGAGCGCGCTCGAGCGCTTCCCGCGTGATTTTGTCCATGTCGATGAGCGAGTTGAGTGCTTCCTGTGTGAGAATCTCCAGCGCTTCCGCCACCCGCACCTGAGTGCGCTTCTCCCGCGGCGGAAATAGCTTCTCGAACATATTGCGAAACTCGCTTCCGAGATCGTCGAAACTACCCGACATTCCTCCCATCGGTCCCAGCACTTGGACCTCTGGGCTCTGCTTGACCTCGATCTCAATTTCTCGGTCGTGGAGCTTGCCAGCCCGTAAGCGTTCCCGCATTTTCTCGCGGTTTTTCAGCCACTGCTGTTCGCGAGTCAGCTCGGCCCCTTCCACGGGCGCAGGAATATCGTAGTACGGCTCGGGTTTACCGTCAACAATGCGCGTTTGGCGCAAGACACCGGGTGGCGGCGGCAGCAGGATATCCAGGATGCGTTCTTCGGCCATGTGCTCTGCTCGTTCGAGGACTTCCGCGCTCTTCTCGGCACGAACAAGACTAATGGCATTCTCGACAAGATCACGCACCATGCTCTCAACGTCGCGCCCCACGTAGCCGACCTCGGTGTATTTCGTCGCCTCGACCTTGATCATGGGGGCATTGGCGAGTTTGGCCAAGCGCCTTGCGATCTCGGTCTTGCCGACTCCGGTAGGACCCACCATGATGATATTCTTCGGGCTGATTTCATCTCGGAGTTCCGGCGGAAGCTTTCGCCGGCGAGCGCGATTGCGAAGCGCAATGGCCACCATGCGCTTGGCCTGCGCTTGGCCGATGATATAGCGATCGAGTTCGGCAACAATCTGGCGTGGAGTGAGTTCGTCCATAGTTCCCCTTCTCAATGCGATGGAGGCGAAAGAATGGTGTGTGCCAAGGGCGTGGTCAAAAACCGGCCTGAAGCACCACTTTACTTCGCGTGCAGCGATTTCTGATACTTGCGTGCAAACTTTTTCGCACGGCCCTCGATGTTGCCGTATACGGATTTAAAATTATCATGCCCTGCATAAGACTCAGAAAAATCCACGCGTCCGCTCTTCACGTCGTAAACCGTCACGTTGAAAGATGTTACGCTGGCGAAGGGACCAAAGGTCCTGTTTTTTCTGAGCTCTGCATCGCAGATACGGCCCAAGAGCACCTTGTCCACGCCAAGCTCACGTCCCACCGCTATAGGATCGAGCTTGTCCAGGCTTGCAGCCGCTGACTTCTCGTCCAGTTTTAGCTTCTTCTCGATTTTTGCTCGTTTCTCGGTGTAAAAAAGGCGCAGATCCTGCCGAGAATAGACAGCCAGTTCGGGTAGCTTACGAAGCTCTTCATCAAAAATGTCTGCAGCGATTCGCCCGATGTTAGCGTTGTAATAGACATCGTTCGAGCCAAACCACCATCCTCGCACGTCTTTTTCGGTCTCGACAGGCTTCTCCGTTCTCACGAGGCGCCGATGTTCATCGCGCCGCTCGACAATGCGTGGCGCCACGCTGAAATCAAGGACGGCGATTCTGATCTTTTCCTGTGGCGGCGGTTCAGTGACGGATTTTTTCGAGCCAAAGATAGACCACGCTCCAGCAATAGACGCCCCTGCGAGAAACGACGCCACAGCCAACATAAGGGATATGCGTTTGATCACGTCCATCGCTCCTTTTTTCCTGCCTTCGTTCCTGGGTACCTACCGCACCTGTGGAGCAAGAGTCAACACCACCGCGCGTGTGCTAGTAGCGCGTCTCGCCACGTGGGGGAATCTGCGTTTCTCTCTGACGCCACGGTGGGGGAGTCGCAAGTCCCCCCCTTGTGCCGCCTGGCGGTCGCGGGGTCCAGCCAACTTGGCTAGTGCGCATGCCTGGTCTTGTTTGCTGACCGCTAACCGCTGGCGTGGGAGCAGGAGAGATGCTTCTGCTGTCCGTTGCCGGCTTGGCGGCCGCAGCCGCTGCGGGCACTTGGCCGCCCGCTGGGCCCGTCAGCGCACCGCTTGGGCCTGTGATTCGTGCCATGAGCGCTTGCGCCCCTGTGGTCGAGCTTTCACTGATCGCAATGCGCTTCACATCCTGCATGTTTGCTTGCGAGAGGTGCGTCGGCTGCGCTTCCTCACGCTGAGCTGATTCAGCCGGCGGGGGCTCAAGCGCAACTTGTTCTGTCTCGCTCGCAGGGGTTGTCTGGAGTTGGCGCTCGTCTTTTTCGGCGAACTTGCCTAGCTTAGTTTTCGGCGGCACGCCGTGGGGTTCGAGTGGCGCCAGCCACGTGTCGCTCTCCGTTGGTGTCACGTTGGGTTCTTCGGAAACGGCAACTTGTTCGTCCGAGGTCACGATGCGTCCCTTGTATTTGAGCGTTTCAGTTGGCTTGTCGGCAATAATCGTAGGCGTTAGAAAGATCAAGAGCATTTGGCGCCCGTTTTGCTCCGCTGGGCGGTCATACTTGCCAAACAGCAGAGGTCCAACGAGTGGCAACTTCACTAGGCCAGGAATTCCGCTCCGACTCTCGTTTCTGTCCTGGCGCACCAGTCCACCAATCACCCGCGTTTCACCGCTTGGGATCATGAGGGTCGATTGGATTTCCTGGTTTTTGGTTCCCACGGCATCGAACTTGCGGTCATTGAAAATGCGTTGGGTCACCACCGCGGAGTCGTTGCTGATCTCAACCTCCATCTCGACTAATCCGTTGTTGTAAATCGTTGGCCGAATATTTAGGTCCAATCCCACATTGATCAGATTTTGTTGCGGAAGCTCTGTGGCGGTGAAGCCCGTTGTGTCGCTGCGCACATTTTGCGTGTACACGCCGCCAGTGAAGAAAGGCACTTTTTCACCCACGCTGAAGGCGACCTCTTTCTGATTCTTCACGATAGCTCGTGGCTGTTGAAGAATTCGGGTGCGCGAATCACTCAGTGCCGCTTTCAAGGCAATGTAGGCATGCCGAGAAAGATATTGGGCCGTGATGCCTCCGCTGCCGCCACTCACAATCGGAAACTCTTTGCGAAAATCGAGGAAGCCGAGCGTGTTTTTATCGAGGGTCCCGCTTCCCACCGGCACACTGCCACCCTGAACGTTTCCTGTGGTCGTGCTTGACCCACTTCCAGAGCTGGAGCCCGATCCACTTCCAGAACCGCCCGACGACGAGGACGACGTGCTGCGTCCCGTCAGTCCGTCAATAACGCTCGAAAAGAGGTCGCCACTCACAGTCCAGTCTGTGCCGTAGCTCAGTCCCTCTCGAAAAGCGGTCTCGATGATTTCTGCCTGAATCAGCACCTGTTTTGCCGGCTGGTCAAACGCCTGCAAGATTTTCTCGATTTTCTCGTGGACTTCCGGGACATCCTCAACGATGAGCTTTCCTGACTGAATGTTAATTTTATAGTAGGCGTTTGGCGTGAGCACTTCCGAAATAGCATCCTCTAGATCCTGCCGATCCTGGCCCTCAAACCCAATATTATTCAGATCGTAGACGCGCATCTCTGGCCCAATGTCGAGCGTCTCCACCAAGAGTTCCATCTGTCGAATGATGTCCAACCGGTCGCGGACAATAATTTGGTGAGTCCGCTCATCTACCTCTGGTTGAGGGGCGGCCGGACTCTTCATATTCGCGAGTTTTTCTGCTATGGAATTCACGTCCGCGTGCGCGATGTAAAAAACGCGCGTGACGAACTTGACGTCTATCTGCTCGATGAGCCGCTGGACGAGTTCGAGAACGTACGGCAAGTCGGTGACAATCAGCTTGTTGGATCTCGGGTCAAAACTCGCCGTTCCAATGTTCGGCGTAAGAACTCCTTGAATCGCCTTGTAGGCTTCTTCCGCGGTGATTTCACGCGGCACAAAGACCTTTTGGCGAACTTGTTTTGGCAGCACCTCTGCTCGGAACGATTCCTGATCCCAGATCTCGAATGTGTCTGGTCGCCCTTCCGCGGGATACCACAACCAGTTGGGCTTCTGGTTCACAATGATGTCCAGCACACGTTCAAGGGGCATGTCGCGGGCGATGATTGTAATTTTCTGACCTGCGGTCTTGCCCCGTGCCACAACATTCTTCCCGCTCTTACGCGAAAGTTCGGCCACAACGCGTTCAATTGGCGCCTCGTTGAATACGAGCGAAATTTTATTTTCGCCCCCCCCCGGAGCGGAGGGGGAAGAGACCGAAGGTTCCACGGGCAGCGGAGCGGCGTCTGTGTCCGTGGGCGACGAGACGTTGGACGAAACAGAAGAGTTAGTCGGTGCCCCCCCTGTCTCGGCAACACCGACCGGCTGTGGTTGCTGCGCTTCCACCACTTGTGCCGGCTGAAAATTCGTACTCACAGCACCGCTTGAGACGGGCCCGGGCGTTGGGACCTGCCCCGCTGCATTTGGCGCAGCGACTGCGGTACCAGGATCAGGCTGATCTCCAGTATTTTCGTCCTCGGGAGCTGCGCCCACCCATGCAACGCCGACCGCCACCATTGCGGCCAAAGTAACCGCTCGGAAAATGTTTTTCACGACGCTTCCCATGTTGGCATTCTCAAACGTCCGTTTGCTTCGCAAGAGACAGCTCCAATGTCTAGACATTTTCGGGTTTGTCCGATTCATTGCAGACCTTATGTTTGCCATGTCACTGCGGCCCCGCAGGCGCTTCTTCAAACATGCGCATAATTTTCTGGTCCGGAATGCCTTCGATTCCTACTGTCACAGAAGGGTTGTCCGACTGGGCGTCCACTCGCTTGAGAATGGCATTCTTGAAGACTCCGCGTTCTACCTCCACGGGCATGCTCTGGCCAATGCGCAACGTGAACACAGCATGCTCCGGATCGGATTGCGTTTTTGAGCGGTCCTCAAACGTAGCTTCGCCCACATCCACGCTCATGAGTTTCCAGGAGGCAAAAATCGCATTGATGTCCGGTGTGCGTGTCGGTGTCGGCGTCGGCGGCGGAGGCGTCGGCGTAGGTGTCAGCAGCGCCTGGAAAATAGGCTTCTCCCCAAAATGCGGGTATTTCTGCTGCGCAACTTGAGGATCGTAGGTGGTTTCCTGCGGCGGTGGGCTGCTGAGCTTCGCTGCGGGCGGAATATCCACGGTCACCTCCTCGTCATGATTTTCCAAAATGAGGACCGCGAGCGCGACGATGACGGTCAACAGAAACAGGTTGAGAAGAATTTCTTGTCGATTCATAGACGGCGACCTCCCAGGCGACGCGCGCCGGGTCGGCGTGGCCCGAGCTTCTCAGGTTGCTCCTCCACCTTCACGATGCGCGCTAAGGTCAATTGGCACTGCAATTCGGGCGAGTCCACGCCTTTGCTGTGGGTCAGAACAATGGACTTAATCAGAAAGCCTTTCTGATCGAATCCCTTGAGGAGTTGGGCGATCTTCGGTAGCTCACCGGTGATGTTCATCGCCAACGTGAGAAATTCATATTCGGTCACACCCTTGATTTCCTCGTGCTGCACCGGCTCGATGACACGGCGCTCTCCTGGCAAGATTGCCTCGGCAGCGGCATCCACATCCTCAGAGAAGGAGTGCTCAGGATCTTTGCCCGGCTCTTCCTTGGGGAATTGCGCTTCGATGCGGCGATAGCCCTCCTCAATGCTCTTGGCCTGCTGCAAAAGCTGCACGTTCTTTTGGAAAGCACCCAATTCCTTGTCCAACTCCTCTTGTCGATCCATGTAAGCCTTGTAGAGTGGCTCCAGGCCCAGGAGGTAAAGCACAGCCCCCGAAGCTAACGCCACCGTGATGTAAAGGATCTTTTGTTCACGCTTACTCAGTGCCATCCACAGTTTCTCCCTCGCTCGCGCCGCTCCGAGCGGAGCTGCTCTTTTGCTTTTCGGCCAAGCTCTGCCGCTTCGGGAAGGTACACGTCATCTGGAATTGCAGCACAGGATCTGTCCGGTTTGGCAGGCGCACGGGCTTGTTGCTTCCCTGGTCTTGCACCACACTTTCAAAAATGCCAGTCTTCTTGAGTTCGGCTTCCAGCCGATTGATATCCGCAATGGTTTTCGCGTGACCTTCGAGTTTCACGGCTTCGTCCTTGCGATATTCGAAACGAGTCAGCGTTACGCGATCCGGGATGAATTCGAACGAGCTGATGCGCTCAATGATGTCGAGCGCACCATGCTTGTCCTGGATGTAGCGCCGAATGATTTCGAGCTTCTTCTTCTTGCTCTCGAGATCTTCGACGCGGGTTTTCATTTCTTTGTTCTTTTGCTGATACACCTCAAGAAGCGTGCTTTGCTGCGCGAAAAGATCCCATACGTAAACGTAAGCAAGAACAAGCGCGACCCCCACTAAGATCCCCGTTGTCACATAGGACTGGCGCCGCCGCTTTGTTTCTCGCTCGGCGATGTATTCGGGAGGCAACAAGTTGATGACAACGCTCCGGGGCGTCATGGGCACAAGTGCGCCAAGCACGGTCGCGTAGGTCACCCCCAGCCGTTTCGCATCTTGAGCCAAGTCCGGGGCGAAATCAAACGCTTCGTGCGGACCAAAAACCTTCGCATCGACACCAAAATTCACTTGGAAGAATCGGTCAAGGTTACGCAAAAGCGCACCCTCGCCCGTAAACTGAATCTCGGTAATGGGTGGGCAATTGAATTCACGTCGGGCGAACTCGTAGGTGCGCCGCATCTCCTTTAGGAGTTGCACGAGCCACTTCGCCACTGGCGATGAACCACTTGCTTCATTGGGAGCCGACTGCCCACTCGCGGTGGTGTCAAAGACATAAGCTCCTGTCACCGTCTGGTCTGCCTCGCTAGAGGAAGGGCTACTCCACACTGTGCCGTCGCGACGCAGCTCCTTCGTGTTGAGCACGTCAATCTCTTGTAAGTTTTCCGCGGAAACATCGCGTCCCACGGTAGCGTAGTCCGCCAGGAGCCGCTGGATGCTCACGGACGTGCCACGAGTGAAGCTCAGCACGCCATGATGGACGATGGTAAGATCTGTGTATGTGGAGCCGACATTGAGCAGAGCGACAACTTTCTCATTAAGCGGCTCGCTCGCCACTGCTGCGAACGCATTGAACACCGCAAGACTGCTCACGCCGATTGATTCAACGATCAACCCCGCATTGCGACAAATGGTGATATGTTCCTGTGCAATTGGCCGATCTATGGCTGCCAGCAGGACTTGGCTTCCTTCCACTCCAAGCTTATTCAAAATGTGGTGACTCACAATGTGGCGCTCTGCATTGAAAGGAATGTGGCGCTCAGCCTCAAAGCGTGCCATGCCGGCGATTTCTTCATCGCTTGTACTCGGCAGAGTAACCATGCGCGCCATGACAAAGTTTTTTGGCACCACCACGTGAGTGCGCTTAGCTTTGATTTTTCGTTGGGCAAGTGCGTCGCGTAGCAATTTGGCCCGCTCGGCAACCCGCTGCTCCACGTTGTCGTTCTTTGGCAGGGTAAGGCGGAAAAGGTGGCGCACAAAGGGGCGCCCCCGGCCAACTTCGCTCGCCGCCACCTTGCACTCCTGTTCTGAAAATTCGATCGCTAAAATGAGGGCCATAGTTCCTGCCTACGATCCGAAGCTATTCGATCCACTGCAATACTCGAATTGCTGGAATTCGTATAAAGTTGTCATCAATCTGATCTCCTGTTTTGCGGTTACTGCCAAGTCGCCGGCCGGCAAATCCGCCTTTACGATGGTCTGAACCAATTTTCCCTTTATTACTCAGCAGGCGCGCGTCGTCAGGATTATAGGTGTCGAGATTGCGCGACACAAGAGCCTTGACCACACGTGTTGTTCTTCCAACGCGCCCGATTCCCGTGATAAGGAACGTCGAAGATCGGAAGCCAATTTGCACCCCAAGCGCGCCAGCAGCACTGAGTTGAGCCATAGTGCCAGCGTTGAGACCAGGCACCTTTGCCAGATCTGCCAAACTGTGGAATGCGTTGTCAGGATCCGGCCGCTTACCACTTTCCGGATCCCCACGGAATTTCACGATGCTTTCCGCCGCAGCCTCCGCAGCTTCTAAGTTCGTGCAGTTGTTTGCTGCGTAAGCAAGAATCGTCAGCACCTCCGCGCTGGCCGTGTTGAGATTCACGCGGCCGTTTCCGCGCACCGTCACAACGTCGCGCAGAGGCTTTGGCTGGCGGCGATAACGCGATGTCTTGCGCGAGACAACCTTTTTTCCCTGCGCCAAGCGCTCGCGCGCGGCGTGTTCGGTGGCCTCGCGCTCCGCGGGATCATAGCCATAGAATAATTCTGGGGTGATCCCATAAACGTCGAGCAACTCTTCCGTCGTAAGAAACGGCTCATTCCGGCATTGATAAATCAATTCGTCAGCGGTCGTTGCACTTTTGATGCGTTGCCCAAGCAGGGCGCTGTAGTGCTCGTTTTCTTTTTCGCCCGGGGCGCTTACGCAAATATCATCACGGTCGCGCCAATCCACAATGGCCTGGGCGATCTCATCACTGTCGGGCGGCTCGTAGCCGTAAAACTCCAGCATCGCTTTGAGCACGCGTTGCGAGGCCACGTTGATATTGATCTTGCTCTCTTCGTCTTCGATTTCGAGGTCGTACGTTCCTTTGCCCAGCTTCACCTCACGGTCCTTTTCGCGACGGTCCGGCTGTGCCCAGACGTCTGAGAGTGCATCAAACTGCTGATTGGGATTATCGGCAAAATCGATGAGCAGGTCGTTCTGCAGATGCGTCATTCCCATGGCCACAGCGCTTTTGGCTAAGTGATAGGCAATGATTTGCTCCTTCTGCAAAAGCGCGAGCTTCGCGTTGACTTGCACCTCGAATGCCAAGCTCGTCGCGATGATCCCGAGCACGACGACCATCCAAAGCGTGAGAATCAGCACCGCCGAGCGCTCCCGACGCGACAAGAGACTTTTTGCTATGTGGCGTCTCATCGCTCCGATGACCTCCGGCGAGTTCGGAAAATGTCTCGCTGCGAGTCACCATCGGTGACGTCCGGGGGGAGATAGGTTTCTTGACTGGAATAGATCTGGATGACCTGTCGGAATTTTCTCTCCTTTTCGGCCTTTTTCGGATCTGTGAAGGTATAGGTTATTTCCACCCACGCGGGAAGGTCGTCTGTGCGCCTCTGCGTTGTGGCAGTGTAGCCGCCCGTCGTTGTCCCTTGGGCCTGGGCATCGCTAGCCGAGCGGTTGCTCCCACTCGCTCCAAATTGCGTGATTTTGCCTTTTTCCTCCGCCTCATCCGACGGATTGCGGTATTGAGCCGCGTCGCTATCCCAGTCATCGGCCAGCAGCCACTCTCCATCGTAGTAATAGCCGAATTTAAGATCAACACTTTTTACATTGTTAGCTAATTTATCCATGACTGGGGGAACGGGCTTCGGAATCTCATTACCGAATTCGTCCACTTCCGGCGCGATTACGTCATCCACGGCTCGGTACAGAGAGCCATCGATCAGAAAGTAACGCACCCGTGCCAGGCCGAACGGCTTTCTTGTCTCTGGCGCATTCTCGTTCTGCACGCGAACAAACGACAGTTCATCCTGGTCGCCGTTATCCTTCGCGCGAAATGACAGATCAATCCGCGGGCCTAAATCCGGCAGGCTCTCGTCCTCGAGTAGCTCGGTTCGCGCACCGCTGGCCTGAAGCTGCTGCTCGCGCTGGGCCAACAGCTCCTCGCGCTGGTTGCGCGTGACGTTATACGTCCAGGGTTGTCGATAAAAAACGTTACGCAGATCTTCCGCGACTTGGCTCGTCACGAAGCGAATCGTCTGATCCAGTTCTGCATGTGTAGCACCAATGTCGTATGCCTTCACGCCAGTGCGGAAGGACACCACAAGCGAGGACACGACAAGCGAGAATATCACGACGGCCACCATGATCTCCATCAGCGTGAACGCTTTGCGCCGTATGGCTCTCATCGCCCCCGCTCCTCTTCGCGAAAAAGTTCATTATAGAACTTCGAGTCGAAACGGAACCGCTCGATCGGCGGAAGATAAAGGTGGAGTTCTAGCACCTGCGTCGGCGAGCGCATCGTCGCATTCTGATAGCTAATGATGAGCAATGCGTGACGGACACTGCGCAGATCCCTCGTCTTCACTTTGGTCTGAAGATTTTTATAACGCACCTCTTCGTCTTGAACCGTGAGCTCCCACGAAAAATCAGGATACCCTTCCTCCTCGAAGGTTCCTCGCCCTGAACGGGCCTTTCCCGGTTCGAGCTCGAGATCCTGCATGAATCTCTCCGCAAGCACGCATGCCTGAGTTGTGATGTCTATGCGGCGGATAGCATTCATCGAAACGGTGAACGAGCGCATGATGGTGGCTACGGCGATGCCCAGAATGACCAGCGAGACAATAACCTCGAGCAGAAGGAAACCGTCGTTGCCACGTTTCCACCCTCGCCGACGCAGGGTGACTTCTCTTCTTAGCCCCTCGCAGGAAGGATGCGCTTGGCAGCTCATCGTGCCGCCACTCCAGCCAGCTTTTGAGCCGCTTCAGCATGAGCAGCGCGTTTGTCGGCTATTGTACCCGGTGTCACCTCCGTGCGCCCGGTAGACTTGAGAACCTCGATTGTGAGTTTTGCCCCGGCTCGATTTGCCACCGTCAGCAGCAGCGGTGACGAAGAACCGTCAGGATAAAAATCTACCGCCACGATTTTGTCATTGATGATATTGTCGTCGTAAGTTGTGACTTCGTCGAACCATAGGTCCTGATTCAGCGTGCGCTTGCCTTCAAGTTGGTGCTTCTTGCGTTTGGGATTGTAATCGCCCGTTTTCGTGTCCGGCTCGCGCAGGTCCACCCAAAATTGGCGCTTATCGAGATCGAAAAAAACTTCTGTCGTGCGTTGGCCGAAGACTGCCTCAGCACGCGCGTACTTCATCAGGGCCACAATTTCCCGGACTGTGGCGCGCAATTTGTTCTTTTCATTGAACGCCCGCAAGGTAGGGAATGCCACGCCCATGAGCACCGTCAGGATAGTCATGACCGTGAGCAATTCGAGCAACGTCATCGCGCGCTGGCTCCGCGCACCTGTCCCCCGTTGATCCATGCTCACGTTGCGCACCATCGCTAACCCTGCTGACTCGGATCTATGGAGAAAATCGGCAGCAGCATGGCAATGACAATGAATCCCACCACGATGCCCATGCCCAAAATGATGAGCGGTTCGATAAGACTTGTCAGCGTCTTGACCGCGCGCTCCACCTCCATCTCATAGCTGTGCGCTACCTTGAGAAGAACTTCGTCCAGGCGGCCGGTCTCTTCGCCAATTGCTATCATGTTCACAACCACCGGCGGAAAAACGTGCGACTTCTTCAAAGGTCCCGCCACGCCTTCGCCCTGAGTTACGTGCTCAGGAATTTTTGCCACTTCATCCGCAACCACGGTGTTTGTGAGGACTTCGTGAACGATCTCCAGCGCCGGCAGAATGGAAACGCCGTTGTGAAGCAGCGAACCAAACGTACGCGCAAAGTTCGCGATCTCTCGCTTCACGATCATTGGTCCAAGCAGGGGGACTTTCACGATCGCTCGATCGAAAGCGCGCTTGCCGTCAGGCGTTTTCAGTAAGCGCCAGAGCGCCGCGACCCCTGCCACGATTCCGCCGATGAAAAATGGCCAGTAATTGCGCAGAGCGTCGCTTATCGTAATTAGGGCTTGCGTTGGCCACGGCAGCGTCTGGTTGAGCTCTCCATAGATTTTCAAAATTTTGGGCATAACCACAGTCATAAGAATGGTGACTGCCCCAATGCCCGCCAAAACCATGACGACAGGGTAGGCCAGAGCTGACTTAATCTTGGCGCGGACCTCGGCTTCGGTTTCTGCAAAGTCGGCCAGTCGCGAAAGCACGACATCGAGCATACCCCCCGCTTCGCCCGAGCGCACCATTGCCACGTAAAGTTTCGAGAACACCTTCGGATGCTTAGCCATCGCTCCAGCCAGCGAGTCGCCGCCCGCCACATCCTGCGCAATCTGTCCGATAATCTCGACGAGTGTCTCATTGGCTGTCTGGTTCTGGATGACGCCGAGCGCCCGCACGAGGGGAATGCCCGAACTGAGCAAATCGGCCAGCTGGCGGTTGAAGGTTGCGAGATCGTTGATGCTAACGCGCCGTGCAAACTTTTTTGCCACCGCCGCCGCGGTGTTCTTTTTCTCGCTTTCGTTTTCGATGCTAACAGGAAAGTAGCCCATGGCCTGCAGGCGGCTGATGACGGCGTTCACCGTCTCGGCCTCCAGCGAGCCCGAAATCACTTGCCCTTTCGGATCCTTGGCTTTGTACGAATAAAGAGCCACTCTACCTCACTCTCAACACACTTGGTCGATTCTCGGTCACGCCACACTATTGCCAGGGCTATTCATCGTTGCCCACTCCGCCAAACTCATCCTCCATCGTGACGCGCAGCACTTCGTCAATAGTGGTAAGCCCGGCCCGCACCTTTAGCCAGCCATCTTCACGAATCGTGCGCATGCCGCTGGCAATGGCCGCTTGCTTGATTTCATTCGAGGGTCGTCGCGCCACGATCATTTGCTTCAGGTCCTCGGTCACCTTGATGATCTCGTAAATGGCGGTGCGGCCCCGAAAACCGGTGTAGCGACATTTCTCGCAGCCTGCGGGCCGCATGAATTGCGCGTCCGCCGTATCAAGTTTGTTCACCCGCAGGCGATTGAGAACTTCCGGCGACAGGGTGAAAGGAACCTTACAGTCCGGGCACAGCACGCGCACAAGGCGCTGTGCGATGAGGCCCTCGACCGAACTGGCCACAAGAAAGGGCTCGATTCCCATGTCAAGCAGGCGGCTCACCGCTCCAGCGGCGTCGTTCGTGTGGAGCGTCGAGAAAACCAAGTGACCCGTCAACGCGGCACGAATAGCAGCCTGCGCCGTCTCTGGGTCACGTGTTTCCCCCACCATGATGACGTCTGGGTCCTGGCGTAGCATCGTGCGCAGCACGCGTGCAAAGGTCAGGTCAATTTGGGGATTCACCTGGACTTGCGTAACGCCCGGAATGCGGTATTCGATAGGGTCCTCCACGGTCAGGATTTTTTTGTCTACCGTGTTGATCTCCGTAAGCGCCGCGTAAAGCGTTGTGGATTTGCCCGACCCTGTCGGCCCCGTGACAAAGATAATGCCATGCGGCTTTTGGATCATCCGCCGCAGAATTTTCAGTTGATACTCATCCAAGCCCAGCCTGTCGAGCGAGATGAGATCACTGTCACGCGAGAGAATGCGGATCGAAATGGACTCCCCATAAGGAGTTGGGAGTGTAGAAACACGCAGGTCATAGTCGCGGTCTTGCACGCGAACCTTGATCTTGCCGTCCTGAGGCAAGCGCCTCTCCGCGATGTTCATGTCCGCCATGATCTTGATACGCGAAATAATGGCGCTTTGGAAGCGTTTGATACTCGGCGGGATAGCGGCCTCATAAAGCATGCCGTCAATGCGGTAGCGGATGCGCAGCTCATGTTCGAACGGCTCAACATGGATATCTGTCGCCCGGTCTGAAATTGCCTCGGCGATAATCTGATTCACGAAGCGGACAATCGAGGCATCTTCTGCCATGTCGTCGATGTCTTCGACCGTTCGGTCCACTTCGATCGTCGTCTCGTTGCCTTGCTCCTGGATGAGTTCCTCGACCGTGTCCGCGCCGATGCCATAATAGCGCTTGATTGCTTCCTCAATGTCCTTGTGCGGAGCAACGACCGGCTCGACCTCCATTTTGAGCAGCAGCCGCAGGTCATCCAGCGTGTGCACATCAAGCGGATCGCTCACCGCCACCCGTAAGGTGCCGTTCGACTGTTCCAGAGGGACCAGACTGTAATGGCTGACAATTTTCGCCGGAATTTTCTCGATAACTTCTTTCGGGATCCGCACCTCGCTTAGCCGCACGAAGGGGAGCTGAAGCTGCTGTGCCAGCGCCCGCAACACGTCCTCCTCGCTCACGAGCCCCATCTTCACGAGGATCGTCCCTATTCGCTCGCCAG
The DNA here is from genome assembly GCA_049968255.1 of Candidatus Sumerlaeaceae bacterium. Classification (GTDB taxonomy): domain Bacteria; phylum Sumerlaeota; class Sumerlaeia; order Sumerlaeales; family Sumerlaeaceae; genus DRVG01. The sequence continues at coordinate 410,534 of JBMFRB010000001.1, read as the reverse complement.
ATTTGTGGTGCTCGCGCAGCGCAAGCTCCAGATCATCGGCGTCGAGTTTCCCCTCCAGCACAAGGATCTGTCCTAGCTGCAATTCTGAATTAAACATGACTCGACGTCCTCACCCCATCGGTTGCATTCCAATTACCTTAGCGCGCCTCATTGGTACGCACACCCTTGTAATCAAAAAACATGCCAGGCAGCATTTGGATTCTTCTCAAAGATCCTTTCGCACAGCTAGGCTAATGGTGTATGTAAGTCGCAATTTTTCAACAATAGCAATATGGCGCGCGAGGAACGTTGAGGCGACAAGGCACGCGCGAGGCTTTTCTCCGACCCAATCACAATCGTAAAAATGCGTTTTTCAGCGCTTGCCCCGCACAAATTTCCCGACGTAAACGGCGCCCTCGGCAACGAAGGCAATTCTCCCTCCGTCCGGACTTACAGCCGGGTAAGACTCAACAATGCCAGGCGTGTTCGTCAAATTCGAGCGTTCGCTGCCATCCGCAGCGGCAAACCACAGGTCGCCATCAATGATCGTCAAGCCATCGCTCAGCGGAATATCATAAACGATTCCGCTTGAATCGGGCAGCCACGATGGGTTCTCGCCTTTTCCAACATTGATGGTTTTTTTACCGTCCACCGTGCTGATATACAGGCCGGTTTCCATAGCCGTATAGACGACCAACCGCTCGTCAGGGGAAAGTTTAGGATCGGTAAACCGGTCTTGGCTACTGGTTATGCGCCACGGAGTTCCCTCTTCGTCGAGCACATAAATGTTCCCCTCGCGCTCATACACACGTTTGGGCATCTCCGGCGCCGGATAGCGCTCGCCCGTCAGCATGAGGGCCACAGGGCGCCGATCAATCGCCGTGATGTAAAGCTGCATACCATCAGGGGTCCAGGAAAAATCCAGATCGCCAAGTTTATCGTCGGAAATTTGGCGCGCTTCTGACGTGTTTGGTCCCGCAATCCAGATCCCCGCTCGGTCTGCGCGCGTGAATGCAATGTCAAGTCCTAGGGGCGACCACAGCACGCCAATATAGTTGCCTGGTTTCGTCACCGCGTACGCCCCTTCCACGCGAGTGCTGCCAGCTTTCCACGGTGGATAGACGATAATCGTGCGCCGCTCCTGTGGTGCTGTCGTTAGGTGTGTGGTTTCAGCCCCGATGCCTTCCCCACCTGGCGGCATGACATTCGGCGGCCTTAGAATATCGCGTGGCGAGAGTTTCTGGATCGGCTCTTGAACACCAATTTCGATGCGCTCGTCGGCGCCACGGCGCAGGGGATGCGTCGCTACGTAGTAAGTCACGCCCGCACTTGTCACCACCAGCACGAATGTCAGGGCTATGACGTCAATCCTACGCACGAGTGTGCATCTCCTGCCAACGGATGCCCAATGGGGCAAATTCCAGAAGCTGAACCGGGCTCTGCCCGCTACTCTTTATCACCTGCATAGTGTTTGCGTCATCGCTCAACAACGGATTTGAATTTTCTCCTGCGTCAAACGAACAATCATCTAACAATGAGCATTCGTCGGCGAGTCGGTAGAATCCTGGAAAGTTTTGCAGCAGGACGCCACTTCAAACGGCGCATCCAATGGGCTTACGGAGCGGCGAATCCCGCGGGGCCGCGGCCACCCTCGCGCATTGCCCACCTGCGATTCATCCACATCGAACCCTCATTCTTGTGCAATCTCGAATGCCAAATGTGTCCGCGACTTATTCAGGGCCATAGCGAAGGACTCATGTCGCCGCAATGCTTCGAGCGTCTGGTTCCGCTCTTCCCCTTTCTCGATGCCGTCGTGCTGACCGGTTTCGGCGAACCGTTTATCAATCCGCATTTGCCCGATTTCATTGCGACAATTCGGGGGGCCGGTGCGCGTCCTTGCCTTAGTACGAACGCCACACTTCTCAACGATACGCGAGCCCGTGCCACGCTTCTGGCCGGCATTCAACACGTGCAGTTTTCGATAGACGCAGGAACGCCGGCAACTTATGAGCGCATCCGAACTGGTGCCCACTGGACGAATGTCATCGCCAATGCCCGTCGCTTTCACGAAATGCGCAGTGAGGGCGGATTCGATGAAGTCGAAACTGGCTGGGTCTTTATTCTCATGCGCGACAACTGGCGCGAATTGCCACTGGCGGTCGCCCAAGCTGCAGAAATAGGTTTCGACCTATTCACCGCGAAGCTCATCGAGCGGCGTGAGCTCGCTTTCGAGCAAGAGCAGGACATTTATGACCTACGGGGAAACCTTGTCATTGACCACCTCGAGTTCAAGCAGGTTCTGGCAGAATGCCGACGAATAGCCGAAGAGGCGGGGATGAATTTTGTCGTGCACGAGTTCTTCGCTGGCTATGCAGGTGCCTGCCTTGCCGATCCGTTGCGTGGCGTGTTCGTTGACTGGATGGGAAACGTCACACCGTGTTGTCACCTCCCCGTTCGCGATGAAATGGGAAGCTATCCGGAGCACAGCTTTGGAAACGTCGAGGATGCCCACATCTTCGATATTCTCGCCGGACCTCGCGCGCAAGAGTTTTGGAACACCTGGCGCACGGGCAGCATTCCCTATGTCTGCCGTCGCTGCCACCAGGTCGCGCGTCTTCCCGACCGTCACACCTTCCGGCACGTCGAAAAATTGCCATTTTGAACGCAACCGTCCCGTTGGTGTCGCAGCAAGCACGTTCAGGAAATGTTCCTTCAACTATAAGCAAATCGTAATCGCGTTTAGCAATTTCATTACACCCCAACTCCCAGAGAAAGGCCATCTCTTTCGGTCATGCGGCCCAAACCAGCAAAGCCCAACTGCATCTTTCGACCAGCTTGCAACAGGAAAGCCTAAGAGTGGGGCAAAATGAAACGTTTTTATGTAAGGACCTGACAATCAAAACCTAAAGAATTGAGTTATCATTTGATTTTTCAATTGCTTATGCCTTAACTGCGGTGTTGGACAGTCCGGCACCTAATTTGCACACATCCACATAGCACTCCTTGCCCCGCGGTGGGGAGTGCGGACAATGACGCGGGGGCCGAAGCAGGGGACTCCGCATGAAATTCTCTCGGAAGAAGGTTGAGGAACTATGAGCAAGATCATCGGAATTGATTTGGGGACTACTAACAGCTGCGTGGCCGTGATGGAAGGCGGCGAGCCTGTCGTCATCCCTAACTCAGAAGGCTCGCGGACCACTCCGTCGGTTGTCGCCTTTACAAAGAATGGCGAGATTTTAGTCGGAGCTGTGGCCAAGCGCCAGGCCATCACGAATCCGCAGAACACCATATTTAGCATTAAACGCTTCATGGGCCGCCGCTACGACGAGGTGCAGGAAGAGATCAAGCGTGTGCCATATAAGGTCATTCGCCGGGAAAACGGTGATGCTGCGGTGGAGGCGATGGGCAAAGTTTATACACCGCCTGAAATTTCGGCCCGTATCCTTCAGAAAATGAAGCAAACGGCCGAGGATTATTTGGGTGAAAGGGTGACCAAAGCCGTTATCACCGTGCCGGCCTACTTCAATGATTCGCAGCGCCAGGCAACCAAAGATGCCGGGCGCATTGCCGGCCTTGAAGTCCTACGCATCATCAACGAGCCGACCGCGGCTGCGCTGGCCTATGGCCTCGACAAGAAAAAGGACGAGACCATCGCGGTCTACGACCTTGGAGGTGGCACCTTCGACATCTCGATTCTCGAGCTCGGCGAAGGCGTGTTCGAGGTCAAAAGCACCAATGGCGACACGCACCTTGGCGGTGATGACTTCGATCAGCGTCTGATCGACTATGTGGCCGACGAGTTCAAAAAAGAGACAGGCATTGACCTTCGTCAGGATCCCATGGCGCTCCAGCGTCTAAAGGAAGCCTGCGAGAAGGCCAAGTGCGAGCTTTCGACGGCCATGCAGACAAACATCAATTTGCCCTTCATCACAGCAGATGCTAGCGGCCCCAAGCATCTCAACATGGACATCACGCGGGCCAAGTTCGAGCAGCTGATCATGGATCTTGTCGAGCGCACGATTGGGCCGTGCAAGCAAGCTCTCGAAGACGCCGGACTCAAGGTCGAGGACATCGACGAGGTCATCCTCGTTGGCGGTTCCACCAGAATCCCGCTTGTCCAACAAAAAGTCCGCGAATTCTTCAAGAAAGAGCCTTGCAAGGGCGTCAACCCGGACGAGGTGGTCGCGATCGGTGCGGCGATCCAAGCAGGCGTGCTGGGTGGCGAGGTCTCGGATGTGCTGCTGCTTGACGTCACGCCACTTTCGCTTGGAATCGAGACGCTTGGCGGTGTGTTCACGAAGCTCATCGAGCGCAACACCACCATTCCGTGCCGCAAATCGGAAATCTTCTCCACGGCCACGGATAATCAGACGGCTGTCTCGATCCACGTGCTGCAGGGCGAACGCGAGTTGGCCAAGGATAACCGCTCACTCGCGCGCTTCGATTTGGTCGGCATTCCGCCGGCTCCGCGAGGTGTGCCGCAGATCGAGGTCACTTTCGACATTGATGCGAACGGTATCTTGCACGTGAGCGCCAAAGACCTTGGCACGGGCAAGGAGCAGAGCATCAAAATCACGGCCTCAAGCGGTCTGACCGAGGAGGAGATCAAGCGGATGATCAAGGACGCCGAGGAGCATGCGGCCGAAGACGCGGCAAAACGTGAAGAAATTGCCTTGCGCAATCAAGCCGACGCCCTCGTCTACAGCACCGAGCGGACGCTCAAGGAGATTGGGGATAAAGTCGATAGTGCCGATAAGCTCGCCATTGAGGATGCTATCCGCGACCTCAAGAAGGCAATCGAAAGCGGCACCAAAGAAGAGGTCAAAGCTGGTATCGAGCGGCTGAACGCCGCAAGCCATAAGCTCAGCGAGCACCTCTATCGCCAAGCCTCTAGCGGCGCCGCAGGAGCGACGGCGGGCACCGGCTCATCGTCCACGACGGCGGGTGCGTCTTCGAGCGCCTCGAGTAGCTCTGGCCCGGAAGTGGTCGAGGGCGAAATCGTGGACGAAAACAAGTAACACTCACTCCTCGTCCCGCCTCGAACTTGGGAGCGGCCTATTCTCGGCCGCTCCCGTTCTCGTTTTATAAAGCCCCAAGAGGCTTCATCTCCGACGAAAACCGCAGAAATAAAATTGGAGTCTTCCTCAAACTTGCCTCTCACGCAGGCTCTTAGAGGCGGGCCTCAGCCTTTGGCAGAAACACTGTCCGTTTCCGGCAGCAGGATGCTCAGAAGTTGCTCGGGCGAGCGCGCTAAAAAATCCGGCTGCTCCCAGCTATCTGCCGGCGGTCTTGTTGTCACACAGTGGCGTTTCACACTTTCAGCATAAGCCTGTTCAAACTCATCGGTTGGCTGCCATCCGCGTTGCTCGAAGCTCAGCGAGAACCATAATGCTTTCATTCCAAGTCGGCGGGCTGGGGCGATGTCGTTGTCTACGCGATCTCCCACCATGAGGGCATGGGATGGTTCCACTCCAGCTTTCTCGATTGCCCACTGGAAGATTCGGAGATCAGGTTTCTCAATGCCGAGTTCCTCGCTGATGGCGTGCACTTGAAAGAAATCCCAGAGTCCATATTTGCTGAGGACCTCACGTATCTTGCTCGGCTGGTTAGCGATCAGCCCCATGCGGTAATGAGCGGCGAGGTCCTTGACCACCTCGTGCATCCCCGGAATCGCAGGCGAGTAGTGCTCCCACTGCGAAAAGAGCTCGCTGCGCGTGCGTTGGCGCCAACCGGCGAAGTCAGCTTCCGGAACAAGAGTTCGCACAAACGTCCATAAGTTTCCGCCCTTGGCCACGTGCCTCAGGCGCTCAGCAAAAAACTCCGCCGGCGTCCATCGCTCCGCACCTCCTAAATACTCGTAGAGCTTTCGATAGAGAAAAGCTGCGGCGGGGTCATCGGAGACAAACACATTCCCCACGTCAAAAAAAACAAATTCCACATTGTCCAGTGACATTGAAGACCTCATCGTTTCGGTGGCGTCAGCCTGGCGACACTGGAGCCGCGGCCACAGCGTCAAGCGACGGGCGCCGTGGTTCATCGGTCCAATCGTAATAAAAGTTGCGGCGCTGTGGCTCAAACCCGGCGTCGCGGATCAGGCGCTCGATCTCGTGAGCATCCAGTTTGTACGTTGTCCCAGCGGCGCTCACCACGTTCTCTTCGATCATGGTGCTGCCCATGTCGTCGCAACCGAAGAACAGCGAAATCTGGCCAATCTTCGCGCCTTGAGTTACCCACGATGCTTGAAAGTGAGGAATATTGTCGAGGAAGAGCCTTGCCACAGCGAGGGTTCGCAGGTAATCATGGGCGCCGGCGGTCGGGCATTGCAGTGGCAGGTCGGGAGATTTTTGATAGGTCCATGCGATGAATGCGGTAAACACGCCACACTCGTCTTGCAGCTCCCGCAACCGCGCCAGATGCTCAATGCGTTCTTCCAGAGTCTCCACGTGCCCGAACATCATCGTGGCGGTGCCGCGCATGCCGCACTCGGTCACAGCCCGCATCACCCCCAGCCATTCCTCAGTCAACGCCTTGTTACGCGTGATTTGCTTGCGCACACGGTCAACGAGGATCTCGCCCCCACCCCCCGGCAACGAATCCAGCCCCGCCGCATGTAGCCGACGAAGCACCTCAAGGTAACTCATTTTGAACAGCCGCCCAAACCAGTGAATCTCTGGCGGCGAAAAGGCGTGGATGTGCACGCCGAAACGTTGTTTAATATGGCGAAGCAAATCTTCATACCACTCGAAAGACAACGACGGATGCAAACCCCCTTGCATGAGGATCTGGCGTCCGCCCACCCGAACGAGCTCGTGAATTTTCGCGTCGAGCTCTTCCCGCGTAAGAACGTAGGCGCGCTGTTTTTCGTGGGGCTTCGCATAGAATCCACAAAAATCGCAATCGGCAGCACAAATGTTGGAGTAGTTGAGGTTGCGCTCAATGATGTAAGTGACGCGCGACGGGGAGTTCATGCGGAGTCGCACAGCGTGGGCAGCCGTCCCAAGCCGTGGGAGTTCCGCTTCGCGCAACAGCTGCAAGGCTTCTTCCGTGCTAAGCCTCTCGCCAGCCACCGCTTTGTCGAGTATGGCGTCGATTCTCCTCATAAAAAGTCGGACATCGTTCGTGCTGTTTTAGCGAAATGCATGGTCTGAAATTCACTAACCCAACATCGTGCACGCATTCGGACGTCAGTCGTTTCCTTCCCAAGAACCCAGGCCTCCTCTTTGCGTATGATTTCGTTTGCATTTGAAGAATGACACTTCAGCTATAAAAAAATTACATCACTCTGTGAGGATTGGACCGATGGAACATGTGATAACCCAACGGCTTTGCAATTGGTGTCGACTCATTCGAATCGGTGTTGGAGTTTCGTTGATGGTCAGCCTGGGGATAGGCCTAGCTTTTGCCCAACCCGATGTGCTGGATGCCGACACTACCGCACCAAGCGTGACGCAGCGACAAACCACAGCGACTCTGGACCTAGTATTTCCGATGTCCGGCCCCCTCACCGCCGACATGATCGGCAATGGCGTGTGGTGGCGCCCCACTTTCGACGAGCAGGTTGCGGAAAAGGTCATGAGCAACCTCGAAAAATGGGGATTCCGCAACTGCTTCATTGAATCTTTCTGGGGAGGAGAAGTCATCTTTCCGTCGCAAAACTTCCCCCCGAAGACAAAGGACGGAAAAGACTGGCTCAAAATTTTCTGTGAAATTGGCGCGCGGCACAACGTGCGCGTTCACGCCTGGATCCATACCTTCTTCTGGCACTACGGCCGATCGACCATGACCAGCACAACGCTGTTGGTGGGGCAGCATCCCGATTGGGTCGAGATTTCGCGCACAAACAAGCCGCCCGAGAGTGGTGAGAAAGAATACGTCTTTGTTTCGCCGGCTCACCCTGGCGTCCGCAGCAAGTTAGCCCAACTCATCGACGAGCTGTGTCAGCGTCCCATTGCAGGCGTGAACCTCGACTATGTGCGCTACCCCTTCGCCGAGCCGGATTTTGGCTACCATCCCCTGGCCATCGAGCGTTTCCAGAGAGAAACTGGCCTTGATCCACGTTCTCTGCAACGCGACACCCGGCCCAACAGCTCTTGGATGAAATGGGTCGAGTTCCGCGAGCGCATGGTGACCGAAACGGTGGATGAGCTTGCAAGTCGCATTCGATTGCTGAGTCCGCAACTCGGCCGACGCATTGCGGTTTCTGCTGCCTATTTCCCAGGCTACGAAAAAGAGCGTGGAAAAAATCCCAAGTTTCAAAATTGGATGGAATGGGTGCGGCGCGGCCTCCTCGACTTCTCCACCCCAATGTGCTATAGCCCCACGGAAGAAGGACTTGCAGAGGAGCTCGCTGAAGTCGCCGCTGTCCACAAAGGCTCGACCGTAGCGGCAATTCCGGGACTTGCTGTGGGGCAATTCTATAGCCCACATCCCCCATACCAGCGTCAGCTCGAGATCCTGCGCAAAGCTGGATTCAAATACCACGCCATCTTCAAATACGATACGCTGGCCGAGGAACTTGAAAAGAAAAACTAATTGATTGAGTTGCGATCAATGGAGGAGGCGCGACACGCGAGGCCGTCAAGCCCGTCGCACCGTTCCTTCGCAACAGCCTAGCAGCGGAGCCCTTCGAAAACTGAGCCAGAGCAGAGAACGCACCAAAAGCCACACTGGAGCATCGGCCTTCCTCTCGCGGCTGGCCGCTGCCATATGGGTGGGGGCGACCTCGTAGTCTTTTCGCGAATGAGAGCGGATCTTTGCACTGGTTGCAATAACTCAATTTGACTCCGCACACCGGCACGTGCTCATTCTCAAGCTGTGAAGCGCAGGACTTGAGTTGGCGTTTGCCTTTGAACACAGGAGCAGTTCGAAATGGCCGCGATAAGCAAAATACGAATGGGGATGGTTGGTGGGGGAGATGGCGCCTTCATTGGTGCTGTTCACCGAATGGCGGCAGCCCTTGCCGGAAACATCGAACTCGTTTGTGGGGCGTTCAGCAGCATTCCTGAGCGGAGTCTCGCAAGCGCTCAGTCGCTCGGAATTGCGTCAGACCGAGCTTATGCGACCTACCGCCAGATGTTCGAAGTTGAAGCGATGTTGCCCGAAGGCGAGCGAATGGATTTCGTCTCCATCGTCACCCCAAATCATCTTCACTATGAGGTCGCACGTGCGGCAATCGAGACGGGTTTTCACGTCTTGTGCGAAAAGCCCCTCACCACAACGCTCGAGCAAGCGCTCACGCTCGAGGAGTGCGTCCGCCGTCAGGGCGTACTTTTTGCCGTGGCGTTCAACTACACGGCCTATCCGCTAGTCAAACATGCGCGCGAGTTAGTGATGTCCGGAGCACTCGGGCAGACACGCAAAGTGATCGTGGAATATGTGCAAGGGTGGTTGGCTTTTCCCATTGAACGCGAGGGACAAAAACAGGCGCTTTGGCGCACAGATCCGGCCATTGCCGGTCCGGCTGGATGCCTCGGAGATATCGGCACTCACGCAGCAAACCTCGCTGAATACATCACTGCTCAGCCGATTGCAGAAGTTTGCGCTGAGCTCACATCGTTTGTCGAGGGCCGGCGTGTTGACGACGATGCCGCCGTTCTCCTGCGATTCGCCAACGGTGCTCGTGGACTGCTGCACGCTTCCCAAGTTGCTATTGATGAGGAAAACGGGCTTTGCATTCGCGTTTACGGCACAAAAGGTGGACTCGAGTGGCATCAGGAAGAGCCCAACACACTTATCCTCAAATGGGCCGACCGTGCGCGCGAGATCATTCGGGCCGGAACGAGTTACGGCACACGTCTTAGCCCCTCGGCGCTTGCCGCATGCCGTTTGCCAGCAGGCCATCCTGAAGGTTTCCTCGAAGCTTTTGCGAACCTCTATCGCAACTTCGCTGATGCAGTGCGCAGCCGCCGTGGCGACATCGTCGAGCCAGCCTTCGATTATCCGACGCTCAAAGATGGTTTGCGTGCTATGGCTTTCGTGGATGCTGTGTTGCGCAGCGCTCGCACGCAGCATAAATGGACACCCGTTTCTTACACCGGCTAGCAAGTGATCATGATAATTGAAGAAAGCGAGGAAATACGCATGCGGCCAATAACACTATTCACAGGACAATGGGCCGATCTGCCGCTGGCAGAGCTCGCTCGGCTTGCGCGCGACATGGGCTACGACGGAGTCGAACTCGCCTGCTGGGGGGATCATTTCGATGTCCGTAAAGCCGTCTCTGATTCGGCATACCTGACGCATCAGCGCAAGATTCTTGAGCAGCAAGGCCTCAAAGTTTGGGCCATCGCGAACCATCTTGTAGGTCAAGCAGTGTGCGATCGCATAGACGAAAGGCATGGTGCAATCCTACCGCTGCACGTCTGGGGCGATGCCGATCCCGAGGGCGTACGTCAGCGGGCAGCGGAAGAAATGAAACTCACTGCCCGCGCGGCTGCAGCACTCGGCGTTACGGTGGTCAACGGGTTCACCGGCAGCAGCATTTGGCCTCTCCTCTACAGTTTTCCGCCGGTTGCCGCAGACGCGATTGAGCGGGGCTTTGCTGATTTTGCACAGCGGTGGTTGCCCATTCTCGATGAGTTTCAGGCGTGCGGAGTGCGCTTCGCGCTGGAAGTACATCCCACCGAGATCGCCTTCGACATTGTGACTGCCCAGCGTGCCCTTGACGCGGTCGGCCAGCATCCCGCTTTCGGGTTTAATTTCGATCCTAGTCATCTTGCCTATCAGGGCGTCGACTACGTCGCATTTCTGCGTCGTTTTCCGGACAGGATTTTTCACGTTCACATGAAAGACGTCTGGTGGTCGCATGTGCCCGGCCAGAGTGGCGTTTTCGGTGGACATCTCGAATTTGGAGACGCGCGACGCTACTGGGATTTTCGTTCTCTCGGCCGCGGGCGTGTGGATTTTGAATCCATTATTCGCGCACTCAATGAGATCGGCTATAATGGCCCGCTTTCCGTGGAATGGGAGGATGCTGGCATGGACCGTGTCCACGGCGCGCGCGAAGCATGCGCCTTTGTAAGACGTCTCGATTTTCCACCGTCGGCGCGCGCATTTGACGCAGCATTTGCGCGCGGCTAACCGCTAAATCGTTCCACACCGCCTCTAGCGTGGATTGGGCACGTAGGTGCCACCTCGGCACCACTTGAGGTATTCGAGTGCATGCACCTGCCCTGTCATCTCAAGCTCTTCCCGGTACACGGGATCATGCCACCCCTCGATGTCAATTGAGCCGCGAAATCCGCCCATGCGCAATTCGCTGATCACATCTGCCCAGTTGGTGTCGCCAAAGCCGGGCGTTCGGTGGAAGCACCACGCCACAGCGCCTTGTATACCATGCCTGTGGATGACGTCCCACCGAATCGTCGCATCTTTGCCGTGCAGGTGGAAAATTCTTTTCTCCCATTGGCGCAGTTGCGGGATTGGCTGAATGAGCTGCACGAGCTGGTGACAGGGTTCCCACTCGAGACCAAGATTTTCATCAGGAAGTGCGTCAAACATCAGTTCCCATGCGTCGGGATTATGGGCAATGTTCCAGTCGCCTGACCACCAATTGCCACCCATCGCACAATTTTCAAAGGCGATGCGCACGCCGCGGTCCGCTGCACGCTTTGCGAGCGGGCGAAAAACTTCAGCAAAGCGCGGAATAGAATCAGGAATTGAGGCCCCTGACACACGTCCTGCAAATCCTGCCACGATGTCGGCACCAAACAGATGCGCACAATCAATGGCCCGTGCGAAAAGCTCGCGCAGCTTTTCGTCTTGCGGCGTTTGCCCTAACGGATTTCCAAAGACGCCGAGAGAGCTAATCACAGCCCCCGTGCCATCAAGGGCCTTTTTTACCCGGTGCGCCAGCGTCACCAAATCGATTTCCACGTCATCATTGCCAAAGGTGAGGCTAAAACTCTCGAAGCCGTAGCCAACAATTTGAGAAATGTACTCTGGCGCGCGAGGGCCGGGAACGAGCGTCCCTATACGAATGTCAAGTAACGGGGTAGGCTCGATCATAGTGAAACTCCTTTGTTTATATGCTAATGAGCTAATCTATCAATCACGCGTCGAACGATCTCCGCGACCAGTTCCTCCGATGCTCCTCTTGCCGGCACCGCTTGGTGGCTTGTTGTGTCCGACGCAGAACATTTCACAGCGCCCGAGCCTGTGACAGCCGATGGGGTTTCCGGCGTGCACCATTGCTCAGGTGGCAGCGCAAGACGCCGGTCCTTGTACCCTAGCTTCTCACGCAGGCGAAGCAGGTCAGCCATCGCGCAAGTGTCTAACGATTGCAAAGTCCCCAGACTGGCGGCCAGGATCAGAATCCGGCAGTACTGCTCCACGGTCTCCATCCGATAGTAAGCTTCGAAGGGATCTTGACCAACCGTGACAGCACCGTGATTTGTTAGCAAGAAAGCATTATACTGACGTGCGAACGGTACGGCACTTTCAGCAAATTCCTGCGTTCCAGGCGTAGCGTAAGGAACAAGTGGAATTTCTCCGAGAAAAATTTCAACTTCCGGAAGAACGCACTTCGGCAGGGTGCGTCGTACCACCGCAAACGCTGTGGCATGAGGTGGATGAACGTGAACCACTGCACCCACGTCCTGTCGCACGCGGTAGATTGCGAGATGCATTCGAATCTCACTCGTCGGACGTTTTGGCCCGGCGATGTGCTTACCGTCCAAATCAACTACTGGCAGCTCATCCGGGTGCATGAACCCCTTGCTGACCATCGTCGGAGTGCAAAGAATCCTGTTGTCAGCCACACGCACGGAAAAATTTCCATCGTTGGAGGCAATGTACTCGCGCTGCCACACGCGGCGCCCTATTTCACAGAGCGCTTGCCGTGCTTGGGCCTCGTCCATGTATGGTGGCGCCTGCAAAATTCGCTTTACCCTCTGACTCAGTTGCTGGGAAGAAAACGCATCGGCACTCTCGAAGGTCAAGTCAAAGTTTGTGCCGAGCCAAATACGGACAACGATTGAACTGGCTAATGCGGCTGATGGGCAAGCGCTATCGCAGTTGCGCGGTGGCAATGAAAAGGCACACCCACTCGCGTGCGTGACGAC
>JBMFRB010000001.1:0-397394 GCA_049968255.1 Candidatus Sumerlaeaceae bacterium | reverse complement strand
GGCACACCCACTCGCGTGCGTGACGACATGCGCGGCACCACTTCATCGCCCAAAATCTCGCCTTTATTCCCGTAGCAACAGGACCACTGTGGTTACACTTGCCATGCAGCTGCGCTAGGAGTAACTTCCCACAAGAAACTCACGAGAGGAACGATCATTATGCCACGCAAAAAAATTACCATCGTTGGTGCCGGCAATGTCGGCGCAACCGCCGCCCACTGGGCTGCTGCGAAGGAACTGGGCGATATCGTGCTCGTTGATATTGTCGAAGGAATTCCGCAAGGCAAGGCTCTCGATTTGCTCGAAGCTGGGCCGGTTGAGCTCTTTGATTCCCGCATCGTTGGCACAAACAATTATCAGGACACCGCCAACAGCGATGTAGTCATCATCACAGCAGGGATCGCTCGCAAGCCTGGGATGTCGCGCGACGACTTGCAGAAAACAAATGCCGGCATTGTGAAAAATGTCGCCGAGCAGGCCGTGAAATACTCGCCGGACGCAATATTCATAGTCGTTTCGAACCCGCTCGATGTCATGGCGTACGTCACGTATAAAGTCACAGGCTTGCCTCGCTCGCGGGTGGTGGGCATGGCCGGCATTCTCGACACGGCACGCTACCGAGCGTTCATTGCTCAGGAAGTCGGCGTCTCGGTCGAAGACATTCAGGCTCTAGTTCTTGGTGGCCACGGCGACGACATGGTGCCGCTCGCCAGCTACACCACGATTTCCGGTATTCCGCTTTCGCAGTTCTTGCCCAAGGAGCGAATTGATGCGCTCGTTCAGCGCACACGCGATGGCGGAATCGAGATTGTCAACTATCTCAAGACCGGCAGCGCCTACTATGCACCGAGCGCGGCCGCCGTGCAAATGGCGGAGGCGATTCTTAAGGACAAGAAGCGCCTTCTCCCGTGTTCCGCATATCTCCAAGGAGAATATGGCCTGAGCGAGGTCTATGTCGGCGTGCCAGTTGTCCTAGGAGAAAACGGAATCGAGCGAATTGTCGAAGTCGCTCTCACCGACGAAGAGCGTGCCGCTTTGCACCAAAGTGCTGGGCACGTCCGCGCGAACATTGCCAAGCTGGAACTGTGATTGAAGAAAACGAGTGACTATTGTGCGCCGTTCGTCCAACGAGCGGCGCACGTTTTCTACCTTTGGGCAAATGCGCACCCTCGCCTTTTTTCGCAGACACACTTCGCTTGTCTAAAGTTAGATGTCCGCTTTTGAATGGTGGCTGCAATAGCGAGGAAAGTCATGGGTCCCAAACAGCCGCGACGACGAAAAGCCAAGAATCCCGAAACTCTCTCCGTCGCCACGAGCATCACGCCGCGTGTGCACCTTCTCGTTTATTCCATCGTTGCGATGGTCGCATTCGTCGCCTTTTTGCCGGCGGTTCAAAACGGTTTTACGAACTGGGACGACAACGTCAATCTCACTGATAATCCATTTCTTCGCCCGCCAAGCTGGTGGGGGTTTCAACAGCTTTGGCTTGCCCCATACGAAAATCTTTATGTGCCCCTTTTTTACGTTTCCTATTATCTCGATTTGTTCTTATCTGGCGGCCGCCCCCTTGGTTTCGTCACGCATGCAGTCAACCTGGTCCTTCACGCTTCAGCAAGTGCCCTTGCCGCCTACGTGTTGCGCCAGCTTTGGACTCACTCTGATCATCTCGAACTCAGGAATCTCGCGGTAAGCCCCGCGTTTCTCTTCTGCTGGACTGCGGGTGCGCTCATCTTTGCCGTGCATCCTATCCAAACGGAGGTTGTTGCTTGGGCCACCGGGAGAAAAGATCTCCTCGCAGCCCTTCTTGTCCTTGCTTCCTGGTCGCTTCTTTGGCGTGCGCGAGAAAGTCTCCAGCCCGCCAAAGCTTGGTTTCACCGCGCAGCTTTTGTGTTCTTCGTTGCTTCGCTTTTTGCCAAACCTGCCAGCGTGGCTTTGCCTCTCGCACTGGTTGCCACAGATTGGATCCTCGAACGGCCACAGTGGAGTGTGATGTTTCGTCGCTATGCCTGGTGGTTCGCTGCAGCAATCTTGTGGGTAATCGCGACAGCGGGAACACAAGACATCTCAGCACAGGCGAAAGCGCAGCTCACGCCGAGCTGGATGCGCCCCTTTGTTGCCACCGACGCGCTACTCTTCTATGTGCAGAAAATTATTTGGCCGTTTAACTTCGCTGCAGCCTACGGACACACACCCTTGGCTGCTAGTCAGACAAGCCTATTCTGGTTTTCTCTTCCCATCGTTGTTGTCGCGCTCGTTTTCTTTCTGCGACGCAGTACCGTTTGGGCAACAGCGACGATGATCTTTTTAGTATTTGTTTCGCCGGTGCTCGGGCTGCTACCTTTCGCGTTTCAACGCTTCTCGACGGTGGCGGATCGCTACGTTTACCTTTCTATGATTGGCGTGGGATGTGCGGTGAGTGCTGGCCTTTGGCGGATAGTTGGAAAATGGCCTGCTCGCTTATCGGTCACTGCGTCTCTCACTGCGTTGTTGGGGATTGCGCTCATCGCCTTGTCATGGCGTCAAGCACGCGTGTGGCGCGATTCGGTTACGCTCTGGGAGCATAACATTCGTGTGGCGCCCCGTAGCGCCGTTGCATTTGCAAACCTAGCAGCGGCCTACGCGCTCCAGAATCGCACCGATGATGCCATTGCTGCAAACAAACGTGCTCTAGAGCTTGACCCCGTTCAGGAACGCGCGCATTCGAATCTGGGGCTACTCCTCGTTTGGCGCGGCGAGACCACGGCTGCGCTCGCGCACCTGCGCCGCGCTATTGAACTGCGGCCGAATTTCGCCGCACCTTATGCGCATCTGGGCGATGTTTACTTGAAGCAGAACAAGCTTCGCGAAGCAGCAGAGGCTTACCGCGCCGCGCTAGACCGCGACGCGCGCGACGTCAAGGCCATTCTGGGGCTTTCTTACTGCTACTTCTGCCGCGGCCGCCTAGCCGAAGCTGAGCAACTTTTGCAGGACGGACTGGTGGCACGCCCTGACAATCCACTGTTATGGATTAGCTACGGCCATTTCCTCTCGGAATCAGGACGAAAACACGAAGCTGTGCGGATGTTTCAGCGAGCCCTCGAATTGGATCCAGAAAATGCGGAGGCACGCCAGCGCCTCAAAGCTCTAGAAGAGAAGCTCGCGCAAGATCCAAGCGCCCGTCAGTGAATCAACTGGACCTGTTTCTGCAGTGAATAGACAAAAGAGCTCAGAATAATCGAAAAGCGCTGCTTTTTGCGAAGGCGTGCGATTTCGCCATCAATGTCCGCACGCTCGGATACATACGCGAGGTGAGCAATCATGGCTAGATGTGCAGTGTGTGGAAAATCGCCGGGTATCGGCAACCATGTGAGTCACGCAAACAACCGCCGCAAGCGGCGCTGGCTTCCGAATTTGCAGCGTGTGCGTGCAGTCGTGGGCCAGAGCGTGCGACGCTTGAATGTCTGCACCGATTGCCTGCGATCCGGACGCGTGCAAAAAGCGATAGCCCGCGCCAATTAGGCCGCAACTCGCTCTGCCACGTTTTCACGAGTTGAGTGCCGCATCGTTCTTTTCTGTGAGCGGTGCGGCATTTGCGTTCCTCCCGCTGCAAATCCATGTCCTCTGCGATTGAAATTCCTCCCGTCGGGGATAAGCGTTTGATGCATGTTGATGAAATTTCCTCCAAGACTGCGACTGGCTCAGCTCCCTACGCCGCTTGAACCTGCTGTGCACTTGAGCGACAGGTTGGGGGTTACGCTTTACGTCAAACGCGACGATCTCACCAGTTCCGTTCTATCGGGCAACAAGGTTCGCAAGCTTGAGTTTGCTCTCGCCGAGGCGCATCGCCAAAAGGCGCACGTTGTGATCACGGCTGGAGGCATTCAGTCGAATCACTGCCGTGCCACGGCCCTCGCGTGCGCTCGCCTTGGTCTCGAATGCCATCTCATTTTGCGCGGGGCGCCACCACGCGTTCCCGAAGGGAATCTGCTCCTCGATCTACTCGCGGGGGCGCACTTTTCATTCTTTCCCCGCGAGGTCTACTCCACGCGCAAACCAGAAATCGTCACCGAACTCATTGAGCACTATGCGCGCGAAGGCAAGCACGCCTACTATATTCCGGTGGGTGCATCGAACGCGATTGGTTCGCTTGGATACGTAAAAGCGTTTGAGGAGATTTGCGCTCAGGCAGATCGTAAGGGCGTGCGCATTGATCATATTGTCACGGCCGTGGGTTCGGGCGGCACCATGGCGGGCTTACTCGCAGGCAAGCTTCTCTCTAAGCGCCGTCGTCCAGAGATCTGGGGTGTCAATGTCTGCGACGACGCACCAACATTCGTCCTAGAAGTCCGTCGCATTCTGGAAGAAATGAACGATCGTTTTGGAACTCGCTTCCGCACGGAGCAGATTGCCATCAACATCCTCGACGGTTACGTGGGATCTGGCTACGCAATTGCCTATCCAGAAGAAATCACAGCGATTGCAGAGGTTGCGCGCGCCACCGGTCTTGTTCTCGATCCGGTGTACACAGGAAAAGCTTTCTACGGCCTCACTCGCGAGATTGCAAAAGGTCGTTTCCGCCGGGGAGAAACAATTTGCTTCGTTCACACAGGCGGCGTCTTCGGTCTCATGGCTCAGCCAGAAGAATTTCTTGGCTATTGGGAGGGACACATCACAAAGAAGCGCTAAAGTGTGCTGCGCGATTAGCGCCAAGCAGCAGAACAAGACATTGGATTTCTCAGCGATCGATCCATACTTCGACACGGCGGCGTCCCCACTGGTTAGCCTTACGGTGGGTTGGGAAAAGAATATCCAGCCGATCCGGACCTTTGATGGCACCGCCGCGATCTGTCACCACGCCCCAGCCCCAACCGGGAATGTACATTCGCGTGCCAAACGGATAATAATCTGTGTCCGCAGCGATCGTCCCAGCGCGCGGCAGGCCGATGAATGGAAACGCTACGAGCCGCACAGGAATTTTCCAAGGATGCTGCAGACTATCGCGCGAGAAAAGCCCGGACCGCGGAGTTCGCAACTTGTCGCCAGCGGCAGTGAGTCCTGTGTAGCGCGACCCACGGTTCGGACCTTCGCTCACATAGCGATTCCAGAAATCCAACTTCAAAAATTTCCAGCTCCCACGCGTGTAGCCATTGCATTTGCCACACGGGCAGTAGGCGGTGACCTCCATCATGCGATACTCGGCCTGTGCGAAAGAACATGTGAGAAAGATTGCAAAGATTGTAGGCCACAGGAGTTTTCGATCCACTGCGGCATGTCCTAACAGCGACGAGGTCATCATTTTTGCTACTTCCTTGGGGCACCAAACTGTTTTGCTCTCTGTGCAAAAAGCATCTACTCCACCCTTGGTAAAGATCAAAGATGACCATGTCAGTGATTTCATTCAGCATCACGTCTGAGGATCAGCAGAGCGGCGCGCGCACTGGCCTGCTGGTCACGCCACATGGCGAGATAGAGACGCCCGTCTTTATGCCCGTGGGCACCAAAGCCACGGTGAAAGCCATGACCCCAGAAGAGCTCGAGGAGATTGGGGCGCGCATTGTACTGGCCAACACTTTTCATCTTTATTTGCGTCCGGGCGACGCCGTGATTGCGGAACTCGGAGGTCTTCACCGCTTTATGAATTGGAAGCGGGCCATTCTCACCGACAGCGGAGGTTTTCAAGTCTTTTCCCTCTCAAAGCTTAACAAGATAACAGAGGAAGGAGTTGCATTTCGCTCGCCACTCGATGGCAGCGCGCTCTTCCTTACCCCCGAAAGCTCGATCAGGATCCAGGAGAATCTCGGTGCCGATATCATCATGTGCTTTGACGAGTGCCCTCCTTATCCAGCGACATACGATTACCTGAAACAAAGCGCAGAACGCACAGCACGTTGGGCCGAGCGCTGCAAAAAAGCACATTCGCGCGAAGATCAGGCTCTTTTCGGCATTGTGCAGGGAGGTGTGCATTCGGATCTGCGTGCGTGGAGCGCACGCGCGACGATTGACATAGGGTTCCCCGGTTTTGCGATTGGTGGTTTGAGTGTCGGCGAACCAAAACACGAAATGGTTGCCGCGCTTGCAGTCATGAACGAGACGTTGCCACGCTTGCAACCGCGCTACCTCATGGGCGTAGGCACGCCTGAGGATTTCTTCATTGGCGTGCGCTACGGCGTGGACATGTTTGATTGCGTCATGCCCACACGCACAGCCCGCAACGGTCGCCTTTACACGAATGAGGGACTCGTCAACATCCGCAATGCTTGTTACGCGCGCGATCCCCGCCCCCTTAGCGAGTCGTGCGCATGCTACACGTGCAAAAACTATTCGCGTGCCTATGTGCGCCACCTCATGATGTCGAACGAAATTCTCGGCGCACGTTTGACGACGTGGCACAATCTTCATTACTTCGTAAGCCTAATGGCGCGAATTCGTGCGGCCATTCACGACGGATCATTCAACCAGCTCGAGCAAGAAGTCCTCGCTTCTTACCGCGCTCCCGCCAGAATGGGAAAAAATGGGGAATAACTACCGCGTCATTTCCCTCAATTTTTTCTCTCTCTGATCGATTGCCCACCAAAAGAGCGCTCTAATATATTGTCAAAATTCGACTTATCCTTCCTCGTAAAAAGTGCTGCCTGAGACTCTTTTTCCCTTGCACGGCTTTGGATTATATTGGTAAATCACGGCAGATTTTGTGGAAATTTGGTAAATCGTGGGAGACGAGACGAAAAATAGTGCATCGCTTTCGCAGCGGCTGGTCGGCTTCTTCGGTAACTATGCCGTGCGGCTCGACGCTGCAAATCGTCTGCCCATTCCTGCCAAATTCCGCGAAGTACTCGAAGCTCGCTTCGGTCACGAAGCTTATCCTCTCATGCTCATGCCTGGCGACGGCTACATCCGCGTTGTCCCGTACGCCGTGTGGAGCGAAATGAGCCGTCAGCTCGAGCAGGCGTCGAAATTTTCGCCCGAAGCAGCAAGGCTGAAGATGTTGCTTTACGGCAACATGGCTGATTGCGAGCTCGATTCGCAAAACCGCGTTCGGATTCCGGCGGGACTTTGCGAGCTAATCGAACTCGAGCGCGATGCCATGGTGGTCGGATGTGGCGACGAGTTGGCCATTTGGCGCCGCCACGCGTGGGAAAAGTTCAACGTGGAGAGCAGCAAGAGGCTCAACGATTTGATGAGTGAGTTCAGTCGGAGTCAGATGCCCAAGGAGTGAGCGACGAGCAAGGCATTCATAAACCAGTCCTACTCGAGGAGGTTGTAAGGCTGTTGGAAGCAAAGCCCGGCATGGTGGTGGTGGACGCGACGATAGGTGGCGGTGGCCATGCTGTGGCGCTATTGCGACAAGTTTGCCCTGGTGGGTTTCTGCTGGGCATTGATCGTGACCCGCAGGCTGCGGAGCTTGCGGAGCGGGCGCTGGTAAGAGCTGGTTTCACCCGCGGACGTCACTTCGACATCGAGGTGCGGCGGTTCTCTACGGTGGATGAGGCGCTGGCCCACCGCCGCATCTCGGGTGCGGATCGAATGCTCGCCGATCTGGGAGTGTCGAGCATGCATCTCGACATCGTCGAGCGCGGCTTCAGCCTCAAACGCGAAGGGCCCTTGGATATGCGCATGGACCCGACCGACAGCAGTGTGCCCACCGCAGCTGATATCGTAAATCAAGCGTCGGAGGAAGAGCTCACGCAAATGTTTCGCGACTATGGCGAAGAGCGATGGGCACGGAAAATCGCGCGGGCGATTGTGGCGCGCCGGCGATTGTGTCCCATCAGCACCACGACGCAGTTACGCGAAGTGGTGGCTTCGGCCATTCCGCGCAAACATTGGCCGCCGACAATTGATCCAGCGACGCGAGTTTTTCAGGCGCTTCGGATTGTCGTGAACGCTGAGCTCCAGGAGCTCGATCGCTTCCTCGCGAAGTTGCCGCAGATTGTGCGCCCGGCCGGTCGTGCTGCGATTATCAGCTTTCACTCGCTCGAAGATCGGCGTGTGAAACAGGTGTTCCGCGACCTCAGCCGCGTGTGTACATGTCCGCCGGAATGGCCGATGTGTCGGTGCGAGCGCAAGCCCAGCTGGCGCTTGCTCACCCGAAAGCCTGTCACCGCGAGCGAGGCCGAAATGCTGGCCAATCCGCGCAGCCGTAGCGCAAAGCTCAGGGTGATCGAGCGTCTCGCCTAGAGCCGAAGAAAGTTTGAGTGCGGGAAGCGGCAAGCTCTCGCCCAGAAAAAGTTGCGGTTAGTGAAAGGCGGAAAACGAAAGTGGCAAAGTATATCGCCAATACAGTGCGACGCGTAGATCGGCGGATCACAGTGGGCTATTTTCTCACTGTGCTCGGGTTGTTTTTGTGCGGCGTCATATTGGCTGCTGCTAATGTGGGGATTTCCTTTTACGCCCGTGAGTACGAGCTCGAGCGGCTAGCTTTGCAGCGCCGAGCAGAGACATTGTTGCGCGAGAAGGAGCATCTCGAGGTGCAGAAGCGATTGATCACAGAGCAACCCGTGTTGCGCGATCGCGCTCGCCGCGAGCTAGGATTGGTCGAGGTTAACCCCCTTCGACGGGAGACCGTCATGGTTCCTGAGGCCCTTCGCGATAAGTATCGCGGCGTGGCCATGAATAACCATCTGGCCTCTGCGGGTAGCAACTCGGCGGGAAACAGCCTAATGTTGTGGCAAGAGATGCTTGAGCAACTTGCTGTAGTGACCAAAGTTCAAGCCGCAATCACTCCTGAAAAACCGTGACGTGTGGCGCGGCTTGCATAAAAAAAGCCATGGAGGTTGTGGAGCACGAGACGAAACAAAAGTTTAGCCAGATCGGCGGCAGTGCGACAGTTCCCGTGGATGCACCTGCTGACAAAAGTTGACCGTTGGAAATCCGTTCCCGGAGAAGCTCCTGCGACAGTTCCGGTTGCCGCCGAAGTGGAAGAGGCTGACAAGCGACAGTTGAGAACAATTGAAGGGCGAAAATGCGCTTTCGCCCTTCAAGTCCCTGTTCCTGCGACGATGAATTCGCGCACGGGTTTCCCGCCCAGTGCCGGCGAATGCGTCCGCCGATCTGGCTTTTCATCTTTGTGCCAGCAATAGATTGAGCCACTGGCGTATAGTCAATAGAAAACGACAGGCCTCCGTGACCACATGTGGCACGGAGGCTTGCACTGTCAAACAACGTGTAAAGAATATCAGGCTAGGGTGCGGACGTCGTGAACGAGAACAGACCACAATGGATACTCACGTCTCTCCAAGTGGTCATGGTGCTGGCTGCCCTCATGATTGTCCGCCGGCTTCATGAACTTCAGTTTGTCAAAGCCGAGCATTACTGGCGTCACGCTCGCGCTCGCCACGAGTATACGATCAAGAAAATCCCGTCGCGCGGAAAGATCTACGATCGGTCCTCGCGCGAGCTTGCCGTCACGGAGATGGTTCCTTCCATCTACGTCTCGCCTTCGCTTATCGCCGACGAAGTGAAGCGCGATCTGGCCGCCGATCTTGCACGTGAACTCGGGATGGATTTCGACACGATCTATCGTCGCCTTACCCACACACGCGGTGACCAAATCATTGTGCGGCGCGCGACGCGTGAGCAAATGGACCGGGTCATGGTGCTAGCCCAGATGTACCGTGAGAAGTACAAGGGCGACAAAAAGAAACCGCCAGCCGTGGCACGTAACGCCTTCTACATCCAGGAAGAAAACAAACGTAGTTACCCGTTCGGCGAGCTTGCCGCGCACATCATTGGCTACACGATGCTCGATGACACTGGCGACAACACAGGCGTGGCCGGAGCGGAGGGATCATATAACGAGCAGCTACGCGGGAAGTTCGGTGTTGACCGCGCGCTGAGAACCGCGACCGGTATGCCGCTGGAACCCTTGGATCCCGCCGTGTTGGCCTCCACGTACGGCAACAGTGTGGTATTAACGATAGATCGTGACATCCAGGATGTCACAGAGAAAGCCTTGCGAAAACAGGTCCTTGCCTGCACGGCCGACGCGGGCGTCGCAGTGGTCTATGCAGTCAAGACTGGCGAAATTCTTGCAATGGCTTCTGTGCCAAGCTTCAGCCTCAGCGACGTCCAGCATGCCTCTCCGCTGGCTATGCGCAATCGTGCGATCAGCGATGCCATCGAGCCCGGCTCGGTGATGAAGATTTTCACGTACACCTCGCTTATCGAGGAAGACAAAATTCGCTCATTTCAGGAGATCGTCGACTGCTCAGGCGGTCGCTGGACGGTGGCCGGTCGCACGGTTGTTGATTCGCATGCGATGGGGGCGGTCCCCATCGTGACTGCCTTTGCGCAATCCAGTAACGTCGCTGCCGCGAAACTGGCCACCATGCGTCTTCAGCCCGCGCGCTTTTACAAGCATCTCGTAGATTTTGGGTTTGGGGAAAAAACCGGTATTGATCTGCCTGGAGAGGCTCCTGGACGGCTGCGCCATGTGAAGGATTGGACCGCCCAGAGCGTTGCCTCTCTGGCTTACGGCTATGAGCTCCAGGTCACGGCTATCCAGGTTGTGGCTGCGGCCGCGGCAATTGCCAACAATGGCATCTATATGAAGCCACATGTGGTGAAAGAGCTACGCAACTATCGGGGCGAGCTTGTCCAACAGGTTGAGCCGGAGAAGGTTCGTCGCGTGTGCACTCCCACCACCACAAAGCGGATGCTTGAACTGATGGAAGCTGTGGTTCGCGAGGGCACTGGCAAGGCTGCAGCCGTCCCCAACTACCGCGTTGGTGGCAAGACCGGCACGACCATCAAGCTTGATCCAGAAACAAAGCGCTACTCCCGCGGCAACTACATCGGGTCGTTTTGTGGGGTGGCCCCGCTTGAAGATCCCGAAATTTGTATCTACATCTGGATAGATAATCCGCGCGGAGGCGTCTATTACGGCGGACAGGTGGCGGCGCCAGTCTTCAAGGAAATTGCCCAAGAGGCTCTCAAGATTCTTCGCATCCCTCCAAGCAAGATGCAGGATCAGCCACCGCCGAAGAGTGTGGACGTTGCGTTGGAAGAAATGCGCGACCAGCGTGCTGTGCCTGCCATCGTCGAGCGGCCGCCCGAGGATGAGGACGTTGCGCCAGGCTGCATGCCGAATTTGCGTGGTCTGACAATGCGCGAAGCACACGAGCGGCTCGCCGCCTTGGGTCTCAGCTTTGAAGCGCACGGCAGTGGCGTTGTCGTCGACCAAACGCCGCGCCCCTATGAGTCGCTCGATCCCTCGCAGCCGGTGCAGCTCGTTTTCGGGCCCCCCGAGCAGTACCAAGAGAGCTTGCTTGTTGGCGAAGGAGTCATCGCGCAGGCTCAAGCGACACCCGAGCCATCGGGCCTTGTGCCCGCGGCCCCTACGCCGAGGCTCAAGCTTGTCTCGAACCGACGGGAGATCGAAATCCCGTTGGGAACAGACCCCGCCACCAGCTCGTCAACTTCCGTGGCGAGGATGTTGCCATCACCGCAGCACGTCGCAGCACCCACGCCCGAGCAGCCGAACCTCGTAGAGGATCCCGACCAGCGCATTTATCGTGGGCCAGCACCCGATGCTGGCCGCTCTGTATGGAAAAAAGTCATCGAAAAACCTGACATCATGCCGGATGCGGCTCCTGCTGCAGGAGGTTCGTCGCCAAGTCGCACCCCTGAGGCCACACGCAACAACGATGTGCCGCTGCGCAGTGCTTACGACATTCGTCTCAGCGCCCACGAGCAGCTCCAGTCATCCGAGCAGAGCGAGAGGTAAAAAGAGGCCGTGGAAACAATACAATGGAAGATGGATGAACTTTTTGCCCGCGCCGGACTCGACATCGCGGACGTCCCAGCCGACATCATCGTGACATCGCTGACTGATAACTCGAACAATGTCGAGCCTGGCACCGTCTTTGTGGCAATTAAAGGCAGCCAACGCGATGGGCACACTTTCATTTCCGACGCAGTAGAAAAAGGTGCGCGCGTTATTCTCGCCGAACAGCCGATTCCTCCCTATCGGGGAGTCCATATCTTCCAGGTGCCTGACACTAAGGAAGTGCTTGGGCGCCTAGCCCATGCGTGGTATGGAAATCCAACGGCTCACATGCTTGTGTTTGGTGTCTCCGGCACGAATGGGAAAACCACAACGACTTATCTTCTAGAAAGTATTTGTCGAGCGGCGGGCGTGTCGGCTGGGGTGATCGGCACCATCGAATATCGTTTTGCAGGGCAGAGCGAAGCTGCACCGAACACCACGCCGAGTGCATTAGTGCTGGCAAATCTATTTGCCCGCATGCGCCGAGCTGGAGTGGGCGCGGTAGCGATGGAAGTCTCCTCCCACGCCGCGCACCAAAAACGCATAGCTGGCATCGAGTTCGACGTTGGCATTCTCACCAACATCACCCAAGACCACCTTGATTACCACGGCACGATGGAAGCCTACGCCGAGGCAAAAAAAACTTTTTATTTTGATTTCCTTCTTCGCTCGCGCATGAAAGGCACGAAACCTTGGGCTGTGTTCAACCATGATGATGTGTGGGGGAAGCGTTTTGCTGCTGAATTCCCTGCCGCCTATTTGACTTTTGGCTTAGACGAAGGAGCGCAATTGCGTCCCGAAAATCTCATAGTTTCCTCCCGCGGAATTTCTTTCACGCTGACCTTGCCCGATGGCCGGAGAATTGAGATTCGTTCGCCGCTTCTGGGATATTTCAATGTTCAGAACATTTTGGGTGCAATAGGTGCCGCTTATGCTGCAGGCGTGGATTCCGATGCGATTCAGCGCGGAGTGACCGAGCTCCAAGGTGTGCCGGGACGTTTTGAACGAGTAGACGTAGGCCAGCCATTTGCGGTCATTGTGGATTACGCCCACACGCCAGACGCGTTGCAGCGAGTGCTCGCCAATGCCCGCCAAATGACGCCCAGCGGACGAATCATTACGGTGTTTGGTTGTGGTGGTGAGCGCGATCCAAGCAAACGCCCCCTCATGGGTGAAGCCGTGGCTTCTGTCAGTGATTACGTCATCGTCACGAATGACAATCCGCGTCGCGAGGACCCCGAGACCATCGCTGCCATGATAGTCGAAGGGATTCGCCGCACATCATTGCCAGCCGATCAGTGGCGCGTAATCCTCGATAGGCGCGAAGCGATTGGTCACGCTCTTGATGTGGCACGCAAAGGCGATTGTGTCCTTATTGCAGGCAAAGGTGCCGAACCTTACATTGATATCGGCGGCGTGAAACTGCCCTATGATGACCGGGAAACAGCGCGGCAACTGCTGCGCGAACGCTTCGATTCTCTGGGGCGTCGTAAGCGCTCGAAATCGTCCGCATCCAGTGCCACGCGCCAGAAAGAAGGATGAATATTCGATGGAATTCTCGCTTACAGAAATTGCCCGTTCCCTTCACGCAGAGATCGTTGGCGAGGCTAGCAATGTTGTCGTGCGCCATGTCTCAACCGATTCCCGTACCCTGCGTGGGGGCGAGCTCTTTGTTGCTTTGCGTGGCACGGCATTCGACGCGCATCAGTTTGTCCCCGAAGTTGTGCAAGCCGGCGCCTGCGCTGTAGTTGTGGATCATGTTGTCCCAACGCCGCGAAGCATTCCGCAACTTGTGGTTCCGGATACTCTCTATGCGCTTGGCGAAATAGCGCGACTTTGGCGGCAAAAAGTTTCGCACGTGGAAGTCGCAGCACTTGTCGGTTCAAGCGGCAAAACAACCATCAAAGAGATGGCGGCAAAACTTCTTTCGCGGACGAGGCCCACGCTTGCCACAGAAGGAAATCTCAACAATCTCGTCGGAGTGCCGCTGACACTGTTTCGCCTGGAACCTTCACACAAGGCCGCCGTTATCGAGCTCGGGATGAACTCGCCTGGCGAGCTTCGCCGCCTCACGGAAATCGTTCAGCCCAACTGTGTTGTTCTTTCGAACATCCGAAATGCTCATATCGGGATGTTCAAATCAGCGGAGGAGCTTTACCTGGCTAAGGTTGAGAGTCTGCGCTACGCCTCGCCCACGGCGTGTTTAATTTTGAACGCCGACGATCCAAACTCCCAACGCGCCTATCGCGAATTCGGCGCGGGACGTCAGGTCATGCGATTTGGTTTGGCACCAGAAGCCGACGTGCGTGCCAAGCAAATCGAGCCGCTAGTTCCTTTTGGCTACGCGTTCAAACTCGTAATTCAGGATCAAGCATCGCTCTCGGTGAGACTGCGAATGTTCGGCCAGCATAACGTGGTGAATGCGCTTGCTGCCTCGGCGATCGCTCGGTATTTCAACGAGCCGCTGGAAAACATTGTCGCTGCACTCGAGGAGTTCCAGCCTGCCCACAATCGCAGCCAAGTGGAAGAGCTAGGCGGAATTTTTATCGTCAAAGATTACTACAATGCCAGTCCAGCAGCGGTCGAATCCGCATTGCTGAGCCTCCAGGATTTTTGTGTCCCCGGTCGCCGCTACGCCGTGCTTGGCGATATGCTTGAGTTGGGATCTTGGGAGCACATGTATCATGAACGAATGGGCGTCGTGGCAGCGCACGTCGGGTTGACAAAGCTTTTCTGCTACGGCCCGCGATCCCAGGTGACTGCTCAGGCTGCGGCAAAAGCTGGTCTCAGTGCTGAGCACTTTGACGACACAGAAAAACTTGCGCAAAACCTTGCGGCTGTTTTGAAGCCGGGGGACCTCTTGCTCATCAAAGGGTCGCGCCTTATGAAACTTGAACGCGTTTACGATTATTTGAAAGGAGCTGTGACTAGCTCTGCCCAATGATTTACCACCTCTTGGATTATCTCCACAGGCACCAACTCGCTGGAATCTACGTAAATCCATTCCAGTTCACGACCTTTCGTGCCGCCGTCGCACTGATCTTTGCTCTACTTCTTTCGCTCGTCACGGGGCCCCGAATTATCGCTGTGCTGCGAGCCCTCAAGGCTGGGCAGCCTATTCGGACGGTAACAATTCACGGCGCGCCTGACCTCTCGCAAATGCATGGGAAAAAAGCAGGAACACCCACCATGGGCGGTGTGCTCATTCTGCTATCCCTAACGGTCCCAGTGCTCACCTTCTGTGATCTCACGAATCCGCTCGTGTGGCTTCTACTGCTCGTCGCCTTTGGTTTTGGTGGGATTGGCTTTCTCGACGATTATCTCAAAGTGACAAAGCGCAAATGGGATGGGCTGAGTGCCCGCAATAAAATCCTTGGACAGGTGATTCTTGGTCTTTTCGTCGGTTTTTATCTCTACTACTTCGGCCACACCGACGTCTTACCTGTGAAATACTCTTATCGCGAAGCCGGCAGCGTGGTTGGGCCTTGGAGAGGCTACGAATATCTGCTTGTACCCTTTTTCAAGCGCCTCTATCCCTTTCTCGGCGCGTTTTTTCTGCTTTATGCTGTGATTGTCCTCACTGCTTCTTCGAATGCGGTCAATCTCACCGACGGACTCGATGGGCTGTGCATTGGCATCATGACGATCGTCGCCATGACCTATGGGATCTTCACCTATGTGGCCAGCAGCGAGGCTCTGGCCACGCGCTTGATGGTTCCGCACATCCCACGCGCCGACGAGGTTGTCGTGTTCATCGGAGCACTCATTGGTGCCTGTTTGGGATTTCTCTGGTACAATTGTTATCCCGCCCAGGTTTTTATGGGTGACACTGGTTCGCTGTCGCTTGGCGGCCTTATTGGCACGGTCGCGCTTATCACAAAGCAGGATTTGATCCTTCTCTTGGTGGGCGGTATTTTTGTAATCGAAGCTCTTTCTGTTATTATTCAAGTCGGCTTTTACAAGCTCACGGGGCGTCGCGTTTTTCTCATGTCACCGATCCACCACCACTACGAGCGCAAAGGTATTCCTGAATCCAAAATTATCATCCGATTTTGGATTGTAGCGGGACTCCTCGCCCTTCTTGGGCTGAGCACGCTCAAGTTGCGTTGATTCCGCGCGTTTCACTTGGTGGGAACGAAGCAGGCGCTGCGTGCCGCAGCGAGAGGGGAGCAGAGCAGCCGGAACATGTGCTACATTGGTCGTTTCACGCATCCTTGCAATACTTTTCGGCTTGTTTGTGCCCTCTGAGCGCGTCTTGATTTGGGCAACTTTGCTCACAAGGGAGAGCGTAAAGCGACGTGGGACTAGTTGAAGCGCTACAGGCGTCCGAGTTTCTCGGGCGAGAATTCGCTACGTGGCTTTATTGGCTGAGCTTCAAGGGAAATGGCACTGTTGCCCTCGATGGCTTTGAGCCTTTTGAAATTTGGTTCGAATCCCCTGTCGAGTTGGTCAACGACTATGGCGAGGCCACGTCAGTCGTTCTGAAAGGGACAATGCCGCTCGAATCGCCAGAGGCCCTGCGCGCATTTCGCGAAAACAAGAAAGTTCACCGGGCCCACATACGTCTCATTTTCAAGAATGTCACCTACACCTTTAGCTTTCATGCAGCACGGTTCCTCGTGAGCGGCCTGCATCTTCCGTCACCGGCAAGTGCTGGTTCAGGGGGGGAGTACTTGATTGTGCGTTTCCAATTGCTGGAGGACTTTGACAAGTTCTGGGAGTCGCTTCTCGAAAAGTTTCTTGCTTTACGTCTCGACGACAAAGCCTGGCGGTCGCAACGCAAGCAGATTGCCGCGCTGATTGCGAAGGCAACGGAAAATGAAAGCTGAAGAACGACCACTCGACCAGCGCAGGTATTGGGATGAGAATCTCGATCCCACAAATCTCGGTGACCCACTCGTTGATGCGTGCGCCACTCTGCTAGCGGAAAAAGACTTTTACCTTGTTCCCGACCGGCGTTTCTTTCTAGAGCTCCTCAAATATAATAACTGCTCGCTTGTCGTGGAACTTGGAGCGGGTCTTAGTTATGAAGTTATTATGTTATTGCAGCTTGGCTATCGCGTGATTGCCTGCGATCTCTCGCTCTCGCGCCTTCAGCTCCTGCGCCGTCTTGTCGAAGAGTTATTGCCCCCTGAAGCCTTTTCGCGAATTTCGTTTATCGCATGCAAAGCGGAGTTCCTCCCTTTTCGGTCGAATCTGGTGCCCGCAATCGCCACGCGTGCGGTTCTGATTCACACAAACCTCCCGAAGGCCCTTGAAGAGTGCAAACGGGTGATGAGCCTCTCTGGGGTCGCAGTGTTCTCCGAACCACTCGCGCGCCATCCCCTGGTTCGTGTGTACCGCAAAACATTTGCACCCCGTGAGTGGCAAACTATCGCACAGTACTTTGACCAGGCGCAGACGCAGCTTGTCCGAGGGCTCTTTCCCCTGGTAAGCGAACGGTACGATTACTTTTTCTCTTTTCTGGCGTTTGTCTGGCAGTATGGCTTACGCGTCCCCTTCCTTTTCTGGGCATTTCTGCGACCACTCCACGTATTGGATCGCCTTGCCTTTTGCCTGTTTCCTCCGTTGCGGCGCTATGCATGGTTTGTTACCCTCATCTGTCACAAGAGCACGAAACAATGAAGGCGCTGTTGCTGACTCACAATCTCCCCGAGCGCGGAAGCTACTTTCGCGCGTTGGAAATCGCCAAGCGATTGGCAGCGCGCGGCCACGACGTAGATCTCGGCTACGTCAGCGAGCGCAAAGAATATCGGCCTGATTTTCACGAAGAGGTGGTAGGGCGTGGACTTCTGCGCCTCATCGAGTTCCCCTATCGCACCTTTTTCAATGAGCGCCAGGAAGGCTGGGGACTCTTCGACAACGTTTGGCGCACGCTCCAAGTCTTGCGCCAGCCTTACGATGTTATCTATGCTTTTTCGCACAAGCCGGATTGCATTGTGCCTGCTTGGTTGGGGCAAGTGACGAGCCGACGTGTTGTCTTGGATTGGAGCGATTGGTGGAGTGGTCCTGAAGGGCTCTATCAAGCCTGCGTGATTCCTTCGGCGGCTTTTTGCTCGCTTCCCCGCCCCATTCGCGCTTTGCGACGGCTTGTCTTCGCAGCAGAGCAATTCTGGGAGCCCCGTGTATGGCGCATTGCTGACGCCGTGACTCTTATTTCTTCTGAGTTTCTTCGTCATCCCCTCGTCGAGCGTTCCGAGCTTCAAGAAAGATCCTTCGTTATGCACAGCGGAGCGCCTCTCGATGCGATCCGGCCAGCGAACAAGTCGGAAGCGCGCCGCCGTTGCGGTCTCGATTTGCCTGAGGGAGCGGCCCTTTTTGTTTATGTTGCAAACTTTCACACCGACGAACAGCTTTTGCTCGAAGCTTTTGCTCGCCACGCTGCCGAGCATCCAGAGTCGTTCCTCGTTGTTGTTGGCTCAGATTTCGAGAAGCTTACGCCAGAGCTCTTCGACACTCTTCGCGGTCGAATGTTGCACGTGGGACGCCAGCCGTTCCAGCGCGTTGCCGATTACCTTGGCGCCGCGGACGTCCTGCTGCTCCCGTTGACTAACATTGCGTTGAACCGTGCGCGCTATCCTCACAAACTCAGCGACTATGTGGCGGCCGGTCGTCCCATCGTTGCATGCGATGTCGGAGCCACCGGGCGCCTTCTCCGCAAATATAGGATTGGTCTCCTTACGGAGCCCAACGCTTACGGTTTTGCCAAGGGAATGAGTAGCATGCTCCAACTGCGCGGTGAATGGGACCGGTTCGGTGCCCAAGTGCGCCTAGCCGC
The DNA here is from genome assembly GCA_049968255.1 of Candidatus Sumerlaeaceae bacterium. Taxonomy (GTDB): domain Bacteria; phylum Sumerlaeota; class Sumerlaeia; order Sumerlaeales; family Sumerlaeaceae; genus DRVG01. The sequence continues at coordinate 378,870 of JBMFRB010000001.1, read as the reverse complement.
TGAACGACACTTCGACTGGGATAAGCTGTGCAACGAGCTGTTCGAATTCCTCTCGCACCGGTTAAAGCTCGAATTCTAGACTCGCGAAACTTCTCCGTGGCCGCGAAAGGTTTAGGATTGATTTTCAACACCGAAGCTCCGCACAAAGAGTGCGACGGTGCTGAAATAAGGTGGCAAAATGCGTCCGTCCTGGCCGCAATGGGCAGGTCATCGGCGTAGGACGGACAAGAATATCAGCATCCATTTTGTTCGAGGATAGGCTGTAACAATGAAGAGAACAATCGTGATTGTGGGTGTGACGGCGCTTGCGAGTGCCGTGTTTGCGCAGTCACCGCGCATGACGCCGCGGGGCAGCGACCTTCGCATGTATCCCGCTCCTGCAGTGACTCCTATTCCAGCCGGACAAGCCCTAGGCCCTTACAGTACAGGGCTTGCCGCTGCGGCTCCCGTTGGAACGCCATATTTGCGCTCGCCCGCATTTGCGGGGCCACCGATTATCTACATGCCGCAGACGGTCACGCGTGTCCTTGTTCCGGCCGTCACGCCTTATCCGGGCAACGTCATGCAGGCGACGAACTATGTCTACGCATCGGCGCCTTTCCTTCGAACTGATATCTACACGAGCCTGCCCTATGGCACCTACTTCTGGCCGCAAGGTTTCGCGGGCGCGCAGCCAGTTGCGCCCACCTTGCCCGTCTATGTCGAAGCGCCAGCCACAGCTATCCTCAGTGCGGAAGCCAGTTATGCGGCGCAGCGTTACGCTCCTGGCGTGGCCGGGGCCGAAGTGGTGAGTCCCATTACCTGCGTGGTGACGCCAACGCCCGAGCCACCCCAGGCTTTGCCGCCGAGCGAAATGGTGATTGTGCCAAAGGGCCAACTGGTGACTCCGGCGCCTGCTGAAGCGAAAGAAGCCACTCCAACGCCGGCAGAGAAAAGTCCGTTCTCGCCAGAAGTTCAGGTGCCAATTTTGACGCCTGCACCAGCGGCGCCAACACCGGCTCCGGCACCCACGCCCGCGGCAACGCCAGCACCAACGCCGGCCGCGCCAGCGCCCTCCAGCTTGCCGCCTTTGGCCCCTATAGCGCCACCGGCAAATAACCCGAACACATGAGGGAAGGACCAGCGTGATGAGGACAAATCTTTCATGGTGCAACGCGCTAGTTGTAGGGCTGACTTGTGCTACTTCACTTGTGGGGGCCCAAGAGGTTGCTAGCCGCAGTGAACAGGCTGTTCCGCCCATTCCCGAATCGCGTATTATGCACGAAAGTTTTTGGTACTCAGCCTATGCTTCGCGCTCGTGGGTCGTCGGATATGCGCCAAAGTCCACAAGTCTCTTCCTGAATCCCCGGGAGAACCCGCCTGTTCCTCGCGCACCCATTATATGGCAGCATGCATATGGGGGTACATTAAAGGGCTTTTGCACCACGACGTTCGGTGCCAGGCCAACCGGCCTACCGTCCGGATCAACCGCCCTATCTTATCATTATGGGCAGTTGGGAATCACGTCAAAACTTGATTCTGGTTATCCAGAAGGCAAACGCGTGATCGAACCAATCATAGTTCCTCACACTTCGTCGTCGCGCCCGGGTGGGACGCTTATCGTGGGCATGCCGACGCAGCTCACCTTTGCTCCAGAATGCAAGCCTGCTGCTCGGGGGCCTAAGGCGAACGAGCCACCTCTAGAGAAGTGAAGGACTGGGAGCGAAACGTCCGAACTTAACCGTTCCCCAGAAAAAAGCCGCGTGCACAGCCGCAGCGTTTCTTGTTTTGATCGGTTCGCGTTTTGCTGCCATATCGGCGCCCATTGCGTACTCTGGATGGTAAACCGCAAGCGGCGCACATCAACGAACCCGGCGACTGTCTCGTGGGCGGCACCTGCCTGCTAGCGCGGTTTTGGTGTGAGTCCGCTCTGGCTCAGAAGGTGTTTCTGCTTCTCGAGGTCGGCATCCACCATTCGCTGCACAAGCTCGCGGAATGTTGTTTCCGGCTTCCAACCCAGCTTTTGGCGTGCCTTTGTGGCGTCTCCGATGAGAAGATTTACTTCTGCCGGACGATAGAACTGCGGATCTTCGACCACGAAATTGCGGTAATCGAGGCCGACATGGGCAAACGCGATCTCACAAAACTCGCGCACAGAATGGGTCTCGCCCGTTGCAATGACGTAGTCGTCGGGGTCCTCCTGTTGGAGCATCAGCCACATGGCGCGCACGTATTCCGGCGCATAGCCCCAATCGCGCTTAGCTTCGAGATTTCCCAAAGCCAGTTTATCCTGCAATCCCAGCTTGATGCGTGCAGCTCCGATCGAGATCTTGCGTGTCACAAATTCTTCCCCGCGGCGCTCGCTCTCGTGGTTGAAGAGAATGCCATTGCAAGTAAACAAATTATAACCTTCGCGATAGTTCACCGTTGCCCAATAGGCCGCGACTTTGGCCACACCGTACGGGCTTCGTGGATGGAATGGCGTCTTCTCCGTCTGCGGCACTTCCTGAACTTGCCCAAACATTTCGCTGCTAGATGCCTGATAAAATCGCGAGTGAGGACTTGTTTGACGCATGGCCTCCAGCAGGCGCAGGCATCCCGCGCCGGTGATGTCGAAAGTGCTCTCGGGAGTCTTAAAGCTCCACGCCACATGGCTCTGGGCCGCAAGGTTATAGATTTCATCCGGCTGAACGCGACTCAGCACTTCGCGCAGCGAAAGGCTATCGGTCAAATCGCCGTGTTCCACACGCACAAATTCCGCCAGTTTTCCGAGCCGCTGTTCGATATTTTGGCTCGAACGACGCACTAAACCGTAAACTTCGTAACCCTTCTCGTGAAGAAACTCAGCCAGGTAATACCCATCCTGTCCCGTGATGCCTGTGATCAGTGCTTTCTTTGCCATGCGCAAATTTTCACCTTTTGCGATTATTCAGTTCATAACCGTCTCAGCAAAGTACGGCGGGGCAGCAAGAGAATTTTCACTCAGATTTTTGTGGCCCCAAAAACCTCTTTAGTGCGCCTTTCCCAAGTTCTTGGCCGGCAAGGGATTAGCTTACTCACCTGAACTGTTGATTTGCAAAGTGGGGGCAAGTTTTCTCTTTTCAGATTGCCTTCGACTCGCAAGAGTTATGCCCACGATGATCATCGTCAATTCGTTCGTGCCATATCTGTTTGCCTCTGGCATCTTTGGCTGGGGAATGGCTTTGTTACTTACGCGTGCGAGCGTGGTCTTGGCGCGTCGTTACGGAGTGCTGGCCTATCCTAACCGGCGTGCGTCGCATTCCGTTCCCACGCCGCGTCTTGGGGGACTTGGAATCGTCGGGGCCTTTTATGCGCACATGTTGCTCCTAGATGCGCAAGGCTATTTTTCTCCAGCCCCCTGGAAAACGACACTGCTTGTGGGGGGTGCATGGGCATTTGTTGGTGGTCTGCTCGACGACCTGCTCCATCTTGATTTTCGATGGAAGTTCTTATTCCAGTTCGCTGCGGCCGCTGCAGCCGTAGCAGTGGGATTCTCTGTGCTCCCCGAGCCTCTAGATGCTCTTCTCGCTCGCACCGCGCCATTTTGGCGCGAGTTCGCTGCGGCGCTTTTCACCATCTTCTTCATCGTCTTCTTTATGAACGTGTTTAATTTTATGGATGGAATGGACGGGCAGGCGGCGATTTTTGGTGCGTTGGCAGCGGTGGCCTTCGTTTTGCCTGCTGCCAGCTTTGCTCTGCCAAACACGTTGGGTGAGATCACAGCCGCTGGAACGCTTGCAGGTGCGCTATTTGGGTTCTTCCAGTTTTTCAATCGGCCTGGCGCACTCCCAAAACGCAAAACGTTCATGGGCGACTGCGGCAGCCAGTTTGTTGGTTTTGCTTTGGCAGTGCTGGCTTTACGTCGCGAACAAACTACCTTCGACGTCTTTGATTTCTGGTGCGCGGTGATCGCCCTGAGCCCCTTTATTTGGGATGTCTGCTACACGCTCGTGCGGCGTCTGCTGCGCGGAGAGAACATCTTCGAGGCACACCGGACGCACCTTTATCAGCGCCTGCTCGTTGCCGGTTGGACGCACGGCGAAGTGCTCGCATTCAATTTTGCACTGTGGGGCCTGTGCTTCATTCTCGCGCAACTTCGCGGCCGGCTTCTTCGCGACGGCGCGGCACACTGGCTCGCGTCGGTCTTTTTTGTCGATATCACCGTGTTACTTGCCTACACGCTATGTGTTCTCTTCGCAGAACGGCGGGCTGCTGGCAAGAACTCCGCCGCTTCGGTATCGTAAGCCTAGCCGAGGCTCACAAAATCAGCATTGCGTCGCCGTAGCTGAAAAAGCGGTAACGTTTTTCAACAGCCTCGCGATAGGCCGACAGCACAAATTCGCGTCCAGCGAAGGCGCACACTAACATAAGCAGTGTTGAGCGCGGCAGATGGAAGTTTGTCACGAGGGCATCGACGATTTTGAACCTATAACCGGGGACAATCATGAGCTGAGTGGCGCCATGACCTGCTCGTAGCTCGCCTGTCTGCGTTACAGCAGATTCAAGCGTGCGAACCACTGTCGTGCCCACTGCCACCACGCGGCCATCTTGCAACCTTGTCGCGCGAATGGCCTCCGCGGTTTCTGGAGGCACATAGTAATGCTCTTCATGCATTCGATGCTCTTCGATGTCATTGACTTCGACAGGGCGAAATGTCCCTGGCCCAACGTGCAGGGTTACGCGCGCGATTCGCACCCCTTGGTTTTCAAGGTGTGCAAGCAACTCTGACGTGAAATGGAGCCCCGCCGTGGGAGCCGCAACCGACCCAGGCTCCCGCGCATACACAGTTTGGTAGCGTTCCGAATCCTCCGGTAACACGAGCGCTTTGTTGCGAAAAAGCTCACGCCGTCGCTGCAAGATATACGGAGGCAACGGCACCTCGCCAACTTCGCCCAGCCGTTGCAATAAATCCGGGCAGTTGAATTCCACCTCGCGCTCACCCACGTCCACGTATCGGACAATGGTGGCTTCGAGTCGCTTGTTCGCAAAATAAACTGTTTCTCCCGGTCGCAGTTTCTTGGCAGGTCGGCAGATGACAATCCAGCGATCCCGTCCCTCGTGGCTACCAACTCGTTCGACAAGCAAGAATTCTACGGCACCTCCCGTCGAACTTCGTTTTCCATGCATACGCGCCGGAATAACTTTGCTGTCGTTGATCACTAGCAAATCGCCAGCCGTGAGATAACGCCCAATTTCGGCAAAAATGGTGTGTTCGATAGAGCTGGTTTCGCGCCGCAGTACCATCAGACGTGCCTGATCGCGCTGTTCAGCCGGGACGGCTGCAATCAATTCCTTCGGAAGCTCGTAGTCGAAAAGGTCGATTTTCATGACTCTTGATCGTCTTGGTTCACCGGCAGCTCGACGACAAAAGTTGTACCGCTGTCGTCAGAAGTCACTCGGATGTCACCGCCGAGATTGCGGACAATGTCGCGACTTATATAGAGGCCCAGGCCCGTTCCCTTGTCCGATGTTTTGGTCGAGAAAAACGGGGCGAAAATTTTGTCGAGGTCCTCTTGCGAAATTCCCGGACCTGTGTCTCTGAACTCTACCCAGATGCGGCAGCCTTCTTGTGCGGAACGAATAGTCAGCTTGCCGTGTCCCTCCATTGCCTGATAGGCGTTGAGAATGATATTAGAAAACACTTGGACGAGTTGCACTGGCTGCACAAGCACCGGTGAGAGATTTTCGCCAAGATGAAGCTCCTGCTCTATCTGGCCCCGCTCATAACGCACGAGTGCCAAGCTTGTTTTGATCAACTCATTGACGTCGGCATATTCCAGCTCGCCCTCGCCTCGAACAAAACGTTCAAGGTTCGTTTCGCGAAGCATGCCGAAAAAAAGTTGTGCCTGCGATACTAGCAGCGAGAGAGTGTTGCGCACCTCTTGGGGTAAGTGTGCGCTGACGGCCAACAGGTCGCTCAGTTCGTTCTTTATGTTCAGAACGGGTTTTTTCAGATCATGCAGCAAACTCGCGCTCAGTTGCCCCGCCAGCGCTAGTCGTTCCAGCCGCATCAACTCGCGGCGTTTTTCTTCGAGCTCGATAGTTGTACGCGAAATTTCGGCTTGTTGTCGTCGGAACTCAGACACGTACAATCCGACAAAACCGACCAGCAAAAGCGTGAACAAACCTATCGCTAGCTGAAAACTTTGCAAAGCCGTACGGTCAATGCGCACGTAGAGATTTCCTAACAAGCGTCCTCGGGCCTGGAGGGGAACCCTAAGAACATCCGAGCCGAGCTTGTCGGGCCAAGGATTACGCCGCGCAACGAGGCGCTGCTGGGCCTCAGGCAGTTCGCGTACCGCTGGATAGTAAAAGGGATAAACAACAACTTCGCGATTGCGAAAGTATTTGGTGATGGTCATCTCGCGCAAATAGGGGTGTTCGGCATATTTGCTCACCAACTCTTCAAGTGGGCCGAAGCGCACGTAAGGATCCGAGGGATCGCGCAAAAGGGCTTCCGTGGCGAGCACACGCTGAAGGCCCCGTACATTCGCCTGGATGTCGCCTTCGAAGCGCCGCAACAGATGCGCCAGAAGTGCCAGGGCCACAACAAGCATCGCAATCGTGGCCGCAAAAAGCATGCGTTGGGAGTGGGCCCCACCGCGTTTCACAGCTCTCCCACCTCTGCCAGAATCACTGCAACAGCAACAAGCGGCGCAAAATCTGCACGCAGAATACGGGGACCCAAACTCACAAACGTTGCAAATTTCTCCGCTTCGGTGAGCTCTCCAGGCGACAACCCACCTTCTGGACCCGAAATGAGAGCAAGGCCGTCCCGGAGGAATTCTTCACCGCACTCCGATTGGCGCATGTGCAGATAGCTCTGCAACCGTGGGGCTTCGGCGCGCTCAGCTAGCAAGAGGCGCGATCCGGCGTGATCTTTCAGATACTCTAAGAGACTCCGTAAAGTGGGCTGCAGGCGAATTAGGGGGATGTCGGCGCGTTCGCACTGCTTGCAGCTTTCAATAGCCACACGCTCAAGACGTTCGACCTTATCTTTTGTGCCGTGAGCCACACACCGCTCCGCATGGTAAACAGAAATTTCCTGCACTCCGAGTTCGGTGAGTTTTTGCACAAGCAACTCCGTGCGTCCGCCGCGCAACCAAGGAATCGCCACATGCAGACGCACGCGCAATGGTGGAATTGATTCTAGTTGGCGCTCGATTTGCACCACAACACGTGGCCGCAACGTTTTCACCCGCGCCTCGAACTCCCGGCCTTCTCCAAAGACACGCACAAGGGCTCCGGCTGGGGTGCGCATGACGCGGACCAGGTGATGTGATTCCTCCGGATCCAACTCCACGCGTTCGCCGATCGCTGGAACATTCGGACCAATGTAGTAGCGCTGTGTCATTTCACTCGGTCACACGGATGAAGAAAATTGCAAACAACGCCCGCCGCAAGCAATTAGGTGCGAATGATGAACAAGCGCCAGCTGTCGAACTCCAGCCCCATTCGCATCGAACCCCTACTGTTTTTGTGTCTGACAGGTCTCGCCCTCGCTCAATTGAGTTACTATTTCCTCATTGTACCGTTCGGAATGCACGGCGTAGATTTCACCGTTTTGTGGCGGGCCGCGCATCAGTTCTTTCATGGCGAACCTGTTTACTTGCCGCCGTCCCTGCTTATCGGACGAGACCATTGGGAGGTTTTTAAATATCCTCAATTTCTCGCAATGTGCACCGCATGGCTAGCACTGTTTCCGCTGGAAGAAGCGGAAATCGTTTGGAAACTTCTCATGCTCGGCTGCATCGCCGCGACGGCGTGGATTTCTGGGGCCTTAGTGCACCAGAATGATGAAGCAGCCGAGCTGAGCTGCTGTGTGATCTCCCGCCGCGTGGCTATCACTGGAATCCTCGCCAGTCTCTCACTCTTTTCCCCTTTAGCGTGGAGTCTCGAACTGGGGCAGGTCGGCCCTTTGCTCGTGCTTGCGCTCACACTCGCGTTTTCCAGTCAGAAGCATGAAAAGCATCATGCTGAAGGGGTTTGGCTCGTTTTAGCTAGTCTCGTAAAGATTCAACCGGTGCTGCTTTTTCTAACACATGTGCTCTGGAAACGGTGGCGTCCTCCCTTCGTCGCGCTCGGCCTAACCGCACTTTATTTAGTTCTGTTGTCGGTACTTGGTCGTTTGCGCGATGAGATGTATTACTTTGCTCATATCGTTACGCAGATCCCGCACCTAGCACACATCGTTTCTTTTTCGCTTTTCCGGGCGCTCACCGAATTTCTTCACATCAAGCCCGAGAGTTCGCCACAAGCCTACCGCGCAGCGCTCCTCGCGTACGAAATGCTGGCCGGCGGTGGCTACCTTGCGCTGCTCTTCACACTCAAGCACTGCGGTTGCACATTCGGTTCGACTTGGCTTGTTGGCCTCGTGGCACTTCCGCTTGTCTCACCCGTTCTGGAGGGCCATCATTATGTGATTCTGTGGCCTGCATGGCTTGCCCACTACCTTTTGGCACAAGCGGGGAAAATCAGTCGTGTACTGACGATCGCGCTTCTTCTCAGTTGGCTTCCCATTTTCCAGGCCAGCAGCTTTCACCGCCACACCACACTTCATGCTTTAGGCTACATTCCCACGCTTGCAAACCTCACGTTGGTAGCTGGCAGCGTCGCGCTTGCTTTAGGCCTTCGCCAGAGCAAAAAGTCGCCATAAGATCTTATTGTGGGCACTGGCTCTCTCGATGTTTGTTACTGCTGGTCGTAAATTTTGACTTTTATGTCGTTGACCAATCCCTCGTTGTCGCTGTGAATGATTGTTATCACGTTAACATTGCGAACGAAGCGATACTTGCTTTCCTCTTTACGGTTTTTGCTGATGTAATCATTCCACTTTTGTTCAGCGGCGATGGCATCTGCGGTCTCTGGTAGCAGAAAGGTGTGAATGTCAGCTTGATCCAAACCTTTTGTGACTTTTTCTTTACGATACTCGGTTGCCTTTTTGAGAATGTCTGCCACGCCAGACGAGCGCAGCGCCGGCATAGCTAAGACTTTATCTTTGGGTTCATTCTGTACTTCAGGCTTGCCGGCCCATCTTGTGGAGCTCACAGCCGCGCGGTCGCCATCGGTTACCGCAATATTGGGCCATGGACTGTTTGCATCGCCAATGGCGCGGTAAATCTTCTTCCCGATGCGGTAGGGAGCATGGAAGACAGGATAATTCCCGAGCGTGTTCCAGTCGAAGATCCCAAGCACCTGAACACCAACGGTTGCAAACAAAACGACCACAGCGATCACGGCAATTCTGAAATAGATGCTCGTCAAAATCGCTGAAATCCGCTGTGTGGCAAATCCCGCCGCTTTTTGCGCTCGCACTTGTGCTTCGCTCATGTTGGCGAGCTGCTCGCGTTTCTCAGAAAGAAGAGCGATTGTTTCGTTGAGCAGCAAATAACTTTCGTGCCACTCGATTTCCATCTTCTTGATGTCGGCAACGTTTTGCCGATTCAGGTGCTTCAGTGAGATTGAGCGCGTCACGATATCCAGTATGTTCTGGCCAATGTTCTGATCGTGAGTAAGCGCCTCCATGAAGCTGTCGTGGAGCATAGCGATTTTGCTCTTCAGCTCAAGGAAAGCCTCCTCTTTCTCAGGCGTGAGATTCTCGCCCTTTTTCGCCATTTCGAAGTATTCATAGAACTCTTGCCAGAGCTTGAGCAGCTCTTTCGTGTCGGCTAATTGTTGTTCAAGTTCGGGATCTACCATCACTCATCCCCAATTCGGCGTTATTTTTGACGGCCAGATTGCTGCACGAGCTCGAGCATTTTGATCAACGGGAGGAACATCGAGATCACGATGATTCCGATGATCGAGCCGAGTACGATGATCAGGAGCGGTTCTATAAGGCTTGTCAATCCCGACACGGCGGCATCCACTTGGTCCTCGTAATATTCAGCAATTTTATGCAGCATATTCTCAAGGGCGCCTGTCCTTTCGCCCACCTCGATCATGCGCGTCACCATGGGGGGAAACACCCCCGACTCTGCCAGCGGCTTTGTGATTCCCTCTCCGCTTTGGATAGCCTGACGGGTTCGCGTCACCGCCTCCTCGATCACCACATTGCCCGCAGTCTTTGCGGTGATTTCGAGAGCGCTTAAGATGTTAACGCCCGCACGCATCAACGTCCCAAGCGAGCGGCTAAAGCGCGCAATAGCCACCTTGAGCAGGAGTGGGCCAAAGATCGGCATCTTCAATTTAAACGTGTCAATTTGATAACGGCCTGGCTTGGTCTTGCCCCACTGGATAAGGACAATCACGAGGCCTATCACTGCAGCGAGCACAATGTACCAGCGGTCGCGCACAAAGTTGCTGGAAGCAATCACGATTTTGGTAAGCAACGGAAGGTCGCCACCCAATCCCTCGAAAATTTCTTGGAAAACGGGCACAACTTTCCACATGATAAGCGTCATAATCAACACAGCGAAAACACTCACGGCAGCGGGATACATGGTAGCCGACTTCACTTTACGCCTAATGGAGGCCGCCTTTTCCATATAGATGGCCACTTGGTCCAGGATCGCATCGAGCATACCGCTCGCCTCGCCGGCTTTCACCATGCTAAGAAAGAACTGGTTGAAAACACGCGGATGGCGCGCCATTGCCTCGTAAAGCGAGCTACCGCCCTGTACGTCGCGCTCGATTTGGCGCAGAACTAGCCGAAGCGTGAGCTTATCTACCTGATCGCCGAGGATGTTGAGCACCTCGATGAGCGGCAAGCCCGCGCGGATCATTGTCGCAAGCTGCCGCGAAATCAGAACGAGATCTTCGATCGTCACTCGCCCCCTTTTCAATTTTTGCTTACGTGAGGCAGTGCGTGTGTCGGTTGTCGCAGCGGCAAGCTGAATAGAGGTTGGCGTCAGCCCCTGATCCTTGAGGATCTTGACCACCATGCCCTGGGTTGCTGCTTCGGTTTTTCCTGTGATGACCTTCCCTTGTGGGTTTCGTGCGACGTAGGTAAAAGTTGGCATAAATCCCTACTACCTCACTTCTTGCTCGCAGTGTCGCGAGTAGCGGTCTTGTCTTGTGCTTTCACTTATGTCCTATCCTTAATAATGCATCCCTGGACCATGCCGTGTCGAGCACTTTTCGCAAGCGGCTGGTGGTGCGATGCTTCTGGTGCGAATTTTTTCTTGAACCACCGTTGGTAGATTTATCGAAGTGCCGTTTCACGTGCTTCACAAACTTCTACAACCAGGTCATTGACGGGTAAGAAAAATGAACTTCGAGGCTCTTTTGCTCGGTGCGAAAAAGGTCAAGGCCTCTGACATCCACCTGATGGAGGACAGCGCGCCGTTTTTCAGAATCAATGGCGACCTCAAGAAGGTCGAAGTGCCGCCCATACCGCGCAAAGAAATGCAGGAAATTCTGCACAAGATGATGCCGCACCACCTCATGCGCGAGCTCGAAAGTCAGCGCGGCTGCGATTTTAGCTATCAGCTAGGCACCGAGATTCGTTTTCGCTGCGTCGCGTTCTATTCCACTGGCAAGCTCGGAATTGTGATGCGCCTGATCCCATTGCGCGTTCCCACAATTGATGAGCTGCAGCTACCCGAAGTGCTCAAGACCATTGCTCGCAATCCGCGCGGGATGGTCCTTCTCACCGGCATGACGGGCTCCGGCAAATCCACAACACTGGCCGCAATGCTCGACTACGTCAACGATATCGAGTCCGCACGCATCATCACAATCGAAGACCCAATCGAGTACGTTTATGTGAACAAGAAGTCGGTGATCAGTCAGCGCGAGATCGGTAAAGACATCCCCGACTTCAACGTCGGATTGCGCCAGGCCATGCGGATGGACCCCGACATCATCCTTGTGGGTGAAATGCGCGATGCTGAAACCATTCGCGTCGCCATCAAAGCAGCCGAAACGGGGCACCTCGTGTTCTCAACGCTCCACACGACCAGCGCAGTTCACACCGTGCAGCGTATCATTGGCTACTTCCCTGAAAACGAGCATGATCTGCTTCGCGAGCAACTCTCTTTGAACCTCAAGGCTTCGATCACTCAGCGTCTAGTCAAACGTGCCGATGGCACCGGCCGCATTGCAGCACTAGAAATCATGGTCGTCAACAGCACGATTTCAAAGCTCATTCGAGAAAACCGCATTCCTGACATCTTTTCCGTCATAAAAGGTCGCGACGATGGCATGCAAACATTCGACCAGGCGCTTGCGGATCTCGTTCGTGCGAACGTCATCACATTCGACGAAGGTGCGGCCTACTGCGAGGACTTCTTTGCCTACAAGCGCTTTGTCGCAGGAATTGTTTCGACAGGTGACAAGGGCGCAATCATTGCGTAAAGGTCCCCGTTGGCACCAATACCGGTTGGCGCAATGCCACGGAGTGCCGGGCGATTGTCGCACGAGCCTTTTTATTGACTTGCAGACATTGCCCTTCGGACTATCGTGCGTCCATGATTGAGAACGGACCGTGCTTGCGTGCGCCAAAAACGGCTGTCCTCAGCGCATGGGGGCCGAGGCCTCGATTGAGTGAGTTTACGTATTCTGAACCGACGGGAGTTTTGTAAAGGATGCTACGTAAGTTTCGCCACGAAAAATTCATGCGCGGCATAATGATCGCCGTGTTGGCGATCGTTATTCCTTCGTTTGTGGTTTTTTACGGTTTCCAGAGCCGAGGCGGCCGTGGCGGTATGCCCGAGGGTGTTGCGGCCACGATCAAGTTCTCAACGTTCGGTGATAAAGCCGAAATCCGAAAATTTGACATGGCCGTTGCGCGCCAGGTTTTGCTCAACCGCCTGCAAGGTTATGCCCATCTTACCGGGGAAAACCTCGATCAACGCGCCATGGATGAACTCGTCAACCAAGCGATGATCGTGCGCGAAGCCATCAATCTTAAGCTCCTCGAACATTTTGCTCAGGAGAACGGCATCGTCGTGACCGAAGATGAAGTGTTGCGCGATCTTCAGCAGCAAATCCCCCCCGAGCAGCGCGCCATGGCGATTCGGTACATCGAGCAACGCACAGGCATGAGTTTCGATGACTACATCGCGCGCCAACGTTATGCCCTGCTCCTCAACCGCGTGCGAGAGCTTCTCGCCTCGCGCACCCGCGTCACGGTTTACGACGCGTGGCTGGCCTACAAAGCCAAAAATGAAAAGGTGGTTCTCGATTACGTCAAACTCCTTGCCGAAAATTATGCCCCTAAGGTCAAAGTCACGGATGCCGAGCTGCGCGATTACTATGAGAAGAACGCGAAGAAGTTTGAGGTGCCAGATCAGGTCGAGTACGCCTACATCCTCGTGCGCAAAGACGACGTCAAAACGAGTCTTACCGTCACCGACGACGAGATCACGAGCTATTATAACGCCCACCTTGAGGACTTCCGCACGCCACCCAAGGCCAAAGTGCGTCAGATATTCCTTTCCCGCCCCGTGCCTGATCCCGAAAATCCGATGTCGCCCGAGGAGCTAACCTCGCGCACAGCTGAGGTGCGAGCCCGTGCCACCGAGATCTTCCAGCGCATCGTGAAGGGAGAAGACTTTGCGGCCCTTGCCGACCGCTACAACGAGCCAAGTCCACTCCCGCCGCGGGCGCTCGACGAAGAGACCACAGCGACCGACGATAACACCACCGCTGGCGGCAACCTTGGATTCATTGATCGCAACACAGCCAAAGTTTTTTATGGCGACGCGTGGACGAGTGCTGTCTTCAACCTTGCTCCGGGCGCAGTGCACCCGCCCATCGAAACCGCTCGTGGTTTCCACATCGTGAAAGTCGAAGAGCGCAAAGAAGGCAAGCTCCAGCCGCTGGAAAAAGTCCGCAATCTCGTGCGCGACCGAGTGCTCGACGAGAAAGCCACGCCAGTTTTCGATCAAATTGGAGAAGAACTCCGCAAAAATAGTCAAAAGTACACCAGTCTTGACAAGCTTGCCGAGGTCACGAGCCACCCCGTCCAACTCACAAAGAAAGTGGACAAAGGCTCTCTTTTCTTGCCGGGGATTGGCTTCCTCGGAGATTTCCAAGAGGCGGTCATGGATCTCCAGCGGGGCGGACGCTCGGATGTGCTCAGTGATGCCAATCGGCATCTCGTCATCGAGGTGCGCCAGGAGTATCCGGCTCACACCCCGCCATTGGAAGAGATCCACGACAAGGTCGAACGCGAATACCGACTCGAAAAAGCTCGTGAGCTTGTGCGAGAAAAGGCCGAAGCAATCAAGAGCAAGGCCGTAAATCTCGACGCACTGCGGGCCGCTGCCGCCGAGCATGGGACAACGGTGGTGCGCACGCAGCCGCTCAAACATGCGGAACTTCGCCGCGAGTTTGGCCCCGTGGAAAATCTCGACGAGCAACTCGATCAGGCTAAAACAGGCACGATCGAGCTTTCGGTCATTGGCCCACCAAAGGAACCCATGGGTTACGCAGTTTGGCACCTGACGGAGCGCAGTTTGCCTGATCAGGATGAGTTCCGCAAGGAACTCCCCCAACTCGTGCGCGAAGTGCTTGACCGGAAAGTGGAAACGCTGATCAACGAGTATCTGCGCGACCAGTGGCGCGCTTTGGGCCAAAGAATCAAAATTAGTCCGGTGTTTCTGTAGCCGCAGCTGTTTCGTAGCACCAGAAAAGCAGGATTTGAGCATTGAAAATACCCCGCTGGCGGCTTAGGCAATGTTCAAGTTGTGCGTGGGAAAGTTCAAGCGTCATAAAGTCGATTGTGCAAGATTGCGAGAATTGAGGTTTGGAGTATGAGACGTCTCTGGGGCGCAGGCCTACTGTGCGTTGTTCTTGTTCTCGCGTGTGCTGCTCTGGTGTTAGCGCAACCAGCTATGTTCCCCGGCGCGCCTGCGCCGATGGTATCGCTGGACTCGGAGACTAAGAGTGACGAATCGTCGCCGGAGGATTTGCAGGTGCCGGGCAGACCTGATGTGCGGCCACGCACCGAAGCCGACGATCAGGCGACGGCTGCTAAGCTTACTCCGCCTCCAAAGGCCATATCCAGCAAACGTCCGCCTGTGATCGCGAAGATCGAGATTGTGGGGGCCACAGCCGAGGAGCAGAAAAAAGCTCTCCGCGTCATTCAGAGCAGAGTTGGCGAGCCACTTGACGCCGACAAACAGCGCGAAGATGTTCGTCGTCTTGTTGAGCTTGGTATCTTTCAGCCCGATATTCTTGTCGAACTCGACAACGCCGAACACGGGGTCATTTTGCGCTATGTCGTCAAGCCTAACCCCATTGTGCGCGACATCGTGATCAACGGCAATGTGAAGATCCCCACCGACAAATTATTGGCTCAACTTCCGGTGAAAAAGGGCGAAACCTATGGCGTTCAGGCTCAAAACAAAATCCGCGACAGTATCCAACGCTACTACGAGGAAAAAGGCTACACTGACGCAGTCGTGCGTGTAGAAGAACGCCCTGCAGCCGACAACGGCGTCCGACTTGAAATCACTGTGGATGAAGGCACGCAGACCAAGATTAAAGACTTCATCATTCGCGGAAACAAAAACATCAGCAACCTTGCCATCCAATTGCGCACCACGAACAAGGGGTCGTGGGGGCCTTTCAAGCATTATTATAACGAGACGCGCTTCCAAGAGGACCTTGAAACCATAAAGGCCATCTATGTGGGCCGTGGTTTCCTTGATGTTGAGGTCAACCGTGGCGACTTTATTTACGGTCCGAATCAGTCATGGGTTAGCCCCGTCGTGGAAGTCAAAGAGGGGCAGCGCTATCGGGTGGGACGCATTGATGCGCGCGGCTACACGATTTTCTCTCGCGATGAGATTCTAGCCCCTTTCCTGTCGATGCAGGGCCAATACTACAGTGCGGCAAAATTCTCTGCCGCTGCGAACAAAATCAAAAATATGTATGGCGACGAAGGTTTTCTTTCGGCTAAGGTCGAGCCTGAATTTCACAAAGATCCCGAGCAAGGCGTGGTCCATGTGGATGTGATCGTGACGGAGGGACCACGGATTTATGTGGGCGACGTCAAAATTGTGGCGCAGAGCTATCCGGATGATGAATCGATGGGCTGGCTCCGGCGCTGGTACTCCCGCTTTACTCCGCCTGTAAAAGATGAAGTCATCCAGCGCGAAGTCCGCCTAAAGCCTGGGCAGGTTTATCGTCGCTTTGAGGAAGTGCGCACGCGCGAACGTCTGCTCTCGCTCAACGTCTTCGAAGATGTGAAGGTCCACAGCCAGATGACGGCTGACCCCACGGTCCGCGACATGATTGTGGAAGTGACGCAGGGCAACACCGGAAGCCTCATTTTTGGGGTGGGCTTTGGCGACGTCGAAGGTGGCTTCATTTACGCAAACTACATCGAGCGTAACCTTTTCGGCATGGCCCGTGATCTTCGCGTGTCAGGGGCGATTGGCTCAAAGGTGACAAGTTTCGATATCACCTACTTCGACCGCTACTGGCGGGGGACCGATACCGCTGCACAATTCTCGGTTTACCATCGGCGCTACCTGCGCACCGGTGGTTTCCATCAAACTGCAACAGGAACGACTGCTGAGTTCACAAAACCTTTGACCGATACACTCAAGGAAGCGTGGCGGTTCCGTCTCGACTCAAATCGGTTTAGCTTTGATAAGAAGGACGAGCCGCGCGAGAAGTTCAACGACTACGTCGCGGCGACCATTCGCTACCGGCTTATTCGTGACGATCGCGACGACTCCTTCTTCCCGACGAGCGGCCATTACTGGTACGGCGGTGTGGAAACCGGTGCAGCCGATGGCTTCCTCCTCAAGTTCGAGGGACAATACGCCACCTATAAACCGACTTTCGGCGATTGGGTGTGGGCCATGCGCACTCAGGCTGGGCTTATGCCCTACGATGCGACAAACATCGGCTATGCCGATCGATTCTTCCTCGGCGGGTCGCAAGATATGCGCGGCTTCAAACTGTGGGGCGCTGGGCCTCATGATAGCCGCAACGAGGACATCCCGCTCGGCGGCTCGACGAAGCTTCTCGTGCAGAACGAACTGCGCTACCCATTCACAGAAAACATCTCCGGTGTGCTTTTCGCCGACGTCGGCGTGTTGGGGCGAAAACCGTTCGAATTCACCAAGCCCAAAGCATCTCTAGGCACAGGTATGCGCCTCCGCTTGCCTATTGCGCAAGTCGCGCTTGATCTCGCCGTGCCTGTCCTTCGCGACAAACGCGACCAAACACAGCTGTTCCACTTTACCTTCACCTCCGCGTTCTAGGGCTGCCGAGGAGGTGCGCTGAAAGATGGCGCGCGAAAAAGAACATGCGCCAACCTGGACGGTATCCCCACCATGTGCGTGTTGGAAAAGGAGTGCGACTTGTGAAAGCTTGCCAAATTCTCAGCTTAGCTGTTGCCCTGTCCGTTCTACCCTTGCATGCCTTGGCCCAAACGAAAGTCGGCTACGTCGACGTGGATCGCGTGACGCGCAAAGCCAAGGCTGTGAATCAAGCCATGGACAGCGTGCAATCGGACATCGAGGACTTACAGAAGCAAATTGATGAAAAGCGCCAACAGATCAAAGAACTCGAAGCCGACGTTCAGCGCAGCGAGGGAGTCATCGCCGCTTCAGAAATCGAAAAGAAGCGCAAGGAAATTGCACGCTTGCGCAATGAACTGGACGACCTTGCCTATCGCGCCGAACGCAAAGCACGCGAGCTAGATGCCACCGTCTTCGAGCCTCTGATGAAGCGCATCCTTTTCGCCATTCAAGACGTGGCAAAAGAGAACAAATACGACGTCATCCTCCGCGGTGAGGCGGTCCTTTACGGCAACAGCGCTGCGGACATTACCGATGAAGTCATCCGCAAACTCAACGAGCAGGTTGCCGACACATCGGCGCCAAAAGCGACACGAGCGAAGCCGGAAAACACACCTGAGGGGCGAGAGACGCCCACCGCAAAACAGCCAACGACGCAAGCACCTCAGCAGCCCGAGGCCGAGCCGCAGCAACCCACTCCAGCCCTACCCCCTGCAGCAAAGCGCCAAGCTGCATCCGCCAAGACACCTTCTAAAGAATCCTCATCTAAGCCGAAACGGCCCGTTGACCGTCAGCCCGAGTGAATCGCACAGCTTGTCCAATGTCGAGATCGATGTTTGAGTTGCCCCAGAACAACACACCCATAGTGATTGGCCAGCGGACGATTGCTCGCACGGTCTTCGTGGAAGGCAAAGGTGTACACTTCGGCGAGCTGGTCCATATGGCAATCATGCCGGCCTCTCCTGACCATGGTATTATCTTTGTCCGGCGAGATCTTCCCGGTTCACCCGAGATTCCCGCCGACCTCGACGCTGTTGCGGAGGACGACCTTCTGCGTCGCACAACGCTGCGAAGCAATGGGGGAGAAGTCCACACGGTCGAGCATTTGCTGAGCGCTACGTACGCGTTGGGAATCACGAATCTACGCGTGGAACTAGACTCGTCCGAACTCCCTTTCCTCGACGGTAGCAGTGCGCCGTTTGCCGAGCTCCTGTCTTCAGCGGGGATTGTCGACCAGGAAGCGGCTCTCTCCGTCCTTTGCCCTGCCGAAGCATTCACGTTTCACTATCAGCAGGCCGAAATTGTTGTTCTTCCGGCGACCGACTTCCGAGTGACCTTTTTCTTTTCTTCCCCAAATCCTCTTCTGCGCACGCAGTCGGCTAGCTTCGTTGTTACCCCCGAAGCGTACATCCGCGAAATAGCCCCGGCCCGCACCTTTGCGTTCTTCCACGAAATCGAGGTGCTACGCCGCCAAGGGCTCATCCGCGGCGGCAGTCTTGCTTCGGCTATTGTCATCGGCCGCAAAGCGATCATCAATGAGACGCTTCGTTTCCCCAACGAACCTGTTCGCCACAAAATCCTTGATTTCATTGGTGATCTCGCTTTGCTTGGCAAGCCGGTTCGCGGGCATTTTCTGGTTTGGCGTTCAGGCCATAGCGCCAACGCCGCATTTGCACGATTTTTCAGAAAGGAACTCCAAACGTGAGCGAAGAAAAACTTTCTATCCAGGCCCCGCTCGACATCCTCCAGATCCGGGAAATTCTCCCCCATCGTTATCCTTTTCTCCTTGTGGACAGGATTGAAGAAATCTCGGAAAAGCGCATCGTGGGCGTAAAATGCGTGACGATGAATGAATGGTTCTTCCAAGGCCACTTTCCTGAACGGCCCATCATGCCCGGCGTCCTCCAGATCGAAGCCATGGCCCAGACGGGTGCGGTGTTAGCTAGAATCCACATGGGCAAGGGATGGCTCGCGTTGCTTGCTGGCGTGGAAGAAGCAAAATTTCGTCGCATCATTGGACCAGGCGACGTTCTGCGTATTGAAGTCGAAGAGGTCTACCGGCGACGTAACTTTGGCCGCACCGCAGGAAAGATCTTCGCCAACGGCGAACTTGCCTCCGAAGCTATAATCAGCTTCGCTATGACGCCAGTTGCGGATGCGACATAACGACAACGCCATTCGGTGGCGTTGACATTTGGGGCAACTCACTAGGGGGCTGCCCGTTGCACTGTAGTTTCTCCGGCGCGGGCCGTCCCTGTGCTTTTTATGACGCGGGTCGTTTTCCGCTGTAAAGTGTCGCAATTCCCCCCGTGAGCGATGTAAAACTCACATCACACCAGCCAACCTTTTTCATCAGTGCGGCAAAATCTTCTCCTTCGGGAAACCTTGCCACCGATTTTGGCAGATAGAGGTAGGCCTTCGTTCCGGAGATCAACCAGCCAACCATTGGTAAAATTCTGTGGAAATAGAAATGATAAAGTCCCCGTACCACGGGCAGGCGTGGCTTGGAGAACTCGAGCACGACGAGTTGCCCACCTGGCCGAGTCACCCGTGCCAGTTCTACCAGCGCTCGTTCCAGATTTTCCACATTTCGCAGGCCGAAGGCCACCGTCACGGCGGCAAAGGCACAGTCGCCAAATGGCAGCTCAAGCGTATCAGCACGCAAGAAGGCTGGTTGCCCCGATAATTCCGGCTGCTTGCCACGCTTTTCCATCGCACGTTGCAGCATGGGGTAAGAAAAATCCGTCCCAACGCATCGTGGCTGCATGCCACGCCTCGCCGCCTGCCTGGCGATTTCGAAGATAACATCACCAGTTCCTGTGCACACATCCAGGATCGTCGGCGGACACTCAGCCAGAACAGTACGCGCCAACGTGCGTCGCCAAAGTCGGTCAATCTGTGCGCTCAGCAAATGATTTAAAAAGTCATAGGTTGGCGAAATGGCATCAAACATCGAGCGGATGGAGCGCGCAGACTTTCGCTGAACAAGCTCGTCAGGTTCGGGCAGTGGCGGAACACCTGGTGTCATCGCGGAAGATCAGAATCTCCAAAATCCAAAGGCAACTCGTCCTCTCGAGGGCGAAGCTCAGGCTGGAGGGACCCTTCCACAATCTTGCGTTTCAGCGCCTGGGCCCCAATTTCTCCCTCGTGCAATACAATGCGAAGCATTTGTCCCCCCCTCACACGGCGAGCTGACTTGACCACCTGATGAGTGACTGCATCGAAAGTGATCGAGTAGCCTCGGCTCAGGACCGCTTTCGGGTCCAGGGCCTCGAGCTTGCCCGAGAGCAGCTCAAAACGCTGTCGGCGGCTCGCCAGCGCAAGCTGCATCCTCGCCCGCATCCGGGCTACATGATCATCCACTTGCTGCTGGAGTTCGTTCACATGCGTCAGCGGCTTGCGCAGAGCTAAAAGGATCCTGAGCCGCTCGAGCGCAGCGCGGTGCCGTTGCACCACTGTGCGGATTTTCCCCACCAAGCGCTCCTGCAAAATTGCCCCGCGCTTAAAATTTTCCAGTCGTTTGCGCAGGGCCTGCGCCGCTCGTTGGCGAAAGAAGCGTGCCTCCGCAAGTTGCCGCACGCGTCCTCTGAGCACTTGCACTAGTCGCGCGCGAAGATCCCGAATCCGACGTAAAGGCAGCAGGCGGCGCTCCATGGCATTGCGCAGGCGTTGCTGGCTCGCTCGCACAAGGCGGATGAGCTCTTGCGAATTTGCCGCCACAATCTCGGCTGCGGCCGAGGGTGTGGGCGCTCGTTCATCAGCCACAAAATCCGCAATAGTGAAATCCGTTTCGTGGCCCACAGCTGAGATCACAGGAATCTTCGATTCGGCGATGGCGCGTGCCACCACCTCTTCGTTGAAAGCCCAAAGGTCCTCGAGCGAGCCGCCACCGCGGCCAACAATAAGCACGTCAGCCCAAGCCAGTTCGTTCATGCGTCGGATGGCATGGGCAATTTCCGCAGGCGCCTCCTCGCCCTGCACGCGCGTGGGATAAATGAGGATTCTCACCTGCGGAGCCCGGCGGCGCAAAACCTTGATGACGTCGCGAACCGCCGCCCCTTTGGGTGATGTAATGACCCCCACTGTCCTTGGATGTGCTGGCAAGGGGCGCTTGCGTTCAGACGCAAATAGCCCTTCGCGCTCCAGTCGTTGCTTGAGCTCGATAAATCTCTGGTAAAGCCGACCGAGTCCCGCTGGCCTCAGTGCGTGGACAACGACCTGATAGCGACTGCCACGCGGGTAAGTCGTCAGCGCACCTTCAATTTCCACGTGGTCGCCATCCTGGGGCAGTTCTCCCACCGATGGCACATGGCGTCGCCAGATCACGCAGTCTATGACTGCTTCTTCGTCCTTGAGCGAAAAATAAACGTGGCCCGATTGCGCCATCTTGAAGCCACTGACTTCACCTTCAACGTAAACAGTGGAGAACTCATGTTCGAGAAGATAGCGTATTTGGCCAGCGAGCTGACTGACTGTGAGAGGCGTTTTGGCGCTGGAAGGCGGTTGCACGCGTAGGGCGTCCTGCTTTGGCCCCACGTCATCCCATGAACCCGAACCTGTCATCACATCCTCTCTTTTCAAAAATCATAACCTGCTCTCACAATTTCAAAAGCCCCCCGCCGCGACCACATTGGCCGGCGAGGGGCTTCTCCACCTTGCGCTGATTTACTTCGATTCAGCAGGAGACGCCGGAGCGTCCGCTTTCGAGACCTCTGCCGATGCTTTCGGCGGCATGCCCGCCTCCGGATCAAAGAAATCCTTCCCCTCGTCCACGTAGGCGTGCATCAATCGGCGCGCTGCCTCAAGTTGGTAATCCACGAACTCCCCGTTGTGCTTTGGTTTCTTTTCGTCTTTCTTTTTGGCCTCGCCTTCCACCTCTGCATCGGGGAACAAGGTGCGATCCAACGGGATTATTTTGCGCGGTTCGCCAGCTGTGGTTTCTTCCGTTTTGCTTTTCACCGCAGAACCTTCCAAGGGCGGCTCCTCTTGTTCCTCATCCAAGTTCTTGGATTTCGATTTCTCGCTCGTGGAACTCTCGGGCGAGGTTGTTGCTTCGTTTTGGAGCTTCGAGTTCTTCCATGTGAATTTTGACGGCATCGTTGTGACCTCTTCCTCATCCATCGCAGGATCGCCATACATCCCGTGACGTAACAAATCGGCCTCATGCCCTTTTGGCAGTTCTACCGCGATGTCCGGCGTCACACCGATTTTGTCGATGCTCACGCCGCTCGGCGTGTAGTATTTCGCCGTGGTCAGCCGGATTGCCGCCGGTCGGTAATTGCCATTCTCATCTTTTTCAAAAGAGTGAGCAATTTCCTCGATGGTCTGCACCGATCCTTTTCCGTAGGTGCGCGAACCCTTTACGCCCACGACGACAGCGCGCTTGTGATCCTTCAGCGCTCCCGCCACAATCTCCGACGCACTTGCACTCGCTTTGTTCACCAGTACGATCATCGGAAGATCTGTCACGGGATCATTCTCCGACCTGAATTGCTGATTCTGGTTTTTCATTCGCCCTTTCGTAGAAACGATGACTTTGCCCTTGGGCAGGAAAAGGTCCGACACATCAATGGCTTCCTTCAGCAGGCCGCCGGCGTTGAAGCGCAAATCGAGGATAAGGCCCTTCGCGCCCTTCTCTTTGAAAAATTCGATTGCTTTGCGCAAGTCGCGCGACGTTGCATCGCTGAACTTTGCGATGCGCGCGTAGCCTACTTTGTCGTCGAGCATCTTGTAGTAAACGCTGTCCACCTTGATGTTTTTACGCACAAGCGTGAAGGTAAGGAAGTCCGGCTCGCCCTCACGATACACCTTAATCGTGACCGTCGTCCCTGCTGGCCCCGTCAACTTTTTGACGGCTTCTAGGATCGTGATCCCCTCCGTCTTTTTGCCGTCAATCTCCACAATCCGATCCCACGGCCGAACTCCCGCCTTGGCTGCTGGGGAGCCAGGGATTGGCGCGATAACGGTCAATACGCCATCGCGGATAGTGATGTGCAATCCCACGCCACTGAATGCCCCTTCGGTGTCTTTCTCAAGTTGGCTGTAGTTGTCGGGATCCATGTATTGCGAATGCGGATCGAGCGTGAGGAACATCCCCTGGAGCGCGCCCTCGAATAGCTTCTTTGAGTCGACTTCCTCCACGTACTTGTTTTGGATCTCATTGTAGATCTCGCTGAACATTGCCGTGAATTCCCAAAACTGATCGTCGTCGGCCTTCTTCACCGCACGCGCGAACGATCCCATGAAAGTCAGCGAGATCACAATGAGGGTAATCGTCAGATAAAAGAGATTTCGTCGAGAGGGGGAACCAAAAGGTTTCTGCGACATCAAATGCCTCGCTTCGTTAGTTTTCATCGATCAAAGCTGCCAGCAAGAACCGCACCAAACTATCGCCGGAAAGTACATGAGCCTTTCGCAAAAATTTGAGTCTCTTGCCGCTCGCCCGCACTGCTCACCAACGCCACCGCCGCTCTTCCACGTCGGGTACAGGAATCCATTGAAACAGTCGCGGATTGCGAACAAAAACATATCCGAAAAGCAACCCGCCAAGGTGCGTAAGATGTGCAATTTCTCCGCCGCTCACCTGCACGGAGGAGAGAAAAGCTAACAACCCGAGAATCGCGACAAAGTACTTCACCTGCAGCGGAAAGAGGAATTGCACATAGACAGTCTCGTTTGGATAATAATAGGCATAGGCCAGCAGCAATCCGTAAACGAGCCCTGAAATGCCAATGATGTAAGTCCTCTGTTCGCCCACAATGGGTGTGAGCACGAGATGCGTCAGCACCGAACCGACCACTACGACCACGACAAATCGCAAAAACGTTCGGCTCCCCCACCGTTGCTCCAAGCGCGAGCCAAACATCCACAAGCTGAGGAGATTGAAAAAGAGATGGGAGAAACTCGCGTGAACAAACGCATAGGTGACAAGCTGCCACAAGCGCCCGCGAAGGATAGTGGATTGAAAGCTCGCGCCAAAAAGGAGAACCAACCCCTGTGGGGCAAACGCAAACGCCAGAAAGCCGATGATGCACGAATAGATGAGCCATCGAATAACCGGAGTTGTCCACTGACTCATCCAGGCGTCGATTTGGCGAAAAAACTCTTTCATTCGTTTTCCCCTCGGAGGGAAATGTCCGCTCCCAGCTGACGCAGGTGTTCGAAGAACAGCGGATAACTTTTGGCCACATGTTGCGCTCCGCGAATGCGCAGTCCACGTCGGCACCCTAGACCAACGATGCTCAGCAGCATAATCACGCGGTGATCGCCGCGACCATCAACTTCGATGCCACCCTCGTAGCCGTCGGGGCATCCCTCGACAATGATGGCGTCGGGATCCTTGTCGCCCACCTCTTTACCTTCCCAACACCGCACGCCGATTTTCCGTAATTCCGCGATGGGCTCACTGATGCGATCGCATTCTTTGATTCGTAAGTTGGCCACATTATAAAAGCGCGAGCGCCCCACAGCGAAGCAGGCCGCGCCCACAAGCGCCAGAACTGCGTCCGTAGCTAGGTCTCCATCAAATTCTACTGCGGAAAGTGGACAACCTCTCACAGTGACCAGATCTTTCTCGTCACACTCGACTTGTGCTCCCATTTGCCGCAGTACCTCAGCGGCTAGTTTTTCTCCCTGGTTGTCGTCGCGCAGCCCTTTCACGCTGATCTGCGACTTTGTGGCCGCCGCTGCAGCCAAAATGGCTGCACTTCCTGGCCAATCGCCGTTCACCCGATATTCGCCTGCGGTGTAGCGCTGAGGCTGAATTTGAAAGCGCATGAGATCTTCACTAGCGCTCACGCGAATGCCAAAGTTGGCTAACACCTCGAGTGTTTGGCGCACGGGTGCCTTGGAGACCAGGCGGTCTTTCACGAGAATCTCCACGGGTTCACCAATGAGTGGCGCGAGGAACAGCAGTCCGCTCACAAACTGCGAACTGCGCGCGCCGCTCATGACCACTCGCCCGCCGTGCAGGTTCCCCCCGTAAAGTGTAATCGGCAGGCAACCATTGACGGATTCTGAACGACAACCGAGCTGCTCCAGCGCTTCCAAGATGTCTCCATTTGGCCGTTTGCCGAGCGAATCCGGCCGGTCTGTGACAAAGCTTACGCGAGGCAGCGTGGCACACACAGCAAGCAGAAAGCGTAGAACTGCTCCCGCATTGCCCACGTCGAGAGGCTGATCGCTTTTGAGCTGAAATCGCCCGCCTGTCCCTCGCACATAAGCATCAATTTGAGGAACCCCGCCTGATGCGTTTTCGGGATAAAGACGCCCCCGGAGCTCGATGTGAGCTCCAAGAGCGTTTAGGCAGCGCTGGAGCGCTGTCGCATCCTCACTCGTCGCAACGTTGCGTACCACGCTTTTGCCCTTCGCTAAAGCGGCGGCGAGGAGCAAACGCGTAGTGTAATTCTTCGAGGGCTGTGCCCAAATTTGGCCACGCAGATGTTGTGGCCCTGGGGCAATAAGCGCAGTTGTGGATGACGTGGAAAGAATGTTCATGATGGATGGGGGCTACGGCCTCTTCTCTGTCGCTTGTGGCAATGTTCGATAACGCAGCTGTACATCACGAGCCAGCAGTTTCCTGAGCCCTTTTTTGTGCCAAAAAACTGTCGTAGCAGTAGTCGAATAGACTCACGAGGAGGAAGCCTATAATCAGCATGCCGAAGAAGAAATAGAGTCCGCGCGTTTCGCGGATAAATAATCGCGCCAGCACAAGCTGCACGATGCAAAAAGCATCAAAGTAAACGTTGAGTAGGACGTAATCGCGGAACCTCAACGGCTCGCCAGTGCCAGCCGCCGCACGCCGTTCCTTTTGCGGCTGGCCAGCTCGTTTGCTTTCCGCTACAGGTGCTGGAGGCGGCGCCTGCCTGGACTGCTTCTTCTTGGCCATCGTAACGCCCTTTTATGGCTTAGACTTCTTTTCGTAGTCGGCAATTTTTGCTCGTACATCCCGCTGCGAGGTGTCGAGCAGCAATGATTTCTTCCAGAACTCGACAGCCTTATCTCGCTCACCAAGCCGGAAATAAATATCGCCGAGGTGTTTCAAAATCTCGGGATCATCGCCCATCAGCTTCCACGCCTTTTCCACGTACTCGCGTGCCTGGTCAAGTTTTCCCTGACGGAAATAAACCCAACCCATACTGTCGAGAATATGTGGCGCATTGGGGTTAATGTCCAAGGCTTTGCTAATAAGTTCCTGCGCGTCTTTTAATTTCTTGCCCAGGTCCGCATACATGTAACCAAGGGCGTTGAGAGCACTGTCATTGAGCGGGTTGATCTCGATCGCTTTTTTCAGCGCGGATTCTGCCGCATCGTAGCGCTTTAGCTCGATAGCAATCGAACCCAGCAGGTAATACACAACGTCGCGATTTTTCCCGCGTGTGCGTAACATCTCTTTGAGGACGCCTTCTGCGGCCTCATAACGTTTTTGATTGTACAGAGCAATTGCGCGCATCAGCCGCGTTTCCTCGTTCTTGCCGAGAACAGCCTCGGCGCGGTCCACAACCTCGAGCGCTTCCGCGTAGCGTCCTGCCTTGTTCAACGCGTCTACCAGCAAGCGATACCCATCGAGCCTCTTCAGGTCTTTTTCCACAAGCTTCTGATAGATGGGGATTGCTTTGTCGAACTGCTTGGCATCCACATAGGTGTCGGCCAGCATTCGTTGCACGTCAGGATTGTCCGGAAAGCGCTTCTGGGCCCGCTCGATGATGGCAAAAGCCTTTTCGTGGGCGTCCCTCACATTGTAGATTTGCACAAGGCGTCCATAGATCGGGAAGCGATCAGGTGCTTCCGCAAGAGCTTTCTCGAACCACTGCGCCGCACGGTCTAGTTCGCCCTCGTAAAGAAAAGTCTCGCCGACAATGCTAAAGAGCTCTGCCTTATCGCCGAATTTTTCCACGAGCTGCTGGGCTCGTGCTTCGATATCGTCCCAACGCTTTTGGTCCGCGAGCAATTTGAAAAAACGCGCAAGGAGCAAGCGGTTCGTGGGATCAAGCTCGCAAGCCTTTTGAAAATATGTTATGGCGTCCTCATAGCTCTTTTGGTGTTCGGCAATCTCGCCAAGCGCCACGTAAAACTCCGGGCGCTCGCCCACCTTGCGAATGCCCTCCTCCAGAATCTTCTTCGCTTCGTCGATCTTCTTCTCTTGCTCCAAGAGAGAAGCGACATTTACGTAAAGAAGGGGAATCTTGGGGTTGAAGCGCAGAGCTTTCTTCAGGACATCAATAGCGCGCCCCCGATCCTTAACGTTCGCAAATGTCGTGGCCATGGCCTCGTAAATCTCGGTGCGGTCCGGAGCCACCTCCATCGCACGGGAGTAATACTCGCCTGCCTCGTCGTAGTTGCCGTTCTGCGCCAAAAGGTTGGCCAGCGCGATCAGCGCATCTACATTCTCGAGATCCAGCTCGAGCACCCGTCTGTACTGGGCAATCGCCGCCGTTGTCTGTTTTTCCTGTCGCAAGTGATCGGCATAGAGCAGTTGAATGTCGGTCGAGTAGGGATATTCCCTAGCGAATTTTTCGTACTCTTCCAGAAGCTTGCTTGCGCCCCTCCCCTGAGTCGCCCGCACAAGGAGCGCTTCAAATATTCGCTGAAGTTGAACGTTCCTCGGATCAATTAATAATGCGCGCTTGTACGTGTCAATGGCCTGCGCCGTTTGCCCCATCTCTTCCTGCAGCAGCCCAAGGTAAACGTAAGCGTTCACGAAGCTGCGGCGCTGCTCAATCACCTTCTCATAGAGTTTCGCGGCCTCTTCGCGTTGCCCCCGCTTCGCAAGCAAGTTTGCTAACACAAATAGCGAGTAGGTATCTTTTGGGTTCGCCGTGATGATCTCACGGTAAGTCCCAATGAGGCGATCAATATCGCGCTTGGCCGTGTAGACAGCGACGAGCTCCTTGAGCACATCAAGATTACGTGGCTGAACGCTCTTTGCCTTTTCAAGCGCTTCCACAGCTTTGTCGAGCCACTTGTCCTGATCCTTGCGCGAGCCTGCAGCTTCCGCACGACTTATAAACAACTGCGCGCGCAAGATCAGCACGCGCTCGTTATCGGGATTTGTTGCCAGAGCTTCTTCGAGTGTTTTCTCGGCTTCGTCAAATTGCTGCGCACCAATTAGTGCATCAGCAAGTCCCAGTTTCACGTGCAAGTTTGAAGGATCGAGTTCTAGCGCTGCACGGAATTCCCCCTGAGCGTGCGCATATTCGTCGCGCTCGAGAAAGAATTGCCCCATCCAGTAGTGACGCCGGACTAAAAGTGTTTTTTGTTCTTCAGGGGAGTAATTGGGGCGCTCGAAGAACAGAAAAAAATCGTCTGGCAGCCAGCCAATGGCTTCGAGCATCTGAATGCCTCGTCGGCCCAACTGCACCGAACTCGAGGAGAATTCGGCGCGCGGATGAGGGAGATTTCCGATACCACTCTTGTCGAAGCTTGGCGTCGTTGCCTCCGTTCGTCGCGCCGTAGCCGTGCTGAGTAGTTCCTCTGGCGATGCAGCCATTGCCGCGTCGCAGCTGGCCGCCAACCAAGCTATGCACCAAAGAGAGAAAATGAGTTTCATGAAGCGGCTTTCCAGAATAGGCCTCCCCACGCAAGTTTCTCGCGCAGTTTCTCAAAGAATCGGTCTTCGAACACAACCAATCGAAGGTACACTGGCGCCCTACAAATCTTTAGAATGTCGAGGTGACTCACGGTGCCCCATGGACGGCCGTCCACCAAAAGCTGTGCTTCCTCGCTTGGCTTGCGCGGATGAAACTCAACCTTGATGACGTGATCCTTTTCCAGCACCACCGGGGAAAAATTGATGCGATGCGGGCATATGGCGTTTACCACAATGGCCTCCATTCGCGGTTCTAACACTGGGCCTCGCGCTGCATAATTATAAGCGGAGGAGCCCGTCGGCGTCGCAATAAGTAAACCATCGGCATAAAGGTCGCTCGCCGGCCGATCGTCCACGTGAATCCGCAGATGAACCATTCGTCCCCAGGCGCTCTTCGAAACCACGACGTCATTCAGGGCCAGCAATTCGCTCCGGCGATGCTCGGCCGTGCCCGCTCCGCCGTTTGTCTCTACAATGACCTGCAGAAGCATGCGATGCTCAATTCGGCACTCGCCGCGCAAAAAGCTGTCCAGGCATGCGTGCAACCGCGCCGTTTCAACCTGCGTATGAAAGCCAAGGCTGCCCAGATGCACTGCCAACACGGGAATTCCAAGCGGGGCGACGAGATGCGCTGCGTAGAGAAGCGTTCCATCACCACCCAGCGTGATTGCACACCGCGCGCCCTGGAAACGTTGCGTCAACTCCTCGTCAGGGAGTAACATATCTTGCGTCCGGCTCGCGCTGCTTCCCGGCTCTATGCCTTCCGCAAGATTTGTGACGACGTCATAACCCTTGCCTGCAGCCCACTTACGCAGGTTTCGCAGCACAGCGGATGCTTCGGACTTCAACGCATGGGCGATCACCACAATTTTTTCTGAACTCATCGAATTCTCCCCGGACAACGTCTTGCTCACCGAATCAAGAATGCCTCATGCACTAAGCGGTCAACGTCAATTCCTTCCGCCGTTCCCTTACCTGGCTCGAGCCATGCGAGATATTCCCGGTTGCCTTGCCCACCAAGAATCGGTGAGACCATTAATCCGACTGCGTGCCAACCCAGCAACGGCATGTCTCTGAGGAGCTGCTCCAAAATCCTTTTATGCACTGCAGGCTCGCGAATCACGCCACGTCCGCGCGAGACTTCTTCACGCGTAGCTTCGAACTGCGGCTTGATCAGAGCAACACATTGTCCTTCCGCCGCGACGCAGCGCCTCACAGCTGGGAGGATCTTGGTAACAGATATAAACGAAACGTCCACGGCGACAAACGAAGGCAACTCAGTAAAAATCGCCGGGTTCAGGTGGCGCGCGTTCGTATGGTCCAGCACGCGTACGCGCCCATCCCCCCGCAATCGCCGGTGGAGTGTCGAGTCCCCGACGTCCACCGCATAGACAAGCTTCGCTCCCCGCTGTAGCAGGCAATCCGTGAATCCGCCGGTCGAAGCGCCAACGTCGGCGCAAACCCGACCTTGTACCACAATACCGAAGCGATCAAGTGCAGCCTCCAACTTATAACCGCCCCGGCTGACGAATTTTTCCACTTCTAAAAGCTCAAGGGGGAAATCCTTGGGGACCTTCATGCCTGGCTTCAGGGGCTTGCCTAGGGGGTGGACAAGGCGCCCAGCCATGATAAGCCGCTGGGCCTGTTCCCGGCTTTCGGCCAGACCCCGCTCCACAACTAACGCATCTAGCCGAAGTTTTGCGTTTTCTGAGGCTGGTGCACCCGTAAGTTTTTTTGCATGCTCTGGCACTTTTCGGTTGACCGATCTGACGTTCTCACTCTAATCCGCAAAAGTACGAACCATAGAAGTGGTCGAGCATTCGACCACCCAAGCTCAGTCTTGAGGAAAGGAGTCGTTATGAAGAAGCAGGAACTCATCGACGCCGTAGCCAAGAAGTGCGTCAAGCATGAGTTGAGCAAGGCAGCGGTAAAGGACATCATCGAGGCCGCTTTCGATGAGATCATGAAGGCCGTTAAGAAGGAGAAGAAGTTCCAAATGCCTGGCTTCGGAACCTTCAGTGTGAAAACACGTAAGGCCCGCACTGGTCGCAATCCCCAAACTGGCGAAGAAATCAAAATCAAAGCCAGTAAGACCGTTTCGTTCAAGCCGGCTTCGAGCTTTAAAGAGATGCTGTAAGCTCTGTGCTCGCTTTCCTACACCGGTGAAGGAGCCTCCGCTCCTTCACCGTTTCTTGTTCTTGTGCCATCCCCGTCAGACCGACGTCCTTGCTCAGGAGTAAGCTTCGACCCCGCACAAGGCGACGCACCGACGGCTGTGCCTGCCTGCGTAAAAACGAGCCCTGCCGAAATCAGCGATCAAAGCTCGGAGATACCCCCGCAGGGGCGAATAAAAGACCAGGAGCGGCAAAAACAACGGCGGGTGTAGTTTTTTGCCCGTGACGTCGCTTCCCATTCCTGCGACGCATGGAAATTGAGGCTAGTGCATGGGTACGCTCGTCGCTTTCGCCAATGAACTCAAAGACCGGATTGACATCGTTGATGTCATCAACGGCTATGTGAAGCTCCGGCGTACGGGTTCAAACTGGAAAGGGCTCTGCCCCTTCCACCGTGAAAAAACCCCGTCGTTCATGGTCAGCCAGCCCAAACAAATCTTCCACTGCTTCGGCTGTCATGCTGGTGGCGACGTTTTCCGGTTTATCGAGCTTGTCGAGCATATTGAGTGGAAAGATGCTGTGCGCCTGCTTGCCGAGCGCTACGGCGTCCGAATGCCTGAATTTCGACGCGAAGGCCAGCAGCCAGACAAGGACGCCCGAAGAACTCTTTACGAAATAAACGAATTATCATGTCAATTATTTAGCAAAATACTTTCAAAGACGCTCCTGGTCCCCAATCATCCCATCAGCATCTACCTTGCGCGACGCGCTCTTGATCCGGACTCGATTGCCAAGTTCCGTCTCGGCTTGGCATCAGAGGATTGGACCACTCTTCTTGATCATCTTCGTCACGCGGGCTACCATCCCGACCAAGCTGTAGCCGCGGGTGTCGTTCTGCGCCATCCCGAGAAAGGCAGTTTCTATGATCGCTTCAGAAGCCGGCTCATTTTTCCTATATGCGATAACTTGGGACGGCCTGTGGCCTTCGGCGCCCGTGTGTACCTTCCGGATGCTGGCACCGACCAGCCCAAATACATCAATTCCCCAGAAACGGACCTCTACAAGAAGGGGCAGTACCTCTACGGTTTTCACCTTGCGAAAGAGACAATCGCGCGCCAGGGCACAGCCATTCTGGTCGAAGGGTATTTTGATGTCATTCGCGCGCACCAGCACGGCTTTACCAATACGGTGGCCACGTGTGGGACGGCACTTACCCCTGATCACGTGCGGACCCTTCGACGGCTTTGCGATAGTGTCGTTTTCGTCTACGACGGCGATGAGGCTGGCCAAAAGGCCATGTTGCGCGGATGCGAAGTGCTGCTCGAGCACGAGTTTTCGATCAACGTTGTCGTGCTCCCCGACAATCATGATCCGGACTCGTTCTTGCTCGAGTTTGGGACAGAGGCATTTCAGAGGCAGCTCGATGCTGCCCGTGATTTTTACGAGTTTTTCCTCGACACTGCCATCGCGCAATTCGGCGTTCACACGGTGCAAGGAAAGGTGCAGGCGTTCAATTTTCTTCGCCCGATTCTCAGCAAAGTTACCAACGCCATCGCTCTCCAATCTTACCTTGCGCGAACAGCTCAGATCCTAGGCACCAATGAAGCAGCCCTCCGGCGCGAACTCGCAAAAAGCGCACGCGCCGCAAATCCAGCGACATCTCAAACGCTGCCGGTGCCTGAATTTCCAGCAGCCCCCAAGCAGGAGCGCTATTTGCTGCGGTTGTGCATCGAGAATGAGGACCTGCAGTTCAGCATCCTCCAGCTTGTACCTCCTGAGTGGCTCACCCATCCTATGGTGAAAAAATGGTACGCACTTTGCCGTGATCGTCTGCTCGACGGGCTTTCCGTCTCGTGGAGTGATCTTTGGGAGCTTTGTCCGGAGCCCGATAGCGAGGATGCTCAGTTCCTGCGAGCACTTGCCGTCGAGGAAATGGAGCCAATGGAATTTATCACTTCCGAAGCGCTTGAGAACGTTGCCTCCCGGCTCGAACGCGCCGCAGTGGTGCGTGAGGTCGAAAAACTCAAAGAGCTCTGTCGGGCTCTTTATCCGAATGAGCCAGATGGCGGCGAATGGGAAAAATGCATCACCGAAATCGGTGCACGGTTGCAGCAGCTGAAAAAAGCCACGTGTGGTTGTCGGCCAAAACCGCAAATCTGGCGCAACAACGTGGTGAAGTGACGCAGTGCGTGTCATTGTTCGCGAGTTTTGGGCTTCACGCGTCTGTAAAGATCGCGGCGCAAAAAACGCCCCACGCGAAGCCAAAATGGAGGGCATGCAAGCTTGCGCTGTTCCTCTTCCGTCAGAAAGTGTGGGAACGATTTCGCTTTGATCCGCAGAAGATTCCATTCGTCTACGCGACAGAAAAAAGCAAACAACCAGCTGCGCCACCACGATTCACCGCGCAGCACAGCTGTCTGGAAATCAATGAGCGCAGGCGATCCATCAGGTCGCACAAGAATGTTTTTTCTCCGAATGTCGGCGTGAGCCACTCCGCACCGATGGATTTCGTGAAGTAGTGTGCTTGCCCGGTCAAAAAACTCCGGCTGCAAAAATTGCCGAATCCCTCGACGCGGCACAATAGTGCCACTGCAAAACGACATCACGAGACCTGTCGTGCCCACTCGGCCAAGCAGATGCGGAACACCCTCGACATCCGACAAAATCTCCAAAGCACGCGTCTCGCGATGGATTACGTAACGACCCCACGCTCGCCCAAGAGCTCCTCGGCGACCGTAATCTTTCCACACAGCCAATTCGTTGTTGATCCGAACGAGCCACACGTCGGGAGACAAGGCAGTGTGGCCTCGCTTGAGCTCTTTGACGATGGCGCTCTCAAGCATGGACCGCTCAAATCTCAGTCCCAGGGCAAGCCCGCCCGTTTGTGTCGCGCCAATCATTCCGGCCATGGCACCCGCTGCAGGGATCCCTTGAGGAAAACCTCGCACCACGGCTCGATCCGTCGCCCTCGATCTTCCTCCTTCAAACGATAGGTCAAGCTTCTCTCGACGACTTGCTTGCCTTGGATTGCCTCGATGAGATCGTCAGCCAAGACAGCGTTTCGGTCGTGTGTGCGCCGGTCCGCATAAACGACGACCCGCACGCCATGGGCGGGGCCTTCACCATCATTGGCGATTCGCACGAGCAGGCGAAGTTGACGCTTCTGGCGATCTTCTTCCGTAAGAGGAAGGACGGATACACCCAACGGACGTAATCGAGATTTTGTTAGCACTTTCATCCGCACAACCCGCTCATTGTTATCCATGCGGCGTTCGGCATCAATGCTGCTGCACCATGTGCGGAAAAGAAAATCGTGAACTCCAGCGTTGCGCGTGGGATCCCACCGAACTGTGAAAACAGCCCGTCCATGGGGAGCAATGTCAACAGGCTCATAAGGCCGTAGCACTCGCGACTGCAAAGGCATCGCGCCCGTCGTTGTGCCGTCGTAACCATCCACACGGACGTTACGCGCCACCGAATTGCCGATGTTTTCCACCACCACGCGGAAAAATACAGTTTCGCCTTCGACCACCGGTGCCTTATGGGGCATAATGCCGCCTTCGGGAATGATGAGATCGGCCATCGCTTCTTTGCCTAAGAGCACTGGCATTTGCAGCGACACGCGTAGGCTGCTTTCTTCCGATTCGCCTTCGATCACGAGGTTGGTCTCTTCGCGTTCCGGAAATTCAATGTACGTCCGCCGTAGCTCGATACGGCGGCTCTCACCCGGCGAAAGGAGAGGTAGAGTTGTGAGCGATTCTTGGACCAGCGTCTGACTTGTTACCAGCATTGCGCGCAGGTTGGCGATCTTCGCTTTCCCCACGTTTGCCACGGTGAGCGATAATTCGGCCGAGTAAGGTTGTGCTGTGTGCCGAACCTGAAGAGATCCAGGCACCACTCGCAGCGGGGCCGATGTTTCTTCGCCGCCCACGACAATCGCCACTGGTTCCGGTAATTCGAGAGGGATATCTCTTTCGCAACCGTAGGAACGCGCGCTGATAGTCACCGAAGTTATTCCGGGGCCAGACTGCCCGGTGATCACAACCTCGCGCTTTTCTCGCGGCAGAAAGCAAAGTGCGTCACTTTCCGCAGAGAAACCGTTGCCCGTCACATTGAAGACAGCATCGCGGATTGGCTTTTCTGAAGTGTTGAAAACGTCGAGAGATATGGTGACGGTTGTTTGACCATCGCGCGAAGGGGACACCATCGCGGCACTTCTCCGCACACTGAGATCTTTCGCGCTCCCAAGACCAGTTGCAAACATTCCCCCCTTTGCTTCGATAGCGGATTGCATGCTCGGGTCGCCCAGCAAAATGAACATTCGCACTAAATCTGGTGGATTGCCCTCGGCCAGATAGCGGTATGTCGCTAGGATGAGCGCTGGTCCCAATGGCTCCATGCGTTCAGCAAAAAGCGAGCGTACCAGCTCACGCGAGAAAATCTCGTGAATGCTCGCCATCCCTGGCCCAGCCGGCACGTAGCATGCTATGGCACCACCATTGGGTACACGCAGGAAATCCTCGCTGATGCATACATTCCAGCGAGGCAGCGGATAATCAATCGCCCCGCTATTGCAGGTCATATTCAGCACCACCGGCAGCCGGTCGCGATTGCCTAGCATGAGATTATCGGAGTTTTCGCTGTCACCACCGAACCAGATGCGCTGTGTGGACCAGACATTGGGGGAGCCATGACCGAAGTACAAAATCGCAGCCGCGCCTCCATTGAACAGGTCACGGATCTTGCGTGTCATCTCCGGGCTGACCTTTGCCTTTTTGCTTTCTGTGACCTCTCTGGGGAAGTAGAAGTTGTCTTCCCACGGCTCTTCGGAAAGCGAAAGGCGCGTGATGGTGTAGGCGGGCGGCATTAGCTCAGCCACGCGCCGCGTTGGGGCATCGAACTCCGTGTGGTCAGCTACGAAGCCTACGCGACTTCGCCACTCCGCCTTTTGGGTGCGTTGTTTCTCGTAATCTTCGAGTTTTGCGAGGATGTTTTCCAGGTCTTTACGATTGTTTACCGACAAGCGTCCGATGAACACGTCCGCCAAATCGTCCGTCCCAAATAGCCGCGAGTACCAGTGGTCCGACGCCCACTGTTCACCTGTGGGACTGTCCGTGCTCATCGTAAAGGATGGCACGTAATTCACCACGTTGTTGTGGAATTCATTCTTGTAGGCGCTAGTTGCGTCGCCCACCAACAGCACGTAACTCGCTGGCGGTTGTCCTGCTGGCGCATCATAATAGCGCGCTGCGTAATCAATAAAGCGCTTGATCGCCTCGGGGGTCTCTTGGCCATGGGCGAACTGGTCATAAATCGTTTGCGTATCCACGAGCAGAACCTTGTGCCCCTCACGTTCTTTCCGGAGGGCGAACTTTTTCATCGGCTCCACGAAATCAGGATACGCAATGATGAGGTAATCTGCTTGCGTCGCTGTTGAGCGCAAGTCCACTGCTGAGGTGGGTGCTGGCTCGAACCGAATCGCCAACGCTTGTTCCGGAGTTGTGATCATGTAGCGGCGCGGGGAATCTTCGCGTACACGGAAATTCAGAATGTGCTGTCCCGAACTTGTTTCTCTGATATTAGTAGGAACTACTTGCGGCGTGGGTCCACTTACGTCAAAGATGAAGATGCGCTGCTGCGGTTTCGCGAGTCCCACATTGTATTCCATCAGCCGAAGTGTGTGCGTGTCCTCGCGGTAGGGCGACATCACCTCGGCAGGCAAGGTGTCAACAAAGTAGGGACGCGAATACCAAATCTCAAAATTATCCAAATAAACTTCGGGTGCCTGCGTCCCGGCGACTGGCAAGGTGCACCCTTCTTTCTGGTCTTCAACCTCAAGCCAGATCTCGAAACGATTTCCCTGCGCCCGCATCTCTTGCTCAGGGATGGTAAAAGTTTTGCGTTCGTCGCGCTCAGAAGCCAAGGGGAAGCGCCGCACAGCGCCGTTGTTGAGACGCAGGCAGATGGTCACGCTCGTTGCCGGCCCCAGATCATGAACAAAAACATTCATCACAGTTGCAAGCGCTCGACCTGTTGGTTGAAATCCTGGCAGGTCAAACGTACTGGTAAACGTGCCCGATGTGGGAATTTCATGCCAAATCCAGCGAAAGCCCAGAATGCTGAGAAACTGATCGCTGCGCGTGAGCACTTTCGTGTCCTGTTCAATGACAGTCTTCGTCAGGAAGGTCGAGGCGCTCTGGCAAACCTCTGTCGGCGCGGCTGTGGGAGCTCGCGGCATTGCCTGGGCGCTCCGCGATTCATCGTAAATAAGCCAGTAGACGTTGTCCGCGGAAAACCGCGAAGTGTTTTCTGCGCCGTAAAAAAGCAACAGATCATCTGGCTGCATGGTGGCAGCGTCGCTGTTGGCGCCACGCACCAGCAGCATGGGGACCTCGTGGCCGTTATTGAAGAGGCGCAGATGGTGCGGATCAAGCCATGTCACCACCACCCCAGACGATTCGAGATCGCTTGCCGTGATGCGATAGATTCCCGGCGTGCGCACGCGAATACGCATGCGAAAAGGCGACTTCTCGAGTTCCGGTGGAGGGGAACTTATCGGCGCAATGGCTCGTGGGATCGCCTGTTCGGGCACCACGATATAACGGTCCACGTCCGAGGGATTTGCCACAAGCTTTTGCACAAGGTTGCGGAAAATGCCCACACGATTGCGAGCCCAGAACTTGATTGCACTCAAATCACGGATCGGCGAAGGAGGAACAAACATGATTGTCCCAACGCCGCCACGCAGCCCGCACCCTCCAAGGCCACGTGGTTCGAAACTCAAAGAAAACGTCGCTACGCGAAACGTGCGGATGTAGCCAAGTTCTTGCGCTTTTACCTTAATCAAACCAAGCGTTGCGGCCTCGGAAGTGCTTTTGCCGTCGATGTCAATTCGTTCGAGTATTGCGGTCGTCATCTCACCACGTGGAACGACCAGCGGAATGACAATTTTGCCCTCTCGCGCTGCTTCTGGGGCGACACTAAATTCGAACCGCAGCTCCTGGGGAGTGGCCTTCAGAGTCTTGACTTTTACCTTCGGCTCGGCCAACTGCCCGCGGATTACGCCATCCGCTTCCGTAAGCCATTCGTCAAGGCTCGCATCCCTGGGAATTTGGTCCAGCGGATGAGCTTCCGCCGCAGGCACCGGTTTCGCTGCAGCGTTGGCTGCGTAGCCTCGACCGATTCCCCAGAAAAGGGCCACTGCCATGCCGAGTACAATGTGAGCGATCATTGTCGCGCAGCGATGAGCGCTCACCGGATCATGTGCCCCCCC
The DNA here is from genome assembly GCA_049968255.1 of Candidatus Sumerlaeaceae bacterium. Taxonomy (GTDB): domain Bacteria; phylum Sumerlaeota; class Sumerlaeia; order Sumerlaeales; family Sumerlaeaceae; genus DRVG01. Next base: position 340,692 of record JBMFRB010000001.1, on the reverse strand, counting down.
GGAGTGTTTGCTAAATGCAATCCGATGTCGTCTCTCGTGCGCTCGTCGTAGCCGGCGATCTCTATGTCTCATTTGCATCCTTGCAACTCTCTACCTCATCACACTGTTAGTCGAATTAGAGACATGCAATCACATGCATTTCAACAGCCGCTTCGTATCTTGCATCTCATGTCCACGTATCGCTGGACCGGGGTTGCCGAACCTGCTGTCAGCCTCGCGTATTGGCAACAGCGGATGGGATGCGAAACATGGGTGGGGGGAATCTTGGGGCGTTCATTTGAAGAGGTCGCGAGCAGCCGAGGAGTTCGACTCGCCCGCGAGATCCCACTTTCTCTAGATTACAGTCCGCGCACGCAATGGCAGCTTCTTCTCAAGTTGCGCGAATTCTGTGTAACCCGTCGGATCGATATCATTCACACGCATCTCCCACACGATCACTGGGTTGCAGCCATTGCTATGCGTGGCATCAGACAGCGCCGTCCACTCGTCATCCGCACCTATCATCGCTACGAGAGTTTGCGTCGCGATCCATTTCACCAGTGGCTTTTCAGCAAGGCAACCGCGGCGGTCATCACGGTGTCGAGCCCCCAACGCGAGCTGCTGCGCCAAGCTTATCGCGGTGTTCCAATTGAACTCATTTTTGGAGGTGTAGATCCGGACCGCTTTTGCTTCAACCCGGAAGGCCGCCGCCGTGTTCGCGCGGACATGGGCGAGAAACCCGATGCCATGGTGGCAGGCCTCGTTGCGCATCTTGGATATAATCGTGGGATTCAATGGTTGCTGGCCGCCGCGCCCTCAGCACTTGACGCTGTTCCCAACGCGGTCATCTGGATTGTCGGCCAAGGTGAGCTGCGTGATTTTCTTCGCCAAGAATTACGCAAACCGCGTTATCGCAGGCGGGTCGTGCTGGCAGGCTATCGCACGGACGATTTGCCCGATACCTATTCGGCCATGGATGCAGGGCTTCTTCTCGGCCTCGGTAGCGAAGGAAGCGCCCGTGCGGCGCTCGAGACCATGGCAACCTCGCGCCCCGTCATTGCTGTGCGCAAAGGGGCGCTTATCGACACGATCACCCACGGTGTGGATGGCCTCCTCGTGGAGGAAAACGACGTCGACGGCCTAAGTCGCGCGCTCATCGAAGTCCTTGGGCAACCACAACGGGCAGCCCAGATGGGCGAGGCTGCGCGCAAAAAAATCGTTTCTCAGTTTACCGAGCGCCACCGTGCCGAGCGAACCCTCCAACTCTACCGCAAGTTGCTGAGCGCAGACCATGCGGATGGCTAGGGCTCTTTCACAACAGGGACTCTCGCGACCTCCTCAATTTGCGCGGCCGTAATGGGCCCCGGGCGCAGAATGCGGTAAGGTTTCTCAATGACAGAGAGCACCGTCGAAGCGGGCTGGTCTCCGCTTCGCCCGGCATCCACGATAACGTCGACGTTTGTTCCGAGCTGCGCCAGGATCTCACTCGCCTCGCGGGCTGGTGCCTGGCCGCTTAGGTTTGCACTCGTCGTCGCGATGGGGCGCCCGACCATGCTCAGAATCGCAAGGGCCACATAATGATCTGGCATCCGGATGCCAATCGAGTCGTCCGGTGCAAGCGAAGCGAACACGTTTGGATGTCGCCGGAAAACAATGGTCAGCGGACCCGGCCAGAACTGCTCCATCAACGCGTGAACCCCCTCGGGGATATCCCTCACGACGTAGCGCAATTGCGAAATTGAGTGAATGAGCAAAGCTATCGCTCGTGTGCGTTCTCGCCCTTTCACCTCATAAAGCCGTTCGAGAGCGGACAAATTTGTGGCGTCTACTCCTAGCCCATAAACGGTCTCCGTAGGGAAGGCCACAAGCTTCCCCTCAAGCAGTGAATCCGCTGCTTCTTCTACCACCTCCAACGGCGGATTTTGCGGATCACACTTTAGCACCAACGGCGTTTTTCGTTCGCCTACCAAATCGATGTCCTCCGGTTGATTCGGGCTTTTCAAAACCGAGACGACTTCGGTTGCGTCATGAGAAAGAGGCTCGGCCTTGGGTGGGCTCACCTGCTCAGGGATCTTCGTCGCATCGCCTTGCTCCACCGGTACACGCTGTGTTGCTACGAATTTGCGCTCAAGCTGGCGAACCTTTTCCGCGTCAATAACCGGAAGGGGAGCGGGGCTTTTTCCCGAATCCGCTTCTTCAGGCGGCTGCTCCTCGCGAATCGATAATTCTGCCAATCGCGCAGCGATCATCTCCGCCGTGGCGCCAAATTCCGCAAGAATGGTAGCAGCCAACGACTCGGTTTGCTGCGCCATGCCCTCGACAAGGTCCACCGTCGTGAGTGCACGCCGGTTTCGCTGGCGGGCAACGCGTTTCGAGCAGGCCACGAGTGCTGTAGCTTCTTCGCTCGGCGCGAACGTGCAAGGTGCTGGCGCCTCCGCCGGTGGAAGCGATGCTAGGACTCGCTCCACCAAAGTTTCAAGGGCTACGCCCATTTCCTGCAAGAGCTCATATCCTGCGCACTCCGGAAAACCCGCAATAGCGGCCAGATAATGCAGGGGCGTGACGAACTCATCTCGCCGCCGCTCGGCAAGGTTGCGCGCGTGTGAGATAATCTGCCGCAGTTCGTGCGAAAAGTCTAGCGAGGCCTGCTTCGCGACATTTAGAGGTTGCCGAATTTCTTCGCGCAAACGAGGCCGAAAATCGCTTGCGAGACGCGCCAACCATTCTGCGTCTTCCTCGCTGAACGTTCTTCGCCCTGTGACCGAAGGCGCTCTTTCCGCATGAGCTGGCGAACCCCCCACCTCGGCACGAGTTTTATTCGTCTCAGTCGTCGAAGATACAGAAATTTTCGTCAGGTAACTGATCAGGGCTTCAGGAGTTGAGGGCACAACTGTGGCGTACGGAGCAGGGGCAAGCTCTTCCCGGGGAAGCACGAGCTTTTCGCCGTCGGTCGCTTGCAACACAGCATAGACCGGCCCTTGCGCGTGTCCCGCCACAATGCGCGCTAACATGGCCTCGGACGTATCCAAGCACACAAAGAGGGCAATGCAGTCTTTTTCTGCGTGGCGGAGAAACTCGAGCAGCGCGTGGCAGCGTTGAAGTGGATCAGCAACGAATGGCTTGGGCTCGAAGCCTGCTTGCCTGAGTCCGCGGAGAAATCGCTCGCGCACAGGCTTGGGAACGCTGTGATTGGCAAGGAATACTACGGGTCGTCTCACGCGCTTCGCTCCTCATTGCGCAACAAGGGATGAAACTCGATTCTGTGTAACACATGCAAACGATTCTGAGAAAGCGCCATGCAAGCCAGGGATAATGAATAAGCCATCACGCAAAAACGTATTTGAGCAAGCGTGAAAAAAGGAAATCAAGAGAAGATTTCCGAATGCGCCATGTGTTTGTGGATGGGTTTTTCGGCGCGAAAAACGCCAAGCGTGTTGCTAGAAAAAAATCACCACAGAACCTCTGGAAAGAGGAGTGAAACCTTTGCCGTCCAGGCCAGCTACGCGACCTAGATTGATGAATTTCCCCCAGTTCGAGCAAGAGGAGAAAATTTCGTGCGCGGCCATGTCCTATGCTGACCTCTCTCCGACTTAGAGAGTAAGGAGGTGAGGGAATACTTTATTTCTCAAGAAACAGCCTAAGGGGCACCGAAAGCAAAGATGAGAGAAATTTTCTGAGCAAAGGGGCTGAGCATCAGTATGAAACCAGGACGTAGTTCACGTTCGAATGATCTTGCAAGCTTGATTGACCTGGGGAGGGAGCGGGGGCACCTGACCTACGACGAGATCTACGATAGTCTTCCCGAGGACGCCACGGTTCAGGATATGGAATCGTTGCTCGAGGAGCTCGAACAGCTCGATATCGAGGTCTACGACGACAAGGATATTGCCGCAGGAGTGGCTCGTGCTGCGGAGGAGTTGGAGGAGGAACTCGATCCAAACAAGCCCATTGAATTAGATGGAGTGCACGATGAGGACGGCGACGGAGCCAAGATAGACGACCCAGTCCGACTCTACCTCATGGAAATGGGCAAGGTCCCGCTTCTCACTCGCGATGAAGAAGTGGCGCTTGCGAAAGAGATTGAGAAAGGCCGACACGAAATCACCGCAGCCATCGCCCGCGCCAGCGCTACCGCCAACGAGTTGCGCAAACTTCGCACGCGTGTCGAATCCGGCGCGGTCAATCTCGATGACATTCTCCGCCCACACATTGATGAGTCGGATCCCGAGGTCCGGCAACGCTACATGCATCATGTGCTGGATAACGTCGACAAAATTCTCGACCACTACGCGCAGATTTTTGCCCTCTTGGATCAGCTCGAGGATCCTGAGCTCTCGGAGCGAAAACGATCCACCCTTCACAAACAGATTGAGAAATGCCGCCGCGAAATCCTCGATCACCTACTTGCCATTGACCTGAATTTCACGGTCATCGAGGAGATTGCCACGCACATCAAAGAAGTTTATCGGCAGATCGAAGAAGCGAACAATCAGATTCGTGAAGTCGTCATGAGCACCATGCTCAGCGAGGACGACCTGCGCCGCATCGTCAAGAAAACCCGCCGCAATTCGCCGGAGGCCAGGGCGCTAGAAAAAAAGTACGGTCTTACCCTCGACGAGCTTATCAAACTCGACAAACGTGTCCGCGAAGCCCAGCGCACGGTAAAAAAACTGGAAAAGGAAGCGGGCAATACCTTCGACGAGCTTGCTGTCATCGTGAAGGAAATCGAAGCCGGCGAGCAAATCGCTCGTGCTGCGAAGACAAAAGTCGTCGAGGCCAACCTCCGTTTGGTGGTTTCCATCGCAAAGCGCTACACAAACCGCGGCCTCCAGTTTCTCGATCTCATCCAAGAAGGCAATATCGGACTTATGCGCGCCGTGGACAAATTCGAGTATCAGCGCGGCTACAAGTTCTCCACTTATGCAACGTGGTGGATTCGTCAGGCAGTCACGCGTGCGATCGCAGATCAGGCGCGCACAATCCGCATCCCCGTTCACATGATCGAGACCATAAACAAGCTCACCCGCACGAGCCGCCAACTCGTGCAAGAGTTGGGGCGCGAGCCCACGGCCGACGAGTTAGCTCAGCGCATGGGCTTGCCAGCAGAAAAGATTCGCCGAGTGCTAAAAATCGCGCAGCAGCCAATATCGCTCGAGACACCAATCGGCGACGAGGGTGATTCCACCTTTGGTGATTTCATCAGTGATCCGGATGCCGTTGATCCAGCTGATCAGGCTGCCCAGGTGCTCAAAGCGCAGCGCATCGATGAAATTCTTCGCACGTTGAGCGATCGCGAAGAGAAAGTCCTGCGCCTGCGTTTCGGCATTGGAAACAACGATTTCCCGCGCACACTTGAAGAAGTCGGCGCAATTTTCAACGTCACGCGCGAGCGTGTGCGTCAGATCGAAACCAAGGCGCTGAACAAGCTGCGTCACCCCAGCCGCCGCGCTCTGCTCGTCGAGCTTTACGAGCAGTTGTAAGCTAGGCGGCCTCGTCTACGGCAGCTCTTGGCAATGCCATGGCATTGGCGGTGGCTTGTACGCTGCCGCCATATCCTTTGAGAAAGTGAAAACGGCATGACTGGATACGGTCGGAGCGTCCCCTTTTTAGTAATCCCAGCCATTGATCTCATGAACGGTGCCTGCGTGCGTTTGCAACAGGGCCTGCGCAGTCGTCAGACGCGCTACGTTGTGGACGCTGCTGAAGTCGCACGCACCTACGAAACCCAAGGCGCGCGAAGAATTCACATCGTGGACCTGGATGGAGCTTTTGAGGGATGCCCTAAAAATCTCGACACTATCCAGCGAATTCGCCAAGCCACGACAGTAGAACTTGAAGTGGGCGGCGGAATTCGCGATGCCCGGACCGTTCAGACCTTACTCGATCTAGGCATCAATTATGTCATTCTCGGCACAAAAGCGCTCGAGGATCCAGCTTTCCTGCGCCAAATGATCGCTGAGCATGGCCACAAGATCATCCTTGGAGCGGATGCGCGTGATGGTTTTCTTTCCACCCGGGGCTGGACCCACATCCTTCACATACGTGCCGTGGATTTTTTGCGCGAGCTCGTGAGCGAGATTGCGCACCTCACTGTGATCTACACGGATATTGCCCGCGATGGCATGTTCACCTCGCCCAATTTCGACGCCCTCCAGGAGATTCTGGCCCTCGACTCGCTCGAGGTAATTGCTTCCGGTGGTGTAGGTGCGCTAGAGGATATCGCGAGACTTCGCGCTCTGAATAAGCCAAACTTGCGCGGCGTAATTGTGGGCAAAGCACTGTACGACGGTAGAATTTCTCTCGCCGATGCAGTGGCTTTAGCTCAATCTTACACCTGAGGATAAATCTATGGCATCACCTTACGTCAGCGAACTCAGCGATGCGACCTTCGACACGGAAGTGCTTCGCAGCTCGGTGCCCTATCTCGTGGACTTCTGGGCGCCGTGGTGCGGACCCTGCCGCATGGTCGCGCCGATTATCGAGGAGCTCGCTCAGGAATACGCTGGCAAACTCAAGGTGGGCAAACTCAACGTCGACGACCATCAGCAGACGGCTGCTCGCTACGGCGTCGCTTCCATTCCCACCATTATGCTGTTCAAGAACGGTCAACTTGTCGACCGCATTGTGGGCGCATTGCCCAAGCCCATGCTCAAAGAGGTCATTGACCGTCACATCGCCTAGCAGCCCCTCTCCCATAGCTTGCTCCTAAGCGCCGTGCTCCCGTTTTCCTTCGCCGAAAACGGGCGCACGCTTTTTGAAGGTTGATCGCGGGTCAGTGTGCCCTAGCATTCGGATCAAATATGCTCACAAAGCGAATCATCCCATGTCTCGACGTCAAGGACGGGCGCGTCGTCAAAGGCGTGAATTTCGTCAATCTCATTGATGCCGGCGACCCCGTTGAATGTGCTATCGCCTACGACCAAGCTGGCGCAGACGAGCTGGTTTTTCTCGATATCACTGCCAGCTACGAAAAGCGCCAGATCATGATCGACGTTGTTGAACGCACTGCGGCCGAAGTCTTCATGCCTGTGACCGTCGGCGGCGGAATCCGGACGCTCGACGATATCAAAGCACTCCTGCGGGCTGGCGCCGACAAAGTGTCTCTTAACACCAGCGCCGTCGAGAATCCCGATTTCGTGCGCGATGCTGCACGCCGATTCGGTAGCCAATGCATCGTCGTGGCCATTGACGCAAAGCGCAGTACGGATTCCCGTTTTCGCTTTGAGGTCTTCACGCATGGGGGACGCAAGCCGCGCGGGCTCGACGCCGTTGAGTGGGCGCGCACCGTCGAGCGCTTCGGCGCTGGCGAAATCCTGCTGACAAGTATGGATCGCGATGGAACCAAAGATGGTTACGATCTCGAACTCACCCGCGCCGTCAGTGAAGCGGTAGGAATTCCGGTGATAGCCTCAGGGGGAGCTGGGAACCTCGAGCACCTTGCTGAGGCCATTACCAAAGGCAAGGCCGATGCCGTGCTCGCTGCTTCCATTTTCCATTTTGGCACCTATAAGATTCGCGAAGCCAAAGAATATCTCGCCTCTCGCGGCATTGCAGTGCGGTTATAAAATCCCACACACTCGGTCGAGGCCAGCACTTTATTTTTCTCGGTATGCCCCATGGGCGGGGTAAAATCACGTTTGATGCTTGATTCCACCAAAGCGTAGGCTCTCGTAACGTCAGTTGAATGCAACCAAGCGAAAGAGGAAAATGACGACGATGCGCAAACCACGACTTTTGAGCGGTATGCAACCAACTGGCCCGATTCACCTCGGCCGACTTGAGGGCGCGCTGCGCCAGTGGGTCAACATTCAGAACGATGGCTCTTACGACATGTTCTGCTTCGTGGCCGACTGGCATTCCTATACCACGCGCTTCAAGAACCCTGAGGAAATCGCCAGCAATGCGCGAATGCTCGTCGTGGACTATATGAGCGTCGGGCTCGATCCTGAGAAAACCACAATTTTCCTTCAATCCGACGTCAAACAACACGCAGAGCTGCATCTGCTTTTTTCCATGATTACGCCCGTTGGATGGCTCGAACGGCAACCCACATATAAAGATAAAATTGCAACACTTGAACAAAAATACAGCGAGGAAAATGTTGCCGAGTACATATCCTATGGTCTACTTGGCTACCCCGTTTTGCAGGCAGCGGACATTCTCATTTATAAAGCAGAGCTGGTTCCCGTGGGAAAAGATCAAGCGCCACATCTTGAGATCGCGCGCGAGATTGCTCGACGCTTCAATCACATTTACCGCGAGATCTTTCCTGAGCCTCAGGCGCTCATCCGCGAGGACACAGGTACATTGCCCGGCATCGATCGGCGCAAGATGAGCAGCTCGTATGGCAATGCGATTTACATCCGTGACACAGCCCAGGAGGTGGTGGCCAAGGTTAACCAAATGATCACTACCGAAACCAAACTCCGCAAAACCGATCCTGGAGTGCCCGAAAACTGCGTCGTCTGCCAACTGCGTAAAATCTACGATCCTGAGAATTACCGTACCTCCTGGGAAGAGTGCCGCCAAGGATTACGCGGGTGTACCCAAAACAAGAAAGAACTGGCGGAGATTCTCAACGCTATGCTTGATCCAATTCGGCGCCGCCGCGAAGAGCTCGAACGCAATCCCGACTACGTGGACGAAGTCCTACGCAAGGGAGCCGAACGAGCTCGCGCTGTGGCCGAGGAGACGATGCGAGAAGTGCGCTTGGCCATGTGTCTGCGTCCGTGACGTCGTGCCGCACTGTCCTCTCGCGGTGAACGCGACGGGCACCTTTGGTGTAAAACGCTGTGGAAAAGCACAAATCTGTGCCGGGGTGGCGAAAGTGGCAGACGCAAGGGACTTAAAATCCCTCGACCGTTTCGGTCGTACGGGTTCGACTCCCGTCCCCGGCACTTTTTGTGTTTTTGTGCAGGCTCACGGAGTGAACACTGGGGGAGGTGCACGACCATGAAGAGAGCGTCTACTGCCTTATGTCGAGTCTGTCTGACCACGCTTGCTTACTTCTTGTGCGCCGCCGGCCCCCTGGCCCGGGCAGAGTCAGTGACGTATAGTGCAGCCTCGGGGAAGAATGCTGGCAAAGTAGAACTGAGAGGATCGAGCCAAACCTACTACGCGCCGAACGGTGCTTTTGTGATGTCCGCCAGATCATCATCCGTGGGAAGCGGCGACGCGACTTTCTACTCATCGAGTGGCCGTGCCCTCGGTAAGCAGACTTCGTTCGGTAAGTCGCAGGTCTCATTCAAAGATGCCAGTGGCTCCGCCAGGGGCTCAGCGACGCGCACGTACGACGGCTTTACCTATTACGACAGCGCCGGCCGCATGATCGGTCGCGAAGTGCATTATGGCAGCACAGCTTACTTTTATGACTCATCAGGGCGGTTTGTCGAGCGCGCGTCGATCTGGGCTCCCCCTTCGTCTAGCTCACCGCCGGTCAAAGCCGATTCGGCTACAAAGTCACGCGAGAGTGACTCGGCAACAGCAAACCCAACCCCGATCTTCTCCAAACGACTCTTCGAGCCGCTTGCCACACAGAAAAAATGAGCGCTCAGGACATAGCCCGTACGCTTGCAACTACCGCCGTGCGGTGGTGGATCAGCTTCGTCGTTCTTAGTAACACCCGCCCTGAACGCTGGCGCTAGGTGACTGGGGGCGCACCGAAAACCGTCTGCCACCACCTGTGACCGTGTCGCGCTAAGGAGCCACTCGACTAAACTGCCCCCACTGTGGCTGGGCGATGCGCTCCCAATCATCCCGCTCCATGCGGAGGACTTCGCGGTGTGTTCCCGCATTGAAGAAAATCTTTTCATCCTGCTGCAGCGCTTCGCTAGCCAGCAGCTTGAGACCATAAAGCGAGCCAAAAGGCGGCATCGCCCCGATCTCGCAGTCGGGGAACTCTGCTGCAAACTCGCTTTCACGTGCCAGCCGCACTTCGTTTGCGCCGAGCGCTTCACGCAAGGCGTTCAGATCTATGCGGTGATTTGCTGGCAAGGCCACCATCACATGTTCCCCATCTGCCACGACAATCACCACTTTGGCCACCTCGTAGCCAGAAACATGTGCCGCTTCTGCCACCTCCTCTGCGGTAAAGGCAGGCGGATGCACCTCCACTTTGTAGCCAACATTTGAAGAGTCGAGAAGTTGCTTGAGGCGATGTGCGATACTCATCTCTAGGACTCCTTTCCACCCCACATGGGCGCGCAAGATTCGTTAAGTCCGACACTGAACCCCACACGAGCTCGTAACAAAATCGGGCGCTCCTCGGCAAGGCTAATCGAATAGTTTGCTGAGCCTTGGAATCGGAGCTCGATCGGGGAACCTTATGGCTCTGATGCGGATCAATAAAAAAGGCGATGCGGTGGGTGGCCCACCACATCGCCGTCGCGCGAAGCTGGTGCCTGCATCAGGGGAAGAACACGGAGGCCTGCTGCGGACAACAAGGCACCGTCACCTGTTTGGGCGTGAAAACAGTACCGGTGGATTGATCCCATGCCTTAACCGTGTAGGTAGCCCCGCAGAAGAGTGTGCATCCTGTATCGATGCCACCAGGACCACCAAGGAAGACCGTATTCCCGGCAGAATCCTCAACTTTGAACATCACCGTTACAAATCCCGGTGAACTACTTCCCAGGAGACGCCCCAGGCTTGGCTTACATTTTCCGGCGCTGCCAGCATTGTAAATCCCGGCAATGGCTGATTGGTCCAGCGCAATATTGAACAGCTCAAGCTCGTCAATAGCAATCTCGCAATAAGGCGACTGCTGGGAATCCACAAGGTAGTTTCTGCCAATCCACATTGCTGCGGCAGTGTTCACAGAAGCCGAGGGTGGCGTGAACGTTCCCACGGAAGTGCCATCGAGCCAGAAAGTGCCAACCGCGGGACCGCCAACAGGACGATTCACGGTCACAGCCACGTGGTGCCACGTTCCAAACGGTATAGCGATGGTGTTCGAGCTAAACACTGTGCCGTTGATCGTCAAGTTGAGCTGGTTGCCAACGATGAAGAAAGAATACCCCGTCTGCGTCGAAACATCATACTTCTCAACGATGGGGTACAAGTGGCTCGGTGAGCACTGCACCACATTTACCCACGCATCAATCGAGAAACTCCCGGTGCCAAAGTCCAGTTCCGGATGAGGAGGAACATCAATATAGGTGGCAGCGCTGCCGTAGAAGTATTGAGCTCCACCCACCATGCCGGTGACTGCCTGTGGCCCAGGATTGCCGCCCGCCAACCCACTATTTTGGACTTGTCCTGCAATATCCACGTAGGACAAGGCGCCTTGTGGTTCATCCAATGGATACCAAGCGACCATTCCCGTCGGCGGCTGGTAGCAGTTCGACTGCTGCGGGCAATCAATAGTGATGTTTGTGACATCAGGGCAGCAACCGACGCTCACTTGCTGCGAGCCAATAATCTGACCTTGTGCGTAAACCGTCACCACGTAAGTCCCTGGGCAGTTGAGTTGGCAACCGGTGTCATAGACACCTTGATTGTCGGTTGTGCCACTCATGACAGGGTTGCCTGTCGGATCGCTAATGGTCACGTTTGCCCCAGCTCCACACGGTCCATTGACTGTGACCACAATACGGCCATGGTCAACTGGCGGTGGTGGACAGTTGCAATCAAGGGTCACGACCGTAGCATTGGGGCAGCAGTTCGCGGTCGCCTGCACGCCCCCGACTGGGTAAATGGTGCATGTGGGATTTGTGGCAGTCACCGTGTAGGTCTGCCCGCATACCAGCGTGCAGCTCGTGTCGTATTCTCCAACGATATTGCCGGTGGGGATTTGCACGAGTGTCGGCGAGCCACTGGCCACCACCTGGCCACTCGGGTCAAGAACCGAAACAACTGTCCCCGATGTGCAGTTTGCAGGTAGATGCACGACAATGCGACCAGCTTGCGGCGGCGGTGGACAATCACAGCTAAAACGGACTGTCGCAAGGTCCGGGCAGCATGGCACGTAAACCTGTTGAGGACTGGGTGTCACCGAGCATTGTGGGTTTTTCGCTTCCACAGTATAGGTCTTCCCACAGGGCAGCGTGCAACCAGTGTCGTAGACGCCTTGGGCATTGACTTGCCCAGAAGCCACAAGCGTTCCATTGTCGAAGACTTCAATAGTTGTGCCAGGCGGACAATTGCCTCCTACACTAGCCACGATGCGTCCCCGAGCCGGCGGACAGTTGCAGTCAAATACCGCAGTGGACACTTTGGGGCAACATGAGACCTGCACAATCTTCGACGATGGAATGAAGGTGCAATTCGGATTGCTCACTTTCACTACGTAGCTCGTGGGGCACTTTAGTTTGCATCCGGTGTCGAAAAGCCCATTCGCATCGGGTGCGCCACTCACCACGGGATTCCCGCTCAGGTCCATGACGTGCACTGTCGTGCCCTGCAAACAGTTCTGTGGCACTTTCACGACAATTCGCCCGCCCTGATCCGCACAGTCACAACTGAATTTTACTTTGGTAACTTTTGGACAACACCGAACCGCCACCGTTTTTTGGGCCGGCGTGAACGTGCAATTGGGATTTTCGGGGCGCACGATGTATTTCTTTGGACACGGGAGCGTGCAACCACTGTCAAAAATCCCGGTTGTGCCCGTGGGAGTCAATGTAGCGACCACAGCATTCGTGGCTGGATCGATAATTTTTATCACGGTCCCTTGAAGACATTGCGGTGGGATCGCGACGATGATTCGCCCTCCAGGAACGTCCGGCGGCGGTGGTGGCTCGGGCAGTCTCTCCTGTGCCTTGCCAATAAGCGGTGCCACCAGAAGGCTGATCACGGCCAAAAGCCGTGCGAGATGCGCTTGCATGATGCTCCTCCATAGCTGATGGTTATGTGGGGCTCTCAGTGCCCCGAAGTTTTTTCGTAGAGCGAACTTCACGGCTGATATTCCGTCCTGGACTTGCCGTCAGGTTCGCGAACTGCCACCTCTACGCGCGGAATTCGACCACAGGCGGCTAAATTCTCTTAGTGATGACCACCTCCCGGTAAGAAAATAGCCATTTACAACTCCATCCTTATATAGGACAACACAAGTACTACTATCAACCAGCGAACTGCTTTTTTTGGGGGAAATGTTCGGGCAGGGGTAGAAAAGCATGGTGACCAATTGAACTTGCTCACCGACAGTGGAGCAAGGACTACGGCGATAGCCCAAAATCTTTCAAACGACCAAATAGGAGCTCTGGTGACTCCCCGATTAGTCTGCTTTCTAAGGTCACCGTTAGGTGAACTTGTTTGCTTGCACTCGTTGCCGGCAGAAACTGGGAATATAGTTATAAGTGAGGATAAAAGATTCACGACGAAGAAAAATCGCGAAAAGGAGACGTTATCAGCGTGCCGCACCGCTACGACTTGGCCATTGTCATTCCGGTCCGCAACGAAGAGCATACAGTGAGCAGTGTGTTGCGCTCACTTGCTCGTCAAACAATGCTATCGCGGTGTCAGGTGATTGTCGTTGATGGAATGAGCGACGACAATACGACAGGAGTCGCCTCGGCATTTCCGTTTGTTCAGGTTCTTACCAGTCAGCCAGGCCGCGCGCGGCAAATGAACTTTGGGGCGCAGCATGCAGCGGCACCGGCACTGTGGTTTTTGCATGCGGACTCGACCCTACCCGATGCCCACACAATCGAGGCGCTGCTCCACGCACTCAACGATCCCGAAGTCGTTGGCGGGGCTTTTCGTTTCCGTCTACGCGGTAATGACCTTTTCTATCGTTTTATCACGTGGGCAGTGAACCTACGTTCTCTTACCGTTCAACGTGTCTATGGCGACCAAGGCATTTTTGTCCGTACGCAAGTCTTTTATGATCTTGGTGGATTTCGCGAACTCGGTTTTTGCGAAGATGTGGATCTTGTACTGCGCCTGCGCGAACGGGGCAAGTTTGTGATTCTTCCGCAAGTGGTGGAGACAAGTGCGCGGACGTGGATCCGCTATGGCAAGTTGCGCACGACGTGGTACCATATCCGCGAGCTGATGCGCTACGAGTGGCTGCGGCGGACGGGACGCCTCAAAGTGGATGACACCGCTGAGCAGGCCGATGATATTCCTGCCGTGCCGCCCTCGCCATCCTAACTTCCGGAGCCGTGCTTAGTGACGAGGCGAACGCGAAAAACGTGAGCATCCTCGTGAGGCGCGGGGTTTTCTCGGAAACATGGCAAAACGCCGAGCTGTGCGCTGGGTGCAGAGTTTGCCCAAAGGAAAACGGCGACTCTGAGCATGGCAAGCACGGCCAATAACGTGAAGAAATCTGCCTCGAACTGGTTTTCTTTTTGGGCATTTTATCGTGCCCGATAAGCTCGCAACGGGCGTCCCCATGTGCTCCGCCCATGATCCGTTTTTCTGTTACAGAGGAAAGGACGTTGTCCGCTCAAACGATGACAAAGAACGCTGAAGTGAAAAATCACGAGACCTATGATGCCTCGTCCATTCGCATCCTTGAGGGGCTGGAAGCTGTGCGAAAACGTCCGGCTATGTACATTGGTTCCACCGGGCCCCACGGACTTCACCACCTTGTTTATGAGGTCGTAGACAACTCGATAGACGAGGCACTTGCCGGCTACTGCAAGAACATCGAGGTCACGATCCACATTGATAACTCGGTCACAGTAACCGATGACGGCCGCGGTATTCCTGTGGAGCCTCACCCCGACCGCCCCGGCCAGTCCACGCTCGAAGTCGTGATGACAGTTCTTCATGCTGGCGGCAAATTTGACAAAGCTGCTTACCAGTTCTCCGGTGGCCTCCACGGCGTCGGCATCAGTGTAGTGAACGCGCTCAGCGAATGGCTCGACGTGCAAGTGCGGCGCAATGGCTATCTTTACCACATGCGCTTTGAGCGCGGTAAGCCAGTCACCGGACTTGAAAAACTGGGGGCGGCAAAGAAGACCGGCACCACCGTCCGTTTCAAACCCGACGCTGAGATCTTTGAGACGACGGAGTTCAGTTACGAAACCCTTTCGAATCGTCTGCGCGAGTTAGCGTTTCTCAATCGGGGCGTCACCATCACCCTGCGAGACGAGCGCGGAGAAAACCGCAGCCACGTCTTCCACTACGAGGGCGGAATCGTCGAGTTTGTCAAACAGCTCAATGCTGGGAAGAACGTCATCAATCCCGAGCCCATTTACTTCCGCAAGCAGAAGCAGATTACCAAAGCATCAGGCGAGACAGAAGTCCTTGAAGACGTGGAGATCGAAGTCTGCATTCAGTACAACGACAGCTACGCAGAAAACTTTTATTCGTTCGTCAACAACATCCACACCATCGAAGGCGGAACCCACGTAATCGGCTTCCGCAAAGCGCTCACGCGCACAATCAACGACTATGCACGCAAGAACGATCTACTCAAGAAGCTAAAGGAGAATCTCTCTGGCGATGACGTGCGTGAAGGACTCACCTGCGTGCTGTCGTTGAAAATTTCTGACCCACAGTTTGAGAGCCAGACCAAAATCAAGCTTGGCAACACCGAGGTAACAGGCCTTGTCGAGCAAATCGTCAACGAAGCCTTGTCGGAGTACTTCGAAGAAAAGCCCAAAATCGCGCGCAAGATTGTCGAAAAATGCACCCTTGCGGCAAATGCGCGTCTCGAAGCGCGCAAAGCCCGGGAAATGGTGCGTAAGGGTGCGCTCGAAATCACAGCTTTGCCAGGAAAGCTTGCTGACTGCAGCGAGAAAGATCCCGAACGGGCCGAGCTGTTTATCGTCGAGGGCGATAGCGCTGGCGGCAGTGCTAAGCAAGGCCGCGACCGGCATTTCCAAGCAATACTTCCTTTGCGAGGCAAAATCCTCAACACCGAGCGAGCGCAGCTCGCCAAAATTCTCTCGAATGAGGAAATCCGCTCGCTTGTCACCGCTCTTGGAACAGGCATCAAAGAGAATTTCGACATCACAAAGTTGCGCTACGGCAAATGCATAATCATGACCGATGCCGACAGCGATGGCGCTCATATCCGCACGCTGCTGCTGACCTTCTTCTTCCGGCAGATGCCAGAGCTCATTGCCTCCGGACGCGTCTACATCGCTCAGCCGCCGCTCTACCGCGTCAAGCGTGGAAAGGTCGAGCAATACCTTCTGCGCGACGAAGACAAGGACCGATTCCTTCTGGAACTAGGAACGGAAGAGGCGCAGCTTTATCTCTGCCAGGGCAATGGCAAATCTTCGGAGCCTATTCGTAAGGCCGAACTGCGACAGCTGCTCGAGCAGATCATGGCTCTGGGGCAACTCGATCGCATGCTCCAGCGCAAAGGCACCTCGATGCGCGAGTACCTGCAGCAACGCGAGCTCGATCCGCAAAAGCGTTTCCCTCTCGGTCTCTTCATTGATGGCGACACACGCAAATTTGCCTTTAGCGAGGAGCAGTTCATACAGCTTGCCGATGAGCTGGCTGAAGCAGAAGAACCCGCGGCGGCCACACCACCTCCAACAACGGCACAAGGCGAGCTTAACCTTGACGCCTCGGCTGACGTCGAACAGGATTACGAAGAGGCTCGGCCAAAGCGCTACGAGTGCATGAATCTTCATGTCGAAAAGGCCAAAATCGAGGAGCTCGTCCGTGCCATCGAAAAGCGCGGAATCCCCGCGATTTACTACGACATTGATCCGTCGGAGCGCTACAACCTGCATGACGAGGACGCGGTTTTCCGCGTCGAGGCCGACAAACAAACCATTTACGCGCATTCGCTCAAGGAGGTTTTTGCGGCCGTCGAGGAGGTTGGCAAAAAAGGCGTGAGCATTCAGCGCTACAAGGGCTTAGGTGAAATGAACCCGCAACAGCTGTGGGAGACGACGATGGATCCCGCCCGCCGCACCCTAATCAAGGTCACCCTTGATATGGAAGGGGGCAACTACGAAGCCGAAGAGATCTTCACAACCCTTATGGGCGAGGATACGGTTAAACGTCGCCAATTCATTCAGCGTCACGCTCCAGAAGTCCGTAACCTCGATATCTGAGCAATGAAGGCGGTGCGGCACAGCGTCCTGCTCCTCGCTTGACTCCGCCAAAGCTCGTCTCGACTTTTCTCGTGACACCATCGCGCGTTGATGGCCCCGTGAAAGCGCGCGGTGTGTCGCAGGCGAATGATTGCGTTTTTTGACGCCGGCCTTCCGGCAATACGTCAAAGGAAAAGACTCAAATGATTGATTTCTCAAAGATGATTGACGAGTCACGCATTGTGGACCTGAAAGCCACGACAAAGGAAGAAGCTTTGCGGGAACTTGTGGACGTCCTCGCAACGTCCCCGCTCGTCACGGATAAGGAGGAGCTTCTCAAAGCGATTTTTGAACGCGAAAAAGTGATTTCCACGGGCGTCGGCATCGAGGTTGCGTTGCCGCACGTCAAGATCCCCAGTGTGAAAGATTTCGTGATCGCCATTGGGCGTTCGCACAAAGGCATAGATTTCGATTCGCTGGATGAGAAGCCCGTCTACATCATTGTCATGATTGGGGCCAACGACAAGCAGGCTGGCGACTTCCTGAAAGTGCTGGCCCAGCTTGTGCTTAAGCTCAAGAACCGCAATTTTCGCAAGGCCGTGATGTTTGCAAAAACCCCCAAACGAATCAAAGAACTCTTCTGCTCGGACACGATTCCTCCGGACGTGGACGAGGAGTAGGATCCCCAATGTCGCTGGAGATGATGTGCAAATATGCGGCAGAGTGATCGTGTTTCCGATGAGTATGTCACTCGCGTCAAAGAGGCCGCGAAATTCCTCGCAGAGCGCCTCGATGCGTCGCCGAAAGTTCTTGTTATTGCCGGCAGTGGCCTTGGCGGATTTGTGCGCAGCGTTGCGGTCGAGAAAAAGGTCCCCTATGCAGAGATCCCGCATTTTGGCGCATCGACCGTAGCAGGCCACGCGGGAATCCTCGTTCAAGGCCAGGTGAGCAATACGCCCCTTTTCGTCATGAACGGCCGCCGTCACCTTTATGAGGGGATTTCTCCGCAGCAATCGACCCTGCTTTTGCGCGCATTACTCTTGGCATTTCCGGTGCAAGTTGTGCTGGTGTCCAACGCTGCCGGCGGACTGAACCCAAAGTTTCAAATCGGGGATCTCATGTTGATCTCGGATCACATCAATTGGATGTTCTGCAACCCTCTCATTGGCAAGAATGTCGAGCAATGGGGACCGCGATTTCCCGATGCCAGCGAGCTCTATTCGCGTGAACTTCGCGAGAAAGCTAAGCAGGTCGGACTCAGAGTCGGGGTACCGCTGCGCGAAGGCGTTTACCTTGGAGGCCTCGGCCCGAGTTACGAAACTCGCGCGGAAGTTCAGATGCTGCGCAGCATCTACGGAGCCGATGCTGTCGGTATGAGCACCGTTCCGGAGACTCTTGTCACCAATCACATGGGGCGCCGCGTCTTAGGAATCTCGTTTATCTCAAACCTTCTTACCGTCCCGGCTGTTACCACCCACGAGGAAGTGATGGAGAACGCGCGCCTCGTAGAAGAAAAATTTACGAAGTTATTGACCGCCATTTTGCCGCAGCTGGCCGAGGTGGCCTCATGAGCGTGGCCAGTGCGGGCAAAGGGACGTTCCTAGGACGCCCGGCGCTATGAAGCTTTCGCTGGGTGTGAATTCCGAGCACCGGCATGGCGTATAAGTTATGCGAACCCTTGGCTCGGTGGTGCGCTTCACCCGGCGCTCAACTGGGCTGCGGGCAATTTCTCTGAAAGGGTGATTTCTTATGAGCATCACGGCTGAACGCAAAAAGCAGATCATCACCGAGTTTGCGCGACATCCCGGCGATACCGGTTCTCCCGAA
The DNA here is from genome assembly GCA_049968255.1 of Candidatus Sumerlaeaceae bacterium. Lineage (GTDB taxonomy): Bacteria > Sumerlaeota > Sumerlaeia > Sumerlaeales > Sumerlaeaceae > DRVG01. The sequence goes on along the minus strand of JBMFRB010000001.1, from coordinate 321,943 downwards.
GTACAGATCGCTATTCTCTCGGAGCGAATCAGGAATCTCACCGAGCATTTCAAAACCCATAAAAAGGATCACCATTCGCGGCGGGGACTTCTCATGCTCGTCGGGCAGCGTCGTCGGCTGCTCAATTACTTGCGTGATCTGGACATTGAGCGTTATCGCGAGCTCATCGAACGGCTCGGCCTGCGCAAATAAGTCTCGCATCAGAAAACTCTTAGGCCTTTTTACGCCTCGGGTGCCATATCAAGAAAATGATGCAGCGGCAGTCTTTTCCTTGCCGCTGCATCATTTTCCTTTTTTAGCTGTATGACGAAGTGCGTGGTTGAGGGCCGACGACGGGGGGAAACGTCCCGCCGACCAAAACCGCGGGATCCGCTCGGGCTTTTAAGCTTCGGTAGAAACACACGAGTTCTATCGAAACGTAAAATCCCGACAGTGTCCTCCCGCTCGAGAAGCCTGACGCCCGCAAAAAAAAACACGTCACACTTGTTTGACGGAAAGGTATCAGGTTTATGTCGAACCAACTGGCGGGCACAAATCCCGCTGTCGAAGTCTCTGTTCCCTTTGGACCAGATCAGCTTATTCTCAGCACGGGCAAGCTTGCCAAACAGGCCAATGGCTCAGTCGTCGCAACCCTCGGCGGAACTGTCGTTCTCGCGTCGGTGGTCATGGCCCCTCCACGCGAAGAACCCATAGATTTTTTCCCGCTCACGGTGGATTATCGAGAAAAGCTCTATGCGGCCGGGCGCATCCCCGGTGGCTACTTTAAACGTGAAGGGCGTCCCACCGAACCGGAAATTTTGCGGGCGCGCCTGATTGATCGACCCATCCGCCCGCTTTTCCCCGACGGTTTCTTCCGCGAAGTGCAAGTGTACGTTAGCGTACTCTCCTTCGACGACAAAAACAATGCCGATGTCATCGGGCTTTGCGCCGCTGCTGCGGCCTTACTCATATCGGATATCCCGTTCGAGAAGGCGCTCGCCGGCGTACGCGTCGGCTTCGATGGTCAACAGTTCATATTGAACCCCACCTATGATCAGCTTGAGCAATCAAAGCTAGATCTCGTGGTCGCTGGCACCGCAAACGCGATCACAATGGTCGAAAGTGGCGCCCAGATGCTGAGCGAAGAGCAAATGCTCGACGCGCTGCGTTTTGGCCACCAGGCCATTCAGCGGGTATGCGAGGCGCTCGAAGAACTTCGGGCGAAAGCCGGCAAGGAGAAAATCGAATTCCAGAAGCCGGAGCGCAACCCGACGCTCGAGGAAAAAATTCGTCAGCTCTCACTTCCGAAATTCGCGAAGATTGCTGAGATCTACGAAAAGAAGGAGCGAGCAGAAGCTCTGGAAGAAGCGCGCGACGAAATTCTCGACACGCTGGCCGAAGAATATCCCGAGGCGAAGGAGATCATGAAAAGCGTCTTCGAGGATGAGTACTCGAAGGCAATGCGCCAGCGGATTCTTGATACGGGCATTCGAGCCGATGGCCGGCGGCTCGATGAGATTCGCCCTATTTCCATCGAAGTTGATGTTTTGCCGCGCACACACGGCAGCGCCCTGTTTACACGTGGCCAAACACAATCGCTTGGCGTGCTGACTTTGGGCACGGGCGAGGACGCGCAAGAAACGGACTACCTGGACGAAAAGAGCCAGCGGTTCTTTTACCTGCATTACAACTTCCCATCCTTCAGTGTGGGGGAAGTTCGTCCGGTGCGTGGGCCGGGCCGACGAGAAATCGGCCATGGACACCTCGCGCAGCGGGCCATTCAGCCCATCATCCCCAGCCGTGAACAATTTCCTTATACCATTCGTCTGGTGAGTGAGATTCTCGAGTCCAATGGGTCCTCATCCATGGCCAGCGTATGCAGTTGCGTGCTCGCTCTCATGGATGGGGGCGTGCCGATCTGCGAACCCGTTGCAGGCATTGCAATGGGGCTCATCAAAGAGGGCGACCGCTACGCTGTGCTCAGCGATATTATGGGCCTCGAAGATCACCTTGGCGACATGGACTTCAAAGTCGCCGGCACGCGCGACGGCATCACAGCCCTCCAGATGGACATCAAAATCGAGGGCGTAACCTTCGATATCATGGAAAAAGCGCTCAAGCAGGCACGAGAAGGACGGCAGTTCATTCTCGAAAAAATGCGCGAGGCGCTGCCAGCGCCGCGGCCCGAGCTTAAGCCGTGGGCACCACGCATTGAGATGATCACCATTGATCCTGAGAAGATCCGCGACGTCATCGGCACCGGCGGCAAAGTCATCCGGGAGATTATCGCGCAGACTGGCGCGAAAATTGACATCGAGGACTCCGGCAAGGTCTTCATCGCCAGCGCGGACAAAGAGGCCATGGACAGGGCCATCAAGTGGATCCGCGATCTTACGGCCGAGGCCGAAATTGGCCAACTCTACACGGGAAAAGTGACCCGCATCGAAGATTTCGGTGCGTTTGTCGAGATCCTGCCCGGTAAGGATGGCCTCGTGCACATCAGCGAACTAGAACCCCGCCGGGTCGAGCGCGTCGAGGACGTCTGCAAGATTGGCGACGAGATGCTGGTGAAAGTGATTAGCATTGACGACAAAGGCAAGATTCGCCTCTCACGCAAACAAGCACTGTATCCCGACAGCGAAACCAGGAAGCTCTCACGCGAGGGCGGGTCTCATCGCAGTGGCGAAAGTTCTGGTCGGCGCGAAGGCCAGCACCAGCGTCGAGGTGGCGAGCAGCATTCGTCGTCAAGGCATGGCGGCGGCAAGCAGGGGGCTGGGCAACCCCAGGGGCTGAAGATTGACATTCGCCGAGGCGGGCAGCACGGGCAGACTTCACCCAGTGCCCCGGGCGGCAAACAAGATCCCCAAAGTCCGTCCAAGGCTGCCAAGCCGGAGACTAGCAGCGATGCCGTCAAAGACGAACTTCATGAGTAGTTCCTCGCTGCGGTTTTGTCCCCCAGCTCACGGGGGGGTTCGTCGCTAAGTTTATTGTTCAAGCGAATGCTGAAAGCGCCGATGAAACGGCGCTTCTTTTTTAGGCAGTCGTCGCACCGATGGTTCGCAGAAAGAGAGTTAGGATGCTTGCCGCCGCGTCTCCCGACCCAGCGTCTTTTGTGCTTGCTTTTGCTTGTCGCTCTGCTAAAAGGAACCTGCCAAGTTGGGAAAAGGTAGGGAGAAACCTGCTATTCCGCAGCGGGTTCGTGGTGTGGATGGAGTCCACGTGGTGAAAGGCCGTGGGCGAAGCAATGTGCTGCGCCTTTGCGCGGTGTCAGAAACGCCATTGTCAGGAATGGAGTCAAGGGGATGGACAAGCGATGCGCTGAATGCAATGCGCCTCTGGCGGTGCCGGGACTCGTTGTGGCAATGGAGCAGCGCGAGCATTTTGCTCTCACGCGGCACACTCAAACATGCGACGCCTGTGCTGCGAAGCTTCTAAAATTTATCGATGAAACCGCGGCCGGAAGCCGCCATTATCGTCAGTGTGTAAACTGCATTTACTGTGGTCACAACCTGCCGATCACAAGACTGCGCTTTCAGATCAAAGATCAGCAGCACCGACACGTGGCCATCTGCGAAAAGTGCTACGAGGCACTACGAGACGAGTTGCTCCGCCGCTTTCCGAACATCGTCTCTTTCATCGAGCTCGAATGGCAAACTCGCGGCATTCAGAAGGCTGCCCGTATGCCATGGCCAATTGGAACGTACGTGCGCGTTCATCCCGAACTGAAAAACCGCTATGCAGGTCAGATAGGCAAGATCGTGCAATTCCGACCCCTTGTGAAACCGTGGTTCGGCTATGACGTGGCCTTTGTGGATGGTACTCGCCACTTTTTTCACGAGCGAGATCTGCAGCAGATCTCCACTCCGGACTACCCCACGATGACGCAGCTCAAGGGCGTTATCTGAAAAGGCCAAAGCTCTCATAGCAAACAGCTCAGCATCCCACGGGGCCTTCTATCTCATTCGCCAGCGTCGCCCTCTTTCAGCGAGCAGGGGAGTCTCTTTTCTGTGCTTAGCGGGGCAGGAAATTCTCTTTATGGTCCACTTTGTGGCTCTGCTTTCCATTGCAACAATGGGCAGGTGGCATCACGTGCGAAGGCTTGCGCGCGGTATTGGGCCGCCGCATCGCGTTGCCCTGTTGCTTCTGCCGCTAGAGCAGCCAAGGCGTAGGCTGCTGCGGCCCCGTTGGACACTTTTAACGCATTGCCCAGCTCGGCCAAAGCGCGCTCACGCTCGCCAGGGCGCCGCAGTGCTTCTAAAAAGCGGTCGGGTTCGAACGGATTCGCGAAGCGGAATTCGCCCGCGAGCACATCCGCCGCAGCCTTATTCCGAAACACAAAAATCGCGTAGTCATCGTCGTAAAACACGAGTGCCCACGCCGGATCCTTCGTGAGCCGGTTGGCCAGGTGAATGGGGTCGCCAAAAGCATCGCGGGTCTCGATCGCGAAAGTATTCACGCCGTAACGTTCGTGGATTGCCGCAATGCTGAGGGCACCCTCTTCGGCAGCGAGGTAATCTGCCCACACCTGGGGATCGTACACGTCCAGCCGCCCGTCAATGAACACCGGAAGTCGTGGCCCGAGATGATAAAGCAGGTATCCCCCCATGCCGTAACTGTTAAAAAGTTTTTGTGGCACCGGCACTTGCTCCAAAAACTCGGTGGGGATGCAGGGTAGCATCTTCGCATTAACGCCTGTCACGGGCAGGCCGTTTCCCATGTCTAGCGCTCCCGTGTATTGCAAACTGCAAATAGCAAGCGCCCCGGCCACTACTGCCCCTTGCAGCCATACTCGACGTTGTTCCAGCCGCGCCCGCAATGCGCCGATAGAGGGCAGGGCCAGAATGGGCACTCCTAGCGCGAAGAGCCCCGCCTGCCGACGTTGCCAAAGGGCGAAAAGCGCGAGAAAGGACGCAGCAGCGAAATGCCATGCTTTGCGCTCCTTCCTGCCACATTTCCAACAAGCCCACCAAAGACCACCCAGCGCAGCCAGACCCACATAGTTCGGCCAAGGCAAGTTGAATCCAGGTAGATAAGCCAGCGGCATCCATTCGAAAATGAGCATGCGCACGCCCGGAATAGCCCGGATTTTTGCCGCAAGCCCCGCGATGCGCCAGCCGTAGGGATTCGCTAGCCACGCGACAGAGGTAAGTCCGCCAATCAGCAGAACTTTAGGCAGGAGCGCTCGCGCCTCTGAGCGTGGCCATTGAAATAAGCTGAGTCCCGCAGCGATCCATAGAACGATGACTCCAGCCAAAAAACCAGCATGCAAGTTTGCCCACAGCGCCATAACAAAAGGGAGGAGCCAAAGGAGTGCCGGCGCCGACTTTCTTCCTGGTTGCCAACGATCCAACTCAAGGAGCAGCCGCAAGAAAAGGGGCAAAGCCGCCAGGCTCAGCAAATCAGGCCGAGGATTGAACCGCATATAGCCAGCAAGGATCGAGCAAAGCACAAGGACAGTGGCTAATTCCGCGCCTGCACCACGGCGCAACCCCGCAACGTAAATAAAAGTATAGATGAGTGCAGCGGTGACAGTGACGAAGACCGTGAGGCCGGTCGGTCCCCATCTCCCAAAAACAAGTTGCATGAGTACCGAAGAGAGCCAGCCCGAAGAAATCCATTCACGCCCCGCTGCAGTGTGGGAGAAAATATCACGGTCCAGAATTTTCCCGTGTTCGAGAAAATAGCGGCCATGCGCTAAATGGAACCAACAATCAGGATCGTTGATCGGACGCACAGTGGTAAACACAAGAACTAGCAGGATGAGCGCTGGATAAATTCCCCACTCCCACAAGCGGCGCCACCAAACGGAGGATGCTGCATAAAGGGGGGGAATCGGTTGAGACAAGGGAGCTACGCGTTGGGTAGAAGAACGCACCGCCTTCCCCTGTCTACGCGACATATTCGCCTACTTTCTTGATCGTGACCTTGTCCAGCAAGCGCAGGCCCATCGATATGTGAGCATTGCCAAGGTTAATTCCAATTTCCAGTGTCCCCATCGAGCCCCAGTAAGCGACTGGTTCCCCTGGCTTCACGTCACCAAATGTTTTGCAGATCCGCGTCAGCTCATAATTGTTCACGGTGATACGAATTGCCGGTTCGGCAGGTCTGCTTTTCTTGCCTTTCTTGCCAGTGGTTTTTGTGGGGAAATTCTTCTCGAACAATTCGCGGGTGATGTTAGTGACGGCGTTACCAAAGCGATCGAAATAGATGATGTTGCCTTCGATGTAGCCGCAATCATAAGATGCTGTAGCCGCGGCCAAGCGAAAACACTCAGTTTTCTGCGGGGCAATGTTCTCAATGGGCACTCCTGCAGCGATGTGGGCCGCCACTGGCGCGAAAATATCGCGTCCGTGGAACGTGGAGCTCACTTGTGCCAGGAAGTATTTCTTGTTAGAAATAAGGCGGCAGTCCCATTCTTTTGCGCCCTCCAATACGAGCCCAAGCAGCCCATTGTTTGGCGCAACAAATATTCGGCCATCAGCTTGGGCCACGATTGGCTCACGCACGGTTCCCACACCCGGATCAACAACTGCCACAAAAATTGTCCCGGTCGGGAAGCAGCGCTGCGTGGCGTTGAGCAAAAGGGCCCCTTCAGCGATCGAATGCGGTGACACGCCGTGCGTGAGGTCGACGATATGTGCTTGCGGGCAAATGGAAAGTATGACACCTTTCATTGCACCAACGTACCATCCCTCCCAACCGAAGTCCGTGAGCAATGCAACGACTGGGCGTTGTGAATCAGAGAGCGAACTGCATTTCGTTCGTGGCATGGGGTGTCTCCTTCGGCGATGGCAATGGGGGTGGGGGAGTCGTCGCGCGTTGTGTCGGAGGTGTTGTGGTTTCTGTCTGGCGGCTAAGTTGCTCCAAAGAATGGCTTGTCGCTAATGTTGAGCTTGTCGTCACAATTGGCGCTGCAGCTGCTGCAGAGACGGCCGTCGTTTGCCCCTCATCTGCTCGCGCGATGCGGCTTCTTGTGGATGAAGCTCCAGTGTCAGTTGACTCTGTGAGCAAATGCATCTCGTCCTCCGTCGCGCGCGATGGCTGTGATAGGGCTTGCGGCGACCGTGCCGTCACCAATCCCCGCGTCGTGAGCGCATCGCCACTGAAAATTTCGATTTTGGGCACTCCTTGCCCTTCGAATACCCTGAGAGGTTTAGCGCCAAAGTGCAATGCTCGTTCCCTATTGCCGAAAAAACCCTGACGCACTTGCAAGATATAGTAATCAAAAGGCTCGTTTGCCGCGACGTAGATTCCGTCCTCGGAGAGCAGTCCCCATCCTTGAAGATTTAGAAAAACGAGTTCGTTCAGGGCGAGAGGTTTGAACTTGGTGCCTGGCTTCGTCAGCGAGTTCACATAATCTATAACATCCTCGTTGACAGCTTCGCCCCAATAGGCTGTTTCAAAGCCCTTCTCGTAAGCACCCTTTGCCCCGCCAATGAGCACATTGAAAAAGTTCAGCTCGTCGGGATGCACCTTCGCGAGTGTGCGGATATTCCAGCCGATCATCACAAAAGCAAGGAGCCGCCAAAACATGCTTGCCCAGCGGAGGAGTGCATGTCCATTCTGTCTCCAACGTTCCAGATGCGACCAAACCCAGGCGAATCCACCGCCAGCCAACAGTGCCAGGAACGGAAAGGCACCAAAGAATAGGCGTTCACCGTCATACTTGGGTGCATTCGGAAGCGCGCACACTCCGATGATCGTTGCAGCTATGAAGAAGTAGAACATAGGCACAGGGCGCTTCCGACATTGCAAGCACGTAGCCACTACACCGAACACAATGAGCACCAAGGTCCACGTTGGAACAGCAATTGCGGTAATGACGAAGGGATAGTGCCAGGGTGCTGGCGGACCGTAAATGTAGCCCCACATCCGCCCCATGTAAAAAACCGCCGTGTGCTGGTGGGTTGCATAGAATTTGACGTACTCCGCAATGCGCACCAGCGGATCCCACCACAGCCAGGGCCATAATGCGAAAGCAACAAGAGGCGATCCCAGAGCCATCGCAAAGATATTCGATGCGTAGTCGCGTCGGTAATAGAGTTGCCCCCAGATGAGAAGCGCGGGGGGCAAAAACAAGGCTGTTACCTTTGTGTCAAATGCCAGGGCATAAGCAATTGCGGTAAACACCGCCATCCAGGGGTGCTTGATGGCCCCAAGGTAAGACCAAGCGAGCAGCACGAGAGTAAATGCGAAAAGTGTTTCCGATGCGGCGAGGTGTGCGTGACCAAACACCCGCGGCATGAGCCAATAGCCTACGGCCCCGAGAAAGCCGGGCAGCCTGCCGTACGTTCGGGCTCCCAAAATGTAGAGCAAAGCTACGGTGAGCGCGAAGACGACAGCAATGGGCAAACGCATCGCGATCATCTCTGGGATTCCGTAACCGCTCAGTATTGTCAGCCCTAACCCAATAACCGCCTTGGGAATCGGTGCGACCTCGGGATGAAGCGGATCGTTGCCCGTGACCTCAAGTCCCCACGCTTGGTCAATTGCCGAAGGTTCAAGCATAGCTGTGTCCCCGCGCGCAAGATCGAGGACCCACTGGCCTGCGCTAGCGGCGGGTCGCAAATAAAGGGCTTCATCCCACGAGTGGCCAATGCCGCGATATGTCAAAGCCACGGAGAAAAACGCGCCCACGAGCAAAACGACTGCGAGAAGAAAATCCAGCAGGCGCGTGCTACGGCGAAAATACGGATCGCCCAAACGATCATGATCACTGCGCGTGGGCTTACCAGCCCGATGTTCTTCAGATAATGCTCCTTCCGAAACTCTTGGTTCCGGAGCATTGAGTCCCACTATCTTTAGGCGTGGCGCCTGCGCTAGACGATCGCGTGTCGGTAGTTCAGCGACTGGGAGCTTTTCTGCTGGCTCAGACAAGGAGGCAGATGAATCCGCCCTTTTCTTGCGTGGCATGTCATCCTCCCGCGAAACGCAGATCTTTGAGTTCCATCATAGCTTTGCGACAGCCTGTGAAATCATCTCTAGTGGCGGAAAAGGCCACATCTAACAACTCATAGCGTCGCTGCCGCAGCCGGTCCACCAAGCCGGCTAGACCAAAACCGATCGCATCAAAGGTTTGTCCGTTAGCTCCAAGACGCAGTTTGAGATGATTCGAGCCCACAATGCGTGGCTCCTCAATCAGTCGAAGGTTCCTCATAGCTAGCACAGGCAGCGGATTGCCTTCACCATAAGGCTCAAGTTTTCCCAGGGCATCGAGAAATGGCAGACCAAATTCCTCAGCCAAAATCTCCGTGTCTATCGTGATTTCGCGAATCAGATGATCAGGTTCGAGGTGCACATGCGCGTAATCGTTAATCACCGCGCGGAATTGATCGATGTGCTTGGCCAGCAGCCGCACTCCTGCAGCGTGAGCATGGCCACCCCACTCCAACAGCAGCTGACTCGTTGCTGCCAGCGCACGGTGGAGATTGAATGATTCGGGGCTACGCCCCGAACCGATGGCGTAGTCATCGTGGCGCGAGAGGACAATCGCCGGGCGATAGAACGCTTCGGTCAAGCGCGAGGCGACAATGCCAAGCACGCCGATGTGCCAATCGTTGCCGTGCACCACTAGAACTGGCTCATCTTCGAGATTCACTTCTTTTTCAATGATCCGTAAGCATTGCCGAAGGATGGCCGCTTCCAGATCACGACGCGCCTGGTTGAAGCCATCGAGGTCCGAGGCAATCCTTGCGGCGCGCTGAACATTGTCCGTCGTGAGCAGCTCAACACATACGCGAGCGTCGTCCGTGCGACCGGCTGCGTTGAGGCGTGGCCCAATCCGGAAAGAGATGGTCTGGGCAGTAAGGATTGTCGGCTCAATTCCCCACACGGAGTACATAGCGCGGAGTCGCTCGCTTGGCGTCTCGCGCATGCGCTTCAGTCCGTGAGTCACGAAGATTCGATTTTCCCCCACCAAGGGCGCTATGTCTGCAACGGTGCCAATAGCCACGAGATCAAGCACCGAGCGCAGGAACGCACGACCCTTGTCCGGATCCACATGCATCGCTTTCAGAAGCGCATGCGCAAACTTAAAGGCAACGCCCACACCCGCGAGGTACTTAAACGGATAGTGGCAATCCGGACGATTAGGATTAACGATAGCACAGGCGTCGGGGAGCTCCCGACCCGGCCGGTGGTGATCCGTAATAACGAGATCGAGTCCCAGGCGCCTGGCATGCCGAGCCTCTTCCACGGCAGTGATGCCATTGTCAACCGTGAGAACAACTTTTGTCCCTTGTTTGGCAATGTTTTCGAGCGCGCCAATGTTGAGCCCATAACCCTCTTCAAGGCGAAGGGGAATATAGTAAGAGACCTTGTCATAGCCAAGAAAACGAAAAAGGTGCACTAGCAGAGCTGTGGCTGTTGTGCCGTCGCTGTCGTAATCGCCGTAAACGGTGATGGCTTCGTTGCGCCGGACAGCATTGAACACTCGCGCCACAGCTTTATCCATGTCCGCAAGCTCAAAAGGGTTGTGTATGTCCGCGAGCCGTGGCGAAAGAAACCGCTCTAGATTCTCTTGCGTCAGAGCCGACTCTTCATCGACGTCGCGCATCCGTCCGGCCACGATTCGGGCAAGTACTGGATTTAGCCTGCTACACGCTGTCAGCGCCCGTGCAAGGTCGGCATCTACGGGACGAAAGCGCCAGCGAGGTGGCTGTTCGGTTTGCTTTTGAAATTTTCTCCGGTTATCCGAGACCATTTGTAGTTGCACTGTGGGGTGTTGTCACCCGCAGGAGATTCATGGTCAAGATTCATGCCCACCGCGGTGGTTTTTTTGCAAGTTTTCGCTTGGGCCAACAAAAGCAGGCTCAGGCCAATGTGGTGCCGCCGTCGACTGTGATCGTGCAGCCGGTAAGAAAGTCGTTTTCGATGGCAAGGACAACGGTGCGCGCCACCTCTGCCGGACTCCCAACTTTGCGCAGGAGTGAGCGGTTTTCCATGGCCTTGCGGAACGAGGCAGAAATTTCTGGTGGCGGCAAGACGGTGCCAGGGGCGATTGCCACGACACGCACCTCCGGCGCAAGCTCGACAGCAAGCGCTCGTGTCGCTGTTTCGAGCCCACCTTTCGACACGAGATAAGGTAAATGGTGAGGATAGGGGCGCTGAACACCACAATCTGTTAAATTAATCACAACACCACGGCCTCGCTCTTTCATGGACAAACCCACGTGGGTCGCAAGCAGTACGGGTGCGCTAAGGTTGATGTCGAGGATGCGCTGCCACACGTCCCAGCTCATGTCGACAAGTGGCGTGCGAGGGAAAATAGAGGCATTGTTGATGAGGACGTCGATGTGGTCAAACGACCGCGCAAATTCTCCTAAACGCCCTACGTCCTCAAGATTCGCCTGAACAGCTTCGGCCGAGTGGCCGCCGGCCTGCAAATGCCTGACCAGTGCGAAAGCTTCTTCTTTGCTCGTGTTGTAATGGATGATCACGTGAGCTCCGCGGATTGCGAGCTCTTGCGCGATTGCACGTCCAACCCGCTTTGCCGCGCCTGTGACAAAAACTTTTGATCCTTCAACGTTCATCCGCGACATTCTCGACTAGCTAAAGTTTTACCCAGCTGGCTACCATTTCTTTGATCGCAGCACATTGCAGCAGAAATCATTTTTCATTGCACCCGACGAGCGTGCTGGCACGATGCCCTTCCATGACAGACGAAAAACTCCGCCCAGCAGTTTTTCTCGATCGTGACGGGACTATTTGCGAGGAGGTCGGATATCTCTCCAATCCTGCACAATTGATTCTTATTCCTGGAAGTGCCGAAGCGATTCGTGAACTCAATCAACAGAGCATGTTTGCTGTGGTGACCACGAATCAGTCAGGTGTGGCACGGGGCTATTTTACAGAGGCTGACGTTGCGGCCGTGCACGCCCGCCTTCGCGAGCTTCTTGCCGAGAAGGGGGCAAAAGTGGACGCAATATATTACTGCCCGCATCATGCCGAAAAAGGTCTCGGTCCCTACCGAGTTGCCTGTCGCTGCCGCAAGCCACAGCCCGGCATGATCGAACGCGCTGCAGGGGAATTCCCTGTGGATTTAGAAAACTCGTACGTGGTGGGCGACAAACTCAGCGACGTCGAGTTCGGCAAAGCCAATGGCTTGCGCAGCGTCCTGGTGCTCACCGGCTTCGGCCGCGAGGAGTTAGAAAAAATCTCAACGACGAGCGATGTCTGCCGTCCTGATTTTGTTGCAGAAAACTTGTGGGCGGCTGTTCATTGGATCATTAATGATCTCGGCAAACGAGGAGTGCTTGGACTTTGAGCCAAAAGCGTTATCCCCTAAACAAGCTCGTGACATTGGAAGAGGCGATTGTGATTCGTGAGCGCCTGCGCGCCGACGGCAAGCGAGTGGTCTTTGCCAATGGATGCTTCGATGTGCTACACGGCGGGCATATCTCCTATCTTGCCGACGCCCGCCGCCAAGGCGACTGCCTCTTCGTTGGTGTGAATTCCGATCAGAGCGAACGCGCGCTCAAGGGCCCGTCGCGTCCGATTTTCAACGAGGCAGCCCGCCTAGAATTGCTTGATGCGCTGCGCTGCGTTGATTACCTCATCCTTTTCGATGATCTGACCGTAGAGCCGCTTCTGCGGGCACTGCGGCCCGACGTGCACGCCAAGGGAACGGATTATACCAAGGACACCGTCCCTGAGCGGGCGATTGCCATCGAGCTCGGGTTCGAAACCTACATTGCTGGGGCACCCAAAGAAAACTCCTCGCGCGATGTCATTTCCACCGTGCTCGAGCGTTTTGGCAAAAAGAGGGAGCAGCAGCAGGAGGCGCTGTGAGCGCCAGTCTCAAAGTACTCATCGTCAAGCTTAGCGCCGTCGGCGACGTCGTGCATACATTGCCAGCCCTTGATGCCTTGCGCCGCGAGCACCCACGTGCAACGATTGGGTGGGTTGCGCATCCTGGACCAGCGGCACTGCTCGAAGGACACCCTCAGCTCGATTTTCTCTTCAAGCTTTCACGGCCACGCTCCGCCGGCCAGGCTCTCGCTGCTATGCGCGAGCTGCGCGAAGTCTTGCGCCGCACCGGTCCCTGGGATGTCGCCATAGATTTTCAAGGCCTCACGAAAAGTGGGATTGTCGCCTGGCTCAGCGGAGCTCCGAAGCGCATTGGTTTTGCCGGCCAAGCGTGTCGCGAGCTCAACTGGCTTTTCACAAATGAACGCGTGGCGCCGACAGCGCAAGAAGTTATCAACATGAACCTCGAGCTCGTGCGCTCGCTCGGATGCCGGGCAGAGCATCCTCGTGCGCTGCTTGTCACCCATGCTCAGGACGAGGAATATGTCGCAACTTGGGCGCGCGAGGCCGGGGTTGGCAAGAAACGTTTTTTTCTCCTCGATGCATTTGCTGGTTGGGTGACGAAGCGTTGGCCGCTCGAGCGGTGGGCCAAAGTGGCAATTGAGGTCTATGCTCGCCACGCTTTGGAATCGATGGTATTTTTTGGCCCGGGTGAAGAACAAGAAGCCAGTCATTTGGCCAATCTCATCGCGAAGCACGGCGGAAAAGCACGAACCGCTCCGCCAACGAGTCTTCGCCAATACGTCGCCCTGCTTCGTCACCACGTTGCCCTGTTTGCCGGTGGTGACACTGGCCCCATGCACATGGCTGCTGCTCTGGGAGTGCCGACGGTTGCACTTTTCGGAAGTTCAGATTCGAGGCGCAATGCACCGGTTTTTGCCGACGCAAATTTCGAAGTGCTGCAAGATTTTTCTCAGCCATGCGCAGGAACCTTTTGGCGCAAATGTCCGCATCATCCGCCTGGTCACTGCCTTGATAAACTAGCGCCAGAAGCCGTCCTCGATGCCATCGAGCGAGTGATGAAGCGGGCTATGCCTATCGCAAAAGATAGCTCCTCGCCAGAATAGACTGCCGCGAGATGGCATAAATCGTGAATGCCTAACCTTGCCAAAGAGTATAGGGCGGTGGCATGTTGCCAAGCAAACGCGTGCCGTACTGGGCTTCAAAGATCAGCCGACGCCGGCGCTCAAGGAGTGATGTGAATGCGTAAAGGAATCCATCCAAAGTATAGTTTTGCCACAGTGACATGTGCGTGTGGCGCAACATTTGTGACACGCTCGACACGCAAAGAATACCGTTTGGAAATTTGTTCGAACTGCCATCCTTTCTTCACAGGCCAACAGAAACTTGTGGACACCGCGGGACGCGTCGAGAAATTCCGTCAGCGCTATCAGAAAGCCGCCAAAACCGAGTAAAAGCGAGAAGTAAGTCTCGCTGCATCTAAGGCTTTGCTCTCAGAGCGCGAGCTCTGGGGGCATTGTTTTTTAGCGCACGGTCCAGCACAAAAAGAGCGTGTGCCCACCTTAGTGTCGCGCACCACCAAACCAGGCTTCAGACTTCCTCCCCAGAGCTCTCCGGCTGGCAAAAGTCTTGCTTTTCCTAAAGCAAGGCGCATTTTAGAGTCATCCGAAGGAAAGGTGGGTCTAAGCATGAGCTCCGTGATTATCGCCCAAAACAACCGAAAAACTAGTTTGCGCGCCGGACTAATCGGAGCGATCGTCGGGTTAGTCGTGGCTATGACCTCAGCTCAGGAGATGCCAAGTGCCCCTGAAGCGCAAGCAACGGCGGTGTTCACGACGGCAACGGCTTCTGCCCAAAAGGCGGACAGCTCAAGCACGGCACCTGTTTTCGTGCCGCCGGAAGTGGAAGGTGTCGGCGGACGTTGGATTATTCCAGAAGAAACAAAAGGCGAAATGGCAGTTCGTTCCATCGCACCGTCCGAGAAGCAGGAACCCGCCGCACCGCCCTCGGCAACGCCTTCTCCGACGCCTCGCGAAAGCACATCGCTAAGCAGACCTTCACGCAGCGCTCAAGAGAACAAAGAGCAGGGGCCACCGCGCCGAACGCCTCGCCAAGCTGAGCGGGAAGACAGGGAGGTTGGCCAATCCGATACCGAGTCCTCTCAGGAAAGCCAGGAGGCAGAGGTTCCACCGCGTCCGAAATGGGTCACGGTTTCGGGTAAGGTTGAAAGCGTCAAGTCTTTGCCGAAAAACGAGCTCGAACTCACGGTAAGGGCGCGTGATTTAGGTCGTGTCAAAGTCGTTGTATCGCCTCTCGAGATTCAACGTGTGCCGGGCAAAGGGCGTCAAGTGCGCCTGCGCGGCGTCATTATCCGGCAGGGCAGGCAAGGCACGGTCATTCGAGCCATGGAGATGGACCCTAAAGATGATGGCGCCTGTGTGCCACGCATTGCGCCGATGCCCGTCGTTGTGTCGTTTGGCTTTAGCGGCGTGTTCTGATTCGCTGCAGCGGTTGTATTTTGTGAGGAGCTAAATTACGTAATGGAATTCTGTCTCGAATCCCTCAGAAACGAATGCCTACCCCCACGGGTGCCGTGCAACTTTGCAAATTGTTCGGCCCCCGCCGTCTGGGATACGCCTCGGTGTTGGAGCCACACCGACGACAAAGCCGCATTGCGCCAGAGAATCCTCGATGCAATGAAAGGTCGCCATACCCTGGTGGGGGTGTGCTTAGCAGGTGTGGAGCTCAGCGGTGAAAATCTTGAGCACGCGAATTTTTCCTATTCGGATCTCTCATATGCTGATTTCTCGTCATGCTCATTGCGCTCTGCCCAGCTCGATCATGTCCTGGCGGAAGGCATAAAACTGACCGACGCTGACCTTTCCGGCGCTTCGCTTCTGTTTGCATGCCTCGGTCTGGCGCAATGTGACAGAGCGAGATTTTGTCGCGCTGTAGCAGAAAACGTGAATTTCGTCGGAGCCTCCCTCGTCGGCGCTGATTTCTCCGACGCGCATCTTTTTTACTCACGATTCGCCAATGCTGATTGCTCGGGTGCCATTTTTCGCGGGGCCGATCTCGAACGCGCAATTTTCCGCTGCACGGTTTTGCGCGATGCCGATCTCGCGAACGCGAAAGGTCACCCCATTTTTGACCGCGTCGTGCGGTAGTTGCGCGAGACTCCTCTGCAGCTGGTGAGCTGCCTAGCGCTTTGAATCTGGCCGGTGCAAGCCGTACTCAATGATCTTATTGCGCAAAGTGTTTCGGTGAACGCCAAGTGCTTCAGCCGCTCGGGCCTGATTCCAGTCGAAATGTTCAAGCACCTGCAAAATATGCTGCCGTTCCACCTCAGCCAAGGGGATAATCTCATCGGCATTTGCCAAGGCAGTGGTGGAGTATTGGCGTTCGATTTGCCGCTCGAGGAACAAAAAATCTTTTTCCGTCAGCAAGGGAGAGTCAGCCAAAATCACGGCCCGCTCAATCGCATTAGCTAATTCGCGGATGTTTCCCGGCCACGAATATCGCTCCAGAAGCCGCAGCGCCGACACATCCAGTCCCAGCACTGTTTTGCCACTGCGCTTTGCAGCCTGTTGCAGCAAATGCTCCGCGAGCGGTGCAATATCTTCCCGGCGCTCTCGGAGTGGCGGCATGTGGAAGGAAACGACATTGAGCCGATACCACAAATCCTCGCGAAAACGCCCCTCGTTCACCGCCTCTTCAAGGTTTTCATTAGTAGCCACAATCACACGCACGTTCGCTTCGATCGGCCGTGTTCCCCCAACTCGATAGAACACACGCTCTTGCAGGAATCGCAGCAGTTTCGGCTGAAGTGCGATATCGAGCGTTCCGATTTCGTCCAGAAATAGCGTTCCGCCGTCAGCCGCCTCAATTTTGCCACGCGTGGTGCGAGCCGCGCCTGTGAACGCACCACGCTCGTAGCCGAACAACTCGCTTTCAAAGAGCGTAGGTGGAATGGCGGCGCAGTTCACTGCCACAAATGGTCCCTGGCGCCGCGGGCTGGCCTCGTGAATGAAGCGCGCCAAGACTTCCTTGCCGGTGCCACTCTCACCCGTGATGACGACACTCGCCTCGCTTTGGGCTACGCGCTTGGCTTGGTCAAACAGTGCTCTCACCTTGGGGTTGCGCGAGGGCACGAAGTCTGGCCTCGATTGCCGTGGCCCAAAAATTTCGACATAATCACCGAGCTGAGCCCCACGCAGAAAGCCTGCCGAAATGCGAGCAATAGCCTGAAGCAAAGCAAGGTCTGCAGCTGTAAACTGGTTCGGTCCTGCTTTTTTCACAACGAGAACACCTAAAGTTGTTTCGCCGCTGGCCAGAGGAGCGCACATCATCGTCAGTCCTTGCTGTACCTCAGGTAAGGCTGCGAGCGGACCATCATGTCCCGCTAGAGGAATGCGCGCTAGGCTCTCGGGCTGCTCGCATGCCAGCACGGGGCGCTGTTCCTCGAACGCCCGCATGATTGCGCTGCGCTCGATCACTGCTGTGCCTCCCTCCGGAAGAACAAGAGCGAGGCGGGGCTTTTGCGTGAGCACATCGCGCACAAACAGGGCAGCTTGATCAGCAGAAAAGAGATCCAGAAGATGCTTCAGAAGTCTACGGCCGAACGTCTCAGTCCGGAGCGATGACTGGCTGAAGACATTCGCCAAAGTCTCGAGAAACTCGATAAGGATCTTGTCGCGTCCCGACGGAACAACAAAAGCTGATGGCTCCGCAGAGAGTTCCTGCGTCACTGCATCGCCCGGATACAGCACTGCAACCGATTGCGTGAAGATTGCGTTCTCCAATTTGAGGTCGGAGTTAAACAGGAAAACGGTGTTGCCGATCTGAATTTCATCGTTACGCAGAAGCTGTTTGTGTGTCACGCGGATACCATTGACAATGATCCCATTGCGCGACCCACAGTCGCGGATCGTGTAAGCAAAGCGCTCGCGAACAATCTCGGCATGCAGGCGCGACACTCCAGGATCGGCGAGCGAAATCTCATTGGCCAGGTCGCGCCCGATGCGGGTCCGCTCGCCCAGCTCGTAGCGCACGCCCATGTTCGGGCCGCGAACCACAAGCAACGTGGCAGGCGGCAAAACCTTTGGTTGACTCTCCTTCAGCTCAGCCATTACCATCCCCTGTCATTCATCACGAGCGAGGACAAGTTGTCTATGATGAAGCGCCTGAAAAACATTGTTTGGTGGTCTATTCTCTCTAGCGCCATGTTGCTCATTGGCGGATGTGGCCAGCAACCCAAAGAAGCTGCGCTCCAAAAGCCAGGGGCCGGCAAGGAACAAACTTCGTCTCCCCAGCCTACCCAAGCAACACACAAGCCGATACTCCTTGCTGTGGCAGCACCTTTTACCGGCGATAGCTCGGAGTTCGGTGTTCAAATCAAAATGGCGGTCGAACTCGCAGCCGAAGAGCTGAACGCCAAAGGCGGAGTTGCGGGGCGTCCCATCCAGCTCATGCTCGAAGACGACGCCGGTAATCCCGCCGAAGCTTACAATGTGGCGACGAAGATCGCTAGCAATCCCGACGTGCTCGCGGTGATCGGTCACTTCAATAGCTCGTGCTCGCTAGCGGCCAAGAGCGCCTACACAGAAGCCAAAATGGTCATGTTCTCACCAGCCTCGACGAACGTCAATGTGACTAAAAACAGTGACTACGTCTTCCGCAACATTTTCACGGATGATTTCCAGGGGCAGTCACTTGCTCGCTACGCCGGCGAAATTCTTGGTGCAAAGAAAGTCGGGATCCTCTTCGACAACGACGACTACGGGCGTGGGCTCAAAGAAAGCTTCAAAAAGAAGGCCGAATCGCTTGGCGTTTCAATTGTCAGCGAGACAGCCTACGCTAAAGATACCAATGATTTCCGAAGCCAATTGACGACCATGCAAAGCTATCAGCCGGATCTGCTGCTCGTGGCAGGCTTATATAAACACGCTGCAGTCATTGCGAAACAGGCGCGCGAGCTTGGTATCAAAACACCGCTCATTGGCGGCGATGGGGTGTTCTCTGAGCAGTTCATCACGCTAGCCGGTCCTGCTGCCGAGGGCACCTATGTTTCCTGTCCATTCCTCTTCGAACTGGGGGGCGAGCGCGCCAAGAAATTTGCCGAGCAGTTCCGTGCCAAGTACAATCGAGAGCCTGATGCATGGGCGGCGCTCAGCTACGACGCCTTTCAGTTGATCATCAAAGCGATCGAGACCAAGGGTCCAACACGGGAAGGCATTCATCAGTATTTGAAGAGCATCAATTCGCCAGCCGCAGCGTACGACGGTCTGACGGGCAAAACCTACTTTGATAAAGAGGGAGACTGCCGCAAACCGGTCCAAATGGCGGTTGTGAAGGCTGGCCATTTTGTGGCTGCAGAGAAGCAGTTGACTATCGAAGAGCAAGCGCGATCTGCAAAAAACGACACCCAAACAACGAAGTAACTTTCTCTTCAGACAAAACAACAAACCTCAATCTCACCGGACAGGCCGAACACATGGGACTCATCAACGGCAGCGTGACATACAGGAAGTTCCGCGTTGCGGACTCCCTCCCAAAGGGGTTTCACGAGAAGCTCCTGATGGGATTGCAACGCCACGCCTTTCGCGAGATTGATCCGAAGAATAACCCCGAGCAAAGTATCGGATGGGTCAATCCCAGTGATCCTTTCGACGCAGATCTCACTCTGGACAAAGTGCTTGTGGGGGACTGGCTGCTCCTAGGCATGCGGTGGGATCGCAAAACAGTGCCTTCATTGCTGCTCAAATCGAGAATCGCGGAAAAGATTCGGGCTTCTCTGGCCGAGAGGCGCCAACGCAAACTCTCGCGAGAGGAAGTGCAGCAGATCCGCCAAGGCGTAAAGGAAGCACTTCTGGCCACAGTTGCGCCCACCACGGCAGTTTACGAGGCGCTGTGGAATCTCAAGACTGGGATTGTGTTTTTCTCGGCCCATGCCACCCGCGTGGTGGATCATTTCGTGGATCTTTTCGAAGACACCACGGGGCTAGGACTCGACGAACTCACACTTGTCTCGCGAACGGAAGACTTTTGCGACCGGACAGCGCTCGAATGTGATTTTGAGGCGCTTGAGGAAACAAACTTTGTGACAACCCGCTGAAAGACAAACTGGTGAGCGTGGAAGGAATCGAACCTTCGACCAACGGATTAAAAGTCCGCTGCTCTACCGCTGAGCTACACGCCCACCTTTGCGCCACGCCCATGCGTGGTGCCCGTTACGCTTACAAGCGTGGACGCAACCTATTCGGCTTGTGCCCTAGACACAATGGCCAGCACTTCGTCGTGAAGCGTGCCGTTTGTCGCAATGCCACAGCGACTTTGGATCGTGGCGTTGCCGGCATAATCTGTAAATTTGCCGCCGGCTTCTTCAATAATTGGTTTCACGGCAGCGATATCCCATAACTCCGCGATGGGATCCACCATGACGTCCGCTCGGCCGGTTGCCACCAACACGTAGCCATAGCAGTCGCCCCAAGTGCGCACCATGCGAGCTCCCGCGCTTAGGGCCTTCCATTCTCTGCCGTGGCCGTAGCGATAGTTGTTTGCCACATCGGTCGTCAGTAGGAGAGCCTCGGAGAGGGTCGGGGTTGCCGAGACCGTGCAGCGGCGCCCGTTCCACCAACACCCTTTGCCGCGCTGGGCTACTACAATTTCACCGAGAGCAGGAATGGCAATTGCCCCAGCACAAAGGTCGCCGCCTAGCTCGACGCCTACCAGCACACCGTACAACGGCACCCCATGGAGGAAAGTCTTTGTCGCGTCTAGGGGATCAAGAATCCAGCGACGCCCGCTTGACCTTGTCCCAGACGCACCAAACTCCTCGCCGAGTATCTCATCCTGCGGGAAAGCCCGGCTGATTTCGCGGCGCAGGAACTCCTCACTTTCCCTGTCCGCAGTCGTCACCGGCGAAGCATCACTTTTGCGAGCAACCTCCAGCGCAGTTTGGTAATAGCGCAAGGTGATCTTGCCTGCCGCGGTCACAAGGTCGCTCAAAAAAGGCAAGAGATCTTCTTCCATGGGCTCTCCCGGTTAGTACCAAGCTTGAATCAGAACTAGCTGCGGACAAGCCCTAGTTTTTCCAGGGCTGTCCGAACCTTCGGTACGTTCTTTTCACTCAAGGGCGTCAAGGGCAAGCGAATCTCCGGCGAAATGACTCCCATCATGGCCAGAGCCGCCTTCACTGGAATGGGGTTTGTCTCGCAGAAGAGCACGTCCATCAATTCAAAAAGCTCGTAATGCAGCTGACGGGCCGGCACCCAGTGGCCTTCGAGCGCGGCTGTGACCAACTCGCTCATGTGCTTCGGAGCAACATTGGCCACAACGCTGATCACGCCTTTCGCTCCGAGTGCCATCAGCGGGAGAGTCATGCTGTCATTGCCCGAAAGAATCGTGATATCGCATAGCGACGCAAGCTTGGAGACATAGTCGGTCGAACCACTGGCTTCCTTGATCCCCACGATATTCGGATGCTGTGCAAGGCGCGCCACAGTCTCCGGCGCAATGCTCACGCCCGTGCGCCCCGGCACATTGTAAACAAGCTGCGGAATTTCCACAGCATCGGCAATTGCCATATAATGAGCATAAAGCCCCTCCTGAGTCGGCTTATTGTAGTAAGGGGTAATCAGGAGAACTGCGTCAGCACCGGCTTGCTTGGCATGCCGGGTCAGGCTAATTGCTTCGGCCGTCGAATTCGAACCCGTTCCCGCAATCACAGGCACGCGTTTGTTCACATACTTGATGGCCAGATCAATGACCAGATGGTGTTCGTCGTGGGTCAGGGTCGCCGACTCACCCGTCGTGCCACAGGGGACAATGGCCGACGTGCCGTTGGCGATCTGATCTTCGATGAGTGCGGCAAAGGCCGCTTGGTCTACTTTGCCATAACGGAATGGCGTCACAATGGCACACATCGAGCCGCAAAGATTCATGAGTCAACCTCACGTCGATTTATTATAAAACTAACTTGCTAATCCCATCACACAACATCCCTTACCTTGTCCCTTCTCCGATGCTGAAAGCAAACACCGTAGCGACGCAAGAATTCTTCGCTCCTGACCAGCTCACGTTCGCAGAATGCGGAAGTGGAGGCCTCACTTGACAGCTCATCACGAAAAGAGCTTTAGTCCCCAAACACGTATCGAAAAGAGTGATGTAAGAAAGGGACGACGCCGATGATCAATCCCATTGCGATTATCGCCAGCACAGTGCGCATCAGTGTGCCTTATGCGAACGGTGCTCTCGGCGGAACCATCAGCGAGCGTGGAGGCGTCGTCAATATCGCCCTTGAGGGCATCATGCTTTCTGCCGCCTTTGCTTACGCAACGACGAGCTGGTGGGTGGCCAGCAAGTATGGACCGCAGTTTGCAAGTGCCACCGCGTGGGCACCTTGGCTAGGGCTCATCGTGGCAGTTCTCACGGCGCTCCTGCTTTCCATGCTCCACGCCGTGGCATGCGTTGTGTTCAGGGTGGACAACATCATCTCGGGGCTGGCCATCAACATTCTTGCGTTAGGCGGAACAAATTTTCTTCTCAAGCGCATCTTTGGCTCGGCAAGCAACTCCGAGCGTTGCCCGACCTTCACAACGTGGCGTGCCTTCCCCTCTGAAAACTGGTTTGCTCCCCTCAACCAGCTTTTGCATCCACTCATCGCCATCACAATTCTGACATTTGTGGGGGCATGGTTTCTCCTCTATCGAACGCGCTATGGTCTTCGCCTACGTGCGGTGGGGGAGAATCCCGCCGCTGCAGATGCGCTGGGAGTCAATGTGAGTTTTTATCGTTTCACCGGTGTCCTGATCGGTGGAATCGCGGCGAGCCTTGGCGGGGTGTGGCTTGCAGCAGACCAAGGTCTCTTTTCTTCGAATATGACAAATGGCCGTGGTTACACAGCGCTGGCTGCCATGATTGTTGGAAAATGGTCACCTCTGGGTGCAGCCGTGGCCTGCCTCATCTTCGGTGGGGCCGAGACACTTCAGAATCAGCTTCAGATTCTCCGCCAAGGTGGTAGCGCGGCTAGCACGTGGCTGGGCGCCGTGGCTGGACATATACCTACCCAAGCGATCCAGGCGCTTCCGTATTTGCTCACGATCGTGGTGATCGCAGGCTTTATTGGGCGTGCCACACCACCAGCAGCCGATGGTGTCCCCTACGAAAAAGAATCCGAGTAAGCCGTGATGCACGTGAGCAAATGAACTTGCCCATGGTGGAGCAAAAAGAGGTGCCATGAGTGCCGACACACTTTTACTCACTTTCGGCGTAATTCTTTGTTTCGGCGGATGGGTTGCGCTTTGGTTAGGCTCGCGCTTGATTGGTGCAGTTTTTGGTCTTGGGTTGGGCTTTGTCTTTGGGGTGGCCTTTTCGCTAGCCCTGGGAATGGAGGCCGGCGCGGCTGCACTTCTCCAGCTTGGCTGTTCGCTTATGGGCGCGATCGGTGGTGTCTTTTTCATCCGGGCGCTCAATTCCTTTCTCCTCGCATTGGTAGGCTTTTTGTTTGGCATCCTCGTAGCGCGACTCATTTTGCAAATGCATGCAGGATTAGGAGGACAACCCTATACGCTGACGCCGCAAATAGCTATCATCTTGGTTGTGGTGGGGGCTGCCGGAGCAGGGGGTGCACTCTGGATTAGACGCACTCTCGCCATTGTCGTCACGGCCTTTGTTGGGGCAACATTTCTCTGCGCTGGCTTTGCTCCGCTCCACGACATGCTGCCGTGGTCGTTCGTCGCGCTTTTGCTTGCTTCTCTTGCCATCCAGATGTTTCTTTCGCGCCTGTTCTCGCGGAAACGCGCCTCAAAACAAGCAGGACGTTCGTGAATGAACTCGCCCCGACGGCGTACCTTGTCCTGGCGCTTTGTGGCTTCTGGCTGAAAGCGCGTGGGAGGCGATCGCTCGATCGCCGCTACCGACCACAAAGATAAGGAGAAAAACTCATGCCAAAGCACGGCAAAAAGTATCGCGCAGCGCTTGAGAAGTACGACCAAAAGAAGGTTTATTCCCTACCTGAAGCGGTCGACACTCTGAAGAAGATTGCTTACGCCAAGTTCAACGAAACTGTCAATCTCGACCTCAAACTTGGCGTGGACCCACGTCATGCTGATCAGCAGGTGCGCGGCACCGTAACGCTTCCTCATGGCACCGGCAAGACCGTGCGCGTGGCTGTCTTCGCCAAAGGCGATAAGGCGACGGAAGCCGAAGCGGCTGGAGCCGAAATCGTCGGGGCGGAAGACCTCGTGGCGAAGGTGGCTGGCGGTTTCACTGATTTCGATGCGGCCATTGCTACGCCGGATATGATGCGCGAAGTCGGTAAGCTCGGCAAAATCCTTGGGCCGCGCGGCCTGATGCCGAACCCCAAGACCGGAACCGTGACCATGGATGTGGCTAAAGCGATTCAGGACATCAAAGCCGGAAAGGTCGAATTTCGTGTGGACAAGACGGGAAATATTCATGTGCCAATCGGCAAACTTCAGTTTTCGAATGACCAGTTGGTAGAAAATGCTTTGGCCGTCTTGGACGCTGTTGCTAAGGCTCGCCCAGCGGCAGCCAAAGGGACGTACATGCGTAGCATCACCCTAAGCTCGACAATGAGCCCGGGAATCAAAGTCGCCTACACACCCAACGTCGCCAAGTAACCAGTGCTTGCAGGCGCCTTTTCAGGACGCTTTGAGGCTTCACGCTAGCGGTGAGAAAACACTTGAGGCGGAACCACACCCGTGGTTCCGCCTCATCGTTCTTCTCGTTGCGGCTAGGACTATTTATAGAGCAGCTCGAAGCAGTTTCCGCGCCAAAAGTTCTTCGGCAATCTGTACAGCGTTCAAAGCTGCGCCCTTACGTAAGTTGTCGCTTACAATCCACATCTCGATGCCATTGGGAATCGAAATGTCTTCGCGGATGCGCCCAACGTAAGTTTCGTCGCGTCCCTCGGAGTAGATTGGGGTCGGATAATCGCAATTTTTTGGATCGTCCACAACGACCACGCCCGGCGCTTTTGCGAGAAGTTCGCGCACTTCAGCAGCCGAGATCTTCTTGTGAGTCTCAACGTTCACTGCCTCGCTGTGACCTCGCAGGACCGGTACTCGTACCGTCGTGGCTGTGATAGCAATGGTCTGGTCCTCGAGAATCTTTCGCGTCTCATTTACCATCTTCATTTCCTCTTTAGTGTAGCCGTTCTCGAGAAAGACGTCAATGTGCGGCAGGACGTTGAAAGCAATGCGATGCGGATAAACTTTGCATTCCACATTGCTCTGGCCGTCCAGCAGTTCCCTTGTTTGGCGCAGGCACTCATCGATGGCTTTTTGGCCGGTACCGCTTACGCTCTGATATGTCGCAATCACGAGGCGCTTGATGCCCACGGCACGATGAATCGGTGCAATCGCCACCACCATCTGTGCGGTCGAGCAGTTAGGATTCGCGATAATGCCCTTATGCTTTTCCAAGGCGGACGCGTTCACCTCGGGCACGACGAGGGGAATATCAGGCTCCATGCGGAAGGCACTTGTGTTATCTACGACCACGGCGCCGGCCTTCACGGCGTGGGGCACAAATTCGCGAGAAACAGAAGCACCAGCCGAAGCGAGCACCAAATCCACACCATTGAAGCTCTCCGGCGTTAGCTTCTCGACCGGAATCAACCGTCCCCTAAAGGGAAATTTTTTCCCCACCGAGCGTTCGCTGGCCAGCAGCTTCAGCGAAGTGCACGGAAAATGGCGCATCTCGAGCGTGCGGAGCATTTCCTGCCCTACCGCACCTGTAGCACCCATAATGGCGACATTCAGTTGCATAGATCCTGTCCTTTCCATTTCCTGCGGATCGCGGCGCGTTGAGCTTCGAAAAAACTCAGAAGTGAGGACCGTTCAGCGTTCCGAAGCAAATGCGCTTTACACGACTAGTACTTCTGTGAAAGAATTATCTGCAAATCTATCGACGAGGGAAGCGCAACGTGAGACAGCGACTGATGATAATTCTCGCAATAATGGTGGCTGCCCTGAGCCACGTGGGGGCAGAGCCCTGTGCATATAAGCTGGGAAAAGCGCGCCCTATCGGACCCGAACTAACAGGCAACTACGCGCAGCCCTATCTCTACTCACCCGACACACGACAGTGGTATCCTGATCCCATGTTTTATGTCGCAAAGGATGCTCTAAGGCGCTGGCATATACGCTACGACTATTCCTGCCACAGGAACGGCGAAGCATATTCCCCTAAACGCTACAAGCCAACTATCGAAAAATAAGAAAACTTATTAGCAATTTCACTGCGCGCAACTTGGGGGCCTTCTGCTCTTCTCTGATTCCCTCGTTATGGCGCCGCTCCTTCAGAAGGAGCGAAGGCCCGTGGCTAAGCTTTGGCGCGCAAACTTGTAAATCAGAAGGGAAGTTGCGGGCGGATCTGCTACTTACCTAGACTTTGATGGTAAAGAGTGCCTCAGCGTGGTCGGGCAGCAACAAGTGAAGGAAAAGGGCTACTTCCCTTTGGGAAAGTAGCCCTAAATGTTCCATCGAGCAAGTGCCAGCTTGATCGGCACGCAGACTCTAGTCAGGGATCGTATTGAACGAAAAGACCTCGATTCGATCCACTGTAAACCTTCCAGCTTCGAGGTCTTTATTGACACTCGTGCTAAGAGTATCGAGAAGGTCCACACCGACCTTGAGATCGCGAATCGAGTCTGCATCCACGCCAGGGCCTGGCTGCGCGCAAATGTTTGGCATTTTGTCACACAAGGTGCCCTCAACATCCGGACGAATGTCAGGATTCATCGGCGAGTGCACAAGCACTGTATACCATCCACCGTTCTCCGTCCCAATCTTGTCGGGGTTCCTGCAACCGATGCCTGGCAGCGCTTGCGAGGCTAGCGCTACGTGCTCAGGAGTATTGATTGCCCAGGCGCCGCCGACTTCGTATTTCTGAACCCACCCGAAGCGAAGTGTGCGAACGCGAAGGCGGAGCTGCGGGTTGAGATTCGACTGCTGTGTCGAAGTCACGTGGAAGCGCACCATGTACTGCTTGCCCGCTTCGATGCGCACGCGCTGCGCACGCGGACCCGCGCCTAGATCAGCTTGTACAACGCCGATACGATAGCCGTCTATATAATTGTCAAAGTCAGTCGAATCCATGGTTAGCCCGTCAGCATTGGCCCATGCGCCCGGGGTGATGTCATAATCGCGGATGGGGAAGGTACCATCACCCGTGATTCGTAGCGAGACAATGTCCACCGTAGTATCGGGGTTCGAAAATGCAAAATCACCCGCTGTCGGCGGTGTCGTTTGGTAGGTCTTGAGCCACATGAACGCAGATTTCTCAGGCGAGACCCAACTCTTCGGATAAACCCCAATCGAGGACTCCGTCAAACAAACCGCGCCGTTGTCCTGAGGGTCTAGGCAGTAGGCTTCAAAGCCACGAAGAATCCCCTCGGTGTAAGGATGAATAATGAGCTGGGGCACATCCACGGGATCAAAGTCCACTCGGTAAAGCGAAGGCTTTGTCGGGTCAGTCGAGGGCCGCACTTCTAGCGTCACAGGTTCATCTCCGGGCGAAGCGTTGACGTGTGCGTTGACCTCCAACATCGAGTTTACCGCAAAACGGTTCGCCACGCGCATCCGGAAGTTGGGAATCGTATTGAGCTGCGCGGGATTACTCTGGCCTGTCGCATAAACATAGAACTTGGCCCGAACGTAGTGATCTGGGCCGACGCTGGCATATGGCAAGCGGTTGGCCGTATCTGTAAACCAGCCCACGACTCGGAAATGGTTTTCATCGGAGCTCACACGAGCACACAGCGCTCCCTGCACATTGTCGTAGTCTGTGGCCGCTAGGCCATCACTGCTCGGTACCCGTGAAAGCTCCACCCAACCCAGAGGCGGTTGCGTAAAGTCCTCTTTAGTCTTCTCGTCCGTCACAAACTGACAGGCGGAGAAACGGACATCGTCAATGTACCATCCCCTGCTCACCCCGCTCCAGTCAGTCCCCACACGGAAACGAATTTTCACCCGCTTACCTGCTAAAGATGACAGGTTTGCGCGGGTAGCAATGTATCCGTCACTCGAGCCAACAAATGCGTTACGCCCTGCCAGCGGATTTTGGTAATTCAACGCTATTTTCCCTCGATATCCGTTAGCGTCCATCAGAGGCCCAAGGTCTGTCCACGTTGTTCCGAGGTCATCGGTGATGTATTCGACCACCCCTCCGTCGTAGTTTCCAGGATAATACTCGAAATCGTGCGCATGAAGAAAATAGAGATAGCAGGGCACCGTCGTGGGGATTTCCACGAAATCCCGCATTTCAAGGACCGAATCGCTCGGCGAGGTGTACCGCCCTCCCCATGCGTTGAGCATCCCACTTGAGGGATCTAGTTCTTCTGGTGGGGGTGGGTAATACCAAGTGTTAGTCCCCCGTAAGACGGCCGTGGTCCACCGATCGGCCGCAGGATTTTCGAAATCGTCAAACCAGATCGCGCTGGGAGTTAGCTCACTTCCGCAAGGTGTCACGTCTTGCTCGATCTGACACTCATCAGGAATTCCGTCCTCGTTCGTGTCTTGGCTAGTGAGATCAGCCACATCGCATTCGTCAGGCACTTCGTTCGCGTTGCAATCATGCGAAGTCCCCGAGGCTAAGTCGCATTCGTCAGGCACTTCGTTCGCGTTGCAATCATGCGAAGTCCCCGAGGCTAAGTCGCATTCGTCAGGCACTCTGTTTCGGTTGCAGTCCTCGCTCGTATGATCGGCAATGTCACATTCGTCAGGGATGCCGTTGGCATTGCAATCGCGGGACGTTCCTGAGGCAAGGTCACATTCGTCGGGCAGAGCGTTTCCATTGCAATCGAGCGCTCTGTCTGGTGTGAGGTAGGAAATCCCCATCTGGATATATGAGCTTTCGCACCGCGGGGCCACCTCATCGCCAGGTACTAACCGGAACGTCGCGGACTGGTCACTGTTACGTGTTAGCGAGTTGAAAAGGCCAGCGTCGAGAATCATGCTTGTCATTCCTGAGCCGCAAGGGCTATCCCCCGTTCGGATACGGACGTTTCCCAAAAGGTTAGAATTCAAATAAACATCAATCCGATGCGTGTACGCCGTGCCAAAATTCCCATAGCCGATCAGGTCGAGTCGCACTTTTCCACGAGCTGGTGGAAGGGGTTTGAAGGTGAATCTCGCGGGCAGGTGGTCTACATCGAAGGGGGAGTACTTGGCCGAAGACGTCGTAATCTCATCGGCAGACTCACACTCGTCGAGGATTCCGTTACTGTTGCAATCAAGAGTCGAGTTTTCAGCAAGTTCGCACGAGTCAGGAATTCCGTTGGCATTGCAGTCCGGCTCGCACTCGTCTGGGATGCTGTTCGCGTTGCAGTCCAGGCTAAAAGCGTCATATCCCCAGATCGCGACGTCGTCAATGAACCATCCTTTAAAATTATTATTGTAAGAATCCCGGCTGTCGAAGACAAAGCGAATTTTGATTTTCTGCTGGCGATAGTCGTAAAGCGAGACCGTGTATTGAGTCCACAGCGGCTCGCTTTTTCCGTGGTGATCAAACACTGTTTGCCACGTTTCACCGTTGTTTGCAGATACTTGCACTTGCCACGTATCCAGGTCACGCGTGTCCTCGGTTTCGACCCAGTTCCACCAAACCAGTTCAGCACCGACTGCCGGAATCGTCACCGACGTCGCCATCTCCAAGGCACCGGAATTGCGGCTGCCCGTGTTATAGTCGCAGTGATCTTTGTCGCGATTGTAAGCAGCACGGTAGTCGTTCTGCGGGGGCGGATCTTGGTCTGTCGGCGGAACTTCATCCAAGCACTCCGTCTTGTCAATGCGCCATAGCCCCGTCGCAATCCAGTTATCCTCCAGTTTACCGCCCTCAAAATCGTCCGAGAAAATTCTAAAAGCGCGAGTGTTGGTCGTCAAATCCTGCGAGTCAGGCTTGCCATTGTGGTTACAATCGGTTGCCGGATCCGGGGCGGCCCAGCCTAGCGCCGAAGCCAGAATGATCGTGAGGACCCCTAATAAAAGAGCATTTGGTTTTTCAATCGTTCGGTCACCTAACATGTTATGATATTCTCCTCTGGGCTAACTTTCCGCTACGGGGGGCTTGCGATCATCCCTAAACATGGCCCCTCTGGCAGATACGCAAAGACGCGTCAGATGTGTGTTCCTCACACTCTCACCTTACGCGCATTTGGCGCCGCCTAGCTTCGTCGTTTTTCCCAATCGTGTTTGAGTTCTTAAATGCCGAGAAGGGACGCTCAAGGTCAAAAGAAAAGCGCGCACACCCTCCCACAAATCACGCGACGTCCGAAGACAACGTTGCCTTTGCGCCCGTCGCCTTTGTTCCTAAGGCGACGACTATTCCCACGCAGTCACCACTCACATAATAGCCACTCGATTAGCTCCCTCGTTGTGGCGAGGACCCACGAAGTTTTTCCCATGTTCATGCATCATCCCCTTGGGCATGGTGAGTCCTTTCACATGCCTTCAGGCACCCCGGTGGAACTAATCTGGGATCTGGTCGAATGAGAAGACCTCGATGCGGTCTACCGTGAAATTGCCGGCTTCAAGTGGGGCATTGATGCTTGGGCTCATGGTGTCAATGAGATCGAAAGCCACTTTCAAGTCGCGCAGCGATGTCCCTGGCTCGCCTGGCCCAGGCTGCGAGCTGAGATTAGGCATGCGGCTCGACAGGGGGCCGCCCATATCTGGCCGAATGTCAAGATTTAGTGGCGAATGCACGAGCACCGTATACCAGCCGCCCGCCTCCCCACCGACTTTGTCCGGATTTGCGCAACCAATGCCCGGCAAGGCTTGGGCCGCCAGAGTTGAGTGCTCAGGTGTGGCAATGGCCCAAGCTCCACCAACCTCATATTTTTGAGTCCAGGCGAAACGCACGGTGCGCACTCGCAGCCGCAGCTGCGGATTGAGACTCGACTGCTGGGTCGAGGTGACATGATAACGCACCATGTACTGTTTATTGGGTTCAATGCGCACGTGCTGCCCTGTAGCCACATCCGGCGAGAAATCAATCTGCACCACCCCCACACGGCTACCACCCTGATTATCAAAGGCAGTCGAGTCAATGGTCACGCCCCAAGGCCCCGCAGAAACGTTCGGCGCCACCGAGTTATCTCGGGCCGGAAATTCTCCCGCCGTGCTCGGCATGAGCAGGCTGAACTTCTCCAACGTCGCGCCCGATTTGTTTGGATTTAGATCACCTGCGTCACTGTTCGTTGGTGCGTACGTGGCCAACCACATTAAGTTCGAGCCCGCGACCGAGACAGCAGATTTTGGATAAACACCGATCGAAGATTCTGCCAGGCACACGTAGCCGTTGTCTTGCGGATCGAGTGCGTAGATCTCGAAACCGCGCGTGATGCCCTCCGTAAAAGGATTCTGCTCAAGCCATGGCACGTTCACAGGTGCAAAATCCACGCGATAGAGCGACGGCCGCGTTGGATCGGTCGAAGGGCGCAACTCGAGCGAAATCGACTCGTCGCCACTTGTCGCGCTCGAATGCGGCAGCACCTCGAGCATCGAATTCACAGCGAAGCGGTTCGCCAAGCGCAACCGGAAGTTCGGGATCGAGTTGAGCTGCGAGGGATTGGACTGGCCTGTGGCGTAGACATAGAATTTGCCGCGCGCGAAATTGGTAGGCCCCACATAATAGTACGGAAGCCAATTCTGGCGGTTGGCCAACCAACCGACGATGCGATAACGCGCGGCATCGCTGGCCACCCATGCGCGAATAGCCCCCACACTATCATCAAAATCTGTGCTTGCGCCCCCACCTTGAGGTACGCGCATGAATTCGAACCAGCCAGCAGGGGTTGTCAACGCATCCGTACTTACCGTTTCGACCCTATAGCCACAAAGGTAGATACGGATGTCGTCAATGAACCATCCCAACTCCCCAGCCGATGTATCCGTGCCCATCCGGAAACGGAAACGCACGCTTTGTCCCTTCAGCGGTGTCAGATTGAGGCGGGTGGAAATGTAACCGTTACTCCTCCCACAAAATGCTCGCCTGCCACCTAACGGATTTTCGAAGCTTGTTGAAATGGTATTCGTGTAACCGTTTTCCTCGATGAGACTCCCTGCGTCATTCCACGTGATTCCGTTGTCAGTGCTGTATTCTACGACACCTCCGTCGTAATAGGGCGGATCGAAATCATACGCATGGTTGAAATGCATGTAGATTGCCGGGGCGGTTGTCGGCAACGCCACGCTCTGTGTCATAGCAATCCACGAGTCACTCTTATTTGAAACATCAGCGCCAAAAAAGTTCGTGTGTCCGCTTGTGGCATAAGTTGCATCGAATCCCCAGAGGTTCGGATTTTGGGGATAGTAAAAATATGATCCGCCCACTGCATAGCCCTTTGCCCAGAGCCCTTTACTCGGATTTTCTAAATCGTCGTAAAAGAGATCGAAAGGCTGCCTGTCGAAATCAGGGCAGATAGCAGCATCCGTTGCTGGGCAGTCGGCGGGCGGAATCTCCATCCCCACAGCATCCACTGCATTTTTCACCTGTTGTACGTCGGCTAGCGTAATGGTTTCCCCGCCATAAACTGTTGTTCCAACCAAGGACAGAGCCGCCTGCACAAGCGCGTCGCCCAGGTCTTGATAATCTGCTGCGCTCGTGAGGTAGTTGCAATTCACTTCATACCAAATCCTTGCTGTCTTGGCCAAACCCAACGGCTCGACGTTGTATCCATTGAAAGAGCTGCCGTCGGTCATGAGGAAAGCACACTTGTTCGCGATTCCGCTATTAGTATGGACTCCGCCATTGTCCCACAACCCGCAGTAATATAAGCTGTTCGTCGTTGTGTCCGGTTGGCCATAGTCGGGAGGATTTGCCATATCTCGGATAACACCAATGGAGGTAGGAAGGTCCTCTCCAATTTTCCAGCGCACGGACGGCGAATCGTTGCCAAGGCCATCTGAGAGATCGACGAACTCCCCAAAAATATCCGACATGGCTTCGTTAATCGCGCCCGACTGCATGTAGTAAAAGAGCCCCGACTCGTGTTCAGTTACGCCGTGAGTCAGTTCGTGTGCGCAAACGTCGTCGGCAGTCATCTCGTCCCCGAAGACCATCTCTGCGCCATCCCAGAAAGCATTTTGATAAGGGCATTCAGACGACGATGGGCAGTAGCGAACCGCCGAAATAAGCGCCATACCTGCTCCATCGATGCTATCTCGCCCCAGGACATTCGCATAGAAATCGTAAGTCGCTCCGGTTGCGTCGTAGGCGCTGTTTGCGTCTGCAATGCTTGACGGAGGCTGACCTTCTTGGCGCACCAAAGTGCCGGGAAGGGCCGATGAGTGGTTACAGTCGTAAACTTGTCTCTGCTTTGAGCGATAAATTTTGCTAAAATGTAACGCAATTCTCCCCGTCTTTGCTTCGACCAAAACGTATTCTCGAACCGGCGGCTCACTTGAGCCGCTTACTTCCATTTGCCAGACGAGTGCGGGGGAGCGGACTATCTTCTTATCGTCCATCAATGCAGGAGAATAGATAGAGAGCTGTGGGCTGCTTGCCACGAGGCTCCCTTCAGGAACCCCATAAAGCTTCGCACACAATGTTTTTGCTGTTCGTTCAGCGTCTTCCGCGGAAACCGTCGGCTGCGTATCCACGTCGAGGTCCGGTTGCAGCTCGCCAATGGTCGCGGTCACTGCGCGTCGTTCATTTTGGTGAACGATGATTTCCCCGCCAATGACTGGCAACCCCTGGTAAAGTTGCTGGAAACGCACAACGTTCCGGCCGCCAGGCAGAGCACGCGAACGCATCACGCGTAGCTCACGCTGCGCGTCGTGAATTCCGTATGCGGCAGCGTAGTCTTGAATGAAGGCGCGCGCGGTTTCTTCAGCCGACGCTCCAGAGCCGGCAAGCGATTGTGCCCTTGGAGTCAAAATACCCATTCCTGTTTGGGTGCCAAAAAAGCGGATCTTGCCAGTTTCACGGTGATACGAAATCTGCGCATGAGGGCCGCCTTGCGCTAGGAGCGATTTGCCAGCCTCGACCGCTTTGGTCTCTGGGGGAACCGACGCAGCATAAACGCTTACAAAACAGAGTCCCGCAAAGATGGCCGAAAAAGTCTTTGGTCCAACGAGAATCCTCTGCATCACTTTCATCATTTTTCCAATTCGCTTAGAACGGATTGCTCAGCGTGTATACCGGCACGGCCGACGAGCATGCAATGTTTTTTTTGATGTTGAGAATCAGGTTGCTCTCGAATGAGCCGCTTTTTCCCCAACGATATTTTGCGGCCTAGAATAGCCTACCGTATCGGCTTGTTTAGCACTTTAGCTGGTTGCTGTCTTCTCGAGGTGGCGTGAGCAAAGCGATCAAAGCTTGCATAAGAATTGGTCGATAAGAGGATTGAAGCCGATGGCAAAAGCGAAAGTTGCATTTTTGAAAACGTCGCCAAAGACGATTCTTGAAGACTATGCCCGCCTCATGCGCTTAGCAGAGTATGACAAACACCTCCCAAAAGACCACGACACTCTCATCAAGATCAATATCTCGTGGCACGTCTATTTCCCTGCATGCTCGACCGCGCCTTGGCAGTACGATGGGGTAGTTTCAACGCTTCTTGCCGACGGCTACGATCCCAAGCGCATTATCCCTACGCACAATCGCACGGTTGTTGTGGACGATAAAAAAGGGATCGTGAATAACCACCTCAACACCGTGGACTACAAACACGGCTTGAAGCCAATCCATCTTTACGAGCCGCAATGGGAATGGGTGCAATACACGCCCAAGACCGGCAAGTACCGCGTGCTCGACAAAGTCTATCCCGACGGTGTAAAGATCCCGAAGTTCTTCTTCGGTCGCAACATCATTCATTTGCCCACAGTCAAAACGCACGTTTTTACGCAGATTACGGGCGCCATGAAAAATGCGTTTGGAGGGCTGCTAAACGAAAAACGCCACTGGACGCACAGCGTCATTCACGAGACACTGGTGGACCTCCTTCGCATCCAAAAAGAAATTCATAGTGGCCTTTTCGCCGTGATGGACGGCTCTATTGTCGGCGATGGGCCAGGGCCGCGCGCTATGATGCCCAGCGTGCAGAACGTCATTCTCGCCAGCGCCGATCAAACGGCCATCGATGCAGTGAGCGCGAAGATCCAGGGCTTCGATCCCATGGAAATCGATTTCATCCGCATTGCTCACGAGGACGGTTTGGGGGTTGGCGATCCCCGCGATATCGAAATCGTCGGTGACGATATCTCAGGCGTGAATTTTCATCACCAAAAGCAGGCGCAAACCTTTGCCAGTCGTGGCCAACACATGATCTATCACGGGCCCCTCAAGCCTCTGGAAAAAATTTTGCTGCGGTCGCCACTTGTCCCGTGGAGCTATGTTGCCTCGCGCCTTTACCACGACGGTTACTGGTATCCGTTCATCGGCAAAAAGCGGGTCGAAATGATCATGAAGACGGAGTGGGGCGACCTTTTTCGCGCTTACGACCTCGAAGAGTACAAAAAGCGCAACGAAAAGCCCGCCTATGCAAATTCGGTAGGGGCGTAACCATGGCGTACGAAGAAATCAAAGAGCCATTTCGGCGGCTCGTGCGCATCATGGAGCGCCTACAGGAGCCGGGCGGCTGCCCCTGGGACCGCGAACAGACGCACGAGACCCTCAAACCCTACCTCGTTGAAGAAGCCTACGAAGCACTCGACGCGATTGACCGCGAGAACTGGGCTGATCTGGCTGAAGAGCTAGGCGACGTGCTGCTCCAAGTCATCTTCCACTCCGTTCTGGCCAAGCGCACCGGGAAGTTCGACATTGATGAGGTCATCGAAACTGCCGCGGCCAAGATGATTCGTCGGCATCCCCACGTTTTTGGCGAAACAGAAGCTAGGACAGCGCAGGACGTGCTCCAGAACTGGGAAAAGCTGAAAGCCAAGGAACGGGAAGAGAAAAACGGTGGCCAAACCGAAGACAACCCGCACGCCACGAGTGTGCTTGCTGGAGTACCGAATGTTCTCCCCGCATTGCTCAAGGCCCAGCGTATCCAAGAAAAAGCCGCGCGTGTGGGTTTCGATTGGGAAAACCCGTTGCAAGTGTTGGACAAAGTGGAGGAAGAAATCGGCGAGCTCCGTCAGGCCATCGCCGCCAACGACAAGATTCACGCCGGAGAAGAAATTGGCGACCTTATTTTTGCCCTCGTGAACCTCGCTCGTTTTCTCGAAGTAGATGCCGAGGAAGCTGTGCGTGCAACAGCAGAGAAATTTCGGCGGCGCTTTCAATACATTGAGCAAAAGAGCCGCGAGTTGGGGCGACCTCTGGCTGATATGCCACTCGACGAGATGGAGAGCTATTGGCAGGCCGCCAAGCTCCACGAGGAGAATTCTTCGCCGACCGATCCCTCCCCGCACCGCGACACTAAAGGGTCGTCTTAGCTTTCCAGTGCCTTGGCGGTTCGCTCCAGCAAGTCTCGAGCGATTTCGACGAATGCGACCACTTTGTCGTTATGACGGACGGGTCATGCGCGAAAAGGTAGACTCCGCCGGCTGCTTTCGCTCAGCGGAGCCATATTGCGACGGCTTGCTTGCCCGACGGCGATGATAAGCCGAATTCTGTCGTCAACCCGCTAGGTTCGCACAAGCGGCCTGACGTGTGGCCATTCCTCTACGCTAGGACTCGCGTCCTAGCTCAAGCGGCCTACCCGACCAGAGGGCGAGAGAACTGCTCTCCCGCGCGGACAGCGGGCCACCGTCCTTGCTAGCTCCGCACCGGAGCCGGCAACTCCAGTCCTATTTGGCCTTGCACCGGATGGGGTTTGCCGAGCCGTTGCGTTGCCGCAACGCTGGTGCGCTCTTACCGCACCGTTTCACCCTTGCCTTCCCGGCAGGCTTGCGCCCCCCGAGAATCGGCGGTTTGCTTTCTGTTGCACTTTCCGTCCCTTACGGGCCCTGGCGTTACCAGGCATCCTGCCCTATGGTGTTCGGACTTTCCTCTGCGGGCTCAGGGAGCGTGCCCCCTACCGCAGCGGCCACCTCATCATCCGCCGAGCAAGCCATGAGAGAATACAATGAGTCGCGACCAATCTATGCGATCTCTACAAATCACATTCGTTATCCTCGCGCCGAAACAGCAACCAGAGGAAAAAGATTCCGCCGACGCAAGCCGTGATGATGCCTACTGGAATTTCGCTCGGATGACCGTGGAAAACTCCTGCTAACGCAAAAAGCTCCAGGCCGCGCCAGCCAAGAAAATCGCACACGAGGAGAAAAAGCCCTCCGTAGATAGCGGAAAGCGGAATGAGCCGTCTGTGATCGCTTCCCACAAAAGCTCGGAGGATATGCGGCACAAGCAAGCCAACAAATCCGATCGGGCCTGCGACCGCCACACTTGTTGCGGTGAGGAGAGCTCCGAGCCAGACCGCCCCCGCGACCACACGGTGGACGTTGACCCCGAGATGGGTGGCCATCATCGTGCCCAATGCGAGGACATTCAATGCGCGTCCTAACCAAGTGAGAATCACACCGCCGAGAATGACCGCCGGCCAGAGAACGACAAGCGGCTGATAGCCCACAATGTCGAGCCCCCCCAGTGTCCATGCAAACATCTGTCGTACAAGGGTGAAATCGGAGAAGAACTGGATGAGGAGTAAAAGCGCGGAGGCCAGAACATTCATCACCACTCCCGCAAGCAAAACGGTCTCGGAACTCCAGTGACGCCGCCGCCGCCGCAAACCGTGGAGAATGAGGACTGGCGCAAGAGCACCCAAAAATGCTCCTCCATTGGTCATCCCGATAAGGGCGCCTTGAACACCACCCGCTAACAGGAGGACAACGGCCTTTCCCAGAGCAGCCCCGCCCGAGATCCCTAAGATATATGGCTCGGCAAGGGGGTTTCGGAGAATCGCCTGAAAAGCCACGCCGGCCATGGCAAGCGCAGCACCTGAACCTAACGCTGCTAACACACGTGGCAGGCGGGTTTGCCAGAAGATCATTCCCGACGGCGACGGTTGTTCCGCAAATGGCCCTTCGCGCAACGCGGACCACACGTCCACACCACTTCCCACAAATGGAATCGCTAAAACGAGAACAGACGTCAGAATCAGTCCAATGTTGACGTGGAGAGCCAACGAACCAGCAGTGTTCAATTTATTTGCGCTCATGGAAGCTCGACCCTCACCTCACCGCCGGTCCGTTTCTCGACTCTGACTCGGAGCCCATAAGCTTCCCAGAGGATGTGTTCGCGCAAGACATCCTGCGCATTTCCTTTCGCCACGAGGCTTCCCCTCACCATCAAGGCCACCTCAGTGCACCAGCGCGCTGCTGCATTCAGATCGTGAAAAGTGGCGAGCACGGCCGCACCTTGTTCGACCAGCTCGCGCAAGATGCACAAAATCTCCCACTGATGCCGCAGGTCGAGAAAAGTTACAGGCTCGTCAAGCACCAAAATGCGTGTTTCCTGGGCCAGGGCGCGCGCCAGCACGACGAGCTGTTGCTCGCCGCCACTGAGCTCGTGGAAGAATTTGTTTCGCAAATGCTTGATACCCGTGCGTTCAAGTGCGTTCTCCACAATCTCCAAATCATGTTCGTCCTCGAAAAGCGCAAAGCCAGCGTACGGTTGCCGTCCCATCAAAACCATTTCGATCACGCGAAAGGGAAAAACACTTGCAGTTTTTTGAGGAACGAAAGAGATCTGTTGAGCGATCTGATATTTTGCTAACCGATAAAGGTTGTGCCCATTCAGAAGAACATGACCTGCTGTAGGGGCCAGGCTTCCACTCAGCACCCGCAAAAGCGTTGACTTTCCTGCTCCATTCGGCCCAATAAGACCAAGAAACTCGCCTGCTTTCAGATCAAAGGAGACCCTCTCGACGACGCAGCGCTTTCCGTCGTAACTAAAGCTGACCTCATCAGCGACGAGGCATGCTTGGGAGGTTGAATGGGCGGAAACGGTCCTATTCACCGACGATTTGCAACTCGTCCAAAATGTGTCGGTCTTTCAGCTGCGCCCACGCGACGTGAGTTTGCTAAAAAACTCGCAATCTTCCGCGCCGTCTCGCACATAAAAGGACCAGGAATTGTGGCATGTGCGTCCGAGAGCGCGTAAATCTGTTTTTTTTTCACCGCTTCCAGAGTTGACAATTGTTCCCATGCGGCCAGGTGACGCTGCGTCGCCACAGGATTGTCACCTTGTTCTCCAAGAGAAAAATCGAGGATCACGTCTGGATTAGCCGCGACAATCTCTTCCTTGGTGATCGGCGGGTAAGCCCTCGTGACATCAGGAGCGACGGGAATGTTCCCGGCCACTCGCACAAGTTGCCCCAGGTAGGAAGTCGGACCAGCGACGTAGATGTCGCGAAGGGAAGCAGGCTGTCGGCTTACGACCAAAATTACCCGACATGGTGTGCTGCGAGACGTTTCGCTCTCGATCGCACGCAAACATCCGCGCAGTTGCTGTTCCAGAGCACGCGCTGAATCCTGACAGCCGGACAAATTCCCTGCTTCCTGCACGAGGCGGAACACATCTTCCAGTGTGTCGGTAGGGAAAGTGCGCACGGTTATCTTTAGGTGTTCAAGCTTTTCTTTCAGATCTCCCTGTGCGTTGCTTAACACGACCACTGTCGGCTGCAAGGCCACCATTCGCTCTAGGTTGGGGTTTAGCAACCCTCCGACTCGCGGTTTTTGCTGGGCCGCTGTGGGATAACGGCAAAAGTCGCTCACCCCGACGATCATGTCCCCTGCACCCAACTCATACGCAATCTCTGTAAACGAGGGAAGCAGCGAGACAATTCGAGTGGTGTCGGGGTCTGGCCCAGCGAGGGCGCTGGCACACAACAAGAAACAACAGACCCACACAGCCATTGCCACCCCTCCCCCGGAGTGCCACACCGATGCATGCCTTGAACTCGCCATACGCTATTCGCCGTAAATTTTGAATTCAACCCGCCGATTACGCGCCCATGCCATGTCATTGTGACCCGGATCAGCCGGTCTCTCGGCGCCGTAGCTGATCGTGTGTAACCTGGCCGGAGCGATCCCTTCCTGGATAAGGAACATCCGCGCTGCGTCGGCGCGTCGCTGGCCGAGTGCGTAATTATATTCTGCAGTCCCACGCTCGTCGCAATGTCCCTCAATCTGCACGTGCACGCGGGTGTTCTGCTTCAGCCACTCGGCGTTGCGCTGCAATTGTTCTTTGGCCGGGGCGAGAAGCTCGGCGCTATCGAACTCGAAGTAAATCGGTTGGAGCTCAGGAACACTGCGGGTTGCTTTATCTCGAATTGGCTCAGGCAGCATCGAGCTCTCGAGCGACGTTGGGCCCTGACCTGCGCCGACAG
This sequence comes from Candidatus Sumerlaeaceae bacterium, assembly GCA_049968255.1. Classification (GTDB taxonomy): domain Bacteria; phylum Sumerlaeota; class Sumerlaeia; order Sumerlaeales; family Sumerlaeaceae; genus DRVG01. The sequence goes on along the minus strand of JBMFRB010000001.1, from coordinate 281,895 downwards.
CTTTTCCAAACCAACGAGCAAATGGGGAATCTTTCATGAAGCCGCGGCAGCCTGAACTCACCACCGCCACCACCGCGAGAAGAACCAGTAGTTTCACATGAACCACAGGAACTGTCCGCTTCATCACTCATAACCTCCTAACCTTCGTCCACGGGAACGGGAGCGAACAAAAAGTTATCTTGTGGTCAAAATGACTCGCGAATACTCGTATATCTTTTGTGACTTTCTACCACCTTCTTGCAGCAAAATGCAGCACGCTTCCCCCTCCTCGCATCCCGCCGTAAATCATGCCACGTGCTTGAGCTTCGGGTCCGGGCACATGACTTCACGCGTTGCCATCTTCACGCGTTGCGTCCACGTCCGCGCCACGACCGTCGTCCCACAGCGCTATCCGTAACAAGTTTGGATTGCAGCACACTTGGCAATCTTCTTCGTACTCTTGCTGTCGGCCGGCCGACGGATCCACTTCAATCACGTTCACGCTGCCGCAATATGCGCAGACAAATTGTGCCGTAGCGATCATAGCGTAATTATGAGTTGTTTTGAGGTTCGAGAACAAGCAATTTCGACGCAAAACATTGCAGACAATCCGATTGCAATTGACCCTCTCCTTATCGAGTACCACTTGCAGACAGAGCTAAGAGAGTAAAATAATTTTGGAGGGGTTATATGAAAAACTTAGGGCTCCGCACATTGAGTGCCGCAGTTGTCTTGGCCGGGATGGCTGCCAGCGCAAAGCCCTCGGCCGACTCCGTCACCACTTTCCCCGAAGTGCAACGTGAGTTTCGAGGGGTATGGGTGGCTACCGTAGCTAACATTGATTGGCCAAGCAGCGCGGCGCGTTCCTCCGTCGAGCAGCAAAAGGCGGAGCTGATTGCGATTCTCGAAAAAGCTAAGGCCCTGAATCTCAACGGCATCGTGCTTCAAGTGCGCCCTGCCTGCGACGCGCTCTACGCTTCGAAGCTCGAACCGTGGTCGCCCTATCTCACTGGCACAATGGGCAAGGCACCCGAGCCCTACTACGATCCACTCGCCTTCGCGGTCGACGAATGCCACAAACGCGGTTTGGAACTCCATGCCTGGTTCAATCCTTATCGCGCTTTGCACCCCAGTTACAAGGGGCCTATTTCGGAAGACCACGTCAGCAAAACCAAACCGCAACTCGTAAAAAAGTATGGCAGTTATCTCTGGCTGAATCCCGCGGATAAAGAAGTCCAAGACCACACGTACGCTGTCGTTATGGACGTCGTGAAGCGCTACGACATAGACGGCGTGCACATGGACGATTATTTTTACCCATATCCAGAGAAGGACAAGGCAACGGGCAAGGAACTAGATTTTCCGGATGAGGAGACATACCAAGCATACCGACGTAGTGGAGGAAAGCTCGATCGGGCGGATTGGCGTCGTCAGGCAGTGAACTCGCTCATGGAACGCCTCTATAAAGGCATCAAGCAGGACAAACCATGGGTGAAGTTCGGCCTCAGCCCCTTCGGGATTTGGAAGCCGGGCTATCCGCCCCAAGTGAAAGGTTTCAGCCAATATGATAAGCTTTACGCGGATGCACGTTTATGGCTCGAAAAAGGTTGGGTAGACTATTGGACGCCTCAGCTCTACTGGCGAATTGCGGCCCCTGAGCAGAGCTTTGTGGCTTTGCTGACGTGGTGGAGCGAGCAGAATAAAATGAAGCGCCACATTTGGCCTGGTCTCTTCACAAGCAAAGTGGGAGATAAGAGCAAGACCAGTTGGACGTCCGAGGAGATCATTAACCAGATCAAGTGGACGCGCATCCTCGTCAAGCCCAGTGGGCAGGTGCATTTCAGCATGTCGGTCTTCATGGAAAATCGTCTTGGCATCAATGACGAACTCACAACGTCAGGTATCTATGACAAGCCAGCGCTGGTTCCTGCGATGCCCTGGCTCGACGCCAAAGTTCCGGCTAAGCCGTCGCTCGAAGTCACACGCGAGGACCAGAAACTTCTTGCTGCTTGGAAACCCAAGGATCCCAACGACGTGCGTGTTTGGGTGGTGCACGCAAAAACGGGTTCGAAATGGTCTACCGAAATTCTGCCGGCTCAGGTCGAGTCGAAGGTGTTTGCGCCAGACAAAGATGGAGCGCTTCCCGAGATCGTCGCTGTTTCGGCAGTCGACCGCTGCGGCAACGAAAGTGCCCGTGCGACCTGGCTTGCATCCGCAGGCATGCATGCAAAGTGACACAAAAACGAATTGGCGTCCCCCGCCGACTGTTGACCACAAACAGGAGGCGGGGGGTAAATAGCAACGAGCATTGGTCGATTGCAGCGATCCGCATGGCAGCGAGAGAGGAACGGTTTTATGTTGCTCTCCTTTGAAGTGAACACTACGATCGTGTTGAGAAAATCGAAAAGCTGAGGCTGGGTAACCGCAGACAACAATGCCAGAGCAAAGCGCTTATGCCATACTGAACCTGCGCAAAGGGGCCAGCGAGCAGGAAATTAAGCGCGCTTACATCGAGCTTGTGAAGCGCTACGATCCCGAGCAGCACTCCGAGCGCTTCATGATCATCCAAAACGCTTATGACCGGCTTCGCGACCCTGTAAAGCGCGCCAAAGAAGACGTCTTCACCTACAATTTCATCAGGGGCGAGTTTGCGTTTTCGCCTGAGGAAAAACAGGAAGATCCTCTACCGGATATTCTCGGCCGAATTAGGGAACTCGAGCGACAGCTCGAAAGTGAGCCCGAAAATCCTGCCATCAAACCTGCGCTTATTCTCAATTACATGAAGCGCAGCTATCGCAACGCACAGAAGAAATTGTGGTCGGAAGCCATCAAAGATTGGCAGGCGGTCCTGAAGCTTGACCCCACTCACCAACGCGCAAAAAACAATCTGTTCTTCGCCTACGCCTACCTTGCTTATTATTACGCACTTCACGATCTACTCGACGAAGCTGTGAATTTGTGGGAGCTCGCGCTCCAGATGGATCCCGGCAACACGGAGCTGATCCATAATCTTGCCATTGCTTACGAGCAGCTCGGACGCCATGACCAAGCGGAGAAGTATTGGCAAGAAACGATCCGCCGGTGGAAATTGGAGCTGGAAAAAGATCCGTCAAACGAATACCTGCGCAACTGCATCATCGAGGTCCACAAACACCACGGGGGGAGAGCACTGCAAAGCGTACCAACACCCGAAACTAAGCAGGAAGCTGTCGAGCAGTATCGTGAGATTCTCAAGTACAACCCCAACGATTTCGAGGCGCGCTACAATGTGGCCGCCACGCTCTTGGAAGAGCAGAAGTTCGACGAAGCGATCGAGGAGCTTCTCAGTCTCCACGCGCAATTTCCAAAGAACATTGATGTGGTGAATTTGCTCGGGTGGGCCTATCTCAATGCGGGCAAGTTCGAGATGGCCTTTAGCACATGGCGCCGCGCCCTTGCCCAGGATCCGAAAAATTCTTCCATCCGCGATTCCATGGCTCGCGCGCGCTTGGCTGTTGGCAAAAAGCTCAAAGAAGGGGGACACTTCACACAGGCCCTCGTCCATTTCAAGGAACTTTTGAAGCTCATGCCCAAAGCGTGGGAGGTCCATTACGAAATCGCCGACACCTTACTGCGCAAAGGCGATCGACGTGCAGCCCTCACGGAGTTCCAGAAAGTCCTTGAATTAGATCCTAAAAACAAGCTCGCCAAGAAAGCGATTTCGGAGATTCGTCTGCGCGCATGAAAGATACGTGGATCCTCGAACCGATTCTCGCTCGCGAGTTTGTGATTGACGAAAAACCGGTTAATCTTCAGATGCCCGACGAGGTCGTGTCCGAGAAAGACCTGCTGTCGAGCGTCGCCGAAACAATGAAGCGGCTTGCCGACCTCGAATTCGAGAAGGAGGAACTCCTCCGGTGCCAGGGCAAGCCCGAAGAATTAGAAAAATTTATCAGGCAGCTTTTGCCCACGCTCGATGCTTTTGATCGCGTCTTGGCCATGGCACGGGCTTATCCCAAAAACGACGAAATCGACAATTGGCTCAAAGCCGTGGAGAGCATCTACTACCGCCTTTTGCGCTTGCTCGAAAGCTACGGCCTCCAGCAACTAAATACTGTTGGGAAAAAGGTTGACCTCAATATTCACGATGTTGTTGAATATCGCCCGTCAACCGAGCACCCACATGACACGGTCATAAGTGAACGGCAAAAAGCCTATATGTTCCGGGGTAAACTGCTTCGGGATGCAAAAGTTGTTGTGGCTTATAATGAGAGGAGTTAAGGACGAACCATGAGCCGAATCATGGGAATTGACCTAGGCACCACGAACTCCGTGGTCGCCGTTTACGAGAAGAACGGCCCAATGATCGTACCCAATAGCCTAGGGGAACGGTTGACGCCGTCGGTGGTGGCTTTCACCAAAAGCGGGGAAATCCTTGTCGGCAAAAAAGCCAAACGCGCCGCGGTGATGAACGTTGGCCGGACAGTGTTTTCTATCAAACGCCACATGGGCACAAATTACCGTGTCACCATTGACGGAAAGCAGTACACGCCCCAAGAGATTTCAGCCATGATCCTCCAAAAACTCAAAACCGACACGGAGGATTACTTCGGGGAGGAAGTCAACCAGGCAGTGATCACTGTGCCGGCGTATTTTACCGATGCGCAACGTCAGGCCACGAAAGACGCGGGCGAGATTGCCGGCCTCAAGGTGCGACGAATCATCGACGAGCCCACGGCCGCCGCTCTCGCTTACGGCATGGACAAAGCCGAGGATCAAACAATCCTCGTTTACGACCTGGGGGGCGGCACGTTCGACGTCTCTATCATCGAAGTCATGTCCGGCGTTTTTCAGGTGCTAGCCATTCAAGGCAATACGCACCTCGGCGGCGACGATTTTGACAAACGCATCCAGGAGTGGCTGCTCGAAGAGTTCAAGAATCAACACGGCATTGATCTCAGCGACGATCCTATCGCGATGCAGCGCCTAAAAGAAGCGGCCGAAGAAGCGAAGATAGAATTGAGCGAGCTGAAAGAAACCCACATCCTGGTCGAAGCCATCACAATGACCGAGAAGGGGCCACTCACGCTCGACACTGTCCTGACGCGCCAAACACTCGAAGCGCTCACCGATGATCTCGTGAAAGCCACGATCGAGCCAATGCTCAAAGCAATCGAAGATGCGCATCTCACCCCGGAGAAGATTGATACAATTCTGTTGGTCGGTGGTCAGACGCGCATGCCAGCTATCCAACGCGTGGTCAAGGAAACGCTTGGCAAAACGCCCCATCGGGACATTTCGCCGGATGAAGTTGTGGCCATGGGAGCTGCGGTGCAGTCACTCGTCCTCGCTCCGCTGGGCGGCGACATCGAGGACACTCTTGCGGCTCGCTACGGAAAAGAAAAGCCCGTTATTATTCACATGACGCCGTTCTCCCTCGGTGTTGGACTTCAGAACGACCAGTTTGCCCCAATCATCGAGCGCAACTCGACCTATCCCACAGAAGCTAAAGACATCTTCACCACAACCCGTGATTTTCAGGAAGCCATCAGCTTCCCCATATACGAAGGGGAGGAGCCCATTGCATCCGAGAACACCTTCCTCGATCTGTTGCGCATTGAGGGGATTACACCTGCACCGCGTGGGGTCCCACGCATCGAAGTAACGTTCAAGCTCAATGCAGACCGCATTCTCGAGGTCCGGGCCGAAGATCTCGCGACAGGTGTCGAGAAGAAAATCACCATTGCCGCCACAGCAACGCGTTTGTCGGAGGCCGAAAAGCAGCGCATGATCAAGGAAGCCCGCGAGCGCGTCACCCGCATGCTCCGCGAACGGATGAAGCAGTCCATCGTGGACGAAGCTCAGAATCTCATCTCGCGGGCAAACGCGCTGCTTTCTGCACATGGCTCGCATCCACTGGCCAAGCAGGTGCGCGAGCAGGCTCAGCAGCTCAAAGATCTGCTCAACGCAGGCGACAAGGATGCGCTGGAAGACAAAATGGATGACCTGTTGCGCCTCCTCACTGAGCTCGAAGCGGCCGGCTAAGCCCGCTCGCATGAGCCACCAAAAAGGCTCACTCTCTCTGCAAGAACCGAGATAGGTGGCTTCCTTCCGTCCAACCGGAAGGGAGCCAGAGTCTTTTTGTGGCCCAACACATACGAGAGCGTGCTCATTTCTCTCTTCCCTCGCAGTGAACTCCCCCTCCTCGGTCCTTTAGCTTCCATGCTTTCTTGGTTGCGTCCATCCGTTAGGTTTTACGGGTTCTGCGAGCCTTGTCTTATTTTCTCATGTCAGCATTCGGCCCAATTCTTGCCCCATTTGCAATCCACACGAACCGGCACGCAGAGCGGCATTGCGTTCTCCATTCTGCGCCGAACTTCTGGCAGAATGTTTTCGAGTTCCTCCTCGGGCACGTCAAAAATCAGTTCGTCGTGCACTTGGAGGATCATGCGCGCCTGGTAATCGCTTTCTTTTAGCCAACGATGGATATCGAGCATGGCGAGTTTGATCATATCAGCGCTGGATCCCTGAATGGGTGCGTTGATAGCCATGCGCTCCGCCGCCGCGCGTGCGTTATAGTTTTGCGAGTTGATGTCGGCAAGGTAACGCCTGCGCCCGCTAAGTGTGGTCACGTAACCAAACTGCCGCGCCGTCTGAATGATTTGTTCGATCCACCTTTTCACGCCCTGATAGGCTTCGAAGTACTGGGCGATGAATCTTTTTGCTTGTTCGAGAGGGATTTTCAGGCGCTGGCTGAGGCCAGGGGCACTCATTCCGTAAATAATCCCAAAATTCACAACCTTAGCTTGGTCGCGTTGTTCAGGAGTAACGTCGGCTGGCTCAACGCCAAAAATCTTTGATGCCGTGAGCGCGTGCACGTCACGTTCTTCCCGAAATGCGCGAATGAGTTGCTCATCCTGTGACACGTGCGCTAGGATCCGCAACTCGATCTGAGAGTAGTCGGCGCTCAGCAGGATGTTGCTCTCGCGCGACGGCAAAAATCCTCGGCGAATTTCACGACCGATCTCGGTTCGCACGGGGATATTTTGGAGGTTGGGATCACTCGAAGTCAGACGTCCCGTCGCTGCCATCGTCTGATTGAACGATGTGTGGATCCGTCCGGTCACCGGATTGAGCATCGTCGGCAGCACGTCCACGTAGGTGTTCTTCAGTTTCTCTAACTGGCGGAATGCTAAGATGAGTTTCGGCAATTCGTGTTCTGCCGAAAGTTCATCCAAAACCTCCATGTCAGTCGAGTAGCCAATTCGCCCTTTACGTTTCGGCTGCAGCTTGAGATGCTGGAAAAGAACATCGGCTACCTGCCGAGGCGATGACGGATTGAACTCGACGCCAGCCAGCGCCACAATTTGGGTGCGTAGGTGGTTTAGGCGCTGTTCGAGCTGCTGGGAAAGCTTGTGGAAATGGTCGACGTCGATGCGCACACCCGCCAGCTCCATGTCCACCAGAACATCGATGAGCGGCATTTCGATACGCTCAAAGAGCTCGATGAGCTGCGCTTCGCGCAGCTTTGCCTCAAGTTTATCCCATAGCTGCAACGTCATATCGGCGTCTGCTGCAGCATATCGCGTGGCTGTTTCGATATCCACGCCGTCGAACGTCATCTGCTGCTTCCCAGTGCCGATGAGCTCTTGCAGATGGGTCATCTGCTCGCCAAGCCAGTCTAGGACGAGATTTTTTAGGCCGTGCGTGCGCTTGTCGGGATTGAGCAGGTAAGAGGCCAAGAGCGTGTCGGCGCCTGGTCCTTGAAAAACGAATCCGTATTTGAGCAAGACTTTCCGGTCGAATTTGATGTGGTGACCAATTTTCAGCACTGCGCTATCACGAAGCAGTGGGCCAAGAATTTTGTAAATGTCGCTGACGCTAATCTGCTGCGGCTGATTTTCCAGCAAGCTTCCGCGGTGACCCAGGGGAATGTAAATTGCCTCGTGTGCGCGATAGGCGAGCGAGATGCCGACCAAGTTTGCGGAAAGCGCGTCGAGCGAGTCTGTTTCGGTATCAATAGCGAACCGCCCTGCCCGTTTTGCCTCTTCGCAAAATCTTTCTAACTCCTTGCTATCGAAGATTGCTCGATAATTCACTGGAACGGCTTTCGCCTTCGGAGCGGCTTTTGAGAGAATTTCTTGCAAGAATTGTCGGAACTCGAGCTGGCGATAAATTTCCGCCAGCCGCTCGTAATCTGGCTCCTGCCGGCGAAGCTTGGCCCAATCGATTTCCACGGGCGCATCATCGCGAAGGGCCACGAGTTGACGCGAAAGTAGTGCGTCGTTCTTGCCTTGCTCTACGTATTCGCGCAGCTTGCCTTTGAGCTGATGCGCATGTTCCAGAACGGCATCGAGCGAACCAAATTCCGCCAGCAGACTAGCTGCCGTTTTGGGCCCCACCTTTCGAATCCCGGGAATGTTGTCGCTAGCATCGCCAACCATGGCCAAAAAATCCAACATTTGCTCCGGGTGCACGCCCATCTTGTCTCTCACGGCTTGACGATTAAACCGCACTTCGCCATCGGGCTCTAGCTTCAGGATCTCGACCTGATCGTTCACGAGCTGGAAGAGGTCTTTGTCCGCTGTTACGATGACAACCTTGAAGCCTTCGGCCAGGGCGCGCTTCGTAATTGTGGCGATCAGGTCGTCGGCTTCATATCCTGGAGCTTCAAAATACGGTATACGAAGGGCATCGAGAATGCGCTGGATGAACGCCATCTGTTGCGGAAGATCGGCCGGCGGGGCTGGACGATTTGCTTTATACTGCTCATAGATCGCTTCGCGGAATGTTGCTTCGGGACGGTCAAACACCACAGCCAGGTATTCGGGATTATGGTTGCGTAACAACGCATGCAGAATTTGGCAAAAGCCAAAGACGGCATTGGTGGGAATTCCCGTCGAGGTCGAGAGCTGTTGTATCGCGTGGTACGCTTTGAAAACCTGCGAATGCCCGTCTATAAGGTAAAGCTCCTTGTCCGCCATTAGGCTTACCGTCCCGCAGATCTTTTGGCCCATGGGAGCATTGCCAAGTCAAGCGCTCCCTGCCCCCGCGCGAACGCTTTCGTGTTCCTAAATGAAGTCGCCCTAGTGAGGAGGTTACACCACCGCAACGGCTGGAATGTGCGATGCCGAGAAGATGTGGTGCAATACGCACGCACACGTGCCAAGCGGGCCAGCATTTTCTTTCAGGTCGCTGACGACGATATCAGTTTCATTCAGCAAGGCAGGGAAGGTCGTGGCTTTCAGCTCTTCCATCATGCGGTCGAAGAATACGTCGCTGCATTTTGTGTAGCGGCCAGCAAGAATCACAGCCTGCGGATTGAAAAGCGTGATGACTGTCCCGATCGCACGAGCCAGTGCTGTGGCAAAACGGTTCCAGATTGTTACCGCTGTTTGATCTCCCTTTCGAGCCAGATCCGCGATATCAAAGGCCGAGAAAATTTTGTCCGAAGGCCAAAGCTCCATCTCACGCGCCATGCGTTCGACACCCGAGCCCGACGCCGTGTTTTCGAGGCACGAATGCCCGCCGCAATAACACGGATAGCCCGCTTGCCCGAAGGGAATATGGCCTATCTCTCCGGCGTGACCAAAGAATCCCTGATAGACAGCCCGGTCAATCACCGTGCCCATGCCGATGCCATAGCCGATGTTCAGGATGCAAAACGTCCGGTAGTTTGACGCATTGCCAAACCATAGCGCACCAAGCGCCATCATCTGCGCGTCGTTGTCCACGATGATCGGCACATCAAGGTCTTCTTCCAGGCGGCGCTGGATCTCTTCCACTTCGGGAGTGAGGTGGCGTTCCGCGCGCTCGGGGCGATAAATGAAACCGGGGAGCGCAACTCCAACGCCCGCAAGCGGGGGCAGAGTTTCCGCGTGCTCACGGAGAAATTCACGCACAAACTCCTGCACCCATCGGCCCTGCTCAGAGGCCGAAGAAAAAGTTGGCGTGGATTTTTCCACGCGGCCGAGGATCGTTCCACCTAAATTCATGATCAGGCCAATTGTCACGATCTTTCCCAAATCTACTCCGAGCACGCAGGCTGCATGCGGATTCAGGTACACAGGGATGGGGCGCCGACCGATGGCTGTGCGGCGCGGCTCTGATTCAATAGCGAGACCTTCGCGCACCAGCTCATCCACAAGATTGGAAACCGTGGGAAGATTGAATCCTAATTTACGCGCGATTTCCACGCGGGCAATAGGACCATATCTTCGAATGGCATCTAGCACCTGATGTTTGCGGATACGTCTCTTTTCCGCTGTGCGTTCAGCAGGGCTGTCTGGACTTTTGAGTAAGAGCAACCCTTTTCGCGTTTTAATTCCTGGCAAGACCATGGCCGTGGACCTCTTTTGAGATCGTTTTAGAGCGCGATTGAAAACAGGGGACACGCGACTGTCCAGCATTTATTTAATCGAGGAATACTTTTGGGCATGTCGTGGACAAGTCTTTGTCACGACGCATGTTGTGAGTCAGCCGTTTTCTCGCACTCAGAAAAATAATCGCGCCACGCCACTTCCCATGCCGTGTGAAATTAATGTACGGCAACGTTTGAGACGTCAGTGCGACGTATCGTCTTCTCCTCTGGCACCAAACTTTCTTGCAAGCTCAGTGAAGAAATGGCTTCAAGGCGAGAAAACACGCCGCCGAGACGAGAGCCGCGCAGGGGATCGTGAAAATCCACGCCCACACGATGCGCCCTGCGATTCCCCACTTTACGCCGGAAACCTTTTGTGTGGCTCCCACACCTACAATTGCTCCCGTAATCGTGTGGGTAGTCGAGACTGGAATTCCAAAGTGCGTTGCCATGAACAATGTCGAGGCACCAGCGAGTTCAGCGCAGAAACCTCCCACCGGCTGAAGCTTCGTCAGGCGCATGCCCATCGTTTTCACGATCCGCCAGCCACCGAGAGCCGTTCCGATTCCCATCGCCAAATGGCAGGAAAAAATGATCGCCAGCGAGGCAGGATCGCTTAGCGCAAGTTCTTTCTGCGGCGAAAATACCCCCACAGCCACCAAGAGGGCCACGATAATCCCCATGGTTTTCTGAGCATCGTTGCCGCCATGGCCGAGTGAGTACAGGGCGGCCGACAGAAGTTGACCTTTTCGGAAAAACTTGTCCACGGTTCGCGGCCGCCAATTGCGGAACAGCCAAAAGACCGTCAGTGTGATCGCGAAAGCGAGAATCATCCCGAGGACTGGTGCGGCAGGGATAAAAATCATGGTGTGCCACAGGCGGTTCCAAGAAATTATCCCTAGCCCACCGTAGGCAATGCCCGCCCCTGCAAAACCGCCAATGAGTGCGTGGGAGCTGCTTGTGGGAATTCCCCACCACCATGTGAGCAAGTCCCACACAATAGCGCCAATCAGGCCACACAGCACCACGTAAACATAGGCCGATTCGCCACTTGTAATTTTGACTATTTTCGAGACGGTATCTGCAACTTTTGCCTCGAAGAAAAACATCGCAGCGAAATTGAAAAACGCCGCCCACATCACGGCCTGACCAGGCGTAAGCACGCGCGTGGAGACAATCGTGGCGATACTATTGGCGCAGTCGTGAAAACCATTGATCACGTCAAAAATAAGCGCTGCCGCAATTGTGAGCACAACAACCACGAAAATGAAACTCATCGTTACGACGCCTCAATCGTGATGCCCTGAATAATGTTCGCCACGTCCTCGCACCGATCGGACGCTAGCTCGAGAATCTCGAAAATTTCTTTCCACTTAATCACGACGATCGGATCCGGTTCCTCTTTGAAAAGGCGGGCCAATGCGCGGCGCAAGACTGTGTCGGCCTCATTTTCAAAGCCATAGATATTCACACAGCACGTCTTAATCGCCTCAAGGTTATCAGGGCTGCGCATCAACTTTAGAGCCTTGGCAATCTCCGTGGTTGCGTTGACCAGGAGCGCCGCTGCCATCCGTACTTCTTCGCGTAGCTCACGGATCTCATACAAACGCAGGCGCATAACGGCAGAATCCACCGCGTCAATGATGTCATCCATGCGTTTCATCAAGCGGTGGATGTCCCCGCGTTCAATCGGCGTTATGAACGTCTCGTGCAGTGCCTCGATGCACTCATGCGTGATGCGGTCCGTGGCATGCTCGAGTTCTTTGATACGGCTGGCACGCTGCTCGACGTTGTCGCTCGTGACGGCTAGGTCAAGCAGTTCCTTGCATCCTTCGATGGTGAGTTCGATATGTCGGTCAAAAAAGTCGAAAAAATTCGTTTTCTTCGGTAACAGTCGGCGCAGCATGTCTGGCAAAACCGTCCTTTCGCCTACGGAAAATATCCAACCTAGAGGTTGTCCCTAGGAATGCGGCCAGAGAGCCTTGGCCACAGGCTGCCCGAAGCAACGCGTCGGGAAAACTTCTGGCGTGCGCAATCCCGACAGAATAATGCGCAGCAGCCAAAAATAAGAGTCCAGAACATTTTTTCTGGAAGGAATGAAAAACTGGTCGGGGTGGCAGGACTTGAACCTGCGACCTCAACGTCCCGAACGTTGCGCGCTAGCCACCTGCGCTACACCCCGACCTTTCGGTGCGAAATTCCCTAACGAGAAGAGGCCTCTTTTATTCACTCCGAGGACTGCGCGGTAGAGGCTTGAATGCAAGTTCCCACGAGGACAATTCTGGTTTGTCCCGCATCGGGGCCGATAGTGACGCCGAGTCCCCTCGGGCAAAAAGTTTTCTGTTGGACTCAGTCACAAATTTTCGCCACTTTTCCTCAACCATGATAGAGCGTTTTTTCGGCCTACGGCGCCAAGATATCAGCGAAACGCTCGCCATCTTGCGTGGCGACCTTGCCCTTGCTTTGCTAGCATTGCTTCTTTTCTGGTTACCGCTCCTTCGGGTTGGCCAGCTCGAGGACTCATTCCTCACGCCGAAAATGGCCTTCATAGCGTGGCTTCTAGTTCCCATTGTTCTTGTGGCTCTTCGCCGCGCATGGCGTCGAACAGCGTGGCTATGTACGCTTCCCGTCCATTCTATTTTTTTTGCAGCATTTGTTGCCTGGGGAGGTCTTTCACTCCTTCATGCACATTCAGCCGCGCTAGGCCTTTTCGCCTTAGCTTATTTTAGCACCTTGTTTGCGCTACTTTTGCTCACGCTCGTTGTCGTGCGCCATCCGCGGGCTGGCTGGACGCTCCTCGCAGTCGGCATCACCACCGCCGCTCTCACTGCCCTGTGGACATTGGCTGAGGACTTCACCAAAGGTAACATATTCGGCCGTGTCGTGCCGCGGTTGCCGGACTGGCGTGGCTATCTCGCCGCCGGCCTCGGCAACAGCGGCCATATTGCTGGGTTTGTGGGAATGTTTGTTCCAGCCGCTCTTCTGGCGCTACTCGCGACGCCGCGCTTTCCAATCGCAGTATTTTTTGCTCTCGGCCTTATGGCTGCAAGCGCAATTGTCACGTGGAGTGTGGGCTCCTCAGGAGCCACGTTGATCACTCTAGTGCTTTGCACAGTGATTGTGCTTCAGAGCCCCTACCACAAACTTTTGCGCTGGCGCCGCTTATTAGGATTAATTTCCTTATTTGTCGCCTTATTATTATTTTATTTTCTCCCAATACCAGGCAATCCTCATGTCCCCTCGCTGCTCGCCGAGGCATTTGGCTCCCAACGTTGGGTGGAGGGCTGGCCGACGCGCCTGGTCATCTGGAAAACCACGTGGCACATGATTGTTCACCAACCGTGGTTAGGTGTCGGTTTAGGGAATTTCACGCTCGAATATGTTCGCCAAATTGTGCCGGCCCTGTTAGCCGATCCGCATCTGAGGATTTATGCTGGTGCCTACACCAATGAAGCCCACAACGAATATCTTCAGGTGTGGGCCGAGCTCGGCATTATTGGGTTTGTCCTTTATCTTGGTATTTTCGTCGCGTTTTTTGCGCGCGCTCACCGGCTCTTTCATCGCCAGGGCACTTCCCTCGCCGGGCGCTTTTTGGTCCTTGCAAGCGCTGCAGGAGTTTGCGTTTTTTTGCTCGATTCGCTCATGAGTTTCCCGCTGCGTCTTCCCTCCCATGCGGGATGGTTGGCCGTATTTCTTGCGCTGCCGGAGGCGGCTGCTGCGCAAGTCCATTTGCAGCACGAAGCAGCACTCTCAGCACGCGGGCGGCACTTTCCTTCGTTGGGTTGGCTAAGTATCACTGCGGCCATTCTGTTGATTTCGAGCACAATGTTCGCTCGTCGAATGGTGGCCGAATTCCTTTTCAAGCAGGGCCGAACGCTCGCGGAAGCCCCTCTTCCCATGCCGTCTGGGGGATTTATTGTGCCATGGGAGGCCGCGGAGACGACATTTCGGCGTGGCATCGAGGAGCTCCTGCACGGCCAGAAAGACAAGGCGCAACAAACGCTGCGCGCTGTGAGTGAGATTCTTCAGCGCCCGCCTTTCCCGGATGTGGAAAGTTACTGGCGCAAAGCGCTAGAGTGGGATCCACGCTACTCGAACGCGTCGAGCCGATACGGTGCGTTCCTCCTGATGCGTGGCAACTTCGCAGAAGCGCAGCAGATGCTCCGGCGTGCGCTGCTCGATCTTGAAGCTTGCGAGGTCCACGAGCGGCTTGGCTTTGCGCATTTCTTCCTGGGTGACATCACCACGGCAATTCGCGAATGGGACCTTTGTCGTCAGCGGCGTCCCCTGTGGGCTGACTACTACCGCGAACTCATCCGGGCTGCTCAAAAATGAGATTCATTATCCATCCTCATCGCGATCGCCGACTGCTCATCAGCGTGGTGATCTTGATCGCTGCCGCCCTGCGTACACTGAGGCTTGATGCTATTCCGCCAGCTCTTTTCCGCGACGAAGCGGAGAAGCTCTACAATGCTTTCTGTCTCGCAACCACAGGCCGCGACTGCAGTGGCCATGTTCTGCCACTTTTTATTCAGGTGTTTGGCGTGACCACATCCGCCCTCTATCAATACGCGGCGGTGCCATGTGTTTGGTTGTGTGGCATGAACGAATGGGCGGCCCGACTGCCGGCCGCTCTCGTCGGAACATTGACCGTGCTGTTGACCTTTCTTTGGATTGAGCAAGCGCGAGGCCTGCGGACGGCGCTATGGGCTGCCGTTTTCCTCGCGTTTTCCCCGTGGCACATCGTATTCAGCCGCTGGGCCCAGCAAGGCATTTTTTTGCCACTATTTTTTGCTGGCGCCATGGTCGGCTGGCAAAAATTCTTACGGGGCAAGAATCACGCACTGTTGGGGGTAGCTGCCGCGTTGGGGCTTGCTGTTTACACTTACGATGTCGCTCGAGCCTTCGTCCCGCTTCTCATTTTGCTTATGCTGGGCCTTTATTGGCACGAGCTTTGGCGCCAATGGCGATGGACGCTCACCAGCGCAGTTCTTTTTCTCCTCGTCAGCCTACCGACACTCTGGCTTCTTTTTTTCCGCACAGAAGCAGCTCAAGCACGCTTCTCGCGGATTAGTATTTTTGGGCGAGACCAATCGCTGGGGGCCATCATCTCACTCTTCGCGCGCAATTACCTAGCCCACTTCTCCCCACAATTTTTGGTTCTTCGGGGTGACTCGGAACTCCGCCACGGAGCGGCAGTCGGCATTCTCTCCGCCATCGAATTTCTCGGTTTGCTTGTGGGCGTCGTTGCTCTGCTTCGTCGCCCCAGCCGTTTTGGCTCGTTACTGCTTGCTTGGTTAGCATGTTATCCTGTTGCGGCCAGCCTCACACGCGAAGGAGTTCCGCACGCGCTTCGTTCTATAGTCGGCATTCCGACTGTTCAAACAATTGCAGCCATAGGCATAGTTCACCTTGAGCACATTGCCAAGAATTATTGGCGCCGGTCGCTCACGTTGCCTCTTTTGCTTGCGCAACTGCTTGCCTTTCTCCCCTTCGCTTACCGTTATTTTGGAAATTACTCGACACAGTCGGCATGGAACTGGCAATATGGTGTGAAGCAGTCGCTCGCGATACTTGAACAGCTCGAACCGAACCTGGACCGAATTGCCTTTTATCGAATTTTCGGCGCGGAATATTTGGTTGCAGTCTACCGCCGCATCCCACCCTCGCAGTTTCGTCCCGACCTTGCTCGTATTGGCAAATTTGAGTGGCTCGGCTTCGATGTCGACTTGTCGCGCTGGCCTCCCCTTCGCAACGAAGCAGTTGCGGTGGTCACCCTTCCTCTTAGGCCGCCACCGCCTGCTGTGGGAGTAATTCCCATTCACGCACCAAACTCGAAAGATCTCGTCGCGGTGATCTATTTGAACGAAAATGCGCGAGTGCGTTTACGCGATTATGCTCAGAAGTTATCCCATTGATCATAGAGCGCTCGACGAGCGTTTCTCACGCGAGTTTTTCGAGCGGCCCACCCTCGACGTCGCCCGTGCTCTGCTGGGAGCCTTGCTCGTGCACCGTTCGCCCGAAGGCACCTGCGCTGGACGCATCGTGGAAGTGGAAGCTTACTGTGGCCCGGAGGACAAGGGTTCGCATTCCTTCGGTGGCCGTATGACAGAGCGCAACCGAGCGATGTTTGGTCCCAAAGGCCACGCCTATATTTATCTCATTTATGGCATGTACTGGTGCTTTAACGTTGTCAGCGGCCCCATAGGAATGCCGCAGGCCGTTCTCGTGCGCGCGCTAGATCCGGTCGTTGGCGTCGATCTCATGCGCCAACGCCTCGACGCCCCCCTGCATGCCACACTCCATTCTCTGTGCCGAGGTCCTGGCAAACTGTGCAAGGCTATGGGCATTAGCGGTGCGCTCTATGGCGAACCTCTCTGGGGCAACCGGCTCTTCCTCGTGCCCGCTGAGCTTGCGCCTAACGAAGAAATCGGCACGTCGCCTCGCATCAACATTGCCTACGCCCAGGAGCATGCCACCCTACCGTGGCGCTTTTATGTACGGAATCATCCCGCCGTTAGTGGCCCGTCGCGCTTACGGCGCTGACGTGTCAGCCCCGCGCCCTGCGCATTTATCGTTTTCCCGTGCGACGATTGCCGGCGAAAGAAGCTGCCAAATTCCTCCAATGAGCGCCAGCCCTACCAGGCAGGCGAAGTGAATCGTGCCGAGTGCCACTGCCTGTTCTTTGCTCAAGCCAGCTTGGGATGTCAGTGTCAAATAGGCAACTTCGCGAAGCCCGATGCCGTTCACCGAAAACGGCAAGAGGGCTATGAGTGTGGCGGCCGGCACAAAGACACATGCCTGCGCGACGGAGAGTCTGGCACTGATCGCCTGACCAGCACACCAACCCATGAGGCAGTCGAGGAACTGAGTGAGCATCGAGAGCAGCAGCGCAGCCGGGAAAACGAGGCGCATATTTCGCGTGGCAACGTGGAAATCATCGGCGAACCGAATCAGCCTCCCTAGCAAGGGAAGATGCGCTGCTGGTTTAGCCAAGCGGCACCACAGCAGCACGCGTGCTTTTTCTGACAGCAGCACAATGTTGATGGCCATGTAAACCAATGCGATGAGCGCAAACCACGTTATGAGCCTGTCGAACACAGCCAAAGGGCCGCTGAATAGGCCAAAGCGCGTGTCGACGAACGATGTCGCGACAAGCGCAAGGACCAATAAACCACCCATGCCTGTGTTTCGCTGCATGAGGGCTGCGCTCGCCGCCACCGATGTGCTGCCCGCAGCCGACCGTGTAAGTGCGATGCGGCAGACGTCGCCACCTACCGACGTGGGAAGAAACATGCTGTAGAACTCACCAATGAGCATTGCGCGTGTGAGGTCGAGAAAGCCGCAACGTACCCCCACAGTACGCAAAAGGATTTGCCATTTGTAAACCGTGAGCAGCTCACCGACAAAAAAAAGCGCAAATCCAAGTGCCAAAAAAGAAGGCATTGCCCCCTGCAGCACACGCAACGCACCAGCCAGGTCGGCCTGGCGCGTGAAAATCCATGTGAGCAAAATAGCGCTGACTGCCATGCGGAGCAGAAGCTGCCAGGCCATGCGGCCGTGATTGGAAAAACGCCAAGCGCCGCTTCGCTTCCATTTTGTTGGTTTGATCATGCGCTAAGGGCATGGACGTTTTTGCCTCCTTCAATCAAGACATTTACCGCTGACCAGTCTCTTGTCTGCCTCCTAGGCGTTGGCTCCTAGCTTGACACATTTCTGACTTCAGGATCTTGTCGGTTTTGTTTGATCATTTCTGGGTGCCCAATGGAGAAACCACCATGCTTCGTGTTGGGATTCTGGGAGCCGGCAATCTGGGGCGCATCCATGCTGCTGCATTTGCCCGCACTGGAAAGGCAAAGATCTCTGCTGTGTACGCTCCCGAGCAATCGTCTTCGCATTTGGCTGATCTGCACGGGGCCCGTTGTGCACGCACGCTGGATGAGTTTTTTGGCGATATGCACCTGGACGTGGTGGTCATTGCCACGCCAACCCACACGCATGCTGAGCTTTTGGAAAAAGCTCACGAGACCGGAGTGCACGTCTTATGCGAAAAGCCGTTAGTCCGGACGGAAGCTGAGCTTAGGCGCATCGAGGCGCTTTTCGCCGGCTATCCTAAAATGCTCATGGTTGGGCACACAGTTCGCTTCTTCCCTGAGTATGAATACGCGCGCAAGGTGTTGATCGAGCGCCAGTTGGGGCAACTTGGTGTTCTGCGTCTCGGCCGGTGTGCCGGATTCGATTTACCGTCCAATCACTGGCTATTTGATTTTGAAAAGAGTGGGGGAGCAGTGCTCGATATGATGATTCACGACCTCGATTTTGCTGAGTGGGCCGCAGGGCCGATCGTCAATGTCTTTGCGCGACGTTCACTGGGAAGTTCACTCGCCGACGATCTGTGTTTAGTAGTGGGCAGGCTTGCTGATGGAGCGCTCATACACGTGGAAGCTAGCTGGGCTGAGCCTCCAAATACATTTTATTATTTTTATGAACTGGCAGCTAGCCACGGGATTCTTGATTTTGATTCCCGCCGTGCACCTGCTTATAGTTACAAGCGCCGCGGAGCAGCTCACTGCTGTCGAGAGGAGGAAGTTTCGTTTTCGCCAACGCGCCGCACTCCTTACGATCGCCAAGCCGAGGCCTTCATCGCTGCGGTCGCTCATGGGACCCCATCACCAGTCCCCTTGACAGAAGGGGCGCGAGCCGTCCGGCTAGCGTTGGCAGTTCTTGACTCAGCTGCTCTCAAACGTCCTGTCGATGTTTCACCCACTGGTGGCGCAGCGAAACAATGAACAGCGTCCTCCATACGGTCTGCAGCGTACCTGCCGTAGCGGTGACTGCGATAGTGGCGCTCAAACTGCCTCCAGCAAAACCTTGGGGACATCAAGCGCACGCAAGACGCAAGGCAAGCTTCTAAATTTCAGCAGCGCTTGGCTGATGCGTCACATGAATAGATTCGAGGCGCGCAAACCATGCCTCATGACGACCGTCAGCGACGAAGACAGTGGCGTCGCTCTGGGCGCTACTTTTCTTCCCCAAGTTGCGGAGAACATTCTGCCCACGGTTCAGCTATAAGTTTGTGCGACTTGTCGCGGGCAACAGCACGGAGCGTCGGCAAGAACTCAGCAAACGCCTCACGAAATCCTTCTGCTGTTTTCCCCCATTCACCCATGAGCTGGCTTTCGGGCTCGCCCGGCTCTTTTTCCTACCTTTGTTCAGCACGCGGAGCTCTGGTGCCCACGTCCTCAGGAAAATCCTTGCGCGTTGCTGTGCCTGAGAAAGGTAGGCGACATCAGACTTGCCGGTCCGCTGCCATGCCGCGACACACATCTCATCACACCACGGAGAGAAATAATCGCGTCGAGATGTGGCTGATTCCCTTCCAGGACGCGTTTCGTACAAACCGGGTAGATCAGTCCTGTTCGGGGCGGCGCCTTTGCGAGGAATGGCCGTGCAATTCTGCAGCCCGGAAGATCACTCCCCACCACGTGCTCGTCGCAAGGGTTCGGCAAGCCTCGCCAGCCCTTCCTCACTCGGATAGCTTTGGGCATAATAAAGGTAAGTCAACACGCCGCCGATGAGTAATGCTCTCATGTCGCCAAAGAGCAGAAAATAGACAAAGCCGCCGAGCACGGCGCACTCGCTCACGGCCAAAAGCACAATTGTGCGTTTTAGGTAGAGCGACATCACTTCTTGCAACGTTGTTGTCCCACTTCGCGCCCGCCGATTGAACCAATGCCGAAGGCTTAACACCGCCGCTTCCAGGGACACCGCAAACAAAAAAAATGCCTTTGCAGCCCTGTCTCTGTTTTCTGGATCTAAACCGACAAGCCCACTTTTAGCTGCATCGCGGAACGACCAGACTTCTACAGCGCGAGCCAGAAAGAAGTAAATGATAGGACTGAAGCAGCAAGCGACCCAAATCCACTTGGCTTTTAGCAGCTCGCCCCGCACAGGGTCAAGGAACGGATATCGCCCACGCATTGCATTCACAGCATATACTCTCTTGCTCAAACTCGAATGAAAAACGGCTGCATAGTACACTGCAGCCGTTTTCGCAAGTTGCAATGTTTATGGTAACGTACAGCCGTTACACTGCAGCAGGAGCATCTGCGGGCTTCACTGCCACAAACTTTTTCCCTGCTCGCTCGTAGAACTCTACGATTCCGCTCACTTTCGCAAACAACGTATAATCGCGGCCCAGCCCGACGTTTGGTCCTGGATGCACACGCGTGCCACGCTGACGGACGATGATGCTGCCGCCTTTGACGAACTCGCCGCCAAAAGCCTTGCAGCCCAGACGTTTCGAGTTGCTGTCGCGACCATTTCTTGAGCTTCCTACGCCCTTCTTATGTGCCATTGATTCTACCCTCGACTAAGGTTCGGTTGGGCTTGTGCCCACGGGAAATGATTGGTATCAAAGTTTAATGTTTTCGATCAGCACTTCAGTGTACGGTTGGCGGTGGCCACGGCGTTTTTCGTAGCCTTTGCGCCGCTTGAACGTATAGACGAGAATCTTGCGGTCCTTGCCATGCCGCAAAACCTTGGCCACAACTGTCGCGCCTTCCACCGTCGGACGGCCGAACACAGCCTCGCCGTTGTCCTTCTTGACCTGGAGAACATCATCGAGTTCCACGCGACTGCCCACTTCCACGTCCAATAGCGGAAGTTTCAACGTCTGTCCGGTGCTTACCTTATATTGGGTGCTGCCATAGCGCAAAATGGCATCCATCGTACTTTCTCTCCACATGCTGTATTGCTTACCATCGCGAGAGGCTAAGAGTTTCGTGCCGCATTCTCTGAGGCGCTTCCCACGTTTCCCAAGAAATGACAAAACACCTCACCGATGGTAGCTCATTGGCCGTGCGTATTTACAGGTACATGCCGCAGCTATTCGCGACCTAAGCGCGGATCCTGCCGAAGCCTCTTTCCGTTACGGGGTCGGGCACGCGCCCACCAGACGAGGGACAAAAGCATGAGTAGTAAGTAGTCGGCATTTCAAACAGGAACTATACTTGTCCACGAACAGAATGGTAAGATGACTAACGACGCAAAGACATTGAAACGCCAGACTCCGCTTCTGGTCACGTGCCGGCTGAAAGACTGCTATTTTTTCGAAGGGGTGAAGGACGCCGAGCTAGGGCGCGCCTTGTGCAGCCATCCAGAGAAAGAACGTTATCTGGGTAATGGCAGTTGTCCGCTTTATCGCTTTGATTGGCAAGGCGCCCTCGCGAAAAACAACGGCAACCGCTGAGTCATGCATGGCCGTGGGGAACAAAAGACAAAACGGCTGAAAAAACTTCTTGCGCCCGATGTTTTGCATAGCAAGCTCCTTCTCTCGACATGGCTAAACTTATAATCCGCAATGCACGGGTCATTGACCCAGCCACAGGTCGAGACGAAATCGCCTCAATCGTCATCAGTGACGGCGTCATCGAGCACGTCGGTGTTCCCCCGAATGCCGCGCAAGCCGACATCCTCGACGCGACCGGCCTTATTGCCTGCCCGGGCTTCATTGATTTGCATACCCACCTGCGCGAGCCTGGTCGCGAGGACAAGGAAACCATTGCCTCGGGCACGCGCGCGGCCGCGGCAGGCGGCTTCACGACGGTGTGCGCCATTCCCAACACGTGTCCCGTTATTGACTCGCAAACCGGGCTCAAGTTTATCCTTGCGCGCGCCGAATCCGACGCCGTCGTCCACGTTATTCCCTACGCAGCCGTCACCCGCGGCCAGCAAGGAGAAGAGATTGTCGAGTTCGGTGATCTCGTTCACTACGGTGCCCGCGGTTTTACCGACGACGGGCATCCTATCATGAACGCCGAGATCATGCGGCGCGCGCTCGAATATTCGGCCATGTTCGACGTCCCCATTCTTGACCATTGCGAAGATCTCCACCTTGCCGGCGAGGGCGTGGTCCATGAGGGGTATTATTCGACCAAACTTGGCCTGAAAGGCATCCCCGCGTTGGCCGAAAGCGTTATGGTTGCGCGAGATGTAGAATTGGCCGCATTTACTGGCGGCCGTTTACACATCATGCACGTCTCCAAGCGGCAATCCCTGCCCCACATCCGCAGGGCCAAAGCAGATGGGGTGCGCGTGACTGCAGAAGTGACGCCCCATCACCTGACGCTCACCGATGCAGCATTGGAATCATTCGATACTAATCTAAAGGTTAATCCACCGATCGGCGAGGCCGAGGACCGTGAAGCTCTTGTGGCGGCGCTCCTCGACGACACGATTGATTGCATTGCCACCGATCACGCTCCCCACACAGACATTGAGAAAGACCTCCCCTTCGTGGACGCACCCTACGGCATGGTCGGCCTGGAAACGGCGTTTCCCGTCCTGTACACATTCCTCGTGAAATCAGGCCAGGTCCCCCTAGGAAAACTCATCGAGAAGCTGACGATCGGCCCAGCGCGTGTGCTCGGCCTCGAACCTCGCGGAACGCTGCGTGTGGGAGCCCCTGCCGATATCGTCTTGTTGAATCTTGCGGAGGAGGTTCAGGTTACTCCGGACTTCTTTTTCTCGAAAAGTTGCAATTCTCCATGGCTTGGCGCCACACTTACCGGCGCCATCGTCATGACCTTGGTTGAGGGAGAAGTGGTGTTCTCGCAACGCCAAGTCGTTGCAAAATCATAGGTTGGATTCTGTTACTTCACAAGATGTCTCGCCAAAGCTTCTCGAGTATCCCGGAGTTTGGTTAGAGCGCTCTAAATTGGGGTTGAATCCCCAACACTTCTTTTCCGTACTAACAGAAGAGCGATATGGGAGTATTTGCAAATGCCTGTGGAAAAGGTACCTGATATGGAACAGCACGATCTCGCACCGGAGTGTTCCCAAGAACGCGATCCGGGGTGGGTGGAGCCCTACCGTGTGACGACGCCAGAGGAATTTCTCGAGCAAGTGAAGCGCCACGTGCGCTACACCTTAGCTAAAGAATGGGCTACCCTCAGCCTTGAAAATATGCTGATGGCCGTTTCCTTGGCCGTTCGCGACCTTCTGGTTGAGCGGCTCCTCGACACCGAGCAGCGATTCTTCAAGGCTGATGCCAAACGGGTTTACTACCTCTCGATGGAATTCCTCGTCGGCCGCTCACTTGGCAACAACCTGACAAATCTTGGTATCGACGCGCTATGCCGCGACGCTCTCGAATCACTTGGCTACGACCTCGAGGAAATCCGAGAAACCGAGCGCGATGCTGCTTTGGGCAACGGGGGACTCGGGCGGCTAGCTGCTTGTTTCCTCGATTCGCTGGCCACCATGAACATGCCGGGCTTTGGCTACGGCATCAACTACGAGTATGGCCTCTTTCGCCAAGAGATTAAGGACGGTTTCCAGGTGGAAGCACCCGATGCATGGCGCTCGCGCCCGAGCCCATGGCTCATTGACCGCTCAGATGAATCCGTTCGCGTGCCTCTCTACGGCCACATCACGCACATCCAGGATGAGCATGGCACACCCCGGGTTGTTTGGGCCGGCTGCAAGCACATTATTGGTGTACCGTCGGACATGCTTATCGTCGGCTACGGAGCACAAACGGTCAACTATCTCCGCCTCTACACCGCGAAAGCATCGGAGGAATTTGACTTCCAGCGGTTTAACGAAGGCAACTACATGGAAGCCGTCGTCGAGAAAATTGCTACAGAGAACATCTCCAAGGTTCTCTATCCCTCCGATGCTGTGGACGCAGGCCGCGAGCTGCGCTTGCTGCAAGAGTATTTCTTTGTGGCATGTGCCATTCGCGACATCGTCCGGCGGTACCTGCGTCGCCATGCAACATTTGACGAATTCCCCCAGAAAGTGGCGATTCAACTCAACGACACCCACCCGACTCTGGCCATCGCCGAACTTATGCGTTTGCTTCTCGACGAACACCGTCTGCCATGGACGAAAGCATGGGAAATCACCGAAGCCACCTTTGGCTACACGAATCACACCCTCATGCCAGAGGCACTAGAAAAATGGCCGGAAGAACTTTTGCTTCGCGTCCTGCCACGGCATCTGCTCATCATTCAGGAGATCAACCGTCGCTTCCTTGAGCAGGTGAAACGTCGTTGGCCCAACGACGTCTCGCGCCTGCATCGGATGAGTGTTTTCGAAGAGCACAACG
Organism: Candidatus Sumerlaeaceae bacterium; assembly: GCA_049968255.1. Classification (GTDB taxonomy): domain Bacteria; phylum Sumerlaeota; class Sumerlaeia; order Sumerlaeales; family Sumerlaeaceae; genus DRVG01. The sequence continues at coordinate 257,464 of JBMFRB010000001.1, read as the reverse complement.
GCAAGCGTTTCGTCCGGATGGCAAATCTTGCCATCATCGGTAGCCGCAAAGTCAACGGTGTGGCCAGACTCCACAGCAATCTGGTAAAATCTCGCCTTGTACCGGATTTTTACGAGCTTTGGCCAGACAAGTTCTTCAACGTCACAAATGGGGTAACGCAACGTCGGTGGCTACTCAAGGCCAACCCGGGCCTGGCCAGCTTGCTGAGCGATACAATTGGCGACGGCTGGATAACTGACCTCGAGAAACTGCGTGACATCGAACCCTTTGCCGAGGATCGCTCCTTCCGACAGCGCTTCGCGACGGTCAAGCGCCACAACAAGGAACGCCTAGCACGCGTCATCAAAGAAACCACCGGCGTGGACGTTGACCCATCGAGCCAGTTCGATGTGATCGTGAAACGAATTCACGAGTACAAGCGCCAGCTTCTTATGGTGATGCGTGCAATCCACGAGTATCTGTGCATCATCGAGGACCGCATTGAGCCGCCTGTGCCTCGCACGCTTATTTTTGGCGGCAAAGCAGCGCCAGGCTATTGGGCCGCAAAACAAATTATCAAGCTAATAAATGAGTTGGCACAGGTCGTTAATAACGATCCGCGCGTCAAAGGGCGACTCAAAGTCGTCTTCGTGCCCGACTACCGCGTGTCGCTTGCCGAAAAGATCATTCCTGCCGCCGACATCAGCGAGCAGATCTCGACGGCCGGCACCGAAGCATGTGGCACGAGCAATATGAAATTCGCCATGAATGGCGCCCTCACGGTCTGCACTTATGATGGCGGCAACATTGAAATCATCGAAGCTGTCGGCCAGGACAACGTCTTTCTGTTTGGCCATCGTGCCGAGGAGCTCGACGCCTTGCGACCCAACTACGATCCGTGGCAGCTCTATCACTCGAATGCTGCAATACGTCGGGTTATGGATTGCTTCAATTCGGAGCGCCTTTTCCATCGCAATGCCCCGATGTTCCACTGGATTTTCAACTCCCTGCTCAATCAAGGCGACCGCTATTTCTTGCTGGCGGATTTCGAACAGTATCTGTTGGTGAGCCAGCGTGCAGCGCAGCTCTACACTCGCCAGGACCAGTGGGTAAAGAAAGCGATTCTCAACGTGGCACGGATGGGACGCTTCAGCAGCGATCGTTCGATCCGAGAGTACGCCGAGAACATATGGCACATTAACCCTATTGAGCCACCGTGCTAAAAAACCATAGAAGCGCTCCTCACGCGGCGCCGCATCAGCTTTTCTCTTGGCAGAAACAAGAGAAGCCAGGTGGCTTCCAAAGCAGATTCCGACCGTGAGAGCAACAGGGATCAGATCGCACCACACTTACTTGCTGAAAATTTTACCGGCCGGTGAGCAAACGCGTGGGTCTTTCTGAGAGCGTACAGGCGCCAACGCGTGCCACCGTGCTAAGCAAGTCATCAAGGCGAATGCGTTTACCTGCGCACTCGTATTTTAGTGCGGCCCATGGAACTTAAAAACATACGAAATTTCTGCATCATTGCGCATATTGACCATGGAAAGAGCACGTTGGCCGACCGCCTCATCGAGCGCACCCAAGTCGTGAGCTCGCGCGAGATGCGCGATCAAATCCTGGACTCCATGGACCTCGAGCGCGAGCGCGGCATCACGATCAAGGCTCAAGCTGTTCGGCTGCCTTACCGTGCGAAGAACGGCCAGCTTTACGAGCTCAATCTCATTGATACGCCCGGTCACGTGGATTTCACCTATGAGGTATCCCGCAGCCTTGCTGCCTGCGAGGGTGCTTTGCTTGTCGTGGACGCTGCACAAGGTGTCGAAGCTCAGACGCTTGCCAATGTTTACCTTGCGATCGAGCAGAACCTTGAAATCATTCCGGTCATCAACAAAATAGACCTCCCGGGCGCTGATCCCGAGGCGGTGCGACGCCAAATCGAACACATCGTTGGAATCGACGCATCGCAAGCCATCCTCGCGAGCGCTAAGCTTGGCATTGGCACGGACGAAATTCTCGAGGCTGTTGTTGAGCGAATTCCTCCGCCGCAAGGCGATCCCAACGCGCCGTTGCGTGCGCTGATCTTCGACTCGAAGTACGATAGCTTCCGCGGAGTGGTGACGTACGTGCGCGTTGTGGACGGCGTGTTGAAGAAAGGTGAGCGCATCCGCGTCATGTCCACCCAAGCCGATTACGAAGTGGACGAGGTAGGGTACTTCAGCCCCAAAATGGTCGAAACCGACTCGCTCGGTGCGGGAGAGGTCGGTTACGTGATTGCTTCTATCAAGGATGTGGCTTCGGTGCGCGTCGGCGATACCATCACGCACGACAAGCGCCCGGCTACGACTCCGCTTCCCGGCTACAAGCCCGCGCGGCCCGTTGTGTTTGCCGGACTCTATCCCATCAACTCCGAGGACTATGATGACCTCAAGGACGCCATCGAAAAACTCCGATTGAACGATTCGAGCTTCTTTTATGAACCGGAGACTTCGGCCGCTCTCGGATTCGGCTTCCGTTGCGGCTTCCTTGGCCTCCTCCACATGGAGATTGTCCAAGAGCGGCTCGAGCGCGAGTTCAACTTGAACCTTATCACCACGGCGCCGAACGTCGTTTATCGGGTCACGAAGCGCAATGGAGAGGTTCTCTTTGTGGACAATCCGACGAAAATGCCTTCGCCCGGTGAAATCGAGGTCATCGAGGAGCCCTTTATTATCGCGCGCATCATCACGCCCCCGCAATACCTCGGCAACCTCATACAGCTCCTTCAGCAGAAGCGCGGAGTTCAGCGGCAAATGCACTACATCACAGAAAATCGGGTGCTGCTCGAGTACGAACTGCCGCTTGGCGAAGTCATCCTCGATTTTTATGACAAACTAAAGTCGCTGTCGCAAGGTTACGCGAGCTTTGATTACGAGCTGGCCGAGTATCGTCCAGCCGACATGGTGAAACTCGATATCCTCATCAACGGTGAAATTGTCGATGCCCTTTCGACGATTGTGCATCGCGAACAGGCTTACTATCGCGGACGTGCCTTGGTCGAAAAGCTCAAAGAGTTGGTTCCGCGCCAGCTTTTCGAGGTTGCCATTCAGGCCGCAATCGGTGGTAAGGTTTTGGCACGAGAAACCGTGAAAGCGCTGCGCAAAAACGTGACCGCGAAATGCTACGGAGGCGACATTACCCGCAAGCGCAAGCTCCTGGAAAAGCAGAAAGAAGGCAAGAAGCGCATGAAACAGTTGGGGCGCGTCGAAATTCCGCAGGAAGCTTTTATGGCAGTCCTCAAGGTCGAGCAGTAGGTCCGTTGATGTCTTGACCTTTTCTGTGCAGTTTTTTGCTGTGTCTCGTCGAAATGCGGACACAGCAAGGTGCCGCGCGGCGACGGCGCTTAGAGTGCTTCGGGACCTTTAGCTATCCTGAAGCAGGCGAGCCAATATGCGTTTATAAGGTGCCACTAGGTAAAACGATCCGAATGCGATAATGCCAGCGCCCTCACGTCGAGCGCTTTGCCAAGCCGCTGTAACCGCCTCTTGCGGCGAATCATAAGCTTCGGCCTCGACACCGAGAGTTTCTTTCACCTCGGCTGCTACTTCGGCCGCCGGGCGCCCCCGTGGGCTTGGTGGCGTGCAGCAGTAATAGCGAGACGCTGGAAGTAAACCGCGCGTGGCAGCGAGAATTCTCGAGAGAGCTTTGTCCTGCATAAGCCCAAGGACAACGTGGACGGACTGATTTCCCCACAGTTGGCGGTAAGTCTTTGCCATCGCCATCGTGGACAGCTCGCAATGCGCACCGTCGACTACCACCACTGGTTCTCGGCTAAGAATTTCGAAGCGCCCTGGCCAACGAACATCACGACTTCCGGCCATAAGAGCCGCCGTAGAAACTCGCCCCATCCCGAGTTGCTCAGCAGCAAGCAACGCCACAAGAGTTGTGCGAAGGTTTTCGAGCTGGTGGAGCCCTGGTAGACCGACCTTGAGCCGAATTCCCTTCGCGAGTTGTTGCCCTAGCGAGGTGCTCGAAAAATGCCGCTGGCCTTCCTTAGTGAGCACAAATTCGCCTGCACCGTGAGTCACTTCGCTGAGCGACGTCAGCTCAGGAACAAACGCGCTTTCTACAAGCTCTTCGGCATAAAAAACGCGATGGCAGCCAACTTTGGCGGCGCGGTTCTCGATGACCTTTCTGACCGCATCGCGGTAGAGAGGAGCCTGAGCCCCTACGACAACAGAGGCCTGATGATGGATAATCCCAGCCTTTTCCGCAGAAATCTTTTCGATTGTGTCGCCCAAAATCTCCATGTGATCGTAGCCAATGGATGTGATAACGCTCACATGGGGCACGTCAAAATTTCTGCGCTGCTGAGCGAACACGTTTGTTGCATCGAGTCGTCCGCCGAGACCAGTTTCAACGACGAGAACATCCACGCCTTGACGGCTGAAATAAACAAAACCAGCCGCCGTCAGAAGTTCGAAAACCGTGCGAAAGCCCTCCCCTTTGGCAGAGAAATTTTTCTCGACTTTTGGCGCGAGGGCGGCAATGAGGTGCGCCAATTCTTGATCCGAGATATTCGCGTCATTTACGCGGATCCTTTCGCAGTAGTTCTCGATGTGGGGTGAGGTGTAAAGTCCCACACGCAATCCAACTTTTCCCAATATACTCGCCAAAAAGGCGCACACAGAGCCTTTGCCCTTCGTCCCGGCCACATGAAAGGTCGGCGCGCAAAATTGTGGCGAGCCAAGGTCGTCCAAAAGGCGACGAAATCTCTCGAGATCCGTCTCGCGTGTTTCCTCACGAAAGCGGCTGTGTCGTCCTCTTTCGTAATCGATGAGGCACTCAAAAAACCGAACAACATCCTCGTAGGCTGGGGGATCGCTGAAAGAGAAGCCCATTCACTCTCCTTTTGGGGTGTAAAGGCGCGAAAGATTTAGCACACTCCGAATTCTGCGGGGACCATCGCTCTAGCTGTCTGCTGACGACCAATCTACGCCGCAGGAGGCGCTTTTTCTCACAAATTATGTTGTGGGGAAAAGCTCTGCGATGTTCAGTGTGTGATTGCGCAACCAACGGCGCATCTCGGTGCGGTCCAGCCGGAAACGGTCACCACCGCTCATCTCCTGAAGGAATGGCAAGCTATGCATCCAGCCATCCCATTTGCGGCGGTCAGCCGTCGTTCCCCAAATCTGTTCGATGAGTGCAAGCATATCAGCGGATGGAATCACTGACCGGAAGAAGTCAAAAAGTAGCTCCGACTGAACGATTTCTTCCCGCAACCGATTCAGGATAGCCTTGAGAATCTGCTCGTGGTCAAAAGCCAGACGCGGCCGCCGCTTTACCATGTGGAACTGAGCATCGGCAACTTCTTCTCCGGGTTCCGGGTTCGAAACTTCCGCCGGCACTGCTCCGAAGTACACAATGCTTACCGATCGTCCACGCGGATCTCGCCCGATTGTTCCGACGGCCCCAAACTGTTTCAAGCGCGCGGTGGTAAGCCCTGTCTCCTCCTTGAGCTCGCGCAGCGCACACTCTTCAAGCTCTTCATTTTCTTCCAGTATTCCTCCGGGGAAGGCCCACAGACCTTCGAACGGCGGTGTTGCCCGCTTGACCAAAAGCACCTTGAGCTGTTGTTCCTCAAATGTGAAGAGAACCACGTCAGTTGTTACCATGATTCGCGGAAGCTGGAACGATGGTTCATTCCGCGCACTCGCAGAAGTAGCTTTTTTCGTAGCCACGTTATGCCCTCATCTAAGTTCGACAACTTACTTTGGTTCGCGCGTGCTTCTTGGTGAAGTCAAGAAAATGCTTTAACTCAACTGTCGCCGGTGTATCTAGTGGGCTTGAAGTCTATGGTCACGTCAAGGTGATTCCACAAAACTTTCTAGGGAGCCGCAACAAATGAAAGTGCTGACAAATGAACAAATGCGAGCTGTCGATGCTCGGGCGCGGACCGAATTCGGCATCGCGGAGCAGGCACTCATGGAAGAGGCAGGGCGCGCTGTCGCACGGATAGCTCGCGAGCGGTTTGAGCCCCGTTTCGCTCTGGTGGTATGCGGAAAAGGCAACAATGCTGGCGATGGCTATGTTGCGGCGCGCTATCTCAAACAGGCCGGCACAAATGTCAAGGTGGTGGCAGTGGGAGAGCCGAGCAGTCTAAAAGGAGCTGCTGAGGTAGCCTTGCGGGAAGCCGAGGAAGCCGGCGTCTCGATCGTAAGCGCAGCTGAGCTGCGCGACCACCTTAGCCATGCTGATCTTGTTGTGGACGCTGTTTGTGGCACGGGGATTCGCGGGTCGCTTCGCGGAGTTTTTGCGGAAGCGGTGCAAGCGATTTGCGCGGCTTCATCCACCGTCTTGGCTGTGGACGTGCCATCAGGCGTGCGGGAGCTCGCGCCACAAGAGCACTTGGGGCCGGTGGTGCAAGCCGATCTCACGGTTGCAATTGGGGCCCCGAAACTGTGCACCGTGACGCTTCCAGGCTCGCTTTACACGGGCGAGCTGATCGTCGAACGGATCAATTTCCCACAGCAGCTTCTCGCCAGTGACGAGTGGTGCTATAACCTTGCCACGCAGAATGAGCTTCAAGGCTGGCTTCCGCCTCGTCCGATCACAGCCAACAAAGGCACGTTTGGCAAAGTTGGTGTTGTGGCTGGGTCTCCGCCCTTCGCTGGGGCAGCCCTTCTTGCTGCTCGTGCAGCGCTGCGCAGCGGCGCAGGGCTCGTCTACCTTTTCACAACAGAGTCTTTGAACCCCATCGCGAAAATGGCTCTTCCCGAGGCAGTCACTGTCATTGTTCCATCGCGCGATGGCCGGTGGCTTGACGATTCTGGATTCCCTGTAATTGCGGAAACAGCAGCGAAGCTAGATGTTCTGGCCGTGGGAATGGGGTTGGGAACAGGACCAGGTCAACGCGAGTTGGTGCATGCACTTGTGTCCGAACTCTCGTTACCGATGGTTGTCGACGCAGATGCCCTCACGATCCTCGCAGCATGGGGCATGCCGAAATTGCGGGAAAATGTTATTCTTACTCCACACCCTGGCGAGATGGCCCGCTTGCTCAAACTTACTCCTCAGGAAGTTCAGCTGGATCGATTTGCTGCAGCGACATCCGCAGCGGTGCGAACCAATGCCGTAGTGCTTCTCAAGGGGCCCGATACCCTCATCGCGCGTCCGGACGGCCAAGTGTGGATCAATGCGGGTGCCTGTTCGGCCCTCGCCAAAGGTGGTACGGGCGACGTCCTTTCTGGGGTGATTGCAGCGCTTGTGGGCCAAGGTCTTGAGGCTTGGCGTGCAGCTGTGCTCGGTGCTCGTTTGCATTTGGAAGCAGGGCGTCTGTGTGCCCAACTCGTAGGCGAATGTGGTGTTTTGGCCAGTGAGGTGGCTGATAAGCTTCCACGTGTGATGGCGAGTTGGCGTTAAAAGTGGCGTCTTGGCACTGTCAGGTTCTTGCGGCCCTTGGCAGGAGCGTCTCTGCTGAGCAATTCGTCCCAACAAAGCCGTCAACGCGATGATTCCGGGGGATATGGGGCTTCACTCCGTCAAAACGCTAAAATCATCAGGGAGATCGTCCCCAGTGCGGTACAACAACGTCATATCGAAAAGGGCATTATCGGAGGTTTCCACTCGCACAAGCTCGTCACCCTCGCCTTCGGGGATTGCAGGGAACGTCGAAGAGCTGCACTGCGTGATGACAGTCTGCTCATAGCGCACACGCGGCAGATTGTTGCAAGAAAACAGGTCCTCGCCGCAGAGCCGTACCGTGAAATCATAGCGTCCAATGATAGCCGGGGGTAGCTCGTAGGTGGCAGAACTTTCAAAAGCGTTCTCCGCCGTCGAGATGAGCGGGCATCGTTCATAGTCTCCGTTGCCAGTGATTACCCAAGGCACCGGCGGTGGTACTCCTGCTTCGAGACTTGTGATGTGGATGGTGCCACCAACGATAACGAATGGAAATCGTGAGCGAATTGCCATGTCGTCAAGATCGTCGTCACTTGGAATCTCTGCGGGAAGCTCCCGTTCCCAACGAAAAACAGCGTTGGCATAGAGCGGGGGTGGCTCGGTGGAGAGAGTAGCGTAATAACCCAAGCGCGAATCCGAATAACGAATGACTTGCTCACCAGGTCGTAATCGAAGCCTCGCATCATGCGCGGAGAATGGGCGCCAATAGGCGCGCTGCGGCGGTGAAGTGACCTGGTCCAGGGCAGAGACAAGCTGTTTGCGTAGCATCTGTGCCATGTTCGGATCAGAAACCTCAGCAGGTTGGAGTTTCTGTCGGAAGCCCCAATAGTAACGGGCTGGCAACGTGCGCGAAGTCGTCCCCACGTAAGCATGGACACGCATATCCGGGTCGAGCCCTTGCCAGTGTTTGCCATCGAAAAATTCAGCGACGACGTGCACACGGAGATCCCAAACTTGCGCCCGGATTTGTAGCCCCCAGAGAATAGTTGCCAGTGCTCGGGCTGCAGCATCGCAAAGTCCGTAACCGTAAACATTAAAAAGTTTTACGGGATCAAAGACCTCCTCCGTTGGTTTGGCCGAAATCCAGTTATACGGGCGAAATTCCGATACCAAGTTGTAAGCAGAATGAGCCAACGCAACCGTCGTTTGTTCGGCAGCACGCCGCTGCACCTCTAGGAGAATGCTATCGAACGTGCTCAGGTCCGGAGTGCGCGACGTCGATATCCGTAACGTCACAATCTGGAATGGCGAGTTATTCTGAATAATAAGGGCGCCTGTCGTCAATGGCTGTGCCTGGCGTGGAACGGCTACGACCGTGCTTGTCGTAGCTTGAGTTTTTGCTAATAAATTACCAAAGCATGAAACGCCTTGCCAAAAGGCAAGCAACACAAGCAAGAACACGACATGCCTTCGAATGCTTGGGTTTCGTCGCGCCAACAGCTCATACTCCCACTGCTTCATTCACCGTTACTCTTGGTTTTCCACTAGAAACCCTTTCAGAAACTCATCGGCAGGCGCCAAGTCGTAAAACTCCAAATCAGCTATCGGGACCCATGCCATGCATTCATGAGCATCCATGCGTGATATTGCTCCGAGCAAAGATACTTCATAACCTATGAGCTCAATGATCACATGGTCGTACTCGTGTGTGTTTGAGCCAAGGAAAGAACCGACCTCGACCAGAGCACCAAATTCCTCAAAAAACTCACGCTTGAGCGCCGCCTCCGGTGTTTCCCCTTCCTCGACTTTGCCCCCTGGAAATTCCCAAAATCCACCGAGGCTGTCATCGGCACGCCGCTTCGCCACAAAGACATGGGCTTGGCGCCTTGCGACGCCGGCGACAACTCGCACAAGCGGCTTCTTTATTCCAATTTTCTTAAGGGTTGGCTTGTGGCTCATCATCCTGCCGCGTCCAATGAAACAACACCGTCTGTGAGCTGTCGAATTCGACAACAAATCTCATCCCGCGCCATTCCAACATAGCCAGACGCTGCGCAAATTCCGAAGTGCTTTTTGCTTTGGCATGTTCAAGGAGCACGTACTCTATTCGGAATCTGTCGTGAAGCACCCGCCACAATTCCTGCATGTGCTGTCCTTGCAAAAAGGCCTCGCGAAGAGCAAACAGACGGTAGGCCTCGTCCTCCGGAACGGTGTGGAGGCCAAAGGCTGGCACCGGTCCCCGTGCAAATTCCGTGCGTCCTGTGAAAGTGGCTAGCCCCCAATGTTCAGCATTGCTGAGGAACCGCGCACGCGGTGGCGTCTCTTCCCGGATGAAATGGTAAGCATGTATGTCAGATGGCGTAAACACGAGTGGTGGCGCCAGCACGAGGTTCCATGTTTCCCTGAGAAGTGGTGAGGGAAAAAAGATGAGGGGCAAAACGGCTAGCAAAACAGCAGCAACACGGGCAACATTGCTGAGCCCTAGCAAATACGCAAGCGCGACGACGGATGCGAAATAAGGAAGTCGCTGCGCATTGAAAATTGCGAAAAAAACAGAAAATGGATCTACTGACATGATCCCCACCAACGTGTAGAGCATAGCGAGCCCGCCGAGCAGCCCAAGTGCACTTGATACCAGATAATCTCGCCGGCGCCATGCGGCGAACGTCCCCCAGCCCACAAGAATATAAAGGGGAAGATAGGGGAGAGCATGTTTTTGCAGCTGCTCGAGTGCCAGAGAGGTCGGCGCGCTTAGGCGTGGTCCGTAAGGCGTTCCGCCAAAAAACCAGAAGCTCGAAAGTGCAATGAGGAGGCCGCTCAACCATAAACTTTGTGAAGCTAGCGGCCAAGTCCACAGCGAACGCCACTGCCCAAATGTGGCCCCCACGAGCACGCACAGGGCGACAGCTGCGCTGACTGTGTGCACGCTTGTAAGCACAAGAGCGCCGCCCAAAGCCATGTTGCGTGCCGCCGAGAGCTTCCACCAACCGCGTTGCGATGTCCACCAAAGGAAAAGCGACAGCACAGGCAAAAAATAGCTCTGGCTTTGTGGATACACAAAGAAATCAGCACGCCACGCCACAAGTGCTGCTGCAGCAAGGAGCACCCAATCCCAGCGCGTCTGCTGTGTCTTCGCCCTGCTCCCGCGCGCCATGGTGTGAGCAAGGAGCATAGCAGCAGCGACATGAAAAAAGATGCCATATGGCCAAAGCGCAAACGCGGCAATTTCCCCTTCCGCTGTGCAGAGCAGTCCCAGGCCGCAGTGCCCAAGCGAGGCATAGGAGTTTGGCACGCCAGCCATGAACGGGTTTTCATCAGGATAGCTGCGACGCTCGAGTGCCTCCTGAACAAGTCCAAAGAGGTAAGCTCCATCGCGAGCGAGCCAATGGCGCATGATGTAAGCGTAACCACGTGGCGTCGCCACTGGGCCGTTCGATAGGTAGACAAAAGATGCCGCTGCCAACACAATTGCTCCCACCCCAGCTGCGGCAAGATCGCGGCGAGCGCAGCAAAGTTCGATCTGAGCCCCCCGCAACCGCACTCCAGCGAGAAATGCGAGCACTGCCGGTAGCATCAATGCAGACCGCGACGCAAATATTCCTAAGATGATGCTGATGGCGGCGGAAAGTGTGAGAACGACCAACGCGCATCCCACGGTCACAGCGAAAAATTCTGTGAGAAAATATTTTCGCCGGAGCAACGCGGCCAAAGGCACGCCGCTTGCGAAAAGAAAAAGCAAAGCCAGCCCGCGGTGTGGCGCTACGGCTGTGACAAATCCAGCGAGCCCTGCGCAGATCCAGCACAACACATCCGCTCGCAGAATCCAGCCTATGCGCGTTGATTTTCGATTCCGTCTTGCCTCCACAAGGCTACGAGCTTGAAGAAGTAAAGAGGCTGCTGCCAAGTTCGTTCTTGCTAGGTAAGCGCAGTGAAACTCTCTTTCGCGAGGAGCCAAATGACCACTCTCGAACTCATTCGTCGCTTGAGCGAAGCTCACGGCCCCAGCGGCTACGAAAACGACGTGCGTGAGTTGATTCTCGAAGCATTAGCAGATTGTGTGGATGACATTCTAACCGATGCACTTGGCAATCTCATTGTTCGGCGACATGCGCGTTCTCAGTCAGCACCAGTGCTTCTCGTGGATGCTCACATGGATGAAGTCGGTTTTGTCGTCTCGCATATTGAGGCCAGCGGTTTTTTACGCCTTGCACCGATTGGTGGCTGGGATGAACGTATTGTCCTCGCGCAGCGCCTCGAGATTCGCACACGCGACGCGAAAAAGTACGTTGGAATCGTAGGAACGACGCCGCCGCATATCCAGCCTGCCGAGGAGAGAAAAACACCCATCAGCTTAGACAATGTCTTTCTGGATGTTGGCGCCACGAGTAGAGAGGAAGTCGCAGCATGGGGCATTCGCATAGGTGACAGTGTTGTTCCAGCACAAGGGTTTATTGAGCTGAACAACGGTGTCGTCGCAGGAAAAGCCTTTGACGACCGGCTCGGATGCGCACAGTTGATCGAGCTATTTTGGTCACTTGCCGAGTTACCTCGTTTGAACATCGAAGTCGTCGGCCTCTTTTCTACTTTCGAGGAGCTCAATGCGCGTGGCGCTATGGTCGGAGCCTTTCGCATTGCGCCGACGCTTGCGCTCGTGCTTGAGGGCACCGTCGCCGCAGACGTGCCTGGTGTGCCAGAGGCGCGATGCCCTACGCGCATCGGAGCCGGGGCCGCCATCACGTTGATGGACAAATACACCCACTGCCATCCGCGCCTGGTACGCATTCTCGAATCCCTCGCCGAGAGGGAGCAAATTCCTTATCAGATTAAACGCCCAATTTTTGGGGGCACAAATGCGGCGCGAATTCACACCACGCGCGAAGGCATTCCCACGGCAACACTCAGCGTCCCGTGCCGCTACATTCACGCGCCCACAAGTCTTATGCGACTCACTGATTACGAGGCCGTGCGGCGCCTTGTGCGGGCCTTTACTCTCGAGGCAGAACAGATCGCTGCGCAATTGGGAGGCTGACTGATCAGACGCCACGTGCCTCAGGGGGCCAGACGTACTTGTGAAGCTGAAGCTGCAAGCGCACATCGAACAGACGCTCATCGAGAATCCATTGTGCGAGAGATAACGGCGCAAGTTTACCGAAAACGGGACTGAAAAGGACGGCCCGCACGCGTTTGACGAGGCCATGTTCTCGGCAAACTTTGCTCGCCCACTCAAAATCGGTGCGGTCACCGATCACAAATTTCACTTCGTCATGAGGCTGGAGAAATTCGATATTGCCCCAAAGGTTACGCTCAGCTTCACCACTCGACGGACACTTGAGGTCCATGATCTTTCGCACCTCCGCGGGCACATTGGCGAGAGAAAAAGCACCACTAGTTTCCAGGAGCACTGTGAAGCCGTGCGTCACCAGAATCCGCAACAGCTCTACACATGCGGGCTGAGCTAGTGGCTCACCCCCCGTAATTTCGACAAGTGGACAACCGAAGCTTGCTACCTCTGCGAGAACATCTTCGAGCCGTATCCGCCTGCCCCCGGTGAACGCGTATTCAGTGTCACAGTAGCTGCACCGCAACGGGCAACCTGTGAGGCGCACAAACACGCAGGGGCATCCCGCCCACGTGGATTCGCCCTGAATCGAAAGGTAAATCTCTGTGATCACCAGGGTTACTGGCTGCTGTTGAAAAGTGTTCACGTCGAAAGAATACGGCCGATCACCTAGATTGTTTGCTATCCACGCAGCAAGAAAACCTCAGCCCTACCATCCGACCACTCGTCGCGCATAGAGAATGCGTTCCGCCAACGGGGCCTCGCCGTCCTCACGAACAGAGGTCAGCGAGTCCAAGTGAACATCGCGCTGCGACGAGTGAATAATTTTTTCCCCGTCCAGGGAAATAGCGACGTGAGAGACCTTCCCGCGCTCGTTAACGAAAAAGACAAGATCTCCAGCTCGCAAATTTGGCACAACTTGGGGGCCAAAACCAACAATCATCCCCACAATGGCTTGTTCCTCGGCGTCGCGTGGAAGATGGAGGCCCTTACAACGGTAAATGAATTGCGTAAAACCCGAGCAATCTATGCCGAAATTTGTAACGCCGCCCCAGACATATTTGGTGCCCAGGAGCGGCTGTGCCAGTTCTAGGATCATGCTGCTCGTGAACGTAGCACGGGTGCTACTCACGTGGTTCATTGGCAGTTGCAGTTGAAGCTGCTCGCTGGCCAAATCAATGCTCCACCGTCCATCGGGGGCTTTTCTCAAACCTGTGGCTGTAGGAAGAAGCAGCACGCTTCCGTTTGCAAGCGTGGCGGTGGTGGGCACGAGAAGCATGGCATCAGGCAAGCGGTACTCGCTCATAAATTTGATGCCCTCGCGCCGGACAAAGCCGATGTAGCCCTCCGCGCTTTGGACCAATAACCACTGCGACACGTCGAAGTCGGATTTTGCTGATTCTCGCGGCTCTGCATTCACGGAGTTGCTAAAGCTGCGCGGAGCACGAAACGTCCCACGTGTAGCGCCAGTCGTGAGATCGTCCGGTCGAGCACTTCGCAGCACGCGCACAGGCCATCCAAGGGCGATCGAATTCACCTGCTCGGCCCGTTCCCGTGGCTCGCGACGCATGGCCGCCGTCACCGTCGTCGCCACACCAAAGCTCTTATTTCCAGAGCTGGCACAGGGCAAAACCACGATGTCATTGCGCACAAGGTCAAAGCCTAGGGCCTCGAGTGCACTGGCTAGCCCGCTTTTGTATTGCGTGACGGAGACTTCGCCTTCGAGTGAGATCTTGCGGTGGCGAAAATCGTTGACCACTGCGCGTACGGAAAACACCACCAAACGGCCGTCGAATACCACAGCATCTTTGTAACGCTCGACATAGAGCGAAAGCTTCTCTAGGGCCGGCTGACCTGTCGGTTCAAGCTTCGCGAGTAGGCTACGCTGGAAGTAACGCTGTCGTTCTGTGCGTGGTAGCTGCCGCCAGCCGTCATCGCTGAGAAAATCTGTTGTAGCATCAGCAACGACAGTAGTGCCGTTTTCGTTGATCCTTGTGTTTGGCGTTGCTGAGCCAGCGTGGCTAGGTTGCATCTCCAGGGCACAGAGACATGCAGCGAGCCAAACTTTGGACATGAGAAATCTCGCAAGGCGCCTAAGGCAGCATTCAAAGCGGGAAGAGCTCAGCATGACCTTCGTGTTTCTTTGCTAGTTTTTTTCGGTGGAGGCTTGAACCCAAAATTCCGTAGGTCAAAGTCGTTTTTGCGCCAGTTTTTTCGCACCTTCACCCACAGCTCGAGATAGGCAGGTCTGCCAGTCAGTTTTTCAATATCCTGCCGCGCTTCCATCCCAATGCGCTTGATGAGCTTTCCACCTTTACCGATAATGATCGGCTTTTGTGATTCGCGTTCAACGTAAATGACGACGCGAATATAGTCTTTGTCTGGTCGTTCTTCGAACTGCTCGACTTTCGTGAAAACGGAGTAAGGGACTTCCTCATCGGTATAGAGCAGAATCTTTTCGCGCACGGCCTCCGCTGCAAAAAACCGCTCTTCTCGATCCGTGATCTGCTCTGGATCATAATACAGCGGTCCCTCGGGCAGTTGCGCGACCGTCGCCTCCAGGAGGGATTCAATGCCCTGTTTGTGGAGAGCGGAAATGCGAAACACAGCACTGTATTGTGATGGATCGATGCCGGGGGGAAGTGCATTCTTTGGTTCATTTGTTATCTTGTCAATTTTATTTAGCACGAGAAAACGTACTACTGCCTGCCCACGCGCCAGCGCTTGCACAAGGCGCTCGTTTGGTGGTTCGGCGTCCGTCGCGTCTACAAGGTGATAGAGCACATCGGCATCTTCGACCGCCTCGTCCACGCGTTCAATCAGCGCTTCATTGAATCGATCGCGTGGCACGATGATTCCCGGAGTATCTAGAAACACGACCTGATAATTGTCTGTCGTGAGGACTCCTGCGACGCGGTCGCGAGTGGTCTGCGGTTTGTCTGACACAATGGCCAGGCGTTCCCCAACCAGGGCGTTGAGCAGAGTGGATTTCCCCGCATTCGGTTTACCGAGAATTGCCACGAAACCCGAGCGAAATGCCGCGTTGGGCTGCACTTGAGCTTCCGCGGAGAACGTGTTCGTCTTGTGGGTCGGCGTCGCTTCTGATGGATTATGTTTGTCATTCTGCATGGGCAATTGATTCATGGAGCGAAGATGTAATCTGGTATCCTGTGGTCGTCGCTAGTTCTGAAGGTACAACCAAACCAACGATGGTTTTTGTGCTCAGCGAGTCCGAAAAATCCTCGTAGTGAGTAATCGCTGGAGAAGCAGCTGCCTTATTTGAACTCAACTGAGACACATCTGTAGCAAGAGTTGAAGTGGTAGCATCGTGCTCAACTGGTGCGAGCCTCTGGGGCGAGGTTGTTTCGGGACTTTGTTTCGTTATGGGGGCGACGCGACTCGATTGTGTTGGCACGCTGCTAAACCGCTCATCAAGGCGAAGTGGCCTGGCCACGGTCGTCGTCGCGATCTCATGAGCTGTCTCGGTGCTTCGGCTCGAGCTCAGTGCCTCTTCGGTGGTTTCGAGCGAAAATGACTTCAGTCCCGGCGCTGTCGTTAGCTCTTCTGATTCGGCGGTAGCTTGAAGCATCGCTGGGGAAAGCCGATAGATAGACGTGCTACCGCGGCGATAGGCTAGAGCACCGAGCTTGTGAAATTTTTCTTCGTTCAGCAGGGGAAATCGCTCACGTTCGGTCTGTCCCACAATCACAAAGGCAAAGCGGTTTTCCAATAATGCCTCCGCTGTTGCCTTGAGTGATGGGCTCGAGTAGATGATATCTGCGAGTTGGAATCTGCGATCACGTTCGATCTCGAAAGAATTTCCTCGCCAGCCCCATTCGTGATAAAGCCACCCGCCGAGCGAAGGCCTCCCCGTGTTTGTCGCCATCCTCCCTGCATATTCATACTGCTTTCCTGGTGCTTCCACGAGGCGTGCATCCGGCTCAGTGTAGGCGCGCAGCCACAAGATGGCCGCGTAATCGTCCGGCTGTAAGTTAGCGAGATAAACGAGCCCATCGAGGCCGCGCTGTGGATCACGTGGCCGCGGATAGTGTTTCGACATTGCCAGGCGTTGAAGCGTGCCACTCACAGGGTATACGGCCCCCAGCATGACTAACAGCAGGACGCCCGCGCGGCTGACGGCCCGCTGACGCGTCGTCCCGTAGCGCGTCAATCGTGAAGCCGCAATTGTACCGGCAACAGCTGCAATCGGCCATAGCCCGTAATAGATTTTGAAAACCGTATTAATGCGTTCAATCGCACCTGTGAAAATATCATCAAAATAATAGAGCTCACAAAACGCAGCAAGTAGGCTGAATACGGCAAGCAAGCTCAGCCAGAAACGAAATACGGAGGACTGCTGATGTGCCAAAACGACATAAACCACCGCAAAGAAACTCATGAGGCAAACAGAGCCCACAATTCCAAACCCACTCACGACTCCTAAAAGAATCCCCATTGCATAAAGGGCCACAAATCCCCAGAGCTTCTCACGTGTGACCCCCCCACCCAGAGAGCCAAAGGCTGACCGTAGAAAAATGCTTCGCAAGAGAACCCACATCACAGTCAGCGACGGAGCCAAAAGGAGGCTCCAGTGAACCAGAAATTCCACTGGCGAACTCAGGAGTTCTGATGGTACGCGCGCAAGGCGCGCATTCGGTGGAAGAAAATCAAGCCAGTAAGGACGGAACAACAGGACAATTCCTAGCATTCCAGCGATCGCCGTGATGAGCACAGATTCCACAAAAACGGCGATTCGCCACCCCGCGACGGAGCGAGGGTTGCCTGTCAGCTTGGCGTTGTGGGAGATAGCCGATGTGGCAGCGCTCCATAAGGAAGCAACCACGCATGCAGCGAAGGGAACACTGTCCCATGAGTTGGCCGCGTAGAGGGCGCCGATAATCATGGCGAGGAAAAGCAGTTCGTCGAGGTTTTCCAGCTCCCAACGAAGAAGAGAACCGGCCCGACGAACACTGCGCCATGCCTGAAGGCACAGCAAT
Source organism: Candidatus Sumerlaeaceae bacterium (assembly GCA_049968255.1). GTDB lineage: Bacteria > Sumerlaeota > Sumerlaeia > Sumerlaeales > Sumerlaeaceae > DRVG01. The sequence goes on along the minus strand of JBMFRB010000001.1, from coordinate 240,052 downwards.
AGTCCCGCGAGAAAAATGACTAACGACGAGAGGTGAGCGTGCAGGTCGCCAAGGAGAAAACTGAACGCGGGGAACTCATTGATCGTGTTTGCAATCGCACGTGAGCTACGCCAGAAATCATAGCCAAGATACCAGGAGCCAAGGCTAAGGTTTCCATCCCATATTTCTTGTGCGATCCCAAGCAATTGGAGTGCGCCGTCGAGATTTGAGCTGAGACCAACGAGAAACGCGCAGAAAAGTCCCCAACGCAGCTTTGCGGTGACATTGTAGCCCAGCGAAGTGGCAAGCAACAGCACGTAGGCGAAAATTGAGGCTAGTGCCAAATTGAAGGCGATGGCGGCACTAGTGCCCGTGAAGCGTGCCACAGTGGCCCACAGAAAGTGGCCAAAATAGTAGTAGTTCAGTGTGAATCCACTCAGCCAGGCATCATGCGGCGGGAAAACCCGGGATGTCAGTACGCTATTGAGAATCGCAAAATCCGTAAATTTCTCCGCAGCAAAGTCTGAAATCTCATAGGTAATTTGCGGCATTTGGGCCCGCAGCAGCACCATGGTCACAAACCCGAGAAAAAAGACGAGTTCATAAGCCGCGCAGACTCGCCAGCGATAGCGTACGAACTCTACGAGATAATCAAAGGTTCGCGGCAACCTAATGAGCGAGATGCATGCGAGAAAGCCCAAACTAAGTGCAACAGTTTCCCAAGTGAATCCCTGCCCAGGATTGTGCGCCAGCATAAACGTGACATAGCTCACAAAGAGAAGACCGAACGCCTTTGCTGCCGCGTACCCTCGATCAGGGAGGCGATTGAACACGCCAAAGAAAAAAGGCCAGGCGCAAAAGCCAAAGAGCTGAAGCCCCCCATACCACGGGAGTGCGCTAATAATAAGTTGAGCATGCCAGAGTAAGTCGTGTCCCACCGTCATCGTCCGCGAGAAGATCGCTAGCTCGTCACAAATTGCAAAGAAGAAACAAGAAGACGCTCAAGCCGCGGTTGAGGCCGCAGTGACCTTTCGATTGATGCGTAAGCTTTCCAGCCATGCTTCATGGAGTAGCCATAAGCCTGCCAGAACAATGAGCGGCATTGCTGGCAGTCGAAAACGAGGGGTAAACACATAGAAGATCGCATGAAATATCTGAAAATAAGTAATGATCCAGACCAAAGAGAAAAGTGCCGCATGAGCTGATTGTTCAAAAACGATCGTACGGTGACTGATGACGAGCTTCGCAACGCGGTACCCTGCCAGGGCGAACCCAACCAAACCCAGCGGCATGAGAAGCCACTCCTGCCACAGAAGCCACCACGGGCCAAATTGACCAACCTCGGAAATCTCCCAATAGCGAATGAGCTTCCATAGAACAAGCTCCAGTGCTCGCCCGGGATGGGTGCGAATGAAATCCAGCGCTAGCGCGCCCGCTTTATCAAGTGGCGGATACGGTGGCTGGGGCATAAAAGATCCCGTGGCTACGGGATTGAACCCAACATAGAAATTATAGCCAAAGGATGTTGAGCTCCAAATCCATTTGCCCCAAAGGAGTCGGTTTCTCACCCCCCACAAAAGCAGAGGCGCAAGCGCCGGCGTCCAAAAAGCCAGATGGTGCCTTAGGAGTGCCTGACGCGAGTGAATGCTGAGCGCGGTAAGAAGCGCAGCGCAAAGAACGAGTAATCCGGCAGCACGCGAATGTGCAAAGACACTAAGGCCAACAACAACCCCTGCAACCAGCCAGTTTTGCCAACGCAAGCGCAGTGTGGTCCTCTCGTGGCTCATAAACCATGCCGTGGTGGCCACACCCCAAGATAAAAAGTTTTCATATTGATAGAAAATCACGTAATCGAACGTCGGCCAATACAGACCGTAGCCCAAGATCGCGAGGACTCGCCACGTGCCGGATAAGCCCAAGTTCTGGGCGAGGCCCCTTATCGCCACAAGCGTGAGAACAAAAGCTCCAAGCTGGAAAACAAACACTCCACTTTGGTTTGCCCCCGTGAGTGCGATAAACACGTACCAAGGCGTCCAGAAAAGAATCTTGCACTTTTCGCCAAGCAGCGAATCTGAGGCAAGGTATTCTCTGGCAAGTTGGCGATAAACTTCGCCGTCCACTCCAGGATCAATATGTCCACGGCGTAAGCACAGCAAATAATAAGCGATGTGAAGTGCAGTGACCAGAAGGATTGCGGCTGCTTCCCAAATTTCCCCACGACGATCATTGGTCATTTTCCCTTGCGCCGCGGGATTAAATCGGTGCCGCATGCCACTCTGCGGATCAGCACAACGTTGATGCCAACTCGAATTTAGTTCATTCATGCGTCTGTGACCTACCAAGCGAATAAGCTATTCGTCACGTAGTCGAATAACACCGTGGCCACAGCATCACTGACAATATCGGAAAAGGTGACTTTGACGTCGCACGTAGAACTCCTGGCGCCTGCCGGGTCCTACGACGCCATGAAAGCTGCGGTGGAAAATGGCGCTGACGCCGTGTACTTCGGTTTAGAAGATTTCAACGCGCGCCTGCGCGCGCCAAATTTCAAGGTTGAAGAACTTCCAGATATTGTCGCCTGGCTTCACGAACGCGGTGTGCGCGCGTACGTGGCCTTTAACACGCTTGTCTTTCCTGAAGAGCTCGGCCATGCTGTGCGAATTTTGCTTGCTTGCTCGGCTGCCGGCGTGGACGCGGTGATGACTCAAGACCTCGGTGTTGCCTATCTTGCCAAGCGTGTGGCTCCAGAACTGCCGCTACACGCCTCCACGCAGATGACTCTCACCGCACCCGAAAGCATAGCGGCGTGCGTGAACCTCGGTCTGCAACTGATGCGTGTCGTGGCTCCACGCGAACTCGACCTGCAACAGATCGCAGAGCTCGTGGCTGGCACCCAAGCGGAAATAGAGGTATTTGTTCACGGCGCACTCTGCGTGGCCTATAGTGGTCAGTGCCTTACCAGTGAGGCGCTCGGCGGGCGCAGCGCCAATCGCGGTGAGTGTGCGCAAGCTTGCCGTCTGCCTTTCCAGCTCATTGTTGATGGCAAACCGCGCGATACAGGGGATGTGAAGTACCTTCTCTCGCCGCGTGATCTGGCCGCTGTTGCGGATGTGCCGCGGCTTTTGGCGATTGGAGTGAAAAGCCTAAAAATAGAAGGTCGTCTGAAAAGCCCGGCATATGTGGCCGCCGCAGTTCAGGCTTATCGCCGAGCAATTGACCTCGCCTTGGCAAATCACACGGCGCAGGGGGCGGCCATGGACGATGCCACACGATATCGTCTCGAAATGGTGTTTAGCCGTGGCTTTACGCCTGGCTATCTTCATCGCATTGATCATCAAGCCATTGTGGAGGGACGTTACCCAAAGAAGCGCGGTCCATACCTTGGGCGGGTTGTCGACATCAGTCGCCGCGGGATCACAGTGCAGCTCGAAGCGCCCTTGGCGCTGGGTGATGGAATTGTGTTCGACGCGGGGCGTCCAGACCTCGACGAAGTGGGTGGCCGAGTTTACGCCTTATTTGCTAACGGGAAAAAGTGTGAATCCGTCGGTCCTGATGCTGCGTTTCCCATTGCTGTGACAGTGCAATTAGCACGCGACAAAACCGAAGTTCGTCGCGTGCAAATCGGTGATCGCGTGTGGAAGACGAGCGATCCGCGGCTAGAGGCAGAACTCGCCGCAACGTACGAGTCCGCTCAGCCACGTTGGCGCCGGCCGGTGCGTGCTGTTCTTCGCGCCCGCCCTGATGAGCCTCTTTCGCTCACACTCGAAGACCACTGGGGACTCTCCGTCACTGTCTGCGACGATTATAGGCCGGAACCCGCACACGAGCGTCCTCTCGATGAGCTCTTAGCTTGTGAGCAACTCGGTCGCCTTGGGAATACCCCATTGTTGTTGACTGAGCTCGTCTTAGATACGGCCCAGGCCGTTTATGTGCCCATCAGCCGTCTCAATGCGCTTCGGCGGCGTGCGGTGGAGAAGCTCTTGCAAGCACGACGTTGCATTGGACGCGCCCGCTCGTGTGATCCCCAGGCCTTAGAAGATTTGCGAGCGCAGATACGCACCACGACCACCGCTTCCGGGCCTACCGAGCCGACGCTCAATGTACTCTGCCGAACTCTCGAACAGGTGGATGTGGCGGCGGCGCATCCGGATGTCCGGCTAGTCTACACCGATTTTGAGAATCTGCGTTGGCACAGCCTGGCTGCGCAGATCATCCGTCGCTCTGACAAAAAGTATGTTCCTGCCACGCTGCGTGTGATGAAGCCGCGAGAACACGCATTTCTCCGAGCCATTCTCGCCACCAAGCCTGACGCTGTTCTGGTACGCAATCTCGCGGCATGGTACCTCCTGCGCCTGTGGGAGCCGGCCCTGCAACTCGTTGGCGATTATTCTCTCAACGTTGCAAACGACGTTACCGCTTGGCTGCTCATGAGAGCAGGATTTTCCTATCTCACACCAAGCTATGACTTGAACGGCGAGCAGCTTCTCGATCTTCTTGCGCGTGTGCCTTCCCAGTGGTTCGAGATCACAATCCATCAGCACATGCCCATGTTTCACATGGAGCACTGCGTTTTCTGTCGTTTCTTGAGCTCCGGCCATGACTTTACCGACTGCGGGCGCCCGTGTGATCGGCATCGCGTGGCTGTGCGCGATCGGATGAACTACGCTCATCCGGTCAAAGCAGATGCCGGTTGTCGTAACACGGTGTACAATGCGGTGCCGCAGAGTGCGGCCGAGTATGTTCCCATGTTCTTAGAGGCAGGTGTGCGCCGTTTTAGGATTGAGTTTATCGAAGAGGACGACGTGCGCACTCGTGAAGCCCTCGACGCCTACGCAGCCCTGTTGCGCGGGACTAAACGCGCCAGCGCCGTGTGGCGCGAGCTGAAAGCAATGAGCAAACTCGGCGTCACCCGTGGGAGTCTCGATCACGAATAGCAGGTAGTCAAAAAGCGTTTCGCAAAACAACGAGCAACTGGGTAGGTGAGTTGATCATTTCATGGCTCCAAAATTCGGGAGCACGAACAGATCTCGCTTTGCTAGCTGAGCAATTTCTGTCGGATGAGATCGTTCACGATCTTGGGGTTTGCTTTGCCTCGCGATTTTTTCATCACCTGCCCAACGAGCGCCTGGATTGGCTTTTCGTTGCCCGCCTGAATTTTCGTTGCCATATCGGGATTTTCTGCGATGGCCTCGTCCACCCATCGTTCCACCTCGCCGGCGTCAGAGACCTGGATAAGTCCTTCGCGCTGGACAATGCTTTCTGGCGCCTCGCCGGTTTCCAAGGCTTTCTGAAAAATTTGCTTCCCGATTTTGCCGCTAATTCGACCCTCGTCGATCATTCGAACAATTGCGGCCAATCCCTCAGGCTTGAGCAGCAATTCATCCGCGTCCATCTCGCGGTCGCGAAGTTCACGCAGTAGCTCTGTCATCATCCAGTTGCTGATGGCTTTTGGATTGTGGTAAGCAGCAACCGCTTTTTCGTAGTAAGTTGCGGTTTTTTTCGAGGCTGTCAACACACGCGCATCATACTCTGGAAGCCCGAGTTCTTGGGTATAGCGGCGCCGCTTTGCGTCTTGAAGCTCGGGCAGGCTCTGGCGCACCTCTTCTTGCCAACTCGTGGGAATGCGAATCTCGACAAGGTCTGGATCGGGGAAATAGCGATAGTCGTGGGCAAATTCCTTGGAACGCATGGCGCGCGTCTCGCCCGCCGCTTCGTCCCACAATCGGGTCTCCTGCACCACGCGCCCACCGCTTGCCAGGATCTCAGACTGCCGTTTCATTTCATACTCAATGCACTTGAGCGCAGTCTTCATCGAATTGAGATTTTTAATCTCGACTTTCGTCCCAAGCTTCGCCGATCCAGCCTCACGCATACTGATGTTCACTTCGAAGCGCAACCGCCCCTCTTGCATTTTGCAGTCGCTCACTTCGATGTACTCGAGAAGATTTTTCAGCGTGACCATGTAGGCCAAAGCTTCATCCGCGGTAGCCATGTCTGGCTCGCTCACAATTTCGATCAGCGGCGTCCCCGCACGGTTAAGGTCCACCAGCGAATAATCAGCCCCCGGGACTTCGGGATGGATAAGTTTGCCAGCGTCTTCCTCGAGGTGAACATTATTGATACGCACTCGTTTCGAATTCTCACCCACGGGGATCTCGATCCACCCGTCCACGCCCAAGCACGCATAGTTCTGCGAAATTTGGTAGTTTTTCGGAAGGTCCGGATAATAGTAATTTTTTCTGTCGAACCACGTTCGCTCATTAATGCGACAATTCAGCGCGATCGCAGTCCGTATCGTGAACTCCACTGCTTTGCGATTCACCACGGGCAAGACGCCCGGCATTCCCAGGCAAATCGGACACGTCTGCGTATTTGGTTCCTGGCCGAAACGAGTCGCGCAGCCACAGAAAATTTTTGATTCCGTGGCCAGCTCGACGTGAACTTCCATCCCTATGACAGGTTCGAATCGCGTCATGCTTGCTTTCCCTATACTCGCCGCCGGGTCACTCAAGAAGAGATTATCTCCGTGATATGCCTGCGAACTCAGAATCCAAGGAACGTAGCCTCAAAGTTCTCGAGAACCTCAGCCACCCGCACGACGAAGCGCGCGCCCTTCGCGCCATCGATGAGGCGATGATCATAACCAACGCACAAGGGCAGAATCGAACGTTCAGCCACCTGCCCCTCGATCAGAGCAAGGCGCTTCGCTGCGCGTCCCACGCCGAGGATTGCAACCTCTGGCGAATTGACAATTGGTGTGAAATAACCGCCACCGATACTTCCCAAGTTTGAAATCGTAAATGTTCCCCCGCGCAGCTCCTCCAGCGTCACCTTGCGGTCGCGCGTACGCTGGGCAACGTCCGCCAGCTCTAGAGCGAGCTCCACAATGGTCTTCTTGTCGACATCTCGGATGACCGGCACGATGAGGCCCGCGGGTGTATCGACTGCCACCCCGATGTGGTAATAGTCCTTATAGACAATCTCCTCGTTGCGCACATCGAAGCTCGCATTGAATTCCGGAAATTCCTTGAGAGCAATCACAACGGCTTTCATCAGGAACGGGGTAAGCGTGAGCGAAGCGCCCATTTGCTTCACGCGTTCCCGGTGGCGTTTCTGCAAAGCTAGCAACTCCGTGATGTCAGCCTCGTGGAACTGGTGAACGTGCGGAATCGAGAGCCATGCCTGTATCAGATGCTCGGAAATCTTTCGCCTTAGCGGCTCGATTTTCACACGGCGAATCGGTCCCCATTTCGCGAAATCGGGAAGTTCCGGTACTGGGACCCCAGCTCCACCAGCCAGCTGACCGCCACGCTTTCGCACGTATTCCTCTATGTAAGGGTCAAGATCTTCGATGAGGATTCGGCCATTCTTCCCACTGCCTTTGACACGCCGAAGATCCAGACCAATCTCACGCGCAATGCGGCGCACCGCTGGTCCAGCGGGGATGAAATCTTCATCTGTAGTCACCGACGGGGCAAGCGGTTGCACGGGCTGTTCATGAGGAGCTGTGTCTGCCTGGACGAGCGTTGCAGCAGTTGTTTTCAAAGCTGCGCCCCCTGCTTCTTCCTGGTTTTCTTGCGATGAGACCTGCGCCTCGGCAGCAGTTCCCCCTTCCTCTGCACTCGTCGCTATAAGCGCGATCGTTTCGCCCACGCGAACTTTGTCCCCCGCCTTCACAAACAGCTTCTCCACCTTGCCGCCAGTTAGAGAGGGAACGGCTACGGTGGCCTTTTCTGATTCGAGCTCGATCAGAGGATCATCCGGTTGGATTATGTCGCCCTCCCTCACGAGGACATTGAGCACGTCGGCAGCTTCCACACCGTCCGCAAGCTGTGGCAGTTTCACCTCAAAGGTTCTCGTTTTTGCCACCTGGGGCGGTGGCAACGACGGCTCGTCGTACGATGGCGCGACAAGCGTCTCTGGCGTTTGCGCTGCTGTCGCAGTTTCGGCCTCTTCAAGCACCGCAATCACCTGGCCCACTTGCACTTTGTCTCCGGCCTTGACCAGCACCTTACTCACGCGACCAGCGGCTGGCGAAGGGACCGCGACGGTCGCTTTTTCGGATTCCAACTCTATGATGGGATCGTCCACTTGGACGATGTCGCCCTCTTTCACCAACACGTTCAGCACGTCGGCCTTCTCCACGCCATCCGCCAACGCTGGAAGTTTCACCTCGATTGCCATCGTATCCTTACTCCTCGTATCGTCTAACGTAGGGCTGCGTTGCCACGGGTGCTCGCTCACAGAAAGAGCGAAAAGCCCTTCTCAGAATCAATGCCAAGGTCTTTGATGGCTTTCGCAACCACCGACTTCTTGATTTGTCCACGCTCCGCCAAGCTGTACAGCACGGCCACGACAATGTGTGGCGGATCAATCTCAAAAAAGCGGCGTAGGTCTTCGCGCGTGTCGCTGCGGCCGAAACCGTCCGTGCCAAGCGAGAGAAGGCCGCCCGGCACCCATTTAGCGATTTGGTCGGGCACCATACGCATGCTGTCGCTCACCGCGACGAACGGCCCTTCCTCCTTTTCCAGGACGCGCTCAAGATAGCTTTTCTTTTTTGTCTTCGCAGTCGGATGGAGCATATTCCACCGCTCGGCTTCCATTGCGCCGTAACGCAGTCGTTTATAACTCGTCGCACTCCACACATCGGCGCTCACGCCGTAGTCTTCAGCCAGTATTTTTTGTGCAGCGAGCGCCAGGTTAAGCGCGCTAAAATCGCCAAAAAGATGGGCTTTGTGTTTGCCCACATCGGGGCCGGGCTGAAGCTTATAGAGACCTTCCAGCACGCCCTCCTCCACGTTCGCTGGCATCGGCGGATGCACATAATTTTCGTTGCCGAGCGTTAGGTAGTAAAAGACGTCTTCCTGCTTTTCGAACATCCGCTTCATTCCGTCTTGAAGGATAATGGCGATCTCGTAAGCGAATGCCGGATGGTAGCACTGGAGGTTCGGCACCGTGCTGGCCAGGACGTGGCTGTGTCCGTCTTGGTGCTGCAATCCTTCGCCGTTCAACGTTGTTCGTCCTGCTGTCGCGCCGAGCAAGAAGCCCCGCACCCGCATATCTGCAGCCGCCCAAATGAGATCACCGATGCGCTGGAAGCCAAACATCGAATAGTAGATATAAAACGGCATCATTGTCACGCCGTAGTTTGCATACGCTGTGCCGGCAGCGATGAAGCTCGACATCGCCCCGGCCTCGGTTATGCCCTCTTCCAAAATCTGGCCGTCGGTTTTCTCCAGGTAGTAAAGTAGTTGTTCCCGATCCACCGGTTCATAAAGCTGACCCACGTGGGAATAAATGCCGTACTGCCGGAAGAGAGCTTCCATACCGAAAGTCCGCGCTTCGTCCGGAATAATCGGCACGATGAACCGACCGAACTGCTTGTTGCTAAGTAGCTGGCTGAAGATGCGCACGAACGCCATCGTCGTGGACACTTCGCGCCCTTCACTGCCCAGCAGGAATGGAGCAAAGTAATCCAGATCCGGCATTGGCATCGGCGGCGCAGTTACGATTCGAGCCGGCAGATGTCCTCCCAGCGCATTGCGCCGCTCTTTCAGGTATGTTTCTTCGGGACTGCCCGGCTGCAAGCGCAGGAAGGGAAGATCGTCAATGACCTCGTCGGGAACAGGGATATTAAATCGGTCACGGAATTCGCGCAGCTCCTGCTCGTTGAGTTTTTTCTGCTGGTGCGAAATGTTGCGACCTTCTCCGGCCTCGCCTAGACCATAGCCTTTGACAGTCTTGGCGAGAATCACGGTGGGCTGGCCCTTATGCTCCACAGCCGCCTTGTAAGCTGCGTAAACTTTCTGCGGGTCCAATCCACCACGTCGCAAGTTTTCCAGCTCCTTGTCTGTCATATCTTTTACGAGTTCGAGAAGCTCTGGATATTTACCGAAGAAATGCTTTCGAATGTAAGCGCCGTCGGCCACCGAGAAGCGCTGATATTCGCCGTCCACGCACTCCTCCATGCGCTTGATGAGCAAGCCACTTTTGTCGCGTGCCAGCAGCTTGTCCCAGTCAGACCCCCAAATCACCTTAATCACATTCCAGCCAGCACCACGAAATGCTGCTTCGAGCTCTTGGATGATCTTCCCGTTACCCCGCACCGGGCCATCCAGCCGCTGGAGATTACAGTTGATGACAAAGATCAGGTTGTCGAGTTTCTCGCGCGCTGCCAACGTGATGGCACCCAGTGTTTCGGGTTCGTCACATTCGCCGTCGCCGAGAAATGCCCACACTTTGGTTTGGCTGGTATCCACAATGCGCCGATCGAACAGGTAACGATTGAAGCGCGCATGATAAATGGCCATGATCGGACCGAGGCCCATCGAGACCGTGGGGAACTGCCAAAAGCCAGGCATGAGCCAAGGATGCGGATAGGAAGACAACCCTCCGCCATCTTGAAGCTCGCGCCGAAAGTTGTGCAACTGTTGCTCCGTAAGTCGCCCTTCGATGTAGGCGCGAGCGTAGATGCCCGGCGATGCATGACCCTGGAAAAAAACCATATCACCGGCGAAACCAGGACGCCGCCCGCGGAAGAAATGGTTGAAGCCAACCTCGTAAAGCGTAGCCGCGCTCTGGTAGGTTGAGATGTGTCCACCAAGCCCAGAATGAAGCCTGTTTGCTTTCACCACCATGGCCAAAGCATTCCAGCGCACGTAGCTTTTGATTCGGCGCTCGATCGCTCGATTCCCCGGGTAAGCAGGTTCAGCCTCTTTGGGGATCGTATTGAGGTAAGGGGTGTTCGCGGTGAAAGGTATCCTTACACCCCACAGGTGCGCTGCATGTGTGAGGGCTCGGAGAATCTTCTCGACCTGTTCTGGTCCTTCGGCAGCGAGTTCGTACTTTAGAGCCTCCAGCCACTCCTCAATGGCGGCCTGCTCCAGCCTCGACTCAGTTGCTACCGTGGTGTTGTCCACTCTTGCCTCCGCAATAGTTCGTTCTCAACGATAGTTGATGTTTGATGGAATACGCCCGTAGATGCCAAGACAATTTGAAGTACGCCTTTTGGGTGGCAATCATCACTGGAGCGGTCCAAATTTCGTCTCGTGAAGCTTCTTGACCTATCGCTCGATACTCCTGAAGAAAACCTTGCGCTCGACGAAGCATTGCTCTTGCACGCCGAGGCGCATTGCCCTGGGCCTTCTGGCCGAAATTCACTTTGCGCGAGCGAAGTCCTAAGATTCTGGGAAAGCCGCACGTATTTCGTCGTGCTCGGCGCTGGCGGAAAGGTAAACGAAGACGTCCACCTGGCGAACTGCCTTCGCGATAACATTCCAATCCTTCGTCGCGACAGCGGTGGCGGGACCGTGCTTCAGGGGCCTGGATGCCTCAACTATACCCTCGTCTTGGATCTAGCTCACCGACCGATGTGCGCCGACATTACAGGCACAAACCGCTATGTGGTCGAACGCTTGTGCGCAGCTCTCAGCAGCCGCTGGCCGGCAATTGAGTGGCGTGGTACAAGCGACTTGGCCTTAGCAGGTCGCAAAATTTCCGGCACGGCACAAAGGCGTAAAAAACGCCACATCCTTTTCCATGGCACTTTGCTCTATTGCTTCGATTTTCGTCTGGTCGAACGGTATGTGCAGCATCCCGCCAAGGAACCTGACTACCGGAAAAAGCGTCCCCACATCGATTTCTTGGCCAATCTCGACGCAACGGCGGATGAGCTGAGGTCGCTTATCGCTGCCGCGTGGCAAGCAGCGGAACCGATCACAACCGTGCCGACAGAGCTCGTGCTCGAGCTCGTCGAAAAAAAATACGCCCAGCGATCGTGGAATTTCCGATTTTGACAAGCACACCGTTTCGAAGTTCACTGCAGGCCAACTCTCTCCCCTCGAGAAAATGAACTATGCGGGCTTATCTCGAAAACGAGAAAATAGGTAAATCGTGGTACTAATTCTCGATAGCACGCCGAAAAAACAAAGGAGCACGAGATGTCTGACCTGAAAAAGAAAATCTGGGCGGCCCTGCGCAAGGAAGTCGAAGAGGATGCGGAACGGGAGCCGATTCTGGCGAGTTTTCTCCATGCTGTCGTTCTCAATCATAAAACTTTCGAAGAGGCCCTGAGTTTCCACCTTGCCTCCAAGCTTGCCAGTCCCACACTCCACGCTATTGCTCTTCGCGATGTCATTTACACTGCCCATCGCGACGATCCGGAACTTGCACACGCAGGTATCGTAGACCTCAAAGCAGTGAAGGACCGCGACCCGGCGTGCCGTGGCTACTCGACTCCCTTCCTTTATTTCAAAGGCTACCACGCGTTGCAATCCTACCGCATTGCGCATCATCTGTGGCAACAAGGGCGCACGGCATTGGCCCTCCAACTCCAAAGTAGAATTTCGGAAATCTTTGGGGTGGACATCCATCCGGCAGCCCGCATCGGAAAAGGAATCCTTATGGATCATGCCACAGGCATCGTGATTGGCGAGACGGCTGTTGTGGAGGACGATGTTTCGATGCTCCACGGTGTCACCTTGGGCGGTACGGGCAAGGAAACGGGAGACCGTCACCCCAAGGTGCGTCGCGGCGTGCTCATTGGTGCGGGCGCAATCATTCTCGGCAACATTGAGATTGGCGAAGGAGCCAAAATCGGTGGCGGCAGCGTTGTGTTGCATCCCGTGCCGCCGCATACGACGGTCGTTGGTGTGCCGGCCCGGGTCGTCGGCAAGACTTCGGTGCCAGCTCCGGCAAAAGTGATGGACCACCGCATCGAAGAGAACTCATAACAGCCAGAGTCGCTCAAATTTCGTGGACATCGCTCAATGCGCAACGGCATACTAGCAAGTTTAGGGGCCAGAGAGCGAAGAAAATGATCCCCTAGTTCGCATCGGGGCAAATCGTACAAAGGAGTTGGCCATGGGCGTCGTCGGCAAATCCATCACACGCATTGACGCGGAGGAAAAAGTCACAGGCACCATCCGCTACGGCGGGGACCTCTACGAGAAGGGAATGCTCCACGTGAAAGTTTTGCGCGCCGATCATGCGTTTGCGCAGATCATTTCCATTGACTCATCGGCTGCGCTTGCCCTGCCCGGAGTGCTCGGTGTCTACACGCACAAGGATGTCGGCGGCACGAATCGCCACGGCCTCATCCGACGCGATCAGCCAGTGCTGGCCGACGGTCTAGTACGTTACAAGGGCGATCCCATAGCAATTGTTGTCGCCGAAACGGACGACGTTGCGCGGGAAGCATTAGGGCTGATCCGCGTCGAGTACAAACCTTTCAAGCCGATTCACACGTTCGAAGAAGCGCTCTCCCCGGACGCACCGAAGCTTCACGAAGATGGCAACTTTATGGGCGGCAAGCGTATCCGTAAAGGTGATGCTGAGCGCGCCCTACGCGAAGAGTGCGACATCGTTGTTGAGGACACCATCGAAACCCAAACCGTCGACCATGCCTTTCTGGACCTTGAAGCTGGTTGCGCCCTGTACGACGGCGACATGCTTACCATTTGGGTGAGTGGCCAGTGGGTCCACGAAGAACGACGGCTCGTAGCTCTTGCCCTAGGCTTGCCCGTCGAAAAGGTCCGGATCATCCAGCCGGCAACGGGCGGCGCATTCGGTGGCCGCGAAGATCTCTCCATTCAGTGTTTTGTCGGTTTGGCAGCCCTGAAGCATCCCGGACGAAAAGTTTATCTGCGCTATAGCCGCGCCGAGAGTATGGCGGCACGTCATAAGCGTCATGCGCTGCGAATCCATTATACGATGGGTGCAAAGCGTGACGGCCGACTTGTGGCTGCAAAAGTTACGGTTTGGAGCGACGAAGGAGCGTATGCCTCGACAGGCATTGCCGTGATGCGCAAAGCCAGCTCGCACTGCACAGGGCCTTATCGCGTGCCAAACATCTGGGCAGATGTCTATGGCGTTCACACGAACAACAACCCCACGGGTGCCATGCGAGGATTCGGCGCCGCACAAATGGCGATCGCCTATGAGGGCATGCTTGACAGACTCGCCCAAGAATTGCAAATGGATCGCATCGAGATTCGGCGCCGGAACGTCTTGTCCCACGGCGAACCGATCACCACGAACCAAATCATCACCGAGGCCACGGCAGGGGAGTGTCTGGAACGGGCTCTGCTTCAGTTCGCGCGGGCCCTAGATCCATCAGTCGGTGATGACGTGCGGGCGGCGCAGCGCGTGTGGGAAGGCCGCTCCTATGCCACGCCTGCGCCCTGGTTGCGTCGCGGCTATGGTGTGAGCGTGGTTTGCTTCGGCCTTGGCTACGGAGATGCGTTCCCTGATGCATCGCGGGCTCGCGTGCGCTTCAACGAGCGCAATGAGCTCGAGGTCTATACAGGTGCGGTCGAGGTTGGTCAGGGGCTTCTCACGATGGTTGTACAGGTCGCGGCCGAAGCGCTCGGCCTCGAGCCTGAGCGCGTCCGTGTGTTTGCCGCCGATACGCATCTCACGCCCGAAGCTGGCTCATCCAGCGCCACACGCCAGACCTACTTCACAGGAAGCGCTGTGAAATTGGCCTGTGATGAGCTGCGCGAGCGGTTGCTCGACGTTGCGGAAACCTACTTTGGCGTGCATCCTTTTGAGATCAACATTGCCAATGGTCTGCTGACAAAAGTTGGCGATCCATCGAAGCGCATGAGTATTGACGAACTATTGCGCGAAGCGCGGTGCCGTGGCGTGTCGCTCGAAACACATGCTCTGTTTAAGCCGCGAACCGTTCGTGAGCGTGAGGAGGACGGTCTTTCGCCGCGTGCCTTCATCACCTATCTTTTTGGATCGCACATTTGCCAGCTGCTTGTGGATACAGAGACAGGCGAGGTACGCATCGAACGTCACATCGCTGCGCACGACGTGGGCAAAGCTATCAATCCGGAGCTTGTCGTCGGTCAGATTCAAGGCGGTGTGACTCAAGGCATCGGTATGGCGTTAATGGAAGAAGTGATTTATGGCACCGACGGCCGAATTCTCAACGCAGGTTTCACCGACTACATTTTGCCCAGCGTTCGCGATGTGCCGAATATCGAAGCGGTCATCGTCGAGCACCAAGACCCAACAGGACCTTTTGGCGCCCACGGTGTCGGCGAGCCGCCGCTTATTGGCGCCACGCCTGCAGTGCTAGGCGCCATTCACGACGCCATCGGGATCCCCATTCGTCGCGTTCCTGCCATACCCGAGCGCGTCTGGCGCACGATTCAGCAAGCCAAGGCTGATGGCAAATGGCAAGAAGTGGACCCCCGCTGGGAGCGCGACGTCAAACGCTAATCGGATACTGTCCCCATCGGTGTGCGGCTTGGAGCATTGTGACGTAGTTTTCCCACTTGCAATACTCCGGCAAAGAATTGCTCGAACCGATCGCGTAGCCGCCGCCGGGGGCTGCGCGCCGAATGGCGTCGCGCACGAGCTGTTCGACTTCCTCGGGAGTACCACGCGCCAGCGTGTCCACTTCAATGTGTCCCAGCACCGCCAGCTTGCCATGCCCGCGTTGCTTCACGACCACAATGTCCATAGATTTGGGTTCAATGGGATGCAGAGCGTTGATCCCCAGGGCCAAAAGCTCATCAAGGACGTCGTAGAGTAGCCCATCGCTGTGATAAAGGTAGGGAATCCCTCGTTTCTTGCAAAGATCCCCGATGCGTTTCATCCACGGAAACAGAAACTGTCGATAAGATTCAGGTGCGATTATCAAGCCACCTGCATAAGCGATGTCGTCCGTAAACCACAGCGCTTTCACGCACTCGAACGTGGCCATGTTCTTGAAGAGGTCATAGACAATCGCACCGACTTTCTCGAAGAGTGCAGCCACGAGGGTGGGATCCTCGTAGAGGGCAATGGCGAAGTTTTCGAACCCCATTAGCTCCCATACGAGCGTGAAGATGTCGCCATATTGCCCAATCACGCCCATCTCCGCGGGCAGCAATTCCTCGGCTTCTTCAAATCGTCGATAATCGACGTCTTCCGGCTTTGGCCAGACGTAGCGTTCGAACTCAGCCCAATTGGCAATGACCCCTGAATGCTCGTCAGCCCACCGCCGCTCGCCTGCCCCTTCCTTCACTTGAAACGTTTTTGGGCCACCTTCCGGAAAAATGCGGCCAGGATTCATGTCGATGATCGGCTGTAACTTGATATAATCGTAACCTGCTATCTTCGCGAATTCAACCTCGTCCGCGACTGTTGTGCACGGACGTCCAAGCAACTTGGACTTAAACATGGGATGAATTCCGAGCTCAATAAAGGGAACCATATCGGGCTCGCCCTGGCAAAAGAGCACTTTTCGAAGGCGTTCAAAATTCGGCGTGCGATGATAGTCTAATTTAATCATGATTTCTCCCCGCGTCAAAAGCCGCTGCCGTTTTTTTTGGCTGTTCGTGCTCACTCAAACATACCAAACTCACATTGTCCAGTCGATCCGGTGGAAGCGAAAAAACACTTGCCTGCTACAGAAGCTGCCCCACATGCTATGCGCGAATCATGGAGAGCAGCTTTTGCGCAATCCGCTGCGCAAGAGCGACGGCGGAGCAGTAAGATCGCTCGGCCGCGAGGGAAACCGGTGAAAATCCGGTACGGGCCCGCCGCTGTGAGCGGGGACGAAATCCCACACTCAAGCCACTGGTCATGAATATCGCACGAATGTTCGGCCGGGAAGGCGTGGGAAAGTAGGTCGATCCGCGAGTCAGAAGACCTGCTCCATGAGAAAAAAGCGATCCACCCTTCGGTCGCAAGGGAAAGGAGGTGTTGCAACATGCATCTTTGCGGCTTCGTTCGGCTGCGGACGAACGAGGCGTCTCACTGGCAGGATTGAGAGCGTCACATGCCTTAGTCCAGCGTCCTCCGCATTGGGAAATCTCTCCCACAACACATCGGACCTCGGTGTCAGGTCCAAAAACATCTCAAACGGAAGGGTTATTGCTATGTGGAGCAAACTGCTCAAGCCAGCGATAGCTGGCGTTACATTTTCCCTGGTTAGTCTTTGCGCGGCCGACCAGATCAACTTCTCGAGCGTTCCGGCTGGTTACACAAGCGGTTCGATCGAGGTCGGTGCCCCCTTTGCCGGTGCACTCGCTGCCTCACCGTCAGACCCAACAAAACTCTATGTGGCTGTGGGGTCCTATGGAAACGAGCAAATTGTGCTGCTCGACACAGTTGCTCAAACGACCACTACTGTTGCCACAGGTTTTAGCTCCATTGGCGGCATTGCCGTTTTTGCTAACGGTGATCTTGCGATCACTGAAAACGCAGGGTCCGACACTATTCTTCGGGCACAGGATGCCAACGCCGATGGCGATTTCCTCGATCCTGGCGAAGTCACACAGCTCATTGCGCCAATCCTTGCGGACGGGGGGGACTTCACCGGAGCTCAGGTGGTTATCGCTCCGCCCAGCAACGCGGCAGCAATTCCGGCGGGATCGTTAGTCGTCCAAACCGCCGACGGCCAGACCAGTTCGGAGTTGCTGGTGGTCGAGAATCCCTTGAGTGCTCCTGCCTATCGTCCCAGCGGCGGCGCATTCTTCTCGGGATTTCAATTCAATGGGGGTATGGCTTTCGACACGGCAGGTCATGTCATCATGGGCGAAAGTCTCTTCGATTTCTTCACTTTCACTTCTTCCGGACGCATCTATGCGCTCGTTAATTTGAACTCGAACGAGATGATTGAGCCGGGGGAAAGCCACATTCTCGTCGACCAATCTTCACTTGCAGCTGGCCTCAGCGATCTCAGTGTGTCGGCGGAAAATGATGTGTATTTCACTGAATCCTCGGGTAGTATCCGCAAATTTGCCCTGCCGGCAAATCTACTGAGTGGCACGGCAACGCCGACCACTTTTGCGACGACCAATGCATCGTATCTCTCCTGTTGCCGCTTCGATGAACCAACTCGAACCTTTGCAGCTAACGCCGCGCCTCCGCGGGCACGTCTGTACGTCGGCGGATGGACCGCTTCCTGGAATGCCGCCACAAATTTGCTCTGGCTCGAGCCGACAACTCCGCCCGCTGCGGTTGATGAATGGGCCCTATACTAGGTCATTTCAAGCATCTCCGTGCTCTTACGGTACGGAGATGCTTTTTCTTATTTTTTTTCTCTTGAAACTGCGGCGCGAATTTTCGCGATTATTTTGCGCGCCAAGATGCAGAGAACCTAGACAATGCACCCTGCATTTCTTGTCTAAAAAACCCAGCTTGGCCCCCCTTGACGCTCTGTGTCTTGGCGCTTCTCTTTTCAGGCGTCCCAGATTCTGTTATGAGAGATGACGTCTGCGCTGGGCATCCATCCGACGCACAATGGCGTAAAGCATTTCCATCTTCGGGACAGCAATGCCAGCTCGCCTGGCGCGCCGTACTGGTTCGCCCAAAATTGCCTCCACTTCGAGCTGCCGCCCCTCTTCGTAATCGATCTGCATCGAGCTTCTGTAAGCGCCCATGCTTTCGGTTTTGGCCAGAAGGTCCGCTGCAAGGCTTGGATCGATCTCCACGTTGTCAGCTCTTGCAGCAGCAACCACTTCCTGCATAAGTGCAACGGCCACGTGGCGAAGTTCGTCGTCCCCAAGAATCGCCGCAGTGTCTGCGTGGTGAGCTGCCACGCCAAGACCATTGAACGGGATGTTCCATACGAGTTTTTCCCATCGGATGCCCGAGAGCGACTCACGCACCTGGCAGTCAATCCCGCTCGCGCAAAACATTGCGGCGACGGCATGGGTTCGCGCACGTGGCGGACCACTAAATTCAGCAAGGCGGACAAAGCCATGCGCTGTGTGATGAATCTCGTTGGTCGCTACTCTGTTTGAACAAAGAAAGGCCGTGCCTCCAATGATTTGCTGCCTAGCGGTCGCAACATCCGGGCACACACCTGTTGCAGTGAGTGCGGCAGCAATGGCCTCTTCGTTGCCAAGGCCATTCTGGAGTGTGAGCACAATCGTCCGAGCTGTGCACAGCGGCCCAAGCAACCAGGCTAGATGTTCGTTTGCGAAACTCTTCAGCCCAACCAAAACAAGGTCGCACACGCCGATCTTTGCTGGGTTGTCGTATACGGGAGGATGGATCTCAAAATCGCCGTCACAAGATCGGATACGATAGCCATTGTCTCGAACAATTTCATAGCCAGTTCGCACGTAAAAATGCACATCAAAGCCGACGCGAAAAAGCTTCGCGCCATAAAAGATGCCGAGCGCGCCCGCGCCAATGACCGCGATTCTGCCGCGAAATGGCTGTTGAGTTTGCTCCATGAGTGTCCCTCAACAAACGAAGGGAATTTCATTGCGTTTTTAGGCATACAACACAAACACGCGCAACGATTTCGCGCAAGGCTAACGCCATCACAACGAGAGAGGAGTTCGACCGCATGGCCCAGCGCGCCGACACGGTTCGCCTTTACCCGAATGTCATCCTCGGAGACGACTGCACGATCGAGGACTTTGTGATTATTGGGCATCCGCCAAAAGGCGCCAGAGAGGGCGAACTGCAAACGCGCATTGGCAGCGGCGCGCTCATCCGCTCTCACACGGTCATCTACGCAGGCAACTGCATCGGAGAATGTTTTGCGACGGGCCACGGTGTTCTCCTCCGGGAAGAAAACGAAATAGGCGACAACGTAAGCATTGGCTCGCACAGTGTGATCGAACATCACGTCAAGATTGGCCATCACGTGCGCATTCACTCGAGTGCGTTCATTCCGGAATATTCCGTGCTCGAAGATCAAAGCTGGATTGGCCCCCATGTTGTTTTCACAAACGTCCTCCATCCGCTGTGCCCCGAAGTTCCTAAATGCATTAAAGGTCCCACGATCCGCCGCGGTGCAAAAATCGGCGCAGGTGCCACCGTGCTCCCTTCCGTAACGGTTGGCGAAATGGCACTTGTGGCTGCTGGTGCCGTCGTGACGCGCGATGTACCGCCGCGAGTCGTTGTTGCAGGAAACCCCGCACGGATTGTCCGCAGCATTGACGAGCTCACTTGCCCATGGGATTACATTGCCTCGCCTTACATACGGCCCGGCGAGGCAGGCTGAGTTCGTGAGGCCGGTGCAAATTCTGAACGAAAAAGTTATCTAAGCAGCCGCAGATCAAACGATGCGCATTCTTTACATAAGCGGAGACCTCGGGATCGAAGTGGGCGGACGCAAAGGCGCCTCCACTCATATCCGCGAGACATGCCGCCAATTGGCCAGACGTGGGCACGAAGTTCTTCTTGTGACCCCTTGCCTGGGGCAGTGTGAACCGCAAAATTTCGAAGTCGTTACCATTGAACCGTTGCGAGCGAAATGGTTGGGAGTAGACCTGCGCTATGTGCTTCTCGACAAAAAAATCGGACGTCTTCTCTCCCAACTGATTCGGCAATTCCGCCCCGACGCTGTATACGAGCGCTATGCGCTTTACCAGCAAGCAGGTCAACGCCTCTGTAGCGTCTCGGGTCTGCCTCGGATCCTTGAGGTCAATAGCATTCTTTCCGAAGAAATGAAGCATCGCCTCAGATTTCCTGGCTGGGCAGCGCATGCCGAGCGCAACATTTGGGCACGTGAACGCGCTATCATCTGCGTGTCGCAGCTGCTTAGAGAGAGGATATGCCAACAAGTAAAGCTCCTTGGAGGCGCCATCGAACACATTATCGTTTCCCCTGTTGGCGTTGACCCCGAGCAATTTCATTCTGCGGTGCCCCCTGCTGATTGGCGGAAATTCGGCATTCACGGGAAGCGCATTGTGGGATATACGGGCACACTCACACGTTGGCATGGTATAGATTTGCTTTTCGATGCCGCCGCAGTTGCACGCGACCGCTGCTTACCTATCTGTTTTGTTGTCGTCGGTGGGGAACCCGAAAAAGTCTCATCGCTACGTCGCAAGGCGTGGGAATTGGGAGTTGGCGACCAACTTCGCTTCCTCGGCAGTGTTCCTCACGAAGAGATCCCTTCGCTACTTGCGGGCATGGAGGTCTGTATTATCCCTGACACGCAAGATTGGTCCAGTCCCACTAAGTATTTTGAGATGGCAGCGACAGCGCGCCCTGTCGTTGCCGCTTCCGTACCAGCAATCACAGAAGCAGTAGGCGGCGATGGGGTTGGGGCACTTCTGTTCGAGCGCGGCAACGCGCGCGACATGATCGAGAAATTGCAGCGGGTGCTCAATGATCCACTCTTAGCTTCACAATTGGGGGAAAGAGCACGCGAGCGTGTCCTTCGGCACTATTCCTGGGACTGCAATATCGCACGCATTTTGAAACTTTATGCCGAGCTTGGCGTGGCTCTGCGCGATCAGGACCACCAGCTCATCGCCCAGTGCAGCGGAGGCAACTCACAATGATCACTCTCACGCGCCCTTGGCGTCAGCAGATCGAGCTTATCTTGAGCCTTGCCAAGCGCGACCTGAAAGCTCGCTACAAAGATTCCGTTTTCGGTTTTTTCTGGTCGCTGTTCCGCCCCGCATTCCTCACGCTCATCCTTTGGGTGGTTTTCTCAAAAATTCTTCGCCTTCCGCCGCCGAGCCAATCCGTCCCGTATTGGTTGCACATGTTAGTGTCGGTGCTTGTCTGGAACTTTTTTGTCGGCTCGATCGTCGAGGCGACCCATTCCGTCGTGGCAAACGCAAACCTTATCAAGAAGGTTCCTCTCGATGCGGAAGTGTTTCCGATTTCCGCAATTCTTTCCAACGGCGTACACTTCGTTTTAGCGATGGCAGTTGCTCTTGTCATCGCAGTGTTTGTCACCGGTCACATTTCGTGGCAGATTGTCATGCTGCCGGTGGCTGTTGGGGTGCTGGCACTGTTCGTTCTCGCTGTATCGCTCTACACCTCTGCGCTCCAGGTTTACTTCCGCGATGTGGGCAGTTTGCTCGAGCTTCTGACCATGGCATGGTTCTACGTCACGCCAGTGCTTTACCCCGTCTGGATGGTGCGCGAACGCCTGCAGCATGGCGGCCTCGATCGCCTGTTTGTCCTGTACATGCTCAACCCTGTTGCTGCGCCGGTCGTTGCGGGGCGCCATGCACTCCTGTACTCGGGCGCCACGGCCGAACTTTCGACGAGCGAAATCCTGCTATATCTTTTCCTCGCTGGGCTTCTCAGCTTGCTCTTGCTTATTCCCGGTGCGTATCTCTTTCGCCGAATGAGTCGGCATTTCGCAGACGAACTCTAAGAAGGATATCGGGCGCCCTATGAGCTACGAGCCGCAAACTTTTGTTCTCACGCCATTCGAAGAAAATTGCTATGTTCTGGTCGATTCCTCTGGCGAATGTGTGCTCATCGATCCCGGCGAGGCGTCGGAGAATCTCATTGAATTCGTAGAAGTGCAGTCGCTCCAGCCGCAAATGATTTTGTTGACGCACGGACATTTTGACCATTTCGGGGGTGCTGCAGAGCTCAAACGCCGATGGGATATTCCCATTGCTATCCACAGTGGCGATGCTGACTTGGTGGGGCCACGTTATGGGGGCGGTGCGGTGATATTTGGTTTGGACGTTGAGCCAATTATGCCCGATCGCTTGCTCGAAGATGGCGACGTGATCAGCATGGGGCCAACAACGCTCTCTGTGATCCACACCCCGGGGCACAGTCCGGGCAGTGTGACTTTTTATGACGAAGTGAATGGTCGTGCTTTTTGTGGGGACCTCATTTTCCGCGGAGCTATCGGGCGCTACGATTTGCCTGGAAGCGATGCTCAAGCGCTTTTTCGCTCACTCTGGGAACGGATTCTTACAATGCCGGACGAAGTGGTTCTCTTTCCTGGGCATGGGCCCAAGACAACAGTGGGGCATGAGCGCGTGACGAATCCTTTTCTCACCGGGTGCTGAGATGGGAAGCGCGCGGAAAAAGTCGCGTTATTCATCGCAAAGGCCGGCCAAGTCTAAACCCCTATCCAGCAAAAATCTCCAACTTGAGGACAAGCCCTCGACTTCTGAGTCTGCGCTTTGGGTGCCTCGCTTTTCCGCATGGTGCTTTCTTGCGGTTCTCGTTTTTGCAACAGTCCGCACCGTCTACGCAAATTTCATGATCGTGCGCTATCCCTACGAAGCCAATTTTGGCGAAGGCGGGGTGCTATTCGATGCCATTCGTCTTGCGCGAGGAGAGACAATCTATGCGCCCGCGGCGCAAGGTGTTTGGATTTCGCCATATCCTCCGCTTTTCGCTTGGCTCGTGAGTCTGTGGCCCACGCTCAATTTTTTGTGGCCCCGCCTTCTCTCACAACTGTCGCATCTTCTTTCTGCAGCATGCCTAGTGGCCTTATTGCGCCGGACTCAGCTGTCTTGGCCTTGGGCGATGGCCGCAGCCCTCCTCTGGCTCACTAATCCCTTCATCCGCACCTTTGCAGCCATGGGACGCGTCGATTCTCTTGGGCGCATGCTCGAGAGCATCAGTCTTTTAGCGGCTGTAAGCTTGCCCACTGTTGTTGGCAAAGTCGCGGCAGCAGCCCTACTATCGGCTATGGCGATGAGCACCAAACAAACGATGTTCACGTCAGCCCTCGCCCTATCAGCGTTCTGGTGGAGGCAAAGGCGTTTGCGTTCCCTCAGTTTTATTTTCGCATGGCTTTTTGCGACGTTATGTTGTTATCTTATTGTCGCTGCAATCCTGGGACGCCATTTCTTCGCCAATGTGTTCTGGGATGTTCGCCGCCAACTAAGCTTGGCCTTCCTCTGGCCTTGGCTGGTTGGCTTTCTCTTCGCTAACGTTGTTCTTCTTGTCCTTTCTATACTGGGGATGCGAGCAGCAAGGCGTGATCGTGTTGGTCAGCTTTTTCTGTGGGCGACTCTCGCAAGCTTTCCATTGATCTTGCTTGCAGCCCAGGATGGCGCAGACGTAAATTATTTTTTTGATGTCACGTGGGCGCTATGCGGCCTCGCAGCGTTTGGCCTAGGATCACTGACAACCACGCCAACTTTCCGGCGAAGTGCTGCTCTCTTAGCTCTCGCGATAGGGATTCTGGTGTTCGAGGTGCTCATTCCTCCCCGCTATCCCACACCGGACCAATTTCGCCGCGCTCAAGAAGTGGCGCAACTGCTGGCTCAATCGTCCAAACCCCTCCTCACCGAATTCATCGGGTTTGGTCTCCGCGCAGGGTCGGACCCTCCCGCGGTGCCTTACATCGATCGCATCCTGGACGTCGCTGGTGTGCGCCCAGCCGACAAGCTGGCTAAGCAAGTTGAGGCGCGCGAATTTGGCGCCGTCCAAATCACCAACCAGGCAGGAGCACGCTGGCCGATACGGGTGCTCGAAGCCATCGACAAACACTACAGGCTGGAGCGCGAGTTTCCTGAAATGTTCGCATCGGAAGGCGAACCAACCTTTTTCATACTCGTGCCCAAACCATAGCTCGGTGCTGGCGAAGGCGGGAGCGTGGTGTCTCGCCGGATTTGCCGCCTTTCACGGATTCTTCTATTGAATTGCGAAAGCTGGCGGCGCGTCAATGCATGCATGAATGGGCGCAAACCTGAAACTCGTAGTGTAAAGATTGCAAATGTTGTCGTCGGGGGCACGGCGCCCCTTGCGGCGATTGTTGGTCCCTGTGTTATCGAAAGTGCTGATCACACGCTTCGAATGGCTGCTGAAGTCGCCCGGCTGTCGCAGGAGCTTCAATTGCCGGTCATATTCAAAGCTAGCTTCGACAAAGCGAATCGCAGCTCGATCGACAGCTATCGCGGACCTGGGCTTGAAAAGGGCCTTGCGGTGCTGGCGCGTGTAAAAGAAGAAACCGGCCTGCCTCTGCTCACCGACATCCATGAGCCGCACCAGGCCGCACGTGCCGCCGAGGTCGTCGACATTCTTCAGATCCCTGCTTTTCTCTGCCGACAAACGGACCTGTTGGTGGCTGCTGCCCGCACCGGCAAGCCCGTAAACGTAAAAAAAGGCCAGTTTCTCGCCCCCTGGGATATGCGTAACGTCTGCGAAAAAATTGCCTCGACCGGTAACCACCAGATTCTTCTCACCGAGCGCGGCGTCAGTTTTGGCTACAATAATCTGGTCAGCGACTTGCGCTCGCTTGTCATCATGCGCGAATTTGGCTACCCCGTCGTGTTCGATGCTACGCACTCCGTTCAACTTCCCGGCGGGCTGGGGAAAGCAACAGGAGGGCAACGGCAGTTTATCTTCCCTCTTGTGCGTGCTGCTGCTGCTGTTGGAATAGATGCGATTTTCGTCGAGACGCACGACAATCCTGAACGTGCCTTGAGCGATGGCCCTAACTCAGTGCCGCTTTCGCATCTGCGCGAACTCTTGCTTCAAGCAATGGAGCTCGACGCCTGGTTGCGCGAGAGGGACCAGCGTGCGTTGTCGTCGTAATACAGCAAACGCCATCGGTCAGGCACCGCGAGACGTCGCGCGTTTCGTGTCTCGAATGCACAACGTCCAGCCACCACCTTGCAGCGCACTGTGACAACCGACGTCTCTGCACGCATTGTACGGGACAAATGCAAAAGAGAGGCTAGGGGAGTGTGTTGCGCTGATAATTCGGGTGCCATAAGGCGGCTTCCACGTTGATCACGGTGGTCAGGCGGACGGTCTCAATCGGCTCGGTGGGCTTCAGCGATTGGTACGGTCGAGTGCCCGCGTAAACAGTCACTTCCAGTGCCACACTTACCGGCAGTGGCACTTCGGTCGCTGGGTTGATCTGTGTCGAATCCCACGCCGTGACCCACTTGCGCAGAGGTCCCGGCGGCGGGTTTGCGTCCCAGAACAGCGCGGTGAAAGAAAGGACGTCAAACGCGATGGGCCCTGCTTCAACCCCTGCGCTCGTGACCTCTTCGCGAATGAGGACATTGGATTTCCCATCGAAGTCCCCAACGTAGTAATGCACTTCCACAACGGTACCTGTCGTTTGGCCAGGAATGCGGAACCGAAGATCGGCGTGGCCAAATTTTGTATCCTCGTCCACGTGCCTATCTCCGAGGTCCGGAAAGCCGCGTCCTTGCGGACGCTCGAAAAGTGCCGGCGTGATCTGGGCATGGCGATCGTCAGTGGAACTCCAGTCAACGTCATCATCGATGCCGTCGTAAACCTCCTCGTCAATTCTGTCGTCGCCATCGTCGTCCTTGCGATTGCCTTCAGCGAGAACTGAATTGGCGCCGATGAAAAGGTTCTGGGGGAAGGCGGAAGGCGGGCCTAGTTGCGCCTGCGCCAAGTCGTGTGACAGGCTTTGCAGAGCAAAGCGTGCCTCTGCCATGGCTGAAAGGCGTGCCTTTGTCTCCCTCGAATGGCGCTGCAATGCCACAAACGCCACAATGGCTCCGCCCATTACAGCAGCGACAAACAGGAGCGCCACGAGCAGCTCGACCAACGTCAAGCCGCGGGGTGCTGCCATCGCCCGAATAGCCAGACGGCCGCCCTCACGGTTTGTAGAACTGCAGCTCATAGAGAACGTCCTCGCTGGGGCGGTAGGTTGACGAATAACGCACAATGACGCGTGCCACATTTGGGGAGCCATTCACTGGATCCGTTTCTGGATACAGCAACGATTTTCCGCTGAAGCAATAGCTCAGGGCTGGTTCGTCAGGAAAAACGACGGGCTGTGTTGGAGTGGTCCGGTTCGCGATGGCGGTGGCTAGGGTGTGACTCGTATCGTCATCGCGTTGGATTTCGTTTGCCTTGGTTTGCGCAAGCAAGGCCGCACGCGTGAGAAGTGTTGCCCGCGTGCTCGACTCGAAGAGCAACGGGAAAATCTGCACCACTGCGATAATCCCCACCAAGAGAATGGTCAGTGCAATGAGAGCCTCGACGAGGCTGAACGCGCGGCCGCTTACGACGCTCGGTTTCACAAGCCGCCTCCTTGTACGCTCGCTCTTCCTGTCGCCGGATAAACCGTGACGCTGGCGGTTCGGATGCTCGCGTCGCGGGCTCGCGTGTCTTCGACTTGGATAGAAGCGTAGTTTGAAGCCCCGCTCGGGGAGAAAACCACGAGCGCATAAGCTGGGTTTGGCGGTGCGGTCATCGTGCTCGTAGTTCCCACAATCACACTGCTAACCACTGTTCCTTCTGGCGGCGAGATTACCCCTCGCACCTGTTGTCGTCGCACGCCCGTAGCCAACTGAGTAGCCGTAGGATAAAGGGTTGTCGTGGGCACCGAGGGATCTATTTCGTCAATCCAAAACGCCGGCCGCGGGGTATTGGTCAGCGGATCGAGTCGCTGAATCACAACCCGAAAAGGCACTTGTTGCGAAATCGCGTCCGATCGTGCAGCGGCCAGCGTGCTCGCAAGCATTTCAGCCCCTGCCCGTGCCCGCCTCGCAGCCGTCAGGCTTATGTAGGCATTCACGGAGACAAGAGACAGCAATGTCATGATCGCGATGACCACGATCAGCTCAATCAGCGTGAAACCCCGCCTATGTACCTTATTTCGCTGCATTCAGAAATTAGCTCACTGGGCGCCGGCCCGACTCCACCGTGCTCACCCTCTTTATATTGCCGCAGCCATAACGCGTCAACGTTGTGTGTCAGCTTTCGTTCTAGGCCTCTCTTGTGGCTAGATCGTTAGCAGTAGCTGGCAATCTTTGAAGCAAATGCAAGTCAGAAGGGCGCAGACGTCAATCGTTAGGCACGTTTCTTTCAGGATTCTGAGAACCGTGCGACAGAAATCACCGTTTGGCAAAGCTTGCAGATCCATTTTTTTACTCGACGAGCGATGGTTGAAACGATTCGATAGACGCATGAAACAACCAAAACTCCATACCAGTCTTATTCTTCTCACCCTTCTGGGAGTGGCTTCTATGGTCTTTTCTGCCGAGAAACGGAAATACGACGTCCGCTTGGGTTTTGTCCCGCCGACCGATGCAACCACCGTCACCCTCACAGGTGATTTTTGCAAATGGGAGACGAATGCCATCCCGATGGAAAAGCAGCAGGATGGCAGTTACTCCGTCAAGGTGTCGCTTCCTGAGGGGATATATCTTTACAAATTTGTCGTCGATGGAGGAAAGCGCTGGTTCGAGGATCCAAAAAATCCTCACTACGTCCCTGATGGTTTTGGCGGAAGAAATTCCATTCTCATTGTTGGTAATGCCAAGTACGATCCCGTCAAATTTATGACGCCCCAGCAGAAGACCGGTGAACCTGTAACCTTTTCTGTCGAAGGCCTTCCCCCAAAATTCCACCAAAAATGGATCCCTGTGAAATTCTACGGAGGCAAGCTTGTCTACGGCGATACTGTGCCTGACCCAAGTCGAGGTCAGCTGCTTCTCAGCAAAAGGCGCTTCTGGTATCCGCCCGATGTTCCTGAAACAAGCGCCACGATCGCGTCCCGTCCCCTTTTCGTTTATCTTCCCCCCGGTTACGCAAAAGCAGGCCTCAGGCGGCGCTATCCAGTCGTCTATCTGCACGACGGCCAGAATGTTTGGGACGACGATTCTTGCTGCTTTGGCCATGGGGGCTGGCGTCTCAATCGCCTTCTTGAAGAGAACACCACCATTCCGCGAGCCATCCTTGTGGGAATTCCCAACTCGAGTGCGCGGCGGGCAGAGTACGGAATTGGCGACGACATCCTCGCTCTGCAGCCCTCGCCTTACCTTAGATTCCTTGTCGAGGTCGTCAAGCCCACCATCGATCGCGAATTTCGCACGCGTCCGCCACGCGAATACACCTCGCTCATGGGCTCCAGTATGGGAGGCATGATTTCCATTTATGGTGGCTACGCCTATCCCGACGTATTTGGAAACGTGGCTGCATTATCCACGTCGTTCTGGATACCTGACGCGAAAGGCCACACCCTTCTTGATGTGGTTCGTCAGCATGGGCGCGGGAAATTTCGGCTCTATATCGACTCTGGCACCGCCGGCATTCAGGACGATGGTGTGGTTGAAACGCGCGAATTTGCTGTATTAGCGCGCCAGAAGGCTTGGACGGAGGGTGGGGAGTTCGAGCATTTCGAAGACGTCGGAGCAGCTCATAACGAGGCCGCATGGCGAAAGCGAGCCTGGCGTCCTTTGATGTTTATTTTGCGGCCTGCCGAGAAGGAAATGACAAAGAAAAAAAACTGAGTGACTGGACGTGCGTTGCAAAGAGGCTGAATAGAAAAGCCCGCTTCGTTTTTACCTAAGTTTTGCGCAAAAGCTGAAGTGGGACACACGATTGTCCACTGGTTTTCCGCCTCTGGAAAGGATGAACAAGACCCATGACAAGTGACAACGCCCGCCCTTTGCCGGCAGACAAACCGCTGGTCCTCGGAGGACGCGAATTCCGTTCACGCCTCTTCGTCGGTACCGGTAAGTACGCATCGTTTGAACTCATGGTCGAAGCGCTCGAAGCCTCTGGGTGCGAAGTCGTCACAGTGGCGCTGCGCCGCGTGGACCTCGATGCTCATAAGCGCGGCCAGAAGAATCTCCTCGATTATCTCGATCGCCAAAAATACACGATCCTGCCCAATACGGCTGGCTGCTTTGCTAAGGAAGACGCGATCAAAGTGTGCCTGCTGGCGCGCGAACTTGGCCTCGGTGATATGGTCAAGCTCGAAGTTCTTAGCGAACAGAAAACGCTTCTGCCGGATCCCCTTGAAACGCTGGAGGCCACAAAGCTGCTAGTGAAGGAAGGATTCAAGGTTCTGGCCTACACCAACGATGACCCCGTCATCGCAAAAAAACTCGAAGAGGCGGGTGCAACAGCCGTGATGCCTCTCGGTTCCCCCATAGGTAGCGGGCTCGGCATTTTGAATCCCACAAATATCTCCATTATTTTGGAAAATGCCAAAGTCCCGATCATCGTGGACGCAGGAGTTGGCACAGCTTCCGACGTCGCTATCGCGATGGAGCTGGGTGTGGATGGCGTCCTTCTCAATACTGGCATCGCTTGTGCACAGGATCCCGTCAAGATGGCTCGCGCCATGAAGCTAGCCTGCGAAGCTGGGCGACTTGCTTACCTTGCTGGCCGGATTCCCAAAAAGCGCTATGCTTCGGCAAGCAGCCCTATGAAAGATTTCTGAGAAAAGGCCTCGGCCCAATTACGCGTGGGTTCAAAATGTACAAGCCGGTGGCCGACCGCGGAGGACGGACACCGGCTTGCTGCTGAGTATCTTGTTACGAGAAAATTTTATAGTTTGATGGTCGGATCGCCAGGCTTCCAACCACACGGGCAGAGCTCGCCGCTCTGCAGCGCATCAAGCACCCGCAATACCTCTTTGGGATCACGCCCAACGTTCAGATCCGTAACGTAAACAAAACGCACGATTCCGTCGGGATCCACAATAAAGGTGGCCCTGCGGCTCACACCCAACTCTTCATCGAGAATGCCAAGAGCGCGCGAGAACGACTTCGTGTAGTCAGAGAAGAGTGGGTGCTTCAAACCTTTCAATTCTTCCTTGGCACGGACCCAGCCGAGATGGCTGTAAACGCTGTCGCATGAGCCACCAATGACCGCACAATTGCGGTCTTCGAAATCTGGAACCGCATCGCTGAACCCTTTGATTTCCGTGGGGCAAACAAATGTGAAGTCCAGGGGATAAAAGTAGATGACCAGCCACTTCCCTTTATAGTCCTCAAGGGAAACTGTCTGGCTAATGTCTTCACCTACAAGAGCCTTGAGTTTGAAATCCGGGCACTTTTGACCAACTGTGATCATACTCCTTTTCCTTTCGCTGGTAGTTGTCGTACCGATCCGGTCATATTTACCATGACCACACTCTCTTCATTTCGGAACTTCGCGAAAAACGGCGACGACCTGCAAGCTCAGCACGAGCACGTCTCACAGGCGAGCGCGAACCCAAAGGCCACAGTTCCCGCCTTGAGAACCTCGTCAATCTGCTCATCGCTCAGGCCCAGGCTTTTCGCTTTCGCCACGTGGCCCTCGACACACTTCTTGCAATTGTTCACAGTGGAGACGGCAATGCAAATCGCCTCGACCAATTTCTCGTCGAAAGGCGGTTTCACAAACATAGTGGCGTTGAACGATGCCTTGAATTCCGCAAATGCAGGTGCAAACTCCTCCGGCACCAAGCTGCGGAATTTGTAATAGCCGTTATAGATGCTGCACGCCACAGCACTGGCAAGCGTCTCAGTCGCGTCGGTCTGGCTTGCCCCTGCGGCAATTGCTGCATCGCGAAGAAAACGCATCGCATCCCTTGAGCCCGTCGCCGCGGCGACGCCGAGTGCTACGAGCAGTTTTTCTTTCCGACTAAGTTTGCCGTCCTGCAAATGACGATTCAGATTCATGTAGAGATCGTTAATGCCATTTTCCGAAAGCGCAAAAGCGCGAAGTCCTTCGGGGATCCACGAGACCTGGAAAATTTCTTGCAGGCGAGCTAAGGCTCGCTGGCTCCGTTCCGAGAGTGAGGCGACATTGTTCCCCTCTGGGGACGACATAGTTTCGCTCTCCTTTCATTGTCCGCGATGATTTGTTATTACCAGAGATGTTTTATAATAGTACTTATTTGGTCCAATATTCATGGGGGCCTTCTTGTACCCGGTTATCCCCCTTGCCGCGCAATGCCGAGATTTCATTGGCGCGCAGCCTCTCCAGCAAGTGGGCAAGCTGCGCCGCTTGATTTCGCCGATGATATTTTGTTATAATTTCGCTTTGCGGCCGATATGGGAACGTTCCCATAAAAAGCTCATACAGCCTTGTCACGAGCAGTTCAATATCGTCGGGGGACACTACGCAGCCAATCCCTGTGTGGCGCACGATGCGCGCAAGCGCATTTTCTGGTGTAATTGCCAGCACGGGCTTGCCGGCGGCCATATACTCGAAGACTTTCTGCGTCAGCATCATCTCTCCATGCAATGCAGCTCCCTCGATTGCCAGAAGCGCATCAGCACGCCATTGGGCCTCGATCGCCTCACGATGAGAAACGAGTTTTCCGCCCTTGAGCGCTTTTCCTGCAAGACCATAGCGCTCAAGCATTGCATAATGTTCGGGTTGAAGCTGCGCCAGCAGCACCACCTGAAACTCGTCTTCCAGCTTGGGATATTTATCGAATAAGATGCGCATGGCTGCGAAGAGTGGCTCAGGAGAGCGTTGGCCGAAAAGAGTGCCGGTGTAGACCAGCGTAAATTTGTCGTTGGCCGGTGCCAGCACCGGTGGATAGTCGTCCGGATCGAAACCGTTCGCAATCACGTGCACCTTCCCCGGATCGCAAGATAGCTCGCGGAGGTGCTCCGCGATCGGCTCGCTCACGGCGAGCAGCAGATCAGCCTCCCGTGCCACTGCGCGTTCCCACCGCTTGTTGAGCAGCCGATGCACACGTGTCGGATAATTCGCAAAATACGGGTTGGTTGTCCAACCATCACGAAAGTCAGCAATCCAGAAAAGGCGGTACTTGCGCTTCAAGCTCAGACCGACCAAATGCGTGGAGTTTGGATACGACGTTGTGAGAACATAACGGACCGGCCGCGTGTCCAAAATGTGATTTGCCGTCGGAATGGCAAACGGCAGCCAACCCACACGATCGTCAGGAAAATAAAGCCAACGGCGTGCTTGTTTGGCGAACAACCGCAGCCATGGACGCAAACGCGATGAGGTTTCGCTTCTCGCGCTCAATGGGGCCTCTGCGAAAACTTGCGGTCCTATTTCAACTTGTTCACTTCTTTCTTTGCTCAAGTGCGCCAAATGCTCACTTGCGGAAAGATCAAGTTTGGCCATGAGCCTCTGTTTCAGGGCTCTCATGGCGGGCCCTACAGACGCCATAGCGGCCCAGACGTGGTTTAGGTCACAAGCGGCGGTTCGGTAAACAGGATAACCGCAGGCGATCACCTC
Organism: Candidatus Sumerlaeaceae bacterium; assembly: GCA_049968255.1. Taxonomy (GTDB): domain Bacteria; phylum Sumerlaeota; class Sumerlaeia; order Sumerlaeales; family Sumerlaeaceae; genus DRVG01. The sequence continues at coordinate 207,466 of JBMFRB010000001.1, read as the reverse complement.
TTGCTCAGCAAGCCGATCCATCGGCTGGGTGGGAACCGCTGTCGCTGCGAGAACGATCGGGTGATAACCAAACTCCGGAAGATACTTCGCAAATTTGACAACCCGCCTCACTCCAGAAAGCGCCGGCGGGAAGTCGTAGCTTACGATCAAAATGTTCTCGCGAGCCATCGCGTCACGGCTTCTCGCGCACTACAGGCACTGAGTCAATCATTCAAGCGAAGTGTGGCTGCCCCCCCTCTCATTTTCTCAAAAGAAATCAATGAGATGAGTCGGCTTGTCGTGGAAGATTTCCGCCATTCGTGTCGCCGCATTTGCGCTGCTGACTGGAAGCTCGCCGTGTTCGACTAGCTCGAGCGGATCGGAGAAACCGACAAAAATCGCGGAAAATTGCCCGATGGAAAGGTCGAGCTCCGCCGTTTTACTGGTGCGTTCGATAATCCCATGGCCGTTATCCACGTGCAGATGCCAAGTTCCCTCGTTCCAGGGACCATATGTGTCGTGCAGCGCAAAACTAACATCCACGGGGCTGGTGCAAGCATAGCCGCGCGCACTGCAGGCCTTTTCCACATCTACGACACGTGCCATAAACCATGGATCCATGCGCGTCTCCACGAACGGCTCTTTGAAAAACTGCCAAAGCCAAGGTTTCTCGGGCAGACCAATGGTCACTTTTGTCACGTTCGTCGGAAGCTGTGCGAGAAAACTGATCACTTCGCGACAGGCAGAAGCGTCGGCGCAAATGAAATCCTTCACCACAGTCTCGTAAGCGAACGGCCCGAGCTGAACATCTTCGCATGTGAAATAACCTTGGCCGTTTCCCCCCTCGTCCAGCACCAGATAGGCATGGTAGCGCGACTCCGCAACTTTCTTTTTCTGTTGATTCCATTCGCGTGGCCCACGTTTTGCCAAACAATTGTACGTGCGGAACCCCAGGGTGTAGGCAGTGTTCGCTTGCGCCCAATCATCCTCCGTCACTACCGCCCTCACGCGTGGGGCCTCTTTCCCGCGCGGTAGATCTTGGGGGCGGATGTTTGTGTACACAGCACGCCGCGACGCCAAAGCCCATCCAAATTTTCCATAATAGCGGTACGAAAACGGATAAAGGAACGATACCGCACACCCCAGCTCGTGCATTCGGGGAACGCTGGAGGCCATCAGGCGACCCGCGTAGCCAAAGCCTTGTTGATCGGCCCAAGTTGCCACGCCTCCAATGCCACCCATAGGCACAGCTCGCTCGCCAATGACCACTTCGTAAGGAATAATCTGGATTGCACTCAGCACACGATGCGCATCAGCCAGCACATACGTTTGCTCGGGCACGATCCCTTCCAGCCACTGCAGTGCGGTTGCCTTATCGATGCGGTAGGCATTGCGGTAAAGAAGCCCCAGTTTCTCCAACTCGGTGGCTTTGAGAGTTCTCACTTCCATGACGTGACATTCCTTCAACGCATGTTAACTTACACGAAGATCTTGAGCATGAAGTCCTCATAGCAACAAAAGTTGTTCTCAAGTAGATTGCGATAGCGCACTGAGCAAGAATGCGCAATGAATCACGCGGTGAAAAAAAGCTTTTTCTCTCACTCTGGCGCGAGGTGGCTTTTCTTGCTGCTTTGTGCGCACGTGTTCTATGCAGTGGCGTTCATCCTTCGTTCGAGCTTTGTTGTGCAGGGGGAACGTTACTTCTGCCTGATGGATGACGCCATGGTGTCCATGCGCTATGCGCGTAATCTTGCACTCGGGTATGGATGGGTTTGGAATCCAGGAGAGCCGCCAGTCGAAGGTTACACCAATCCGCTGTGGTGCCTTGTCATGGCGCTCGTGCATTTCGCGCCGATACCACAATCGAAGACAAGCCTCGTCGTTCAGTTGCTTGGAGAACTATGTTTGCTTGTTAACATGATAATAGTTTTTGCTATTGCTAGGCGGTTGCTCTTGTTGCCTTTCGCCCTCGCATGCACGACACTCGTTGCCTTTTATTTCCCTCTAAATAACTGGGCTCTTCAGGGGATGGACGTTGCCCCTCTCACCCCCTTGATTTCGCTCACGAGCTTATCTCTCTTGCGGGGATTAGAAAGTCGAAACTTTCGCGCTGTTTGTTTCGCTCCTACGTCTGTGGCGATGGCGTTGCGCCCCGACGGAGTTGTTCCGCACGCCACAGCGGCAATCCTGGCCACGCGAATCTGGCCAAAACAGAGGGCACGTATTCTTCTTGCGGCCGTGTTGCTTTTTTTCGTCGTTGCTGGCGGTTGGACAGTTTTTCGCCGGCTTTACTATGGAGACTGGTTGCCGAATACGTATTATCTCAAGATGACTGGGTTTCCCCCGCTCTTGCGTGCGACTCGCGGGGCCTTTCAGGCAGCAAAGTTCTGGGGAATTTTGTTACTTCCATTCGTTGGGGCCTTTGTCATCCTCTGGCGCGTGACGCTCCCGGCATTGCGCGATCTTTGGCGCCATCACCGCGACCAGCTTCTTATTGTGGGCGCTTTCGTGGTGATGCAGACCGCTTATTCTATTTATGTCGGAGGTGATGCGTGGGAGGGCGTGACTGGCGCGAACAGATTCATTGCGCCTGCGATGCCCCTTGCGTTTGTCCTTCTCACAGCGCTGATCGCCAGCACCTATCAGCGCGCCACCCATCGCTGGCGAAGTGGCATCGTCGCGCTCTTAGTTTTTGCCTTCGCGGTGTGGGGAAATTGCTTTTATGGAGTAACATCCTTGCGCCAGGCGTTCCTGCTTGCGCCACCACCTTATCGTGAAGACAACCAGCGCAATGTTGAGCTTGCGCGATGGTTGGCAAAAATCACTACGCCGCAGGCACGGGTCGCTATCGACTATGCTGGAACGGCACCCTATTTCCTCGAACGCAACATGATTGACCTCCTCGGTAAATCCGATTGGCACGTGGCGCGTTTGCCGGCTCATCGGGGCATGCTCCGGCTCCCTGCCTATCGGGAATTCTATCCGGGGCACCTCAAATGGGACTATGCTTACTCGATTGGCACGCTTCAGCCTGACGTCGTGTGTGCCATCTGGCGCAATTCCCTGGCCGATGCGCCGAAGTATCTCGCGCACACGTATCTCCAAACGGACTTTTGCGGTGTAAGCGTCTACTTGCGCAAAGGTAGTTCTGCGATTCGATGGGCCGCCATCATCAGCCCGCTCAAGGAAGTGACAGCACCGTAAGCAGTCTCAGGATGACCGCTCGTTCAGCAATTGCATTGTGCGCTCAAAAATTTCTTGGGGTGTCCCCTCTGCGGAAATTGTTCTCAGGATACCGTGCGTGGCGTAGTAATCCACAAGCGGTGCCGTGCTTTCCTGATACGCCTGCAAGCGCACGCGAATAGACTCGGCCCGATCATCTTCACGCTGATAAAGCTCGCCGCCGCACTTGTCACAGATCCCAGGCTGACGTGGCGGCTTCGTCACGACATGGTAGGTCGTTTTGCAAACTCGGCATGTCCGCCGACCGCTTAGGCGGTCCACAACCTCTTCCAGCGGCAGCACGTAATTGAGCACGAAGTCGAGGTGCAGGTTCGCCTGGCTGAGCATCTCGTCTAATGCTTCTGCCTGTTGCACCGTGCGTGGAAAACCGTCGAGGAGGAAGCCGTAAGGGCAGCGTAGACACGCCATGCGTTCGCGAACCAAGGCAATAACCGTGTCGTCGGGGACAAGCTCGCCGCGCTGCATGTAACCAAGTGCGTCGCGCATAGGCGGCGTAAGCGCGCTGGGATCTGCCGCCTTGGCCGTACGGAAGATGTCTCCAGTCGACAGCTGACACGCCTGCAGGCGCTCACTCAGCAGTTCGGCCTGAGTGCCCTTGCCAACGCCAGGCGCGCCAAGCAGCACAAGTCGGTAAGGACGCGCCGGAGGGACATCCTCGCGGCAGCAAACCTCGCTTCCACCTTGCAGCCACACGCTGCGATCACATTTCGTCATCGTTCTCCACGTTCCTAGCGAAATCTCTCACAAGAATTCCCGGATGCAGCTCCTAGAACAAGGGGGCTACATCAATAAAAAAATGTTCCGGCAGGCAAGCGGCGCCAAACGTTTTGCAGGATCCTCAATCTTTCTCCTTAGCAGAAGATTCGCTACCTGAAGTTTCTGTCTCGGAGTCACCGACACTCTGATACTTACACTTTATGCACTCGAACCAGATCTTATCCTTCCGCGTGCGCTCCACGAGGAAAGAGGCACCGCATTTGGGACAAGGCCGGGCAACAGGCTTAATGAACAAAACATATGTGCAGCTTCGATGCGAACACCGCCAATACACTCGTTTTGTTTTCGTAGACTGTGCCTCTACAAGTTCGCCCTCTCCACATTGGGGACATTTTATCCCCGTGGAAAGGGGCATAGCCGTTTTGCACTCGGGATATCCTGAGCAGGCCAAAAAACGTCCATATCGGCCAGAGCGGATAACCATAGGCTTGCCGCAGTTGGGGCAGAATTGTGCGACTTCTTCAGGTTTTTCTCCGTCGAGATTTTTGGTGTTCTTGCAATCGGGATAGCGTGGGCATGCCAGGAAGCGCCCGTTGCGCCCCATCTTTATCACCATCTTGGCCTGGCCGCATTTATCGCACACGATATCTGTTTCCTCGTATTCGCGCTTCACATTGCGCATTTCCTGCTCTGCCTTCTTTACTTGCTCAGCGAAACGCGCATAGAACTCATGCAGCAGCTCAAGCCAGTCTTTCTTTCCCGTTTCGATCTCATCGAGCTTCTCCTCCATTTTCGCGGTGAATTGCACATTCATGATGTCGGGAAAGTGCTCGACGAGGAGATCGCTCACCAGCTCGCCCATTTCGGTGGGACAAAGCCGCTTTGATTCGGCCTTCTTCACGTACTTGCGGTCCTGAATTGTTGAGACAATGGTCGCGTACGTTGAGGGGCGCCCGATTCCCAGTCGCTCAAGTTCTTTCACCAGCGATGCCTCGGTGAACCGCGGTGGAGGCTGCGTGAATTTCTGCAGGGCGCGTAGCCCAACCACGTCGAGCAAATCACCCTCGCGCACAGGTGGCACACGGTCCTCTGCGTTGTCGCCATTATCGCCCTCGTCTTTTCCTTCCATGTAAGCAGCAAGAAATCCTTGGAATCTCACCGTTGTGCCCACGCTCGAAAAGATGAGGCCAGGTGCCGGCTCGGCTTCGATCCGCACCTGATCGAGAATGGCATCCGCCATCTGGGATGCGATGAAGCGGTTCCAGATCAATTCGTAAAGTCGCTGCTGTGGTTTGTCCAAGTACGGGCCTACTCGCTGGGGCGTGAGCGAGAGATCAGTGGGACGTATCGCCTCGTGGGCGTCCTGTGCAGACTTCTTCTTCTCAAAGAAGTTCGGAGACTCCGGCAAGTAGTTTGCGCCGAAAGTCTCTTTGATGTAGGTGCGAGCTGCTTGCACAGCTTCTGCGGCAATCCGTGTCGAGTCCGTGCGCATGTAGGTGATCAGACCCGTCACGCCTAACTCGCCAAGTTCTACACCCTCGTAAAGCTGCTGGGCCACACGCATGGTCTGACGCGGCGACATACCGAGCTTGCGCGCAGCTTCCTGCTGCAAAGTGCTTGTGATGAACGGAGGGGAGGGCCGCCGGCGGATTTGTTTGCGTTGGACATTGCTCACTTGCCATTGGGCGCGAATGTTGGCTGATAGCACACGCCGCTCTTGCCCTTTTTGCGCGCCAGAGTCTGACTCTTCCGTGGATGTGACAATGTCCGTGCAGCCAAGCCGCTGCAGGATTTCTCTCGCTTGTTCCTCCGAGCTAAGTTTGCTTTTCTCTCCGTCAACGCAAGCCAGCGCCATCGAAAAGGTTGCTGCGTCGCCAACGCTGCACTGGGCCTGGACTAGCCAAAATTCTTCGGGCTCGAAATTCCGGATTTCGCGTTCTCTTTCGACGATGAGGCGGACAGCCACCGACTGCACTCTTCCCGCGCTTAGCCCCCGCCTAACTTTTTTCCCAAGCAGCGGGCTAAGAATGTAGCCCACGAGCCGATCGAGAATGCGGCGCGCCTGCTGCGCCTCGAAAAGGTTCTTATCGAGATCGCGGGGGTGAGCCAAGCCTTCTTCAACAGCTCGCTTGGTAATCTCGTTGAACGTTGCGCGGAGAATCTCGCCGTTCACTCCGTGTTCGCGTAAATCTTCCGCAATGTGCCACGCAATTGCTTCGCCCTCGCGATCAGGATCTGGCGCCAGGAAGATGCGCGGCGCCCGCGAAGCATACTCGCGGATGTGCTGCAAAACCTTCTCTTTGCCGGGCAAAACCACATATTGGGGTTTGAAGTCATGTTTCACATCCACCCCGAGCCGTTTTTCAGGGAGGTCCTTGACGTGGCCCACCGAAGCCTCAACGTGGTAGTCTTTGCCAAGGTATTTGCTGAGCGTCTTTGCCTTGGCAGGCGATTCCACGACCACCAGGGCCCGATTGCCGTCATGCCGGCCAGCCATCTTTTTTTTTGCCGCGGACGCAAGAGTTGTGGCGCGGCTTTTTGCGGTCGCCTGAGTGTTTGATTTTTTCGCGGTTTTCGAAGTTTTGGTCCGAGTTTTCGTCACCGTGCTTCCTGTCGGGCAGTGGATTCTTTGCGCTCGGGTTGGCACACCCAACGCACTCTCCTCCGATTCGCGATAATTGTGACGTCGCGCGAAGTTTTATTCACAAAGCGGTAGGGACCTCGGTGACTGTGATGCTACCCGCTCATATTTCTCTTTGCGAAGAAATGTCGTATCTCTGGGATGATTTCAAGGGCTCGCGCCTTTACCAATCGCGCTGGCGGCAAGCTCGCGAGAACTTCCCTGCCATACGATTTCGTACAGAGTCGGGAGTCGAGGATCATGACGACGCCGTAGTCGGTTTCCGCGCGAATGAGTCTACCGAAACCTTGACGCAGCGTTGTGATCATGCGTGGTTTTAGCACCCAATGGAAAACATGAGAGTCCTCAAACCCCCAACGCTTTGCTCGAGCTAGCGTAAGAGGATCATCGGGGATGGGAAATGGGAGTTTCACAATGATCACACACCTCAATTGATCGCCGGCGATGTCCACGCCCTCCCAGAATGAGGCCACGCCAAAAAGGACGGGTGCCTGCGCTATCCTAAATAAGTCGGTGATGGCAGTGCGATTGCCTTCCTGTTCTTGAACCAATGGCGTAAAACCGCGCTGCCTCAGTTCTTGCTCGAGATGCTTCCAAAAAACACGCAGTTCCTCCCACGAAGTGAAAAGAAGGAAGGCGTGTCCTTTCGTTATGCTCAGCGTTTCCAGAATCAGATTGCACGCTTTTACCATGAAGTCTTCATTGATGCGTTCTTCAGGCAAGTCAGTGGGGACAGCAAGCAGGCACTGCTTCTGATAATCGAAGGGAGACTCTTCGATGAGTGTTGTTACGTAACCTTGCTTGTGTGCCTGGGACAGTCCCCAGTCGCGCAGCACATAATCAAAGTTTTTGTTCACCGAGAGTGTCGCCGAGGTGAGCACCACACTCCCTTGCATTTCACCGACAGATTTGAGCATGTCTGCAACTTGCGTCGCGACATCGATCAAAGCCACACAGAGTTTCAGCTGTTCATACTTATTTATGCCTGCAGGGTCGAACTGAAACCAGCGACACCATTTCCGGTCCTGCAGGTCTGCGAACCGACGCAGAGTTTCGAGCGACTCGCAAAGCCTGTTCAGCAGCGCCAAAACACGCTGATAAAGATCTTGCGCTTGTTGCCCAAGGCTTTCCTCCACCTCTGCTCCGGAAAGTTGTTTTAGCAAATTTTCGAGAGCGCTCTGGATTTCAAAGATGCGACAGTGCCGTTGAAAGTGAGGGTTCGTTTTCCACGACCATGTTTCGCCATTCTGCATGTCGTCAGGCGAGTAGGGGAGTTGGCAAGAGCCACGTCGCCTCTTGGCGTGGTTCGTATTCTCGTTGCGCCAGCAAGTAGCAAGTTGTTCGAGACTGGCGAAGCAGTTCTTCCATTCTCTTTCGAGCTCACTCAACAGATCCGGTAAACGATCTTGCAGAATTGCTCGGGCGGCGCCCGCCTCGAGGCTGCTCGAAAGTTTTTGAAGAAGAGATCCGTGTTCTCCCGATGAACTAGCGCCACCTCCTTGCCAAGTCAGAAGGCGTCGCACGATTCTTGACACCGAGTCCGAATCAACCGTACCCTCCAAAGCAGTGGTTACTGTTTCGACAAGGGAGTGCGCTTCATCGATGATAAGAAAATCGAACGGTGGCAGAATTCTCAGTTTCCCTTTCGTGCTCTGCGCCACGAAATAGTCAAAGACCAGAACATGCTGGTTGGTCACAATGAGGTCAGCGTTTTCCGCCTTAGCTCTTGTGCGGTGGAAAAAACACTCGCGGAAATGCGGACATCTTTCTCCCCGGCAGTCATAATTATCGCTCTGCACCTCCGGCCACACGCGGAGAACTCGGTCTAAGATCTCGCTCTTCACAGCACCTGACAGACGCTTTTCCTCAAGTCTTTGCCCGAGTTCTGCTTTGTCGCCTGTTTTCGAGTCTCTCACCCAGTCTGCTATAACACTGAGAGCCGCCCGGTCCATTTCGTAGAAAAGGCCAGGTTCTATGGCAGAGAGAGCATTTTTCAAACGGCGCCGGCTCAGATAGTTGTTACGCCCCTTGAGAAGCACACACGAGAGCTCCAGGCCAAGCGCTTCCTTGAGCATCGGCAAGTCTTTTTTGATCAGTTGCTCTTGAAGATTGATCTTATTGGTGGCAACGACAACACGCTTTTTCCGCTGCACTGCAAGCAACAATGCCGGCACAAGATAGGCAAATGACTTGCCCACACCTGTTCCAGCTTCAACGATTCCGATCTGCCCGTTGAGCAAAGTTCGTGCGACGAACTTGGCCATCGAAACCTGCTCGTCGCGCAAGGCAAAAGGCCTGCCCGTACGGGCAGCATAGCGAGCCAGTGGGCCGTCTTCAGAAAAAAAACTGCCCACTTCGCGCACAAATTCCCCCATTCGTCACCTCACAAAGCTTGCTGCTATCATTGAGATAACAAGTCACTATACGCGGCATTGACGTAATTAATTCTCCCACCTCGCAGGATACCGGCTAGCATGGTTCTCAACATAAGGTAGGTGCCGACCTTGATTTCTCCCTTATTCGAACGTAGCTCGATAGGCCGCACGACCAGGGTTTCTCGATGAATGGCAAACAGACCCGTGGGACTTTCGAAAAGGTCTTCATCTGCCTGCGCCTGAGCGCCTTGCCTCTGAGTGAGGGAATGGATATGGCCTGAAATCCGACCTAAAATGCGATCGAGATCGGGCTCATGTTCGATGACGAAGCCATCCCATTTGTGAAAATGCTCCCACTCCTCGCGCGTTGAAAAGAAGGTTGGTTTCTCAATATAAGGTCCACCATATTCCGGACAAAACGTGTCGCAATTGCCGCATTCATTGCAAAATTGGCCGAAGTTCGCAATTTGCCGTGCTCTCTTCAGCGCAAAATGCTTTTCTTCTGACGGAACCAACTTGCCGTCCTCGATGATATAGTCTCGATAGATCACGGGCACTGTGTCGGCAGGATAGGTAAAATTTGCATTGTTGGGGCAAACGGGGATGCATTTGTCGCAGGTCACGCAATCGAACAACCACAAACGGCTCCCCAAGCGCTTGGGCACAAGGGAATTCTTGGCCTTCGTATAGTGGGGATCCTGAAGTGCCTTTTCCCACGCACGCCTTAGATTTGCTGACGAGGCTGTCCGTCGGTCGAATGTCGTTCCACTCGCGCGGAGGATAAAATCCTCGATGCTCTCGCAACCAAGGGATTTCATTTCATTGGCCAAAGCTTGCAGGTAATCGATCGCCCGACCATAACCGCCAGGCTTGAGCAAGTCGGTGCATACAGTCACAGGCACCATGCCTGCGGCCACACAATCGGCAAAATTATGCTTGTCGACACCCGCCGAAAACGAAATCGGTAACTCAGCTTCCCACGGCTCCGTAGCTGTGGCGACATAAGCTTCGCGGAATTTGTGTGCTAATTCCACTGCCATGGGATACAGTGGCGCTCCACTCAGATACATGATCTTTTCTGATGGCGGGAAGAAATCACGGTGGTTGACCACTTCCAATGTGTTTGTGAATTTCACGCCCACGTCGAGTCCCCGTTCGTAGGCGAGCTTGCGCAGCCGCCGCACTAACCCGATGGCCTCGTCGAATTGAAGGCCGGACTCAAACGCTTCCGGATTTGGCTGAATGTCTTCGAAACCTAGCACACGGTGGAGTAGCTCCTCCACGCGCTCACGCCCCAGCATGGTGGGGTTCATTTTGATGACGACATGCAATCCATGCACGCGCAAGAGATGCTCAACGATTCCCTCGATCTCGTGTGGCGGACAACCGTGAAACGTCGAGAGCGTCGCCGTCGAGACAATGTGCGGATCGAATTCAACGTCAAGCAAAGCCCGAAATTCCGTAGGAATCTGGCGGCGCAGCCTCTCGATCTCTGCGGATGCATCGATCATTGAGCGGATAAACCACGTCACACGGTCACTTGCGATTCCTTCGAGATTGTAGCCGCAGGAAAGATCAAAGATGCAGTCGTAGAAATGAGGCATCCCCTCAGGTTGTGTGGGCTCCTGGCGAGGCGTGACGTTGAGCACACCCAACCGCTCGGCAATCTGAATGAGCATCCAGGCTTTCACATATTCTTCGAGCGATTCTTCGAGCCGCAGTTCCTGGCTGAACTCCACGTTGTAGCCCACGTTTGTGGCATCAATGCACGGCCGCGGAATCGTGAGGCGATCGTTGATCTGAATTGTCTTCAGCTCAATGATTCGCGCCCCGGCTAGCCAGCTAAGCACGATATTCTGTGCCATCTGCGTGTGCGGACCTGCCGCAGGACCAAAAGGTGTCCCCGCAGGTTTGCCGTGAGAGCGCACACCGAAAGAAACGCCTTCCGCACCGCGCCAAAACTTTGTGGCGGGCAAATCGAAAATTTTCTTCTCGCGCTCATACTCGTAAACAAGTCGGCGCAACAGCGTGGCAAATGGAAGTGGTTTAAGTTCTGGCATATCGTTGTAATGCAGGGAGCCGCGGTGACTGCAGTCAACTCCAACCGGCTATGGGGCTGCCTCTGCTGATTCGGGATTGACACCCCGAACCACTTGCGGTCCCGTCAAAGCCACTATGGCCATCGAGCGTTCATCTTCGATTTCGTCGACCGGGGCGGTGGCGACAGTAGCCGCTGAGCGCCTTGTTTATCTTTGGAGCTATCGCTGGCTTATTCTTGCGGTTGGATTTTTCGTGGCACTTCTCACCTACCTGGCCATGAGGTTTGTGCCTGAGGAGTTTGAAGCCAAGACGGCGGTCTATGTGGACCGCATGGAGATCTTTGATATCAGGCCCATCAGCCCAATGACTGTGGCGGGGCTGGCCAAGAACCCTGAGCTTCTGAGGCGCGTTTACGACGAGTACACAGCAAAATTTGGCAATAAGCCTGGCGACTTTGAAAAGTTCGTAAAGCAGTTCGAGGTCGCATCGGAAACCTTGCAGGATACGACAGTAAAAAAAGAGTTCTCGCCAGTCTTGGAGCTGAAGGTCAGATTCCGCGGACGCGAGCAAACACGCTTTCTGGCAGAGTCGTGGGTGCGCAATCTCGTCACTAAATTTGGCAATGTCTCCCTGGAAGAGGCCCAAAAGCGCGCGGATGCGATGGGCAAGCGCGACCGACAACTCGACGCTGAACTTGCAGCACTCGACAAAGAAAGGGCAGAGCTGGACAGTCAAATTGTTGGTCGGCGCAAACTTTTGGCCGAAACGCTCGACGTGCTAGCACCTGCGGAGTGGCCGGAAGCACCGTTGGATGCCATGAATGCCAGAAATACCCCCAATGCTGCAAATGTGCTGGTATCGGTCAATCAACCGCCTCCCAAGCCTGAAGGGCTTTGGTCACGGTATCTTCGTCTTCAGTTTGAACTCGAACGCGCCCGCGTCGGCCTGCCACTTGCCACAACTGCCACGGCAGAGCTCCTTGCGAAGGAGGAGAGTGTTCTGAGCTCCACGATCCTTCAACTCGAAGCAAGGATTCGCCAACTCGAAACGCTGCTCGCACAAACTCAGCAACGCCTAAGCACCGTGTCTCGGCTCTACGACGAAAAACAGGCAGAGCGTCAGCGCCTGCGCAGTGCCCTCGACGTTTATCGAAGCGTGGCCGCCGCTTATTTTGAATGGGACGGGAAAGGCCTGCCCACTGCGGGCGATTTGCGCGCGTTGTCCGCGCCTGTGATGCCAGACGTTCGCGTTTGGCCAAAGCGCACGCTCCTGGCTGCGGGGGCCGCCTTTACGGCAGTTCTGTTGACGATCGCAATTTTACTTGTGCGTCACATGATTGCTGGTGCGTCGCCTTCGCGTCGCCTGGCTTAGGCTTGTTAGCTCACGATTCACTGCGACGGCAATGACTTGACAGTTCTCGTGGGCCTGCGCTGTAATAGCAGGAATTTCTGTTGAGCGGCGGAGCCATGAAACGAAAAACCGTCATGATTGGCGCTGTAATGGCAATCGTCGCGTTATTCGCTTTTGGCTTTTTCGATCGCGACCAGCTTCTTATCTGGGGCCAGCATTTTTATCTCGTCGGCCGCCACAAGGTCAGTAAAATCGGCAAATCAAATCCCACCGGAAACCTTGAACACGCCCGGATTTGCAGGGAAAATCTCGAGCGCATTCAAGCCGCCAAACGCAAAATCGCGGAGATGCGTGCCACCGCCGTGGGAGCGGTCACATGGGAGGAGGTGTTAGCGGTCATGTATCCGGACAAAGCTCGCCGCGGTCTCACGCCGGAGCTTGTCAAGCAGCTCATGCCAAGGTGCCCAGACGGTGGCACCTACACTCTTGGCAACATTCAGGATCTCCCCAAGTGTTCGATCGGCACAAATAATAACACAGATCCAAACGACGATCATCTTATTCGTCACTAGCTAGGGGAGCTCTCTTGAATTTTGGCCACAGCCTTTAGTATAAGCACAGCGTTGCAAGCAAGTTGACCTGGAGGATAAACCATGCCGGTTCCGAGACGGCGTCACTGCCCGTCGCGGCGCGACCGCCGACGTGCACATCATAAATTAGAAGAGATCAAAAGCTTTGCCCCGTGCCCCAAGTGCGGCGAACCGCGGTTGCCTCACGAGGTGTGCCCGAACTGCGGCGAATACAAAGGCCGCCAATACGGCCCTGTCAAGCCAGTGACGGCAGAGTAAAAAGTTCGTCCCAACTTACGATCTGTAAGCTTCGCGGAATGGCGACAGTTCAGGAGGGGCTCCGAACTGTCGTTATTTTTTGAGGGAAAAGGGCACAACGATGGCTTCAGAATTTCAGAGACTGCGCCAACTAGTCCGCCAGCGGAGGAGATTGCGCCAGCTCAGCCAAAGCACCATTGCTCTCGACGCCATGGGCAGCGATCACGGCCCCGAAGTCTTGCTCGAAGGCGCCTATCTTGCCATCAATCAATATCCGGGGCTTACCGTGATTTGCACGGGCCCACGCAGCCGACTTGAATCAATTTTGCGTCACCGCGCATGGACTCATCCACGTTTGCTAGTTGAGGACGCTCCTGAGGTCGTCGGCATGCACGAGGCGCCCTCTGATAGTCTCCGCAAAACGCGCTCTTCGGTTGCCGTGGCGGCGCGGCTTGTGCACGAAGGGCGTGCTGAGGGCATGGTGTCGGCCGGCAACACCGGAGCCACAATGGCCACTACCCTCTTGATGTGGCGAACCTTGCCGGGCATCAGTCGTCCTGCCATATCGGCAATTCTGCCGCATCCGGAGCGCCCCTGCGTTCTTCTCGATGTGGGAGCAAATGTCGATTGCAAGCCCCGACACCTGCTCCACTTTGCAATTATGGGGTCGGTGTACTCGCGTTACATGTTCGGCCGCCGCCACCCCAAAGTCGCTCTCCTGTCCATTGGCGAAGAAGAGACAAAAGGCAACGAACTCGTCTTTGCGACGCGTGAGCTTCTGGAACAGACCAATCTTAGTTTTGCGGGGAACGCTGAAGGCCGAGACCTTGTGAAGGGCAAATTCGATGTTGTGGTGTGCGACGGTTTTATTGGCAATATCGTGCTAAAATTTGGCGAAGCGGTGGTTGAGTTCATCCTCGAAAGCATCAAGCGCGAAGTCCAAAAGAGCCTGGTCTCTCAGCTCGGCGCGGTGGCTATGATGCCAGCTCTGCGCAACTTCAAGCGTCAGGTTGATTACGCCGAGTTTGGGGGAGCGCCCCTTCTGGGGCTGCGGGGTAACTGCATTATTGCTCACGGATCCTCGCACGCTAAAGCCATAAAAAATGCCATTCGCGTGGCAGCCGAAATGGCCGGGGCTCACGTGAATGATCACATCGTCGAGGCCATGCGCCAAAATGGTCTCCTCAAAAGCTCAACGGACCGGGGAGCGAAGGCACCGGCACTCAAATAATTTCCTCTACGCAGGGGTAACATCCAACGGTCCACAGCGGGGAAAAACCACCGAGCCGAGAGCGAGCAAAATGTTGCAAGTCGGCCAGGGAAAAAGCTCGAGCATAATTTCCCCCTTGCCCCGCAAATGTGGTTGCATGCCTCTCTACTGATGGCCCTATCGAGCGAGGAAGCCGGACAAGGCAGACGATTTAGCGATGCTCAAAAACATAATCTCGAAAATCTTCGGAAACAAACAGATGCGCGATATGCGCCGCATCTGGCCCATTGTCGAGCTCATCAATGAGCATTACGAACAGCTTCAGTCTCTGACGGATGAAGAACTGCGAGCCAAGACTGAGGAATTTCGCCAGCGCCTAAGCGAAGGAGAGACCCTCGACGACCTTCTCCCCGAAGCCTTCGCTGTCGTAAAGGAAGCGTGTCGTCGACATTTAGGCAAAAAGTGGACTGCGGCTGGCATTGAAATCACGTGGGACATGGTGCCGTTTGATGTCCAACTGGCCGGTGCCATTGTCCTACACCAGGGGAAAATTGCTGAAATGGCGACCGGCGAGGGGAAGACTCTCGTCGCAATCATGCCGCTTTACCTCAACGCGCTTGCCGGCCAAGGCGTGCACCTCGTCACAGTCAACGATTACCTGGCCCGCCGCGATTCCGAGTGGATGGGCAAAATTTTCGAGTTTCTTGGCATGACCGTGGGGTGTCTCGATAAAACCCAGCCCGGTACGCCCGAGCGCCGAGCCCAGTACGAATGCGACATCACCTATGGGACAAATCATGAGTTCGGCTTCGATTACCTACGCGACAACATGGCCACCGATGCTGACCAAATTGTGCAGCGCCGTGGGCATTTCTATGCTATCGTGGATGAGGTGGACAATATCCTCATCGACGAGGCACGCACGCCGCTTATCATCAGCGGCCCCGTGGATCGCTCAACGCACCGCTATAACGAAATCAAACCGCTCGTTTATAATCTCGTTAAGAGGCAAAATGAGTTAGTAAACCGCCTACTCGATGAGGCCGAGGCCCTTCTCAAACAAGATCCGCAAAGCTATGAGGCGGGCATCAAGCTGCTCACCGCGCAGAAAGGACTTCCTAAGCACAAACGCCTCATGAAGCTTCGCGGCGAACCAGGCGTGCAAAGCCTCATCGAAAAAGTCGAGCTCGATTATCTGCGCGACAAGCGTATGAGCGAGATCGAAGAGCAGCTTTACTACGTCATTGACGAAAAAGGCCACCAAGTCGATCTCACCGAACAGGGGCGCACCACACTCTCGCCCACAAATCCCAAGCTCTGGGAGCTGCCCGACATCGTCGAGGAAATTGCTGCGGTTGATAGCGGTGATTTCGAAGTACTCGAACTCGTGGATGGGCAAAAGGTTCTCGTCAACGGACGCCCCGAAGAGCGGGCTTCGTACCGCAAAGAAACACATTGGGAAATTCCGCGCCACGACGGTCTCCAACGAATCCCACACTCGGCGGTCAAACAAGTGATCCCCGGCAGCGAAGTGCCACGCCTCGAGCGTGAGCACATCAAAGAACTTCTTCGTGCCGAACACGCCGTTCAAACGGAGAAGCTCCACAACATTGCCCAACTCCTGCGAGCCTACTCACTTTACGAGCGGGACGTGGATTATGTCGTCCAGGATAATAAGGTGATCATCGTGGACGAGTTCACAGGCCGTCTCATGCACGGGCGTCGCTGGAGCGACGGGCTGCATCAGGCGGTCGAAGCCAAAGAGGGCGTCGAAATCGAGCCTGAAACTCAGACCCTTGCCACGATCACCCTGCAAAATTATTTCCGCATGTACAAGAAGCTTGCTGGCATGACCGGCACGGCCGAAACGGAAGCCAACGAGTTCTTGCATACCTACAACATGGACGTTGTGGTGATCCCTACGAACAAACCCTGCATCAGGGTGGACGAAGACGATCTCATCTATAAGACAAAACGCGAAAAATATAACGCGATCATTGATGAAATCGTGCGCCTGCATGAGCAAAGGTTACCTGTGCTGGTGGGAACCGTTTCGGTGGAAGTGAGCGAACTGCTCAGCCGTATGCTCCAGCGCAAACGCATTCCTCACAACGTGCTCAACGCGAAGAATCACCAGCGCGAAGCGGAAATCATCCGTTTCGCCGGCCAGCCCGGCGCCGTAACTATCGCCACAAACATGGCCGGTCGCGGTACGGACATCAAGCTCCACCCCGACGTCGTGCGTTATGACGAGAAAGGGCGCCCGACGGGCGGGCTTCAGGTCATCGGCACGGAACGTCACGAGGCGCGCCGCATTGACCGGCAATTGCGTGGTCGTGCAGGCCGCCAGGGCGATCCGGGGCGCTCGATCTTCTACGTCTCACTCGAAGACGATCTGATGCGCCTCTTCGGAAGCGAGCGTCTTGCCCGCATCATGGATCGTCTCGGCATCGAGGAGGGCGAGCCGATCACCCATCCGTGGGTTACACGCGCCATCGAGAACGCGCAGAAAAAGGTCGAAGCGCGTAACTTCGAAATCCGCAAACGCACCCTCGAGTACGATAACGTCATGAACAAGCAACGCGAGGCCATTTATGGCCTGCGCCGCGAAGTGCTGTTCAGCGAGGACCTGCGCGATGTGATGCTCAGCCTTCACATAAACGCCATCCGTAATGCAATCGGCGAATACGGCGACCCAGCCAAACCATCCGAAGATTGGGATCTCGAAGGCCTATTAGCTTATTTACAGCACTGTATCCCCTACACAGATTTCCGCAGCCTTCTTCAGGAAACAAAAGGACTCGACGCCGAAATGTTTCTCCAGGCAATTGAGCCGAAGCTCGTCGAAGCTTACGAAGCCAAGCGCGCCCAGCTCGGCGACGAACTGATGCTGCGGCTATCGCGTTGGGTGGTCCTGCGCCACATTGACTCGAACTGGATGGATCACCTCCTGGCCATTGACGACCTTCGCGAGAACGTGGGTTGGCGTGGTTATGCCCAGCTCGATCCCCTTGTCGAATACCAAAAAGAAGCCGCTATTCTCTTCGAAGATCTGCTTTATAACATCCACAAGGGGATCCTTGAACACTTCTTCCTCACCCAGCCGGTGCTGCAACAGGCGGAAGAACCCGACGTGCAGATTCGCTCCATGGAAGCACGCAAAGCCGCCGTCGAGGAAGTTGTTCCAGTTGCTCCCTCACCTGAGGAGGTTGAAGGCGATGGTGGTGCGGTAGAGCCCTCTGTGCGCCCGCTTGCTGTTCAGCGTCCGGTTCGGGTAGGCCCCAAGGTCGGGCGCAACGATCCCTGCCCCTGCGGCAGTGGTAAAAAATACAAAAAATGTTGCGGTGCACCTGGCAAAGAAGAGCCACCTTTTCCCATGGCCTAAACTCTTAGGTGCTGAAAAGAAGGGTGGGCGCGCCTAGCGAGTAGCCGAGCTGATCTCAATCAGTCGGTCCGGATCGAGGATGAGAAATTCTTTCTTCCGGATGGCGATAATGTTTGCGTCCACAAGGTCGCGAATTGCGCGCGAGAGCGTTTCCGGTTTAATCCCAAGTGTTGCTGCAAGATTACGCTTCGTCATTTGCAAAACAACTGCCTGCTTGCCGTCAGGTTGCAGTGCGGTTTTCTGTTCGCTTAGCCAACGGGCCAGGCGGGCGTTTGCCGTCAGATATTGACTGGCCTCGATTCGGTCTGCCAATTCACTGATGCGTTTGGCAAGGGCCGAAATCATTCTGCGGCCGAGGTCCGGGCGGCGTTCCAAGAGCTGCAGGAATTCGTCGCCCGGATACTCGAAGATTTCAGCTCTGGGGGAAACAACGAGGCCGCTGGCCGGATAGCACTGATCTAAAAATAGCGCAGCACACGCCACGAGTGCAGGCGCCCACACGGTATGGAGGGCCACCTTCCGACCATCCTCCAACTCGCGGAACATCTGAATTTGGCCATCGCACAGCACAAGAAGATGTTCACAATCTGTCCCGCCCTCGAAGACCATGTCACCACGCCTGTAGCGGACAAAGCGCCCTTTCCTCGCGAGGATGGCAAGATCTTCTGGCTCCCACGTGCGAAAAAGAAAAAGCTCAGCCACTCTCCCCACCTTATCCGTTGATGTCGGCTTTGCTGGCTTTTCATGTCTTGGTTTTCTGCCTTGTGAGGTCGAACTCAATCTGTTTTCCTCTCCACATTTCACGGTTTTAGAACAAGCTCAGTGATTCTTGATCAAAGTCAAGGCCAGACTGAGTACCGCTTGAGTCCAGATTGTCATAGAACGTGAGCGCGTCAGCGAGCGCTCCAAATCTTAAACATGAGGAGACTGAGTCATGAGCGAGAACGGCAACGGCTGGAAAATGTACTGCGACCAGTGCGAACAAACGTTCCGTGGTAAAGCCTGTACAGACGTGGGGGTGTGTGGGAAAGATCCCGATATGGAATCGCTCCAGAAACTCCTGCTCTACGGCCTCAAGGGAATGGCCGCGTACAAGCACCATGCCCGGCGGCTAGGCAAAACGGACGAAGAAATTGAATCCTTCATCGAGGAAGCTCTTTTTGCCACCGTCACCAATGTGAACTTCGACATAGAAAGCCTTTTCGAACTCTGCATGGAGTGCGGGCGCATGAACCTGAAAACCATGCAGCTTCTCAACGACGGTCACGTAGAAACCTTTGGACAACCGCAACCCATGGAGGTGCTCGAAGGAATCCAGGAGGGGCCTGGCATCCTTGTGACCGGCCACGATATGGTGGATTTGCGGGATCTCCTCGAACAGGTAAAAGGCACCGATATCAAGGTTTACACTCATGGCGAAATGCTTCCCGCCCACATGTATCCCGGGCTGAAAAAATACCCGAACCTTGCTGGCCATTATGGGGGTGCTTGGCAAAAGCAACGTGACGAATTCGAGCGCTTCGGTGGGCCCATTCTGGGCACGACAAACTGCGTCCTCATTCCGCGGCCCGATAATACGTATCTTGATCGCTTTTTCACCACGCGTGTCACGGCGGTGCCAGGAGCCACCCGCCTCAAGACAAATGACTTTTCTGCCGTCATTGAGCGTGCCAAGCAAATTGGCCCACTCCGCCCGACACCCTTGAAAAAATCCACGGTTGGCTTTCATTACACGGTGTTGCTCAGCTTGGCCGACAAGATCGTCGAGGCGGTCAAAGAGGGCAAAATCAAGCGCTTCTTCGTGATTGGCGGTTGTGATGGCGCAGAGCCTGGCCGCAATTACTTTAGCGAGTTTGCTCAGCTCACGCCGCCCGACACAATCATTCTTACGCTCGGTTGCGGGAAGTATCGGATTCGCGACTACGATTATGGCACAATTCGGCTCGGCGATCTCGAAGTTCCCCGACTGCTCGACATGGGCCAGTGCAACGATTCTTACGGCGCTATCCAGGTCGCACTGGCGCTCGCTAAAGTCTTTGGTTGCGGCGTGAATGATCTGCCACTCACCCTCAACATCTCTTGGTTCGAGCAGAAAGCTGTCGCCGTGCTGCTTACGCTGCTCTACCTCGGCGTCAAAGGCATTCGTTTGGGGCCAGCCCTTCCGGCTTTCATCACGCCGAACATTCTCCGCATCTTGCAGGAAAAGTTCGATCTTAAGCCCATCGGCGCGAGCGCGAAAGCAGACGTCGAAGCTGTGTTTGCTGGTGCAAACTGAAGCAGCTGCACCAGTCGTAAGAGAGGGGATAGCCCGCTGAGCTGTCAAAAGGCGGTTCAGCGGGCCGCTTTATTGGTGGCCGAGAATTTTGAAGCTCAGAGCGCAGGTCATCGGCTGACGCCCGAAGGCACCTATGCGCTGGCTTAGCTCTCTGGCAGCGGGAGAAAACGGCTCCACCTTTCCACTCCCGAGGCCTCGCCGCGCGCGTCCCTCGCACACGAGGGGCAATCGGGCCTACTCAGCGAAATGGCGGATTTTGGCCTGCTTCCCGGTGGCGCTCGATGAGTTCACGGGTCGAGATCGCCTCGAGCGTGTCGAGCAGCACAACTTGCCCCCCATAGCCCTCGACGATTTCGTGCCCCTCTACCTGCTGCCGCTCGTAATTGCGGCCTTTCACGAGCACGTCAGGCCTCAGCGCCCGCAGAAGCTCATGCGGCGTGTCCTCCTCAAAAACGACGATATAATCGACAGCCTCGATAGCCGAAAGGAGCCGCTCACGGTCTCCCTGTTTGAGAATAGGACGAGGGGCACCCTTCAAGCGCGTGATAGCTTCATCGGTATTGATCGCCACCACTAAAACGTCACCAAGCCGTTTTGCCTCGTGCAGCAACGCCACATGCCCTGCATGCAAGAAATCAAAACACCCGTTCGTAAACACCACACGTTTCCCTGCGTGCCGCAACCGTTCGCCCAGCTCCGCAATATCTCTTTGGGCCACCAGTTTTCGATTCACCGAACTCGGCGTGAGAAGCGCCAGAAGTTCCTCTGGGCGCACTGTTGCTGCGCCCACCTTGGCCACAACCACACCGGCGGCAGCATTTGCCAGGGCGCATGCTTCTGCCATGTCAAAGCCGGCTCCGACCGCGAGCGCAAGGAAAGCGATAAAGGTGTCGCCGGCACCGGTAACGTCAAAAACTTCTCGGGCCAGCGTTGGGATCATCAACGGCGTCTGGTCGCGAGCGCAAAGTGCCACGCCCAGTGCTCCCCGCGTGATGACGATCCAATTGCTTTGCGTCATCTCCCACAGTTTTTCTGCTGCTGCGGCAATTCCCTGCTCCGTGGAGGTGTCATGCCCGGAAGCTTCAGTCGCCTCCCGTGCGTTCGGGGTGATCGCAAACGCACCGCGGTAGCGCGAGTAATTGCGTCCTTTAGGATCAACGAAAACGGGAACTCCGTGCTGGCGGGCTAGAGCGATTGTTTCGCGCAGGACCCGCGGAGTCAGGACGCCTTTCGCGTAGTCCGAGAGGATAATAGCCGCACATTGCGAGAGCGTGCCTGCAATCCGCTCGAGCAGTGTCTGCTCGTGCACCGCCTCAAGCGGGGCAACGCATTCCTTGTCCAACCGCAGCATTTGCTGATTCTGGCTGACGATACGTGTCTTGACTGTGGTCGGACGCTCCACAATCTCGATGACTCCAGAACAATCAATGTGCGCATGCTCCAACAATTGGCGCAATTGTTTGCCCGCCGCATCCGAACCAATTATTCCGGCACAGACGGCTTGCGCCCCAAATTCTGCAATATTGCGTGCCACATTGGCTCCGCCGCCAGCCACAGCATGCTCGCGCTCAAAAACCACAATCGGCACGGGCGCTTCTGGCGATGTACGTTCCGTACGGCCGTACACATAATGATCCAGAATCAGATCACCCACCACAAGCAAGCGCTGCGCTTGCATAGCGGAGAATCGCTGGCGCCACTCTGGCTCTGGTTTCGAGAAGATCATTGCCAAATTGCTTTGGTCTGCAGACGCAAGAGATCAGCTTGTGGCAAGCGAAATGTGCCACAAAGGCTACCGCAAACAACCTACAGTTACGGCCCTCAAAAAAAATCACATTTTCCATGTTTTTTTTGTTGAAGTGGACCCCCCTGTTGTAATTTATGGTCGAGTAGATTCGCAAAACGAATCTAAAAGAGGAAAGGAGATTGTGGTATGTTTTCGACGACAGCGAAACTGTTCGCGTCGGTAGCTGCTGCGGCTGCTCTGTCTCTGTGCCCGCTGCCTTCGATGGCCGGTGGTGAGATGCCGGCAAAGCCCTGCGCCCCTGCGGTCCAGAAGCCTGCTTCGCAGAAGGGCGACGTTCTGCACATGATTCTCTATTATGTGCCGAACCGTGTTCTCGACTTTGTCGATATCTTCCGCCTGAGCGTCGGCGTGGGTGTGGGCTATGGCATCAACGTACGCCTGACCGAGCTTGCTGAGGTTGGCCTCGGCAATTACGAGTCGACCCGCTTTGGTATGAAGGGTCGTATTCTCCCGATTTACGAGGAGAACATTGACGAAGCTGGCGTAGCCTTCCTCGGGTTCGTCAACGGATGCCTGCAGCGTGATCCCACCGAAATCGGTGCGGACGTTCATGTTGGCGTGGTTGGCGCCCAGGCTGCAGTGTCGGTCGCTGAGGCTGCTGACTTCATCGTCGGCTTCCTCATGATTGACCTGCAGGGCGATGACCTCGGTCCCAATCCGTGGGACTAATTCCCGCGAAGCTACCGTAGTACACACGGACACAACAATTCCGTAAAAGCAGTCGCAACGGGCGGAAAAATTTTTCCGCCCGATTTTTTGTGCCCTCCAGCGCGATGAATGCGAAGAAGAAAAAGGCTGTTAGTGGTACAAAAAGTAGTCGTCTACTTCATGCACACGACTGCACAAGAGAGTGCTTCTATGAAACGCATACTTGCAGCCCTTGCTTCCATTGCCGTCATTGCCCTTCTCATTACATGGCAAACCGGCGGTTTTGAATCAAAGATTGCGGCCGAGACACCGCCGCTTCCGAGAACACCCGAGCTCCCAGGCAATGTCGACCGAGCAGTGAAAATCAAAGTCCCCATGATGGAAGAAGCCGTCGGCACTATCCAGTCTCGCCACAAGGTGGATGTGACACCACGCATTCAGGCAGTGATCGAAGAGATTCGCGTGAATGCCGGTGATCGCGTCAAGCAAGGCGATCTTCTTGTGCGCCTCGACAGACGCGATCTCGAAGCCAATGTTGGCCAGGCCGAACAAGCACTCAAGGCCGCTGAAGCCAACTATCGCCAGGCGCTCACCGACCATCAGCGCAACATGGAACTTCTCCAACGCGGCGTGATCTCGCCCCAGGAAGCGGACAATTCCCGCCTGCGCGTGGAGGTCACTTCGGCCACGGTCGGCCAGGCCCGTCGCGCTCTCGAACAGGCGAAGGTTGCCCTTTCTTACGCTGAAATCCATTCGCCGGTGTCAGGAATTGTAACAGACAAATTGCAAAATGCCGGGGATCTTGCCATGCCAGGGCGACCCATTCTTCAGCTCTACGATCCCTCTTTGGTGCGACTCGAAGCCCCCGTGCGTGAAGCTCTCGTGCGCTTTATCAAGGTTGGCGACGTTCTCACGGTGAGACTTGGGACGGAAGAGCGGGGTACAACAGGAATTGTGGACGAAATTGTCCCCCAGGCCGACATTGCAAGTCGGTCCGTCCTAGTGAAAGTGCTTGTTCCAAATGCCACCGATCTCTACACTGGCATGTTTGGCCGCGTTCTCATTCCCACAGGAGAAGAGGATGTCCTCGTCGTGCCGGCCGACGCTGTCGAGCGTGTGGGGCAACTTGAATATGTGCTCACTCCCACATCGCATGGTCCGGAGCGACGTTTCGTGCAAACTGGGCGACGCTTCGGCGCGAAAGTCGAAATCCTCAGCGGCATTGCCGAAAACGAGCCCGTTTTAGTACCTGAGAAAACGTCAGCTGGAGTGCGCCACTAATGGAGAAGCAGAGTTCGGTTCCCCTCACACAGCGAATCGTTTCCGTTTTCCTCCGCGGCAACCTTTCGATCCTTCTGATTATCCTCTCTCTGGCCGTGGGGGTAATTGCTCTGCTCGTTACACCGCGCGAAGAGGAGCCGCAAATCGTCGTGCCTGTGGCTGATGTGATCGTGCAGGTGCCAGGTGCTTCCGTTGAAGAAGTTGAAAAGCAGGTGGCCACCCGACTGGAAAAACTTCTCTATCAGGTGGACGGCGTCGAATACGTCTATTCGGTTTCCAAGCCTGGCCTGGCCGTCGTGACGGCGCGCTTCTACGTTGGAGAGGACCGAGAACGCAGTCTCATAAAGCTCTACAACAAGGTCTATTCCAATCAAGACCTCGTGCCGCCGATCGTTGCCGGCTGGGTTGTGAAACCCGTCGAAGTGGACGATGTCCCAATTATCAATCTCACCTTTGCAAGTTGCCAACTCGACGAATACGCGCTGCGCCGCATCGCCGAAGAGGTGGAATCGCGCGTCCAGGCTGTGCCTAATACAGGTCGCACCTACATCGTGGGTGGACAGCCACGTACGGCCCTTGTTCAGCTCGATCCCGGCAAAATGGCGGCCTACAATCTGGCCGTTTCCGACATCCAGCGTGCGTTGAGGGCGATGAACGCCAGTTTGCAGGCAGGATCGTTCGCGCACGATAACCAGCAATACTTGGTCACAGCAGGGGAGTTCCTCCGCGACATCCGAGAGCTTCAGCATCTTGTCGTTGGAGTTGTGGACAACCGTCCTGTTTATCTCTCCGACGTCGCAATGATTTCCGACGGTCCCGACGAACCACGCTCATATTGCCGTATACGTTTCGGCCCTGCGGCCCACTTCAGCCGAATCAGCGGGGAACGCCGCGCTATTTTCGACGCACCCACTAGTCAGTCGGTTGTGTGTGCGGGTGATTTCCCTGCGGTCACGCTCGCTGTGGCGAAGAAAAAAGGAACAAATGCCGTGTGGGTCGCACGTGCTGTCGAGCGAGCTGTCGAGGAAATGCGCGGCACAGTCATTCCGCAAAACGTCAACGTGGTCATCACCCGCGACTACGGCGAAACTGCCAACGACAAGGTGAATGAGCTAGTGGACGGACTTCTCCTTGCAATAGTCACCGTCGTGGCCCTTTTGGCTCTCACACTCGGCTGGCGCGAAGCCTTCATTGTTGCCGTGGCCATACCGATCGTCTATTCCCTCACGCTTCTTATCAACTATCTTTTCGGCTATACAATCAACCGCGTCACCCTTTTCGCCCTCATCCTTGCTCTCGGGCTCATTGTGGACGATCCAATTGTGGATGTGGAAAATATCTACCGGCACCTCAAGATGCGTTTGAAGCCACCGCTCGATGCAGTCCTAGAGGCTGTCAACGAGGTGCGTCCCCCCGTGATCCTTGCCACCTTTGCGGTGATCGTGTCTTTCCTGCCGATGTTCTTCATCACCGGAATGATGGGTCCCTATATGCGCCCTATGGCCGTCAATGTCCCGCTGGCCATGCTTATGTCACTGGTGGTAGCCCTTACAGTGACCCCCTGGATGAGTTACCACATTTTAAAAGGCCACGTCGACAGTGAAGGCGAAGTTCATGGTGGGCACGGAGGGGCTCACGCGGGTGAAGAGGCAGACCGCTTGATTGCCGTCATGCGGCGGATAGCTCACGCGGGGCTAGTTCCCTTCCTTCGCCACCCCCTGCTGCGCTGGTTCTTGCTTTTCGTGATTCTCCTACTTATGGTCTTCAGCGGGCTTCTTGTGCTTACAAAACGCGTACCGCTCAAGATGCTTCCCTTTGACAATAAGAACGAGTTTCAGGTGGTGATTGACATGCCGGAGGGAACGCCGCTCGAGCGCACGGCTGCTGCGGCTGATGCGATCGCTCGCTATCTTTCCACCGTCCCCGAGGTTGTCAACGTCACCACGTATGTAGGCGAACCCTCGCCCGTGGACTTCAACGGGCTCATCCGTCAATACTACTTCCGCACAGCGCCGCACTATGCGGACATCCGTGTCAACTTTGCTCCCAAGAAAAAACGTGAGATGCAAAGCCACGCCATCCTGTTGCGCTTGCGCCGACGCATCGAAGAAATCGCGCGAGCCAATGGTGCCATCGCTAAGCTCGTCGAAGTTCCCCCAGGGCCGCCAGTCACTGCAACAATTACGGCCGAGGTCTACGGCGAGCCCAATCTCCCTTATTCGGCGATCCAAGAGGCAGCTGAAGACGTCCGGCAGCGGCTAGCAAGCAAAGAAGCCGTCGTCGAACCAGACTCCACAATCGAGGCCGTGCAGCCCAAATACGTCTTCGAGGTAGATCGTGAAAAAGCTGCCCTTAGCGGAGTTGGTGTGGCAGAGATTGCCAGCACCTTGGCAACATTCATCAACGGCGCACGTCCCGACATTCTTCACTCACCTTACGAGGTCAACCCGCTCTATATTACACTGCGCCTGTCGCGCGCTGACCGAAGTTCCGTGGAACGTCTCGCATCAGTTTACGTGCGCGGAATGAAAGGTAACCTCGTCCAGCTCGGCGAAATCGGAAAGTTCAAGCCGGTTACCGAGGATCAGTCAATCTACCACAAAAACCTCAACCGCGTGGTGTATGTTTTTGCCGAAACAGCGGGACGAGCGCCAGGCGAGGTAATCCTCGAAACACAATCCGATATCCGTCACAAGCCCACGCGCGAAGGCAC
The DNA here is from genome assembly GCA_049968255.1 of Candidatus Sumerlaeaceae bacterium. Taxonomy (GTDB): domain Bacteria; phylum Sumerlaeota; class Sumerlaeia; order Sumerlaeales; family Sumerlaeaceae; genus DRVG01. The sequence continues at coordinate 180,975 of JBMFRB010000001.1, read as the reverse complement.
ACACGTTGTTTGGACTGGGGAAGGAGAATGGAAAATCACCGTGGATGTGTTCCGTGACCTTGGCTTGGCTTTCGCTGCAGCACTCTTCGGTATTTACATTCTCCTCGTCTACGACACAGGGTCTTATCTCCTGCCCATTGTTATCATGTTATCAATTCCCTTAACAGTGATCGGAATCATGCCTGGCTTCTGGCTACTGAATCTCATAACGGCGCGGCCCGTCGGGGGATTCCAAAACCCTGTGTTCTTCACGGCTACAGCGATGATCGGTATGATTGCTCTCTCGGGAATTGTCGTGCGCAATTCGATTATCCTTATCGACTTTATCCACCTGCGCACGCATGCGGGCGATCCCTTGTGGCGTGCCATTGTGGACAGCGTGGCGGTCCGCATTCGCCCAATTTTCCTCACGGCGGGTGCTGCAATGTTAGGCGCGTGGCCCATCACCCTTGACCCCATCTTCAGCGGACTAGCCTGGTCGTTGATCTTTGGGCTTTTTGTTTCAACGGCCTTTACGCTCGTGGTAGTTCCCGTAGTCTACTGGGTCCTTTATTCGCACAAAGAAGATCGGCAGGCACTGGCACGGACCTCTTAAGCAGGCTGCTCCTGGAGCACAGAAAAACAGATAGTTTTTGACAATGGCCCTTCGGGAAGCGCCTTTGATGATAACTATGAAACAAGTGCGCTGGGCTCTTGGGAGCATACTCATCGTGCTTTCGGTTTGCTTGGCCTCCTGCGGCCACAAAGCAAAGGTGTTGGATCTTGACGAGATTCAGGCTTCCGGCGTACTGCGCTGGGGAAGCGATGAGGCCGGCGGCGCACCGTATGAATTTCGAGATCCGAATAATCCCTCGCAACGAATCGGTTTCGAGGTGGACATCGCGGAAGAACTCGGTCGTCGCATGGGCCTGAAGATTGAGTTTGTGCAAACGGACTGGGCTGTCCTGATCCCGGCTCTTCAACGCGGTGATTTTGATTTTGCCATGTCGGGAATTGAAATGACCCCCGAGCGCAAGCAGGTCGTGGATTTTGTGGGCCCCTACTATGTGTATCTTCAGCAGTTAGTTGTGCGTGCGGATGACACAAAAACTTCGTCGCTCCACGACCTTGTTGGCAAAAAAGTAGGAACACTCAATAATACCGCTGCAGAGCGAATTTTGCAGGCCACGCCGGGTATCGTGGTTGTCAGCTACGATGACAATGTGCGGCCCTATGACGATTTGGCCATTGGGCGTATTGATGGCGTGCTGCTCGATCTACCCATCGCTCTTTATTACGCGAAGCCAAATCCCAAGCTCCACTTCGCCGGACCACCTTTTGGCGAAGGTTATTATGGAATCGCCGTGAATAAGAAGTCCCCCAAATTGCGTGACGCACTTCAGCGGGTGCTTGACGAGATGATCCGCGACGGCACACTTCGCCGCATCCTGGAAAAATGGGAGCTTTGGAACGATGCGCAAACATCTCTGGGCAAGAGGGTGAGCCGCGACGAGTGAGAAGTCGAGACGCGCGTCCGTGCCAATCCCGCCCTCACATTATTGCGATATGTGCTCTTGGTCTTGCTGAGCTGGCTTTGCCGTGTCCCGTTTTCTCTGCTGAGGCTGCCCAAGCCCTCGGTGTGCCCACCAGCAAACTTTTGATGCGTTTTCTACCACTTTTTGTGAAGGGCACGGGGCTCACTGTGGCCATCAGTGTGCTTTCGATGGCACTTGCCACGGGTCTTGGGCTCCTCCTTGCCCTGCTCCGCATTTACGGTCCACGTTGGATTTCGGCCTGCGTGGTGGGCTACGTGGAATTCATGCGGGGAACTCCACTGCTCATCCAGCTTTTCTTCATCTATTATGGCCTACCCCAGCTACCTGTTGTCGGCGTAGAACTCGATCCGTTTACTGCGGCTGTGCTGGGCGTTGGGCTCAATTACGCAGCTTACGAAGCCGAGATCTATCGCAGTGGGTTCATGGCCGTCCCACGTCAACAAATCGAAGCTGCGCTGGCACTGGGACTCTCCCAACGTCAGGCAGTGCGTTACATCGTGCTTCCTCAGGCCCTCCGCCTCATTATTCCGCCTGTGACCAACGATTTTGTGGCGCTTTTCAAGGATACGTCCATCGTTTCAATTCTGGCCATAGCCGAGCTCACAATGACGTTCCGTTCGGCCTCGATGGCTACAGGCCGCTATGTAGAGTTTGCCATTTTGACAGCCCTTATTTATTTCGCTTTGGCGTATCCGCTTTCACTTCTTGCGCGACGTTTAGAAAAGAAGGTTCATCCTCACCATGATTTCGGTGCGCAACATCACTAAGTTGTTCGGCGCTCATGGCGTGCTTCACGGAGTCTCTCTTGAGGTGGTACGGGGCGAGACCGTGGTGCTGCTCGGTCCTTCTGGAAGCGGCAAATCCACCCTCCTGCGATGTATCGTCGGTTTCGAACGGTTCGATGCTGGCGAAATCGAGGTGGACGGCATTGTTGTGTCCGCCGATTTGCCGCCAATCGAGCGGGAGCAGCGTTTTCATGAAATACGCCTTCGTTGCGGCCTACTTTTTCAGCAATTCCACCTCTTCCCGCATCTGACTGTTATGCAGAATCTCACGCTAGCTCCCCTCCATGTGCGCAAGATACCCCGTGAACAAGCAGAAAGACGCGCCATGGCACTCCTAGAGCAGCTTGGGCTTGCCACAAAAGCCCATATGCGGCCGGGCAAACTTTCTGGTGGCGAGCAGCAGCGCGTGGCTATTGCGCGGGCCCTTGCTATGGAGCCTGCTTATTTGCTTTACGATGAGCCGACCTCATCGCTGGATGTGGATCGAGCCCGTGAAATTTGGAAACTCATGGGCGAGTTAGCTCGCCAGGGGCAGGCTCAACTTGTCGTTACGCATCAGTATGAACTTGCTAACGCGCTGCCTTGCCGTGTGGTTCGCATCACCGACGGACGGATTTGTGACGTCGAGGCGGCACCGCCTTTATTCGAGCGCGCGCAAGGCTACTAACGGCACCTCCTGATTCTTGCTCAGGTCTATGCGTTTCTCCCATTTCCATTGCTTGCCGTCCGATGTAAAAGCAAAAAGCTCGATCCAGAATACGCCGTTGCGCGGTGCCTCCAGCTCGAAACGACCATCACTCTGAACGTTCGCCCGCCGCACCACGATGTCACGATCGGCAAAAATCGCCACGACCTCGCTGGGCATCTGCCCTTGGCTAACGTAGAGTTTGCCGCGCAGCTTGTGCTGTCCTGTGGTTTCGCTTGCGTTGCTCTCGTCCGCGATCGAAGGGCCAAGACTCACGTGATAGAGTTGTTTGCCGCTCTCAATTTCGACAGGAATTTTCGTGTAGCGTCCCATCTCTGTTCGCACCACAAGGGTGTAAAGTCCGGGCGCTAGACTCGCGGTTGTTTGAAAGGTGTTCGTGTCCACATATTTGAGCTTCAACGGTAGACGGTACTCTTCGGATTTGGGATAAAGGAGCATCGCTGAGGCAAACTCTGTGGAGTCCTCAATAACAAAAGCTGTCACGCCTTTGGGTGGGCCAACTTTGCAGCTTGCCAGCACGAACGCAAAGGCTAGGCACACTCCCACAAGAAACCACCCCCTTTTGCCTAATAGGATCATGCGTCCGTCTTGTCTTCCCTGACTGCAGTTTCTTCGCCTGAGTGATTCTTCAGAAGTTTTTGGACGATGGCCAGAACCTGGTGTGGTGTGAAAGGCTTAGTGATGTACCCATCGCTTCCGGCAAAGCCCTGCCAGAACGCGTCGGGCAGTTCTCTGTCTTGGGTCACCGCGGTCACAAGCACTACCGGCGTTTCTGGCCGAGAGGACTGCAATTTTATCTTTTTGACTAAATCGAGGCCGTTGATGCGCGGCATAACGACATCGCTAATCACGAGATCGGGCTCATAGGCATTAAACAATTCCCATGCCTCTTCTCCATTCCGTGCCACGATCACATCATAGCTTCGCTGCAACGTCCACCGCATGAGGTCGCGAATTTCTCGCACGTCATCGGCAATCAAAATTAGGGGAGGCCGCTTTGTCATTCGCATACCTCGAGTTTTGCGAATCGCGCAAGGAACTTCGTGCGAGAGCCATCACTGGTTTCGACAATGTACCAGCGATTTCGCCCTGTCCCCCCCATTTCCACAACGACCCCTTCGCCAATGAGGGGATGCCGGACCCGCTTGCCTATCAAATGATCGCGCGCAAATGTCCCTTCCGTCAACGCAGAAGGAATAGGGCCTTGCGATGCTGGCTTACTCGAAAGGGGCAGCTGGAATCTTTGTTCTTCTGCAGTCTCGTGCGCTGGTTGCAAATCGCTAACAACTCTCGCACTCTGCCCCAGGCTGTGGATGAGGCGGGCCAAATCGGTGCGCGACGCATCGAGTCGGTGGACTCCTTTCGCGGGAAGTTCCCCCAGGAACGGCGACGGCACATCGTAACGTGGTTCACCATAGTAAACGCGGTGGCTGCAGTGAGTGAGCACAAGCAGCTCACGCGCACGCGTCATGCCCACGTAAAACAGCCGTCGCTCCTCTTCCACTCTTCCTTCTTCCGCCGCACGCCCGTGCGGCAGCAAGCCTTCATTGCATCCCACGATGAAAACGCAGCGAAATTCTAGCCCTTTCGCTGTGTGAAGGGTCATCAGCGTTGCCGTCTCTTCGCCATCCCGAAGCTCGTCGCTGGGGCTGTATAAGCTTACATTCTCCAAGTAGCCTTGCAAAGTTGGTTCATATGTCTCCCCCTCATAAGCGACAATGCCTCGATACAGCTCATCGAGATTCTCCAAGCGACTTCGCACTTCCATTTGCTCCGGATCGCCCAACGAAGCGTCGTAATGAATGTCGCTGCGTATGCGTTGAAAAAGCTGCGAAGGCAGTATCTCGCCCGCAAGTTTGTGCCAGGTGTGAATTTGGGCGACGAGGTCCCGCAAGGCGGCAGTGGCACTGGCCGAGGTGATGTTGCCTTGAGCTGCTTGCTCCATAGCAGCAAACAGAGAAATGTTGCGCTCACGCGCTGCACGCAAAAGCTTCTCGATGGTCTTGTCGCCCAAGCCTCGCTTCGGCGTGTTCACAATGCGTAAAAGCGAAAGCGTGTTGTGCGGATTCAGCGCCACCTGCAGATAGGCAAGAAGATCTTTCACTTCGGCGCGGTCATAGAATCGCACACCTCCCAACACGCGATAGGGGATGCGAAGTTCGCGCAATTTTTCTTCGTAGGTCCGACTGAGAGCTGCTATGCGATAGAACACAGCGATCTCCGACGGCGGAATGCGTAGGCGCAACGTGATTTCCCTAATGAGCTCGGCTACGGCTTGGGCCTCCTCGCGTTCGTTTTCCGCTTCCACAACCAAGACCGGATATCCTGGCGGAGCTTCCGTGAAAAGCTTCTTGTGGAAGCGTTGCGTGTTGTGTGCGATCACGCAACTCGCTGCTTCAAGGATATTCGCACTAGAACGATAGTTTTGTTCGAGGCGAACCACGAGCCGCTCGGGGTAGTACTTGTCGAAATCAAGGATATGGCGGATATCAGCGCCGCGCCACGAATAGATAGTTTGATCCTCGTCGCCCACCACTGTGAGCCGATGATGGCTCGCCGTGAGTAGGCGCACGAGGGCGAACTGACTGTCATTGATGTCCTGGAATTCGTCCACCATCACGTGAGCATACCGTCTCTGATAACGCTCGAGAACGTCGGGATGCTCCGTAAACAACTTCACGGTCATGAGGATAAGGTCCTCAAAATCCAGTGCAGAGCTCTTCTGGAGGTACTTCACGTAAGCGTCGTAAATGGCCGCAAGCTGTTCTTCGTAGCGAGACTGCACCACCTGCCCAATATCCTGAGGTTCAACCATTCGAATTTTGCACCGATTGATAACGTCCTGAGCGAACGCTGGTTTGATCTCCTTGTCGCTAATGCCCAGCTCACGCATGACGTGTTTGACTGCCGAAAGCTGGTCGCGCTCGTCCGCGATGGTAAAGCTTGTGGGATAGCCGAGGGCAGAAATTTCGCGCCGTAAGATTTTGGCGCAGAGCGAATGAAACGTCGCGATATGTAAGTCCTGTTCGGGCACGTGCGGCAAGAGTTGGCAAACACGGCGTTTCATTTCGCTAGCCGCTTTGTTCGTGAACGTCGCCGCAAAGATTTGCCAGGGAAAGTAGCCGTACTCGCGGATGAGGTAGGCGATACGACGGGTGATAACACGCGTCTTCCCGCTGCCGGCACCAGCGACAATAAGCAACGGCACTTCGGGCGCAGTGACTGCTGCAAGCTGCTGCGGATTTAGCGACGCAAGGATCGGATCCTCATCGGCCATCAGCTACTTGATTCTCCTCCTACGCCACTGTCTATGTTCCAGAGCAGACTGAGAGCTGCGCCAATGCAATCGAGAATACTTATGGCATTTTGCATGCTTTTGAAATCAGCCTAGTAGAGTGCAGGAATTTCGCAAAGAAGGAAACAAGGCGTCAATACATGGCAACACTAAACTCACGCTTTATCGCACACGTCAAACAAGAGAACTCCTTTCTCAGGCGTTTTGTCCTTGTATGCCTTCTCGCTGCACTGCTCAGCACGGCGCTCGTCTACCCGTTGCGGATCCCGAACATCCTTTTGGCGCAGCTTGATGCCAGTGCTGACGAACATCGCGACGCCTGGGGTAACCTGTATCTTGGACAGCTCCGTTCGATTATTGCATTCAACCATGCCCCACTCGTCATCAAAGAATGTGTTAGCAGCGTTTTTTTAGTCGCTTCAATGTGTTTCTTTTTGCTTTACCTTCTGCGAACAATAAGTGTACAATCCGCTGAACAAAACCAATTTTCGGTCTCAGGCAAGAATCCGCAAACAAAGCTCCGTTCCTTACTTGCTCACCCATTCTTCTGGGCTGGCGGATTTCTTCTCTTTGCTGCAATCTCTGTCTTTCTCTGGTCACCGACTCCCCATCACTCGCTTTGGACTCTCCTTCTCTGCGCTCTCGTTCTCGGGAGCGCGTGGGTCATTTCTGTTCTTTCACCCAGCTGGTCCGAGATCCAAAAGTTCATGGTCGCCGTTGCCCTCGCAGGGTGCCTCATAAGTTTCATTTCTTTTCTTCAGCACATCGAAGCAGCGTGGTGGTTTCTTCCGCGCTTCGATGATCCTCGCAACCGTGTCGGCTCGCTCATCGGTCACAATACCGGGCTGTCGGCCTACTTGCTTTTCCCGCTCAGTTTTTCGGTTTCGCTTTGGTTCATCGCTCGCCGGCGCCTTACGCGTCTTTTCATTGCCCTGTCGGTCATGTTAGTTCTGTTTGTTTTAGTTGCGGCGCAGAGCCGTGCGATTTGGGCGATTGGCACGGTTATGGTCATAGCGCAGTCGGCAGTGCTTCTGCGCGGAGTAGGAGCTCGCGTCCGCCTAAGCACGTTTCTGCTCGCTGCGATAGCGATCCTTTTTCTTTTCGCCGCCGTCCAAAGTATTGCCCCTTCGGTAAATCCTCTCGCCCGCCATGCAGTGAGGCTTTCCGAACGCCTGCGGCGCGACTTTAGTCCAGCTCAGCTAGCCAAGGAAACCAGACTCCGCATCTTTGTTGTGTCGGTTCCGCTCGTTGTCAAGTCGCCCCTGATCGGTCACGGCTTGGGGGCCTTTCAGTATGTCTATCCGCCGGCCCACGGCGAATACTTTCTGCGGCATCCTGACTCGATCCTCGGCACGACAGTTCGGCGCACCGATGTCGCCCACAATGATTATCTACAGCTTGTAGTTGAGACTGGTTTTATCGGCACGGCTTTGCTCCTTACGTCTTTGGTCCTTGTGCTACGGCGCGTGCGCCGCGCTTATCGCGCGTTGCCGTGGGAAAAGGAAAAAATCCTTCTCACCGGGCTCATCGCACCCACCGCGGCCATAGCCGTGCACGCCTTTTTTGATTTTCCGTTCCACGTGCATCCCCTCGCTTTTACCGCTGTCACGAGCCTTGCTCTTTCGTATGCCGGGGCAACTCGTGTCCTACAGCCGACGTCGCAGCTTGGGCGAGGAGCGAGTTGCGCCCCACGTCGCTCTGCACTAGCTGCGCTCACAAATGAGACGGATGCTGGGTCTGCCGAGCAAGAAAGTCGAACATTTCATATCGAACCAGCGAGCAACTTTCGTCCGAGCTTGGTTTTGAGTTTGGTCGCAGTCGTGTCAGCATGGCTGGCCTCGCCGCTGGCCTTTGAGCTTCTTCTCCGTGAGTTCATTTCGGACACCCTTCTGCGCGACGCCAGCAATTGGGTGAGCACGGCGCAGTCGCTTGCAACGCTACCCGGAGGGGCAAAGTATCAGGCTCTTGATAATGCAAAAGAACTTTATCGAAGAGCAGTTAAGATCAATGTGTTTAACGGTGCAGCTATGGAGGGGCTTGCCGCGGCCCAGCTCCTATCAGGAAGTTTTGACTCGGCGCTTTGGCTCGAGCTTCGCGATGATCCTTCGCACAAAAAAGCGGCCGAAGCAATCCGCCTCAATGCCACCCGCGCTCTTACCTCGGCCGTCGAGTACGCCAACTTGGCTATGGAGCGTGGTGAACTTCGCTATCATTACACCTACTATCTTATAGGTCAGGCCTACCACCTCCTTGCCAAGCTTTACCCTGAGAGATCTGAGTATCTTGAATCAGCGCGACGGGCCTTCGAGCAGGCAGTAGGCCTCAACAACGCTGATGTGGCCTCCCTCCAAGAACTTGCCGACGTCTACGAGGAGCAACAGCCGCCCAACTATGAGCGTGCGCGAGCACTCCGGCGTCGAATTTTCGAAGTCGATCCTGATTTCGGGACGCGTCGCTTTTTGCTACCGGTGGACGACGCAGCTCGACGCGGGCGCTTCTCTCAGGCCTGGCGTTCGCTGAACAAAATATCCGACGTCGTCGGTGAGCACTGGAGTGTGCAGTTTGCCAAAGCCCGCCTGTACCTGAAGGAAGCCCTTTGGCCGCCTCCCGCACTTGATGTGGCCACCACGACGCCGGAAGCGCGGCGGTGGTTCGAGTCGCGCTACCGCCTTGCAAGAGCGCTCGCGGATGAGCTTGCGCCACTTCTGGAAAAGAATCCGGTCTACCAGCGGTTCCGTCTTGAGTTACTCGCTGCTGGCGGAGAAACTACAGACGCATTAGGCTTGGCAGATCGCTTGCTCCTGTCCTCCGAAGTGCGAGACCCAGAGCTGGACGTACTCCGCTATGAATTAGGCTTACGTGCAAATTCGCCCCGGTCTCTTCGTTGGGTCGAGCAGGGGAGCGCTGAATTTTGGTACTATCGCCAGCGCTTGCGAACGCTTCTTCTCGGCCCCGTGGCACTGGGAAGTGCGCAATTGGCGAATCTGGTTCGAGCTGATAGCAGCGTCTTGCTAAAACTCGATGAGGGCCTGCGGGCGGCCGATTATTTAAAAGCAGCAGGTCAGTGGGACTATGTTTCGGTTATTGCGAACAATCTTGCCCGGACCTATCCGACCGACCCTGACGTAAAAAAACTACTCGAAACTGTGAAGGCTAAGTCCAACTAAAAGTAAAAAGAAGCCAACGTTATTCAGATTGGGGGGCGTGCCGTTCGACTTGTGTTTCTGCATGATGAGTTTGGGGAACATCCTCTGGAGGAATGAGGTGTAGGGGGTGAATGAGGGACCAATAAGCACGCATAGCGGCTTGGTTCTCTGCCACTTTTTTTCGATGTCCCACGCCTTGGCCGTAGACCTTTCCTGCGATTTTGACCACAACCTCAAACTGTTTGTTGTGGTCCGGGCCACTTTCGCTCACTAGCTCATACTCAGGCACGGTTTGAAACGTCTTCTGAACGTATTCCTGAAGCAGCGATTTGAAATCGCTAAATTCGTCAGTATGGGAAAGCTGCCTGCCTGGTTCAAAAACTTCTTTGATGAGCCAAGGCGTGATTTTTGAGATCCCGAGTTCAAGATACAGCGCCCCGACGACTGCTTCCAGCGCAGACCCGAGAAGGATAGGCCGTTCACGTCCGCCACTTTGTTCCTCACCACGCCCAAGAAGGAGGAGCTTCCCAATCCCCATTTCCAATGCTCGCTTGCCCAGAACCGGCCGGCTCACGATCGCCGCTTTCTGTTTTGAGAGCACCCCCTCCGAGGAATGTGGGAATTCCTTGTAGAGATATTCGCTGACGATGAGCCCAAGCACTGCATCTCCCAGAAACTCAAGGCGTTCATTGTTGTAAGGCAATTGGTGCTCGAAGGCGTAGCTTGCGTGTGTGAGCGACTGATCCAGCAAGTCGAGATTCTGCATGGGCAGATTGTAGCGCGTCAGAAACTGCATAAGTTCTTCAATTCGTTCGGGGCGGATCAGTCTCACAGGTCACCCGTTGTTTCCACACGAAAAGCTTTCAAAATTTATGCGTTAGTAAATTTATCAACGGCCGCTTCCACCGCATTTCAAGGGTGAATTTTCTGGCGGGGACAATGCTTCGAACGCATCAAGGAGAATCAACCCACTGGCCTTGAGCGCTTCCTGGTCCTGGGCCAAGTAGAGTTGGGTAACTTTGATCGGGAATTGGGGTTTTGCGCCCGGATTTGATGGGCGCGGCGCGAGCGTGTGCAGCGGAACAATAACCTGCTTCCACTGATTCTTCCACGTGATGCCGACACTTCCCTCGGTAAAATCAAGAAGGAAATGTTTGCCAGCTGCGTCAACAACCTCGCCTCGTAGCCATGCTTCTTTGCCGTCGCCCCATATCCAGAGCGAGAGTTTCGATGGCCGGCCTTCAATCTCCCAACTCACAGGCAAGATGATTTTGCTCGTTCCGCCTTTCGTCATTGCGTATTGCCACGCCAGGCAGCCGCGTCCCTCGCGCTGACGCATTTGGTCTAAACACACTTGTGATTTGCGGAGATCGAATCGTGTTCCTTGGAGGCGCGCTGTGGTAGCTCGATCGAAGCTGCAAACCATACGCGTCGTGACATGATCCACATAATAAGGGACTTCCGTCCGATAAGTGCCAAACTCGATTTCCAAACAACCTTCTCCGCGCCGGAGCCCTTTTATACCATGTTTTGTTACCGTTACGTTTGGGTCGGTCGTGAAATAACGGAGCATCGAGAACGTCAAATCGAGTGGCCCTTCCGCTGTTTTGGCCTCGATTTTAGGCACGAGCTGCTCGCCGGCAGAGAGTAAGATAGGCGAAGGTTCGAATACCAACGAGGTCACGCGCTGGACGCTTACCGTTGCGGCAGCACTAAGCTGTTTTCCAGACGGCAACTCGTAAACAACAGTGAGCGTGCCTGTGCAAGCATTTGTGGCTGCGGTTAGTGTGCAGGTTGTTCCATGAGGGTCAAGTGACCCTACTCCATACTCGGTGATCCACCGGATTCGGCTTGGAGAAAGTTCAACGGTATTGCCTTGGGCATCGCACCCGCGGCATTCTAGCGTCAATTGTGTGCCTGCGGGAACCCGAAGCGGAGCGAGGCGAGGCAATAGCTCCAGGCGAGTCAGGGGCCCAGCTGGGCCCTCATGCATCACCAGCAGCCCGTTCCCCACCGACCGGGGGCCCAAACGGTCGCTTGGTTTGTTCACCACCTCCCCGCGCACCACCATCGTCGTCGAGCCTCCTCCGTCGAAGTTCATCGCTGTCCAGCATCCTAGGGCACGAAGATACTGAGCAAGTTCATAAAGACTCATCCCGATGCTCACAGCCGGCTGACGCCCGTCCACCGTGACGAGGTACAACTTTTTGCCATCTCTCGAGACGCCGACTGCAGTTCGTGGGTGCTGGTTCTCCACAAAACTCTTAAGGATTTTTTCCTCACGCCAATCGATGAAAGGACGCCCGTCGCGCACTAACAAGGGGCCTCCCCCAACCGCAAATTCAAGAGGCTCCTTCACGTGCGGAATACGCAAATCCAGCCTCACCAATGCCTCGGTCGAAAGGCGCGGAAGTTGCCGCGCAGCATCCCGATGGAGCCCGAGCACAAGGGTTCTTCCCGACACTGTGACTGTCGACTCCTCGAGCTTTCGCACAACCCTGGCCACAGCCGGCTCGTTCGGAATGAACCGCGGCGAAACAAGCTCCAGCTCGTACGCCCTAGCAAAGCGCGTAAGGGAGATTTCACCGCCGTAATGACGATTGTAAATCACTGCACTGCTCGATGTGAAGGGCTCGTTCAACTTGACTTGCCCAAGTCGCCTGCCATTTGCGGTGAGGGTAAGGCTTGCTGGAGCGGCCACCATGACATAGCGCCCCGACAAGGTCTTCGCAAAAATTGCCCGTGGGGCTGGGGCATTGGGCAAGCGGGCCACCATCCCGTCGAGGACGGTCAAATTGACAGGCGTGAAAAGCTTCGGAGAATTCTTCCAAAAATCCGCATTAACCGCCCCAATGACGTGCCTGTCGTCGCGCTCAGACGCGAGCGCCATCTCTTGCACTTTCGCGCCAGTAAATAATCGTCCTTTTCCAAACTGAGGGGTTAGGTAGAGACCACTAGTTTCTAAATCAATTTCTAGGACGTGAATATTGACGGGGCCGCTCGTGAGGAACTCGTGAATGTGGCGTACTCCTGGTCCAACGTCCTCGATTTTCCGTGCCACATCCGGCAACTGCACCTGGACTGGGGTGCCCAGGCTGGCCCATAGCTCCAACGGTGTCGCAACGCTGCACAGAATAAGCGCGAGAGCTACGACACAACCTTTGCCAAGCAATATGTTAATAAGTTCAATAGTCATGTTTTTATCATTTCTTGGGTTTGAGGCTAGAAGAGAAGAATATCACGAATGGTGACGTTACGGTCCGCTTTGCTCAATGGCTCAAAAGCGTCGTTGATGAAGTCAAACTCAATTGTGACATCCTTAGGTGCGCCCGCAGGCCACAGGGGGAGGTCAAAGAGATGTGGCTGAAGCCCATCAAGATACAACCATGTTGCATCCTTGCCATCCAAGCGTACAATGAGCACAGGATACATTCCAAGTGCCCACGATCCCTCCGCGTTCAGGATAAGCCGAGTCACTTTGTAAGCACCTGTGGAAATTTCTGCTATCGCTTTGCCATTTCGGCCCAGGACAATTCCGCGCCTGTCCACAGTCTCGCCGGCAGTGAGTTTGAACAGCCCTGGTCCCAGCACTTTTGTGCCGGTAGTCTGGTGCGCTAGCTGACGAAATGTTGTTCCAGCGTCTGCCGAGCGATAGACTCGCGAGCGGAGATTGGCCAGTGCCAGCGCAAGGGCTGGATCGGGATAGCTGCTACTTAGCGCTGCGCGCAGACGCAGGTCCGCACCCACAACGTTTCTATCGACGAGCTCCATCCACTCGGCATAAAGCAGTTCTCCGGCAACGTGAGTTTTTTTGTCGCTGAGCAGCATTTTCACAGCAGCGAGGAATGCCTTGGGCTCGCGTAGCTTGAGCGCCATCTGAGCGACGGCCTTTGCCTGAGCGGGGGCGATTTTCGTCTCTGGGACGTAGTCCGCCAGTTGCTCGCGTGCAACGGGATAGCCTGCATCAATCGCGGCGCGCAGCATTTCGGCAGCCTCGTCGTAGTGTTTGGCCTGCCACAGGTAAAGCCCCAGAAGATAGTAACTCTTTGGTTCATCGAACCCAAAGGATTGCACTTGGTTTGCCCGAGCTCCGGGGAGGCGCTGGAACACCTGACGAATCGTGTCCGCCGCTGCGTCGACGTTGCCTTTCGCCGCTTGAATTTCGGCCAAGAGATACAGCGCGTCAAAATCATAAAAGTACTTTGAAAGGCGTTTCTCGACTATGGCCTGCGCTGCTTCGTTATTGCCTTTGCGCATGGCTTCGCGCGCTAGCGCAGCGTAGTTCTCCGGTTGCGACCGCCCAAAAGCGATGGTGACTTTCTCAAGGCTCATGCCCGCTCCGAACAGCAGAAGAAGCAGCACAAGGAACGTCACCGCTCGAGCAATGAAGCGGGCCTCGATCATTTCTCATCCACTCCCCCTGACAACGCTCATCGGCGCTGAAGCTCCACATAACGGGAACGGCCGAGCAACGTCAGGAGTGTAAGTAACGTCACGAAGGTCAAGCCTATAAGAGTGATCGTGCGAGGCGGGAAATAGTGCTTCGTGGGCGTTGGAGCGAAAGCCGCGATTGAGACGTCGCTCACCGGTTGTGCAATAGCCATTCGAGCGTCCTGCAGTTTCTGGGTCAGCAAGTCCGCGTTCCGCTGAACGGCTCGCAATTGGATCTCCATAAGCTGGAGTTGTGCTGAGGCCTCGTTATATCTCCGCTGAAGCTGTTCCACCATTGCCTTTGTGCGGCTGGTTTGTTCCTCCAATTCCCGAATGTCGCCCAGCAGAAGGCCCAGCCTGATGGAATCGTCGTGGACCTGGTTTCGAGTGTCGAGATATTGCTGAAGCAAGGCCTGGAGAGACTTTTTTCGTGCTTCCAATGAATCAAGCAGCATCCTTTCAGCCAACCGCGCGCGGTAAGCGCGTATTTGCAACGCCCGCGCCTGCTCTTCGTATTGCTTCACGCGTGGCTGCAATTCGGCCAACTCCGCCTGTGCCTGATGGTATTCGGCTTCGAGTTTTGCCCGCTGCTCAAAAAGAATTGTCCATGCAGGATTGAGTTCCTCGCGTCGGAATTGAACTCCCGCCAAGGCTTTAAGTTGCTGGGGCTGATTGGTGCGCAATGCCTCCGAAATGTTTACATCCGGAACATCTTTGAAGAGTACAATGATGCGCTCGGTTGACGAAAGTGCCGCATCTAGAGCTGCCAATGCGCCTCGCAGAATCGCCACACGTGCATCAGCCGAGCGTAATTTGCCAATCGCAGAGAAATAATCCGACTGCAGCTGATCCAATTCCTTGTTTATGAGCTCTACCGGCTGCTCCTGCTGGAAACGCCCTAGTCGGGCAAGATAATGCAGGAGCCGGCTTCTCAGTTCCAGGGTGCGCAACCGCGCTTCGTCATAGGGAGTCTCGGAATGTGTCGTAAAAACATCGGCCGATTTCGACTCGGCTTCTGCCACTTCAGGCTTCATGATTTGCTCAGCCTCTAGCTCGCCAATCCAGAAGCCATCTTTCGTCAGCGTTGCAAGTGTCGCTTTCTGCTCTTCGATCTTTTGCCGAAGTATCGCGACTTGATGCCGTTTCTGGACGAGCTGGTTCAAGAATTCCTTGTAGTCCGCCGAGTATTCGTCAATCTCCCGCAGGAGCAACTCAAGGTTGTTCTTCGCCTTGAAGTCTACAATGCGTTGCTGCTGTTTAGCGAGCTCCTTTTCGGCGTCTTGCTGCTGAGCAAGAATGTAATCATATTGATAACGCGTTTTTTCGTTAGCAAGCTCATCGTATTTTTTCTCGAACAGGATCGCCCACGTGTTCACCAAAAGCTGGGCCTTAAGACCGCTGTTTGCGACCGCGTAAAGATTCAGCAGCGGCGACATCTTAATGTCAGCAGCAGTCTTTTTTTCGATGATCTCCTCGCAATCCAATGATTTGCCGAGAACCTCGATTGTCCAGTCCTCGATTTCGGAATTGGGGAGTTCTGCAAGCGCCTGCAACTCCTCAGCACCCCATCGATCGAAGAAAGGGGCCAGGGCCGCAGATTTTTCGCCCAACTTTTTTGCAATCCCTTCGCGCCCCAGGGCATGCAAAACCTCGGCCGCTCGCCGGGCATTGTCGTACTGCTTGACAAATTTCTCGGCCAACGGCTTCGCCTCGCGAATGGTGCGGATAAGCGATTCCACCATCTCGCCACTTTTCAGAAGTTCTTTTGCTGTGATCACCGAAAGTGGTTCTGTGCGAATCTCCGCGGAAAACTTAGGCGGCAGGATAATCACCTTAGCTTCGGCACAATAGCGGTTTGGAACTAGGAGCAAGATCACAGCGTAGACAACCGCCGCGATCACGACAATCTTGCCAATCCATTTCCGCTTGGCCCACCAATACCTGACGATTTCACGGATGATATCGTCAGGTGTGAGATTCTGTCGGCTCACCGTTGGTTGCACGGGCTGCTCACTGTTCAACTGAGTTGGTTCCACTCTCGTTATCCTCAAATCGAGTGATCATCACATTATGAAGGTAGAAGTTTCGGTCTTCCTCGTTACTGGGCAATCTTTCTGAATTGTTCAGATATTCGAGTTCAAGCGAATGATGCCCAGCTTCGAGTTCCGCCGCAATGGTATAAACATCCCATTGCTCCTTCGCAATGTAAGCGTCCTGCGCTTTCTTGCCGTTCAGGCGCACAGCAACCAGCGGCGACAGCCCAAATGCACGGTCGCCGCGTGCGGTCAACACAAGAAGGTACTTGCCGGGGGCAGGCACGGAAAACGAGGCCCCACATTTGCCTGCCTCGTAAAAGGCAAGTACATTCTTTTTTCGGACCACATTTGTCGTAAGAAAGTCGTCAGCACTCAAACGTGCCACCACTCTCGCGGCGTTTTCATATTTTTGAAAAACATCATCCGGTGCTGATCCGGCCAAAACCGCCATGCGAAGATCAATAACATAGGAATCGTGTTGCTCGCTCCAGCGCCGAAGCAATTGATAGGCATCCGCTTGTCTTCCTGCTCCAGCCAGCGCATCAGCATAGAGTAAACGATAGCGCACTTCGTAGGGCATGCTCTCAGCAATCAGTTTAGCAAGATCCACGCTGGCCGCCGCCGCACTTGTATCGTCGTTACTGTTGCCAATCTCGGCCAAGGCCCATGCTTTCGCGCCTGCTAACGCTAGCCGTCGATATTCCTGAAGGCTCGTGAATTCAGGTGCGATCGTACGGCTTGTGAGATCTGTCTCAATTTTTGCAATGTCTGCCAACAAGGCGTTCCAATCGAATTGCTGGCGAACACTGATGTCGGCAAAGTATTTCGCTTTTGCGAAGTCGAGTGTCGCTGCGCAAGAGATGACGGCAACGCGCCGCGCGATGGGATTGCGATCGCCGAGTGCCACTGCACGCGCTGCAAATTCACGGGCCCGCACAAGGTTCCCTCGCATGAGGGCCCCACGGCTTTGAAGGCTAAGCAAAAACCTTGCCTGTGCACGCGCTAGCTCGTCGCACTTGATCGAGAGAAACTCCGAGGAAGGTGGATTGCCCTGAATCACGCGGAGTCCGTTGGTCACGACTGCTGCCAACAAAGGTTCACACCTACTTTTTCCCGAAATGGGAATTGCGGCAAGTTCCTCGACAGCTTCCGCCTCTCGCCCACTCTCGTAGTAGCAAATGGCTTTTTCCAGCTTGATGTCTGGAGATGTTTCCAACCCGATGAGAAGAAATTCTGCGTTAGCGTAATTCCCCAAATCGAGTTCAACCTGGGCGAGTGCCCGTCGCGCACGTACACTCTGAGGATGATTATTGACGACATATTCTAGCAGCGCTTGCGCTTCGTGGAACTCTTGACGGTTGGCTAGGTAGATCGCTTTGTTAGTCAAAAGAAAGTAGTGGAGACGGTAGATCCCACCAAGACCGATCAACCCAAAGATTGCCAAGACAAGTAAGAAGAAAAGGCGTCGCGCGTTCACTGCCGTCCGTCGCGCTCCTCCAGAAGTTGCTTGATACGTGATTGGATTTCATCGCGGGAGAACATTGGCCGCTCCGGCATCTTGTTGCGACGGGCCAGCTCTGCCGAAATAATCTGATAATTCAATAAGGCTCCGTTTGTATCGCCGCGCCGCTCAGCATCTTTTGCCCGCAAATAGTAAACGTTTAGGTTCCTAAGGTCGCGCCGTCTTATCTCCTCTGTCACCTGCTGCAAATTTTGCGATTCGCCTGCTCGCAGAGCCAGAATGCCGAGCTGCTCCCATGCTTCGATGTAATTAGGATTCATACGCACTGCCCGCTCGAACGTTTCGGCAGCTTCGCGGTCGAATGTTTTGCGCATCAAGATCGAACCGAGCTGGCCATAGCTCCGCACCGAGGAAAACGATTTCATTCCCTCTCGCTGGTAGTTGAGGGCGAGTCCATCTGCACCTTGCCGCATGGCTACCCGCGCAAGTTTCAGCGCAACGTAGCCATTCGTCGGATCAAAATGCAGAGCACGCTTCAGTCGCTCTTCGTAAACCTGGGGCGAATGAACGCCACGGCTCGCCATGACGTCAAAATACTTTCCGTAAAACGTCGTGACGGCCACATAACCTAGCACCCAGAGAAGAATGGCTGAGGCAAAAGCCATAATGCGCGGTGTTCGATCCGTCATTGTTTCTTCCCACTAGTCGGCGACAAGGTGTTTCGGGCAAGGTTTTTTGCGACGGCGACACTCAGCATCGAGCGCATCGTTGAGCTGGGCGCCGAGGCAAAGATCACCAACGGCATAGCGGTTGAGAAAACTGCGAAACTCCGCTGCTTGCGCTTTTAGAAACTCGCCGAAACCTGTGAGCTCTTGCGCTGTAAGGCAAATGTCCTCACTAGGCACACTGGGTGCTGTGTGAAGCAACGTTGCTCGGTAGCATGGCTGATGTGGAAAGCGCGTTGCTAACATCCAAAGATAAATCTTCATCTGTAGCTCATAATAGTCTTTTCCATAAGTTTCCTCCCATTCGCCCGTCCCTGTTTTGAAGTCTGCTATTTCGACCAATCCCTCTTCGGTTTCGTACTCGCAATCCGTTCTTCCACTAAGGGCAAGCTTTTCGTCAACCACCACGAGAAAATATTGCTCGATCCAACACCGATGCGCCCTCAGCAAACGCTCGAATTTGCCGGCGTCATAGGCGCCCTTCACATGGGCCACGAGTTCGTCCAACACCGCGGGATCGAGGCTCTCATTGGCGGTTTGCTTGGCCTTCCACCGTAGTTTCTGTTCCACATCAGTATTCCATTGTCGCGGCCGGCTCAACAAAAGGTCCTCTATGAGAGTATGAAGCAGGCGGCCTTTCTCTGATGCACTGAGCATGCCCCCCTGTTGCGGCACACGTCGCAGTTTACTTTCCGAGAGCAGCGGCGGGAGTTCGAGAATATACTGTTCATAATAATCTCGCGGACAGTGCAAAAACGTGAGAAACTCGCTTACCCCTACAGAAATGCTGCGCTCTTTCCGCATGAGGGGAGGAGCAAACGGTGGCCGATCTAACAGGGCACAGTCCTGTGGCTCTGCGCGAGGAAATGTTTGCACGGCCAAGTGCTGCACTCTCTCGAAGTAGGTCGAATAAAGTTCTTCCAGTGAAGTTCCGGCGCGCATGTCATAAGTACACGTATTGGGCTGTTGTGGCGGCGGCTCCGAGAACTCCAGTTTCAGTGCCACATTCTGCGACGCCTTGCTCATTTCCTGGACGAGCTCATCCCACGAGCTGACTTCTGTGCGTTCACAATAGTTGTTAAGCCACGAAAGTACCGTAGGGCCCGAAGGCTGTCGTTTGGGCTTGCTAGAGGAGAGCACCACGAGGTCCTGCGCCCGGGTGAGAGCGACATAGAAGACGCGTTTTTCTTCCTCCTCCTGACGACGAAGCTCTTTTTCCTGCAGGTAGCGGAAAATGCCGGAATCAGAAACTCTGGATGAAGAAAACCATGCCACCCCATCGGTCAAAGGTTTGTTGCTCGAACGGCGCAAAAGCCCTCCCTCTAAAAAGGGGAGCACAACGATTGGGTACTCCAACCCCTTCGCCGCGTGAACCGTGAGGATTTTTGCTGTCTGCTCGCTTTCTTCCAGAACCGGAGCCAATCCTTCGACCTCTTCCGACGCTTCCTGCTGATCCATGTATTCGAGAAAGCCTTCCAGACTTGTTGTTTTGCGTTGGTGCGCTATCGCGATGAGCTTCTTGAGGTTTTCCCTGACTTGTTCGGGATGGTCATAAAGTCCGCTCGCAGCCCAGGCGCTTGTCCGTTCAAGAATATCCGTGATGAGTTGGTCAATTGGGGTAACACCCACGCGCCGCTGGCATTGCTCCAAGACATCGCACGCAAATCTGATGCGCTCGCGCTCCCAGGTGGCGAGACGAACCGCTTCGGGAAGCTCTTGTGTGCCGCGCTTGTCTCCGAGAGCACTCTTGCACTTCTGCCACAGGTTGTTGCCGTTATGACAGGAGAGTTTAAACAGGGTCGAATCCGGACAGCGAATAAGTTGTCCCCTCAGGAAGCCAAGCAATGAGAAGCTATCCTCTTCATCGGCGAGCACTCGGAGGGCGTTGAGAATCTCAATGATTTCCGGTCGTTCATAGAATCCCGAGCCCGCATGCGTCTTGAATGGAATACCCGAAGCACGAAGCACCAGTTCCACAGTCGGAAAGTGCTTACGTTTGCGGCACAAAAATGCCACATGTCCCCACTGCAAAGCCTTCTCCTGCCCGTTTTCATTCTTCAGCACGAACGGTTCGCCTCTGCCAACGATTTGCTTGAGCAGGGTCACGACACTTTTGACCTGAACGATCTCTGGCGATTCCTGTTGAGCGCTTTGCGGGCTCTCACGTTCAGAGCTTGTGTCAGAGGCTGCGACTTGAGGCCTTAGCTTCTTTGGACCCCCGTTTTTCTCATCCACTGGGGTATAATGCAGCCAGACCATTTGCCCCCAGGTATTCGCGCGCCAGGCAAAGAGTTGTTGGAAACTGATTTGAGGCTCAGAGTTCGGTCTGTTCTCACGTTGAGAGTCAAAAAGATGACTGCATAATTTGTTAATAATATTAAGAGGTAACGTTTGTGTGCGAAAGTTCGTGGAAAGCATGTGCACTACTTCGCCCGCCGATTGCTGGCCTGCCCAGCGTATGGTTTTGTCGAAGACCTCATGACCAGCTTGGCGCCACCCGTAGATTGCCTGGTAAGGGTCGCCGACGACATAAAGCCATGGCAAGGCCTGGTTCTTCTCTCTTTCACTTTCGGGAGGCGAGAGAAGGAGGCGAAAGATCTCCCACTGGATGTCGCTTGTATCCTGATACTCATCAACGATGAGTGCTCTAATTTCCTTCTGAAGCTCTCTGCGCACTTCTGGGTTTTGGAGAAGGCGAACTGTGCGCAGCTCAAGTTCCGCGAAGTCGAGTAGGTCGTGGCCTGAAGGATTCTTCGCGCCGTCGCACAGGTGGCGATAACATTCCAACACAGTTCGAAAAAACTCGCTCATCACTTTAGCAAGTTCGATGCCTTGGCGCGTCGGTGGGTGGGTTGGGTCAAACAAGGCTCTTAGCAGCTCATGAATTTCTCTGAGCTCGTTCAAGCCAGAAAGACGCTTTTGCCCGCCTAGGGCAGCCAGCAGCTCTTCGGTCAGAGTCCCATCGGCAGGAAACATCAACGAGAGCCACTCAGAGGCGAACCGCCATTTCTCCCCGTCGTCGTCAGGTCGCGATTCGAACTCCTCGATTCGCGGCAAGAGTTGATCCACGACAAAGGGGATCTTCTCAGGGCAAAGCTTGCTGCGAATCTGCTGCGCTGCCTTCTCCAACTTCTCCTTCGCGGGGGCTGTGATGAGAAACGCATTTTCCCGTGCTGTGGCTAGCCACTCCTTGTGCAACTGCTCGCTAGACTTCTGGCAGAAGTTCTCGCATGGCTTTAGAAATTCCGCGCGCCGCCTCAGCATCTCTGCCATTTCAGCCCGAAGTCGCTTAGGCGAGCCAAATGCGGCAAAAAGCACGGCCAGTTTCCCCGGCTGCTCGGTGCCTGCACTTTCCCACAGGTCGATTGCTCGCTCTACGGCTTGCTGGATAAGGTCAAACTGCTGGACTTCCTCCACGATGACAAAGTAAGGGTCGACTCCTGCTTCGCGCCAGAACCGCCGGAGCAAACGCGCGCAAAGAGCGTGAATTGTGCCGATTGGTGCCAGCATCAGGAAGCTGTTTACGTGATTGATTCGCTCGATGCGATCTCTGCTTTGGGAGTCGGTGCCCTTCGCAAATTCTGAACGAAGGTTTTTCAATTGTTTGCGGATGCGCGCCTTGAGCTCGGACGCAGCCTTTTCCGTGAAGGTCACCGCAATCACGTCTTCGACGCTTGCCGTCGGGAAGTAGTCAAGAAGCGCACGACAATACCATTGGACGATGACGCTTGTTTTTCCCGACCCCGCGCCGGCCAGGACCACGGCATGACCACGCCGATCAATCGCCTTCTTTTGTTCTGGCGACAGTTCCCCTCGCTTGTGATCCGAGGAGGAGGCGTTTCCCTCTTTCCTGTGCCTCGCCGACGACTCCATGCCTTACCTCCTTATGTCCCACCAGAGCTCCCAGAGGCGATGTTGGCCCAGAGGATTGAGGATGAACCCGCCAATCTCACGTCGGCAGACGATCGCTTGATGGGCTTGAAACAGTGGAACCCAGGGAAGGTTTTTCGCAAGCCACGCATTCAATCGCGTCATAGCTGACTGGCGATCCAGCGCTGTCGCAGCGCGTGTCGCATCACCGAGCAACTCTGCTGCAGGTGGCTGAGAAAGAAGACGGGCCGCTCCACTTACTTCTGCAAGAGGCATGAGTTGGCGCACAAAATCAACAGCATCGCCCGCCGGCGTTGCGAGTCCCCACAGAGCCGCCTGAAAATCGCCCGCCATGATTCGCCGACGAACTTCATCGGTTGGGAGTGTCTCACACACGAGATTGATCTTGAGATCTCGGAGCTGATCTGCAAGCCAAACGCCCAACGCTTTCCCAACGGGGTTCCAAATCTTTTCCTCGCTGGGGGTCAACAATTTCAGGGTGAAGCCTTCGTTGAATCCCACCTGCTCGAGAAGAAGTTTTGCCCGCGCCCGTTCTGCGCCACGAGGCAAGACCTCCGTCGTCGGGCCGTCGCCCACTGACACGGGGAAAAAGGAATAGGCAGGTGTAGCAAAACGCCTAAGCATGGAGTCTGTGGCAGCCTTGCGGTCGAGCGCCACAGCGATCGCACTGCGAACAGCTACTTCGTTCAGGGGTGCCGAGTTGAGATTCAACCACAGCACGCATTGATGCATCGCTGGCCCGTCGTATACCTTTAGGTTTTTGGTTTGTCGCAGCTCCCAAGACCGTGCGGGCGGAAATCTCTGTGCGATATCGCATTGGCCCTCGCGCAGCGCCCGTTCGCGATCATTGGTCTCCGGCACGCTGCGGAATTCAAGCTCGCGGATCGAAGCGAGTTTTCCCCAATAGGCTTCGTTTCGCTCAAGTGTCACGGAGAACCCCTGGCGTATAAATTTCACTCGCATCGGACCGGTCCCGACGACTGTCGTTTGACCTTCTGCCGCAGCTGTCTGCACAGCCCTTGGGCTATTGAGCGCTGCCTCCACGCGGGCCAGGCGTCGGAGAAGTCCTGCGTCGGGTTGTGAAAACACCAAGACGACTGTGTGGTCGTCCGGCGTGCGAATATCACGCAGGTAACAACTGTGCGGGTTGCGTTCATCGCCGAAGATTGCTCGGGCCACCGGCAGCGCTGCGGGCAGATGATAAGGGTGGTTCGGGTCAACAAGGCGCATGAAGCCAAAGCGCACGGCGCTTGCATCGAGCAGTGTGCCATCATGAAATTGCACGTTTTGTCGCAAGCGAAATGTCCATTCCTTGCCGTCGGGCGACACACTGTAGCTTTCCGCGAGTGCTGGTTCAACCTCCACTGAGTCAGCATGAAACCGTACGAGCCCCTCGCACACTTGCGCTAGCCAGAGTGCGTTTTCTGTCGTCTGTGCGAGCGCGGGTTCGCTGAAGGCGAGAGTTTCACCCATGGCGTAGCGAAGTCTGTCGCGTTTGACTTGTCCTTCGGCCTGCTTGACCGCCGGGGGGTGCGTTGCCCAGCGATACAGATACACAACGATCAGCAAAAAGAGAAAGAACGCCAGAATCGTGCGCCTCGGCCATTTCGAGCAGAACTGCTGTGCTGAGGCGTTTGCTAGTACTTCCCCCTTGCGCTTTTTCCGGCCAGCCATGGATACTACTGCTTTCGCGGCACAGTTCTGGCGCCGCAATGACTTGGCAGTCAATTTCAAAACCGTTCACAAGGAGAACATCACGGTGAGCTCTAAATCCTATCGTGTTACGCTAGTTCCAGGTGATGGCATTGGCCCGGAAGTCACAACGGCTGCAGTACGCGTACTAGAAGCCACGGGGCTGCCATTCGAGTGGGAGGAGGTCGAAGCGGGTGGAGAAGTCATGGTCAAATACGGGACGCCAGTTCCGGAGCACGTGTTCCACTCAATTCGCCGAAACGGTGTGGCGCTCAAAGGGCCGATCACCACGCCTGTTGGTGGCGGCTTTGCCAGCGCAAATGTCGCGATTCGCCAGAAACTCAATCTTTACGCAAATGTGCGGCCGGCAAAATCTATTCCCGCGATAAAGACACGGTATGAGAATGTGGACCTCGTGGTCATTCGCGAGAATACAGAAGACCTTTACTCTGGTCTCGAGCACATCGTTGTGCCAGGTGTCGTCGAAAGCCTAAAGGTCATTACCGAGGCAGCCTCGCTACGCATTGCACGCTTTGCTTTCGAATATGCCAGAAAAAACAGCTGCAAAAAAGTCACCGCTGTTCACAAAGCCAATATCATGAAACTCAGCGATGGGCTTTTCCTCGAGTGCTGCAGACGTGCCGCTAAAGACTTTCCCGACATTCAATATACGGAAATCATCGTGGACAACCTGTGCATGCAGCTTGTCCGTGATCCCTCACAATTCGATTTGCTGCTGCTCGAGAATCTCTACGGTGACATTGTAAGCGACCTGTGCGCCGGACTTGTCGGCGGACTGGGGGTCGTGCCCGCCGCAAACATAGGTGCAGATGTCGCCGTATTTGAGGCGGTCCATGGCAGTGCCCCTGACATTGCGGGACGCAACATTGCAAATCCTACAGCTCTCATCCTCAGTGGCGTGCTGATGCTGCGTTGGCTAGGCGAGCATGAAGCTGCCTCCCGTGTTGAAAAGGCCGTTTACGACGCGTTGAGCGACAAAAGCTGTCTCACACCAGACCTAGGCGGAAACGCTACAACGACACAGTTTACAGATGCTGTGGTGGCGCGGCTCAAATAGTGCCTCAGTGCCTGAAGCAGCGTATTCACTTCCTTCTGCCCTCAGAGAAATCCCCTCCATGGTCTTTGCCAGACCAGGGAGGGGAATGTTTTACACCAGCTCAATCGCGGCGTTGTTTCCGAAGCGAGTCTCACCCCAAGACGGATTCAACTAGCGTTGGCGTACACACGCGGGCGCGGCGGGATCAGGCTAACATCCACGGGCTCGTAATCAAACTTAGGCCCATCAGGAGTGAATGTCGCCTTAGTCGTCTTGAGCCAGTTTTTGTCGTCGCGATCTGGGAATTCAGGCTTGTAGTGTGCCCCGCGGCTCTCGTTGCGTGCCAAGGCTCCAAGCGTGATGCAGCGAGCCAAGTGCAGCATGTCGCGCAATTGCTTTGTGAAAAGCACGCTTGTGTTCAACGTGCGGTTGGTGTCGTTCACATCAACATGTTTCCAACGATCAAGCAATTCGCAAAGCTTCTTGTCGGTCTCCTCAAGTTTCTCGTTGTAGCGCACGATCGTGACATTTTCGTTCATCCATTGCCCCATTTCCCGCCACAGCGCAAACGCGTTCTCACTTCCGCTCATCTTTAGGATTGCAGCAATGTCTTGCTCCTCTTTGCGCTGCTCAGCCTCGAATACGCTCGATGGGACGTCTTGCGCTCCTTTGCTCAGCGACTTCACATAGCTGACGATGTGCGGGCCTGCGACCATTCCGGCGTAGATGCATGACAGCAACGAATTTGCGCCTAAGCGGTTTGCGCCATGATACTGAAAGTCTGCCTCCCCGCACACGTAAAGGCCGGGGATATTCGTCATTTGGTTGTAGTCGCACCACAACCCACCCATCGAGTAGTGCACAGCGGGGAAAATCTCCATCGGTTTCTCTGCGGGGTCGACCCCCACGAATTTACGATAGATTTCAAGAATTCCCCCCAGCTTGCGCTCTAGTTCTTCGCGGTCAATGTGCGTGAGGTCCAGATAAACTTTGTTCTGGCCGTCAATCCCCATCTTGAGGTGCACGCAGACCATGAAAATTTCGCGCGTGGCCACATCGCGCGGCACGAGGTTGCCGTATTTCGGATACATGTCCTCCAGGAAATACCAAGGTTTGCCAGTCTCGCCACATCGGAATTCTTTAGGATTGCCATGCGCGTCGCGAATGAACGGATTGCGGTAGACTTTGTTCGAGTCGCCCCAAACCCAGACGCGGCCTCCTTCGCCACGGGCCGACTCACTCATGAGGCGCAGCTTGTCCTCGCCCGGGATCGCTGTGGGGTGAACCTGAATAAACTCGCCGTTTGCATAGATCGCCCCTTGCTGATATGCGCGAGAATTCGCCGCGCCGGTGTTGATCATCGAATTGGTCGAGCGACCGAAAATCAGCCCAGGGCCGCCTGTGGCCAGCACTACCGCATCGGCGCGAAATGGCCGAACTTCCAAGTTGCGGATGTCCACCGCCACGATTCCGCGGCATCGCCCACTGTCGTCAACGACAACGCGCAGGAACTCCCACATCTCGTATTTTTTCACAAGGCCAGCATCTTCCCAGCGGCGAACCTGCTCGTCGAGAGCGTAGAGTAACTGTTGTCCCGTTGTGGCGCCAGCAAATGCTGTGCGGTGGTAGAGCGTGCCGCCAAAGCGTCGGAAGTCCAACAACCCCTCAGGAGTGCGGTTGAACATCACTCCCATACGGTCGAACAGGTCAATGATAGCGGGCGCTGCGTAGCACATGCCGCGGACAGGAGGCTGATTTGCCAAAAAATCCCCGCCGTACACAGTATCGTCGAAATGAATCTCCGGCGAATCACCCTCGCCCTTCAGATTCTTCGCTCCGTTTATTCCACCTTGGGCGCACACGGAATGCGAACGCTTCACCGGCACAATAGAGAATAAATCCACCGGCATTCCGGCTTCCGCCAGTTTGATTGTGGTCATGAGTCCGGCCAAGCCGCCGCCTACTACGATCACCCGGGCATTCTTTGCTGCCATCTCTCAGTTGCACTCCTTTTACGCTGCGGCCCTGTGCAGGACCGAGCTCTAGAGTCTTGCCTTACGGTTGTCCCTATCACATGTCTAAAAAACATGCCTGCCAAGTAATTTCTTCCGCTTGCTCTAAGACTTTACCGTGCAAGGAATTCGCCCACCCAGCCGTCGTTTTCGCGATGTAGAGCCCGATTTCTCCAGGCTCTGCCAGCCTTGTAACCGAAATGCGCCGGACTGAGTGGCTTTCGATGCTAGGCGGTGGCCTTGCCGCATCTCATCGCCGCCTGTTTTCCGCCTCAATACGAGTTTTTTTCAACGCAGCTTCGACGATCGCCTCCCAGCGTGCTTTGTCCACCTCCTTATTTTTATCGCGCTGTTGCGCATCGGGCAGCAGGCGGTTCTCCACGAGAGCTTGATAAAGCTCACGTGCCAACAAAGCATGTCGCACGGGATTCGGATGGGCATCGCCCTTATCCGGAGCCACGCTCAGGGCAAACGAATGCAGGCTGTGCGCGTCTAGGAACCTCACCATGGCTTCGATCGGCCGCACCACAACGAACCCGAGTTGGCGTGCCAATGCGTCGGCAGGAGCTCCAATGTCCGCCACCGTCGCGCTGGTTTCCTGCCGATAGGGTTCAAGATAGTAATAGTCGCGCAGAAACACGACCGGCATGTTTCGCTGGCGTGCGACTTCGGCGATGTCCCGCAGCGCGTTCGCCGCATGTGCCCAGCCAACCAAAAACTCGTATTCTGGTGGAATGTTTGCCGGGTCGCTGTACTCGACCCCCCCTTCCAGCGCCATCTTCGCGGGCTTCACCGACCGTGACTTTATCACATCCCACAAATAGGAATGGGTCAACGTGAGAAGCGGCCGCGGTTTCACGATGAAATTCGGCAAACTTGTGTCGTTGTCGGCACAATAGCCCAGCACAAGCAAATCCGGATCATAGGCCAACACTCGGTCGCGCAGCAGAGCTGCTTCCATAACAGTATTGTAGCCGGGAATACCAAAGTTAAGAACTTCATAGTGTGTGGCGGTGGTGGTCGATTCGTTGAGAAAACGTTCGAGAAGGTCCGAGTAACGATCTTCCTGTGCCACGCCCCAGCCGAAGGCGATCGAATCGCCCACGACCGCGATCCGGAAAGTGTCCCTCGGTTTTTTAAGCGGGCGCTCCCGGTCGGCAAAGCCGGCCGAATTGGTGCGTAACGGTGCCTCGTGGAATGTGCCGTTCACATTGGGCACCATTTCGTAAATCATTCGCGGGTTTTTGCTAAGCCGAACAAAGTGAATCATTTTCAGTTCGCCGGCCGTACGTTTGGCGTGCTCGAAGCGTCGGAGTGCTTCAATGTCGTTGGGACGTGCTGCCAGGGTGACACGAACAGTGATCTCAAGAACCAGAAGCGAAAAGACCAGAGAAAGCCCAATTGCCGCAAGGCGGAACCATCTCACCCTCGCCGCTTTGTTGCTTGTTGTTAGATCTTCCATCACGTTTTCTTGCTCATGCAAGCAGCTCGGTGTGCGCTGCCACGGATCGCTAAGCCTTCCCCTCGGCGACAGGCCAACAATTCGCTAGCAACGCAGCTTGAATAAACTGCCGCTAACCCTATAAACACGAAAGCGGTTTTTTCTGCAGAATTTCACTGGAGGATTGGTTGCCCATGGCGCGCAAGCGCGTAGCCGTCAAAAGAGTGATTCCGCCAGACGTCAAGTACAACAGCGAGCTGGTGTCCAAATTTATCAATTGCGTTATGCAGCGCGGCAAGAAGTCTGTGGCCCAGAAAATTGTCTATGGCGCCATCGAGGCAGGCGCGAAGCGCGTGGGTGAAAATCAGGACGAGTTGGAGTTTTTCACACAAGCTGTTGAGAACGTCAAACCCGTGCTTGAAGTGAAATCGCGCCGAGTCGGTGGTGCGAACTATCAGGTGCCGGTTGAAGTGCGACCCGAGCGTCGCGTGTCGCTTGCAATCCGATGGATCATTGAAGCGGCGCGAAATCGCAGCGAAAAAACCATGCGGGAGCGACTGGCCAACGAACTGTTCGACGCATTCAATAACACTGGCGTTGCGATTAAGAAAAAGGAAGATACGCACCGCATGGCGGAAGCCAACAAAGCCTTTGCTCACTATCGTTGGTAATATAGACCGAAGGCAAACCCACTGCGCAATTATAGCGGAGGAGCAGCTCAGCAAAAGCCGGCTGCATCTCCGCTCTTCTATTATTTCTTCCAACTGTATTTCCTCATTCTCATGTGGGGATGAGCTGTGGCACTATTGCTACCGCTCCGCACAGCCGTCATTAGCCAAGCCGTCATCTCATCGCGAGTGCTCTCGCCTTGTGTGAGTTCATTCCTCTATGAGTATTTGATTTGACTCCCGCAAGTTCACACATTACGAACTTAGCTTCGATTTTCCTCCCTTGTGGAGGTACGGGAGACGTGCTATGCTTGGTTTTGCGGATCTTTGGGTTTTCCTCGCGTACGTTTTGACGATTCTTGTGACGATCGGCTGTCTCATTTACGGTTGGCTCAACTGGGATCGCGATGGGGAGCTTTTTCCTCCGCCCCAAGAGGAGTTTGCCTGGGCTGAGGAAGAAGAAAAAATCGAAGAGAGTTTGGGGTGAGGGAGAAAGCAAACCAATGGATCACTCGAACATCGTTCTCCTAACGCTGGCGGCTCTTGTCTATCTTTCGGCAACAGTCTATCTCGGTATAAAAGCTTATCTCGAAACTCATACCGCCACCGATTTTCTCGTGGCGGGCCGTAAGACCCATCCTCTCATCATGGCTCTTAGCTACGGCTCGACCTTCATCTCCACGTCAGCCATTGTCGGATTCGGCGGCGCTGCGGCTGCATTCGGCCTCAGTCTCCTCTGGCTTCCTTTTCTCAATATCTTCCTAGGGATTGCCGTGGCGTTTCTCATTTTCGGCAAAAGAGTCCGGCCTCTCAGCCATAACCTTGGTGTCCATACTTTTCCCGAGCTGCTCGGCCGGCGCTACCAGTCGCGCTTTATTCATGCGTACTCGGCATTGCTCATCTTTCTTTTCATGCCTCTCTATGCGGCTGCTGTCCTGATCGGTGGCGCGCGCTTCATCGAGCAGTCTTTCCACATTTCTTATGAAGTTGCGGTCACCATCTTCTCGCTAGTCGTGGCTGCATATGTCATTGCTGGTGGGCTGAAAGGTGTGATGTACACGGACGCTTTTCAGGGGGCCATCATGCTCGTGGGAATGGGCATTCTTCTTGTTTCTGTCTATGCAGGGCTCGGAGGAATTGTTCCCGCGCATCAAGCGCTTACAGATTTGGCTCCTCACATCCCTGAGAAGCTCAAGGCTGGCGGCATTGTCAGTTGGACAGCGATGCCTGTGTTCGGATCCAAGCTCTGGTATCTCGTTATCACAACCATCGTCATGGGCGTAGGTATTGGCGTGCTTGCCCAGCCACAACTTGCCGTGCGTTTCATGACCGTGAATTCCAACCGCGAGCTCAACCGCGGCGTAGGTGTGGGAGCATTTTTCATTTTCATGACCGCTGGCGTAGCGTACATCGTAGGTGCGTTGTCCAACGTGTACTTCATGAACAAGATCGGCAAGGTAGCCATCGCGGCGGCTCCCAATGGAAACATTGACGCTATCATACCGTTGTTCATTACGATGTTCATGCCAGACTGGTTTTTGATCATCTTCTTGCTGACACTCTTATCGGCGGCGATGTCCACGATGTCGTCACAGTTTCACACGATTGGCACAGCCATCGGACGTGATCTGTGGGAGCAAACACTTAAACTTTCGCCCGCTGGGCATCAGCGAACGGTTTTGGTCACGCGGTTGGGCATTGTGGTGGCGCTGCTTATCACGGTGGTGTTGGCATTCATACTGCCAGGCAGCATCATTGCGCAGGCGACAGCGGTATTTTTTGGTTTGTGCGGAGCGACCTTTCTCCCGGCCTATGTGGGTGCGTTGTTCTGGCATCGGATGACGCGAGCCGGTGCCATTGCCAGCATGCTGGTCGGCTCGCTTGTGTCGCTTGCATGGCTCACCTTTGTGCAGGAAAAGAGTGCAGCAGGGCTAGGGCTATGCACACTCCTGTTCGGCAAGGAGACATTACTGGGCCTTCCCTGGAGCGGTATGGATGCGCAAATCATCGCCCTGCCCCTTTCTGCCATCACTGCGGTGGTCGTTTCACTTGTCACGCGCCCTCCTGCGCGCTTTCATCTCGAGTTGTGCTTTCACGGAATTAAAACCCCGCGCCCAAACACAAGGAGAGCCTAAGCCCTAGGTTTGAGGCCTTGCTCTGATCACTCGTAGAACATGCGAAGCCTTATTGGGCTCACGACAAGCTGCTCCTCAAGTTGCCGACCTCGGGTTTTTGGCGAGCTCGATGACTCAGCCGACTGTGCTTACCAGAGGTTTCCATCCCCGCGCATCCGACAAACGGTTCATCATGAGGCTGAACTGATCTGGATATAGTCTGCGGATAGTTTCCTCGTCAATGCGACGCGGCTTTTGGTGCCAGAGTTTATAAATGCAATGACCCATCGAGATATTGTGATCGGCTTCCAGGCTCTGCTCCAATCGCGCCAAGTCGCGCTGGATAAGGTACATTTTCTCTGTGTAGGTGATGTTGAGAATCTCATAAATGGGCACAAGTCCCGTGCTATCCGCAGCTTTGACCAATTGCTGGCTGATGATGCCACGCAAGGTTTGCGCCAAGCGGTTATAGAATTCTTCTTCCTCTCTTCCGGTGGCTCCTACTACGTGCTGCAGACGCGTGATCGCAGGCACGGCACCGACGGCATGGATTGTCCCAAAAGTATGGATACCGGTTTCAGCTGCACTTAGAGCAATTTCCGCGGTTTCCGCATCGCGAATTTCGCCGATGAGCAAGACATCAGGATTCTTTCGCACGCTGGCGCGCAACGCGTGGAAAAAATCTGGCGTATCGCGTCCGATTTCGCGGCGTGTCACCAAGCACTTTTGGCTCGGGATCATGTATTCCACAGGATTCTCAATCGTGGAGATTGAAC
Source organism: Candidatus Sumerlaeaceae bacterium (assembly GCA_049968255.1). Taxonomy (GTDB): domain Bacteria; phylum Sumerlaeota; class Sumerlaeia; order Sumerlaeales; family Sumerlaeaceae; genus DRVG01. The sequence goes on along the minus strand of JBMFRB010000001.1, from coordinate 149,203 downwards.
CATAGCGAGTGCGGTTGATGTAATCGAGCATCGCCGCAATCGTGGTTGTTTTTCCCGAGCTGGTTTGGCCGGCTACCAGGACAATGCCGCGCTCTGTGTCTGCAAGTTTTCGCAGCATGACTGGATCAATTCCCAACTCGTCGAGAGGAATGATCTTGCTCGGCAAATAACGCATGACGAGATGTAGGCGCCGCCCGTTCGCGTAGCCCACATTTACGCGTCCCGTGGCGTTGCGAAAGGCAAGCGAAAAATCGACGTCCGATGTTTCCTCGAATTGTCGGCGTTGATCTGGCGCCAGCGACCGATTGAGGATATCCATGATGTCCTCGCGTGTTACCACCGGATGTTCCTTGGAAACGATGGGAATCAGATCGCCGTGAATGCGCACCCGCGGAGCTTCACCCTCCACCAGATGGACATCGGATCCCCCCTTGAGTTCTAACACCTGCACCAGTTTTTCCAGCAGTTGCATGCCAGTGAGCCCACCACCTGGCGTTCCCGAGGGGGCGCCGCCGCTCGCCTGGACCTGCTGTTCAAACGCTTTCTGAACGTCGTCCTGCATCTGCTGCCCCTCCTTGATTTTTAGTTAGCAAGCAGTGGTTTCTCTTCGCCTGCTGGGTTATTCCTGGCGCTCGCTACGCCGCTGTTCAAGCCTCAACGACACGCCGCATCGCTTTCCATAGTTTTGAGTAGTTCCCAACCAGCTGCTAGATTTAGGCGCTCAACGCCAATGAAGTCTGCCGTAGAATCGCCCCGCGCGTCGGGACTGATGTATTGCGCAGCAGAAAAAGACGAATGGCTTTATAGAATAGCCCCGCGCGTGGGAACTGATGACTTCTCCTCGTAGAACAAAGCTGTGTGAGTAGGAGAAGGTGTTTCCTCCAACAACCACTCTTAGCAGATCCAACGGAGTTCACAGGACTGTTTGGCTGTTTTCTACCAAGAATGTTTTAGCAAACCACGTCTGTTGTGCGCATGCCTGGAATCAGGAATTGCAGAAGAACTGCTGTTTGTTCCATCTAGCCACATCACACAACAAAAAAGGATGTTTTGGGCTATGAGTGGCAAAACCCAGCGTTGGCTTAATTCGACCGTTCTCGGCATTGGTCTGGCCTCTTTTTTCAGCGATCTTAGCCACGAAACGGTTACAAGTGTTCTCCCCGCTTACCTCGCCACTTTTGGCGCTGCGGCAGCAGTGCTAGGCGCCGTCGAGGGGATCGCCGACGGCGCCTCGATGGTGGCGAAGTTTTATGGTGGATGGTTGGCGGATCGTCTTCGCCGTCGCAAACCACTGTGTGCCACCGGCTATGCGGTCATGGGGTTTTCCCCGCTCGTTATCGCGGCTGCTCTCTCTCCCCTTTGGGTGATCGTCGGCCGTACTCTCGCCTGGGTGAGCCGCGGTTTGCGTACGCCAGCGCGCAAAGCGCTGCTCGCCGACGCAGTCGCCCCGGAATTTTACGGGCGCGCCTTCGGCCTCGAACGCGCCATGGACACCACGGGAGCGATTGTGGCCCCCCTCATCGTCCTCGGCCTTTTAGATCTCGGATTAGCCCATCGCCACATTATCGCTCTCAGCATGATTCCCGGCTTATTGGCTGCCTTGTGCATCACGGTTTTGGTGCGCGAACGACCAGAGAAGGAGCCCGTACGGCGCCCATTGCTGACGAGTCTCGGAGGACTTCCTGCTCGTTTTTATCGCTTTCTCGTTGGCGTCGGCATCTTCGGATTAGGAGACTTCGCGGACACATTCTATATCCTCTACGCCGTATCAGTGCTCAAACCGTCGCTAGGCGCGCAGAAAGCCGCTGAGCTAAGCGTCGTGCTCTACACGCTCCATAACGTCACCTATGCGGCCATGTCTTACGGAGGTGGATGGCTGTCCGATCACATCAATCGGCGAATTCTCCTCGTCATCGGTTATTTGTGTGCTGCCGCCGCAGCAGGAATCATGGTCGTTCACTTCACCGGTTTGCCTGCCCTCGTGACTCTCTTTGCCTTAGGCGGTATAGCGGTCGGGCTCTACGAGACAGTTGAGGATACGATTGTGGCAGACCTCGTCGGCGACGCGCGCCGCGGTAGTGCCTACGGCGCGTTGGCCATCACCACGGGCACGGGCGATCTCGTCAGCAGCCTTGCTGTTGGGGCGCTTTGGGCTACTGTCGGCCCCTCAGTTGCCTTCGCAACAGCTATGGCCGTGATGCTCGCCGGCATCATCATTGTGGCGCTCTCCGCTCGAGCAGATTCATTTCGTCAAGCGATTGGAAAGGCATAACGATGGGATTTCGCCACACGCCTTTTTACAATCTTTTAGACACGCTGCGCCGCACCGGTTGTCCGTTTTGCCGCATAGCAACAGGAGCGGGCCAACGCTACCTCGAAACGACATTCTATGAATTCGTCAACGATCCATCAGTGCGTCGTCAGGTGGCATCCGCGCGCGGATTCTGCCGTGAGCATACACGCCTCGTGCGGCGTTTAGGAGATCCTCTCGGCGTGGCTCTGCTCCACGAAACGCTTCTCGACGAGCTCATCAAAGCCGACGAGCGTGATTTGTTCGCGATGCCCAAGGAGGACTGTCCTGCGTGTCGTTATGTCGCGCAGAGCCTAGCCACGAGCATGGGCACGTTCCTCGACAATTTCGATGAGCCTGAGATTCAGGAGTATTTGCAGCAAGCGCCGACAATTTGCTTCCCGCATTATCGGCAGCTGGCCCAGCTCGCGATGGGACGAAAAAACAAAGAAGTCCGCCGCGTCCTCGCGAGCATAGTCCGAGCCCGGTTGGAGAGTCTGCACCAGCGAGTGAGAGCTTTTGCCGAGGCACAGAATGCAACTTTGGAGCACGAGCAGTCTAGCAGTGCCAAAGATCCCGTCTGGGCTGAATGCCTTGATTTCTTCACTGGAACAGATATTTCCGACGTAGCGCAGCCCTAAAGATGCAGAAAGCTATCTCCGGCCGACCAGAATGTTTGCCAGAGGACGAACTGGCGGTCTTCGCGAAGTTCTGCGACTTGCTCCTCTCCGATGCTGATCGAAAGAGGTGACAAACTCTCCTACAGCGCCGGTGCACACGAGCATGTTATCTAGCGATTCTCGGCCAATTCAAGCGCGGCAAAAGTAGCCTCGTAAATGCTCCTGATGGGCGTGCCATCCTTCCGAGGCCTCGGGTGCCCCTCACCGTGGTTACCACCTTTCTTTGCCAAGGGACGCCAGAGCGACTTTTTCTGCAATGCCTCAATGGCCACACGGAACAACACGGCATTTTAGAGATTGCCCACCATATGGCTAAGGTCGAAAAAACGAGGATTGTCTCGGCCTCGGGGCATGTTGAAATGTTTCTTCAGTTCGATATCCTTCCTCCCGTGGGCTGTCTCATTGCTACCCCGGCCCCAGTTCTGTTCTTCTGCACCACACCGCCTCCCCTGTGAATGTCTTATCGCACTGCGACGCCGCCCTCTTCGTGCTTTCCCCGGACCCACTTCTTAAGAAGAGAATGGAAGAAACGTTTTTGCGGAGGGTTGCCGCAATTGTGCTGCGCCGCATCGCGATGCTAGCCAAAGTGGTTCTGCCTCGTTTCGAGCTATCGCAGATTATTGATTACAACCGCCGCCTGCCCGCGCAAATTCTTCAAGAGGAAAAACGTTCATCTCTATCCGGTTACGGGCGCGAGACCATCGAGTCCGCACCTCGCATCGAACAGCAAGGGTGCGAGGCGCGTGCACAGCTCTTGCAGAACCGAATCACGTTCCTTTTACATTTGCCATAGAAACTTTAAAGAATGGGCGAACAATGAAACTCGAGGGTGAACAGGTCCTGTTGCGGATCTTCATAGATTCGTTTCAGAAGTGGCATTTCCGGCCACTCTTCGAAGTGATAGTAGACAAGGCACGGCAGCGTGGCCTTGCCGGCGCCACCGTGTTGCGTGCCCTTGAGGGATTCGGCATGAGCGGCATTATTCTCAAAGAACGTCGCTGGGCCCTTGTCAACGATCACGAGGTCACCGTGGAAATCGTGGATACACGCGAAAATATTGAGGCATTCCTCGCCGAAATCGAACCCATGCTTCGCAACGTCATCGTGACGACGGAGAGGGCACACGTGCTCATCTATCGCCGCGACCAGAAAGGAAACAAAATATGACCCACAAGCTGCCAGAAGAAGGAATACTGCTGCGCATCTACATTGGCGATTCCGATAGCTACGGCAACCACGCTTTGCACGAGGCCATTGTCTACAAGGCGCGTGAGATGCGGCTTGCTGGAGCCACCGTTTTCAAAGGCATCATGGGGTTTGGCAAGAATAGTCGACTGCGCGCGGCGAAATTCGTCGAGCTCTCGCCTGACCTACCCATCGTTGTCGAGATTATTGACAGCAAGGACAAGATCGAGTCCTTCCTGCCAATTATCGATGAAATGATCACCAACGGCCTTGTCACCCTTGAGGCTGTTCAAGTCGTCAAATACGTGGCGGAATCCGACCCCAAATAGCCCTGATCACTTCTGAAAAACACTCATGGAGAAAATGATGAAAGCTCTCATGCCTTACTTCCTTGTTGGATTGGGTGGCTTTCTCGGTGCTAATGCCCGATTCGTTTTCGCATCATGGATGAACCAGCTCTTTGGCCCAATTTTCCCCTACGGCACCTTCTGGGTAAATATCACGGGCAGCTTCGTCCTCGGCTTTTTGCTCCCTATCCTTCAAGCAGGACTTGTGCCTCACAGCCGCCCCATGATCTTTCTCATCTGCATAGGTTTCATCGGTTCCTACACCACATTTTCCACCTTCGAGTACGAAACGCATAGCCTTTTTAACGAAGGCAGCTGGCTCTTGGGGCTAATGAATATCTTTGGCAGCTTGTTCGCCGGGCTTATCGCGGTGCATGTTGGAATCGGGCTGACGCGTCGCTGGTTGTGATTTTGCGCATATTCCACGTTCAACTAAGTCCGTGGGATGTGGTTGTGGTCGAGACAATGCTGAGATGATGAACGGGGGGCAGCCTCTTATACCGGTCATGGTGGGTGCATTCGGCAAGATTCTGCGAAACGGGGCTCGGCTTCGCAAGAATCGAAAAGTCCCGCGGCCAGGGCAGTTGAGTCTACACAACGGAACGGTCGAGCGATCGATAGCCGATGGCCTCTGCCACGTGAAGGGTGTCGATGGTGTCGGCTCCTCCCAGATCTGCGATTGTCCGCGCCACTTTGATAATCCGGTCGTACGCTCGTGCGCTTAGGCCGAGGGTCTTGAGCGCCGTCACCAACATGTCCTGGGCCTTATCGCTAAGCACGCAAAATTTCTTCAGTTCGCGCGCCCCCAAGTGCGCGTTGCAATGGATGTGTGGCAGATCTCTGTAGCGTTCTTGCTGGCGCTTGCGCGCTTCGTTCACTCGCATGCGTATTGCTTCACTCGGTTCGCCCGCGCGATCGCGCCGGGCCAGCTCTGCCACGCTCACGGCCGGTACTTCAATGTGCAGATCAATACGGTCGAGCAACGGCCCGCTCAGTTTGGCTCGATATTTCTGGATTTGCTGCGGTGAACATTTGCATACGCGGATAGGATCGGTCGAGTATCCGCACGGACACGGATTCATGCTTCCGCAAAGGATGAAGCGCGCGGGGAAACTCAGGCTCATGGACGCGCGCGAGATATTCACCACACCGTCCTCCAGCGGCTGACGCAGCACTTCCAGCACCGTTCGCTGAAATTCAGGCATTTCGTCAAGAAACAGCACTCCATTATGTGCTAGCGACACCTCACCCGGGCGCGGCACCGCCCCGCCACCAATCATCGCAATGTTACTGATTGTGTGATGTGGCGAGCGAAACGGCCGAGTCGCGACAAGCGACTCGCGTACATTTACGAGACCGGCAATCGAATGGATTTTCGTCGTCTCGATGCTTTCGTCCAGTGTCATGTCGGGCAGGATCGAGGGCAAGCGCTTGGCCAGCATTGTCTTACCGCTGCCTGGCGGGCCAATCATCAGCACGTTGTGTCCACCAGCGGCCGCGATCTCGAGCGCACGCTTCGCTCCTTCCTGACCTTTCACGTCGGCAAAGTCCGCGCTGTAGCGCGCGCTACGTCGAAACACCTCATTCAAATTCACCCGAAATGGCGCCAACATGTTGTGGCCATTGAGAAAATTCACAGCCGCACTCAGCGAGCCCACTGGGTACACATTAATCCCGTCGACCACGGCCGCTTCGGCCGCGTTATCCTCGGGCACGAGGATCGCGCGATAGCCCGACGCCCGAGCGCCCAGCGTGATTGGTAGAATTCCTGCGACTCCCTTCACCGCGCCATCGAGCGACAGCTCGCCCACCACGCAGACTTCGCTCAGTCGCTCTGTGTTCACTCGCTCGAGTGCGCCCAGCAGTGCCAGCGCAATAGGCAAATCAAGCGATGGCCCCTCCTTGCGCATGTCGGCCGGCGCAAGATTCACCGTGATGCGTCGCACCGGACAGAAAAAATTGGAATTCTGCAGCGCTGCCCGCACCCGATCTTTGCTCTCCTTGACCGCGGCGTCCGGCAGTCCTACGATGTTGAAGGCATACTCGCCTGGTGTGACGTCTACCTCCACTTCCACGAGGAATGCGTCGATGCCGTACACCGCTTGGCTGAAAGCTTTGGCGAGCATGCGAGTCGGGAAGTCCTTCTCCTGCGTTTGTGACAGAATCAATCCGCGCTCGTTCAGCCTTTTGACAAGCAAAAACGCTATGGACTTGCGCGCTCGCTTTCGGGTGTTGATCCGCTGCAGAGGCCAGTAACGGCGGTGATGATTGTGTCGCGAGCAGAAGGTGCTGTTGAAGGCAATTTAGTCACGTGATGAGCCAAAACCTTTGCAGCGAGTGTTCGTGAACCCTTTCCGAGCTGGTACTTAGTTGAGTTGCTCTGCACACGCGCATTTTTTGCATCTTGCAAAGTTCTTGTCCAAAGTTCTTGTCCTGCGTGCTGTCGTGGCGCGAAAGTTTCGGCTCCGCTTGGCCCATTCTCATTGCCTCAGCAGCATCGGTAGGATTTCGAGATTCTCGACCTCGAGGGTGGGAGAGCCTAGGCGCATGTCCACACGTCCCCGCACGAGATAGGGGCCGCAGCTCAGCGTTCGTGGGGCCAGCCTCGCATATACCGGGGGAAACAGCACAGCTTCGAACGTATCTGTACGATCCTCGAGGGTGAGCATCTTCATTGGCCGGCCCGAATTCGATGCCGCGAGTTCTTTAGCTGCGATGGCCCACCCCACCATCTGCACGCGTTGTCCCGCATAGCGCCGAATCTCGCGTGCAGCGATCGTGCCACGCGGAGTAGTCACGAAATCCAGGGGATGTCCGCTCACCATAAAGCCCAATGTTTCCATTTCCCACTGGCACAAGCGTCCGTGAGCCTCGAACTCGCTCAGGGGCATGCCTGCTCGCGGGCGCATCTTTGCTATGTTGTGTCGCTCGAAGTCTTGCTCCATTCCAAGTGCAAGACATTTTTCCTCTGTCCGCCGTGGAGCATAATCGCGTAAAAGAATTTCCAGTTCGATGAGAAAGTCCTGGCGCAGTTGGCAGCGTTGGCGCGCCGAGAGAAATGGAGGGGCGATCGCCTGCAGGCTGTCGAGCGCGCCTGCCCGAATCAGTTGACGCGCCTCCTGAGGCTCAAGCCTCACGCGTGTGAGAAAATCCTGGAGCGACGTGAATCGACCGCCCCGCTTGCACTCTGCCACGATGCGCCGACACGTCTCCCGGCTCACTTCGCTCACAGCGCTCAACCCCACGCGCACCCATCCTTCTGCCCTCAAGTTCCTCACGCGCTCCGTGCACCCGCGGAAGTGGACATCGCCCTCGTTCACGCAAGGGCCTAGCGTCCTCAAGCCCCACCGTCGCGCCTCCTCTAAATACGCCTGCGGCCCATAAAAACCTCCGCCATTGTCCAGCACGGCTGCAAAAAACTCCGCCGGATGATGCGCTTTCAGGTAAGCCACTTGATAACTCAGCACTGCAAAAGCTGCCGAATGCCCTTTGCAAAAAGAATATCCTGCGAAACTCGCCACCTGACGCCAGATTTCGTTCGCTTCCTCGCGTGTGAGCCCGTGGCGTTTCCTGGCTCCGTGCACGAAGCGCTCCCGTGCAGCCTCCATTGCCTCGCCTGAGCGCGTTTTTCCGCTCATTGCCCGCCGCAGCAAATCCGCCTCACCGTACGTCATTCCCGCCACTTCATGGGCCACGAGCAGCACATCCTCCTGATAGACCATCACACCATACGTTTCGGGCAGAAGCTGCCTCAGCAGGGCCTGCACGCGTGGAAAATGTACCGACGAACCTCGAGCCTCGCCCCGATGTCGCGCAATATATTCTTCCATCATCCCGCTCTCCGCCACCCCAGGCCGAATGATTGAGCTTGCCGCCACCACTTCTGCGAACTCCTTGCAACGCAGCCGTTCGAAAAGCGCACGCATCCCAGGCGACTCGATATAAAAGCACCCCATGGTTCTTCCTTCGTGGATGAGCGCGCGCGTCGCGGGATCACCGCTGATAGCCTCGAGATCGAACACAATCTCTCGCACTCTTTTCCCGTCGATAGCAGGAGTTCGTTGCGTGGCGGGCAATTCTTCCTCGAATTGCTCAAGCAATCCTGCTAGCGCCACACTTGTGCCGCGGCGTGTGCCAGCCAGTTTCATCCGAGCTGCTTCATGCGCTAGCACGGCCGCCCGCTTCTCGTTCGTTTGCTCCACCGCTTTGCAGCTCTCGTCGCCGCTTTCGCAATTCCTCGCTTGGCCGCATCCAATTTTTCCTCCCCACTCGTCCCCGCCCGGTTGCGCCACGGCATTTTCCACGTTTCCCTCGCGTGCGCGCCTTCTTGAAAATTCTTCCTCGCGCACTTGCACGGCCATCAGGGCGTCCTTCAGCACCCCCAGCGAGCGATTACTCAACAAGTCCATTTTCACCAGCCCCAGCTCCTCCACTGCCACCATGTCCATTTGCGTGATCACAAACCCTTTCGCACTGTGGGTGAGGGGCACCCATCGGCTCACCGGCTCTGGTGCAATGACGACACCGCCGCAATGAATGGAAAGATGCCGTGGCCATCCAGTCAGGCGTTGGGCCAACGCCAAGATACTCCGCCATGGTTCCTCTCTTGCGAGTTCTCGCCGACGTACACTGGCTTTTCCTTCACTCTCCCTTTCCTCCAGCACGTAGCCTACGCTTTTCAGCCGGTTGAATCCCTTGAGTTCCTCCGACGCCAGACCCAAAGCTTTGCCTACCTCGCGCACCGCCTGCCGCAAGCGCAGCGTCTGGATCGTGGAAATCAGCGCCACTTTCTCTGCCCCAAAAAAATCAAAGCACCATTCCAGAATCTCGTCGCGCTCGCGCCACGAGAAATCCAGATCAATGTCCGGGGGCGAACTCCGCTCAGGATTCAGAAAACGTTCAAAGTGCAGCCGGTGGCGCAGCGGGCACACATGCGAAATCCCCAACGCATAAGTGACGATCGAGTTCGCCGCGCTCCCGCGCCCCAGTGTGAAAAATCCGCGACGCCGCGCCTCCTCCACAATGCGATGCACGAGCAAAAAGTAATCGCTGAAGCCAAGGCGCTCGATGATTTCCAGTTCGTGGGCCAGCCGCTGCACCGCCTCCGGTGGGGGAGGAGTTCCATAGCGTCGGTGCAGTCCGGTGTTTGCCAGCGCCCGCAGCCGCTCGATCCCGCTCGTGGCGCCTTCAGCAAATTTCGGAAATTTCCACTCGCGAAGCGGCAACCGGCAATCGCACATCTCTGCGATGCGCACAGTGTTCGCCATCGCCTCGCGCAAATCCCTTTCCAGCGCGTGTCCACGCCCCAGCCTAAAAAACTCGGCAATCCGCTCGCCAGTTTGCAAAAAACCCTCTTCTCTGGGCACGGCGCCGCGTTCTTCGATTTGTGCCAACGTCGTCAGCTCACGCATCGCTTGCAACAGCGCCAGCAGCCGGGCATCCTCTGGCCTTGCCATGCGCACGTCGCCACCCATCGCGCAAGGCAGACCAAACCGCCGGCACTGCTCGTAAACACTTCTGTTGCGTATGCGTCGGCTCCGTGCCGGAACCAAGAGGCCAAACGTCGTGCCAGCCTCCCGCTCACGCATTGCCGCCAAAGCTTCTGGCCAATCGCTCAGCACCACCACGTTGCCGCTAAAGGTCTCGGCGTGGCGGAGCAAATCGAAGTCAGGATCCAGCATCCGCTGAGTGGTCAGCTCGCACAACTCATGGTAGCCCTCGAGATTGCGTGCCAGAGCCACAATGCGCCGGCCAAGGTCGCCATGACACAGCGCCGGCGATTGCGAGCCACTCCCGTCGTTCTCGTCGCTTGCTTCTTCGGCCACATATTCTTGGGTAGGCACCCGCAGCGCGCTGCCAACACGCCGACGGAAAAGTTCCCGTTCCTGCGCCAAAGGCTGAGTGAGCTCCACACCAAGAAGAGGTTTTATCCCAGCCGCCAGTGCCGCCTGGTAAAACTCGACGGCCCCAGTCATTGCATTGGTATCCGTCAGCGCGATAGCCCCTCCTCCCACTGCCGTCCGACCTTTGCCCTCCTCTTGTTCAGCTTCAGCCGCAGCAAAAATCCTGTTTCGTGGCGGAGGAAGAACATCTCCGATCGGCTCCTCGGAGGATGTGCAAGGGGGCGACACCGGTTTCTTGCCAGCCGCCCACGCTACAATGTCCGCTGGCGAAAGGGTAGAAGCAAAAAAGCTGTAGTAGCTGTGGACGTGGAGATGGACGAACGCAAATCGTTCTCCCTGGCTCCTGTTCATGGGGTCTCCCTTTTGCCCGACGCCTTTCCCTCTGCCCCTTTGACCGCCCATCGTTGTCGTGGGGTTTCTTTTTTCCTGCGCCCTGAAGCGGTGCCCTGTTTTTTCAGTTCCCACACCACCGGCAACGCAGCCGCACTCACAAGGCTGGCCAGTCCATAGCGCTCCCGCACGCGATCCGCTGCTTCGTAAAGGTGTTTTGTGCGCCTCAGTCGCTGCTCCTCGAAGAAATCGTCCATCACGACGCCACCCTCCGCTCGGGCCTCGAGATGAAGGCGCCGCACGCGCACACGCCGCTTGAGCATCAATTCCACCCACGGCCGCGCCACGTCCGCAAGCTCATGGGAGCGGTCCGTGGGATAAGCTAGCCGCATGCACCGACGCACCGTTCCTCCGTCGCAATAAATTCCTGTGAAAACCAGTGCCGCACAACGCTGGCCACCTTGGCGCAATTCCCACGCTACCTTTTCCACCATCCACCGTAAAGCCGCTGCCAGCAGCGACGGCATGCATGTATCCGGCTCGAAAAGATATTCCGCCTCCACGCGGGGAGCCAAATGTGTTGAGCGCACAGGCTCGTGCCACTTGCCCTCAAGAATACTCCACAGCCGTTCTCCACGCGAGTCGCCAAAAAGCAGGCACAGCCGTTCGCGTCCCAACGCCAACGCCTCCTCCACGCGCCTGCATCCGAGTTCTTCAAGCTGGCGCACGACCTGCGGCTCGAGTTGGGGCACAGTCCCTACCGCCATCGGACGCAAAAATTCCGCTTCCGCTCCCGGCGGAACCGTCGTCACTCCTGCCGGCTTGGCCACACGACTTGCCAGCTTCGCCACAATCTTGTTTGTGCCGACGCCCCCCGAAAATGGCAGGCCTAGTTTCCTCTGCATGCGCAAAAGAAGATTCGTCACCCATCGCGCCACATCGCCGCCGCACCAGCGATCGCAGCCCGTGAGATCAAGAAAGAAGTCATCGAGGCCAATCATCTCCACGACAGGTGCCGTACCGCGTAGCCACTCGAACACCTCCCGCGCAGCCTGCTCGTACGCGAGCAGATCGCGCGGCACCACCACGGCCTTGTTCCCCAAACGCCACATCGCCCAGCGCAGCGGAGCCCCATTGCTCACCCCCCTCGCTCTTGCCTCATAGGAGGCGCAATTTACCGTGCCGCGCCCGTCGGCTTCGTTGCCCACCAACACAGCAACGCCCTCCGCCGGTGCCCGCCCACGCCGCCGTTCCACAGCCACTGCGAAAGCATCCCCATCCAGATGAACGATCCAATTCACCCTGCTCATCTCCTTGTCCTCCGCAGCTCAAATCCTCTCGCTGTCTCATTGGAGACAGTTGCCCGGAAATATATAGAACATTTGTTCTATAAAACTCTACAGCCACCACCAAATTTTCCTCACACCCAGCAGAAAAAAACGAAATCCCTCCGAACACCCTCGCCATATAAAACTCTCTCTCTTTTAGCCTCATGAACAATAGATAGCCTTCCGCAGATCAAAGGGCGCGAAAGGGAGGAGGGAATAAGCGGAGAGAGCAAACGAGGAACGTAAGAAAAGCCGTTAAGTCTGTTTCGTGGTTCTCCTGTTTACCAGCATCTTCTTCTCCTCGCACTTGCCTCAAGGATTTTCCGACATCACCAAGGAGAAATAGCACCCAAGAAAGAAAGAGGGCGGCACTTGCGAACCGCCCTCTCCAGACACTCCTTTTCGCCCACGGCCGAAAAGGCGTTCGGTGCGCTTGGCGCCCAGCGCCAGCCGCTCTTAGAAGAGCGCCCAGTCAGCCACGCCTGCTGCCGGACCAGGTGGCTCATCCGCACCAGGATACGCACCTGTAGCCGGACGAGCATCCCCGTCAACGTCCGTAAGAACCGTCGAGCTGGCCACTGTGCCAAGCCCGACCGGCTTCAGCGAGAAGTGCAGATTGGCATCCCACGCCGGAACCACCGACGACGGATCCACACTCTGAGCACCCGATGCCGGCAGATCGAATCCAGCACCTTGCCAATCCCCCAAGCTGGCATAGGCTGTGGCCCCAACTCGCCCTGTATTTGGCGAACCATTAGGAACAAGGTCGTTACCCTCGCTGATCACGTTCGTTGTTGCCGCCAGGTAGATGCAGGTTGCCGTCGCACCCGTATTGCCCATGCGCACGATGTTGTTCCGCACGGCAGCCGTTGCTGTCGTCATCGTCACCGGGATCGCAATTCCTGCCACTCGACCCGCCGTGGCAGCGCTCACTGCGGTGTTGTTGGCCGCCAGATCTAACGAGTTATGCTCTACTGTTGCGGTCGAGCCGGCTGTGCCAACGCTGATGCCGCGGTAGATCAGGTCAACTGCTGACGCAGAGGTGAAACTGAAATCCTTGAGGATATTGTTGTAAATATCCACCGCAGTTCCATTCATGCCGCTGTCGTAAAGAATCCCGTAAGCCCCCTGCCCAGCCGATGTCGAAGGGCATGTGACCTTTACCACGTTGTTGCGAATGATCACACTCCCACCAGGCGTCGTGTTGTTCTGGAACGGGAAGATGCCAGCATAAGAGACTCCTGCCCCAGTTCCCTGCTCCACCGAGATCCTGTTGTTTTCCAGGGTCCCCGACGCCATGTGCAGGAAAATGCCGCGCTGCTTGCCTACGATGTCGCAATTGCGTACAATGATGTTCTCCTGGCACTGTCCAGCCGGCAGTGTGCTGTTTCCTGTGAGGCTCGAGTCGACACCGAAGCCACTCGTGCCCGCAGGAATAGCCTCGAGATAGCAGTTCTCAATGAGCAATCCTTGGACGCGTCGAGGAACTGGCGTGGCATCACTCGTTTGCCCGCTAGCCAGCCCGATGCAATGGGAGTTACCACTGCTATCACGCGTGATGATCTTCATATTCTTGATCACCATGTTCTTGGTGTCGCCCCAGATGCGAATCACACGCAGCATCGGATCATTTTGCGTGGAGGGAATCTGGAAGGTTAGGTCGCGCGTGGTGCCCCCCGGCGTGTTCGAGCCGTCAATCACGTAGTTGCCATCGGACGGCCTGTCGTTTGCGGCGGTAGGAACGTTCCCGTCGCTGACACCAAACACCACGTCACCATAAATGCCCGAAGGGGTGCTTGGAATTCTGAACGTGATCGTCGGTTGTGTGCTTGGTGCGGGCTTGATGATCAGCTTCGCACCTGGCCCGAACGTGTTGCCGAAGTAGCTGGCTGTCGTCTCGGTCAGGTCGCCCGTGATTTGGAGCGTCCATTCGCGGTTGATGCCGCCCGACACCGCGCTGAATGCCGCTGCAGCCGCCGAAAGCGACGTGTAGTCGTCACCAGCATTTGGGCCGACCGTGGCCACGACTGGGCCGCCAGCTGAGTTGTCGAAAGGTATGGCGAATGACAAGGAAGCGGTGGCTGCGAGCGCACCCGCCATCGCCAGGAATTGCTTTTTCATGAGGCGTACTCCTTTCTCATGGTTTTGTTGTGTAATCATCGCGTGGCTAAGAAGAAGCAGACGCGCAACGCCCGTGGGCAAACGCTGCGAAAATTTGTTGCTTCTTCCTTCAACGCAACAGGTATCCTTATGTCAAACTTACGGCGTCAGTCAACCCAATTTTGCACTAATGACAAAAAAAATGAAGCGCAGCACAGCAGCTCGCTCCGACTCCAGCTAAATCGCAGTTTGGCAATGCATGATTCGTATGGTCTGCCCTGTCGCCGGTCTGTTTTTTCCCTTGCTGCCCTCACGCCTGTCTATGCTAACCGGACAAAAATCGAAAAAAATTGACCGGCGAAGCGAATAAGCGCCGTCCCCTCCGTTTTTCCGTCAATCTCGCTACGGCCTAGGCTCATTGGTATTCGAGCTCCTGGATGTCACCCCTGTGTCACTTTTTCAGCTACCTTGCTCCTCATCATAAAAAGTCACAGAGATCTTGGAGATCTTGCCCTCATGCCATAGTGCATCCACTACCCCCCGAGAATTTTCATTAGCTTTTCCAAGTTATTCCCCCAGGCGATGGGCATCCGTGCGCATAGCTTGTTGTTCGCTTATGGTGTCTCTTTGTGCTTGCATGACATGTCTGGTGGGAATCTGCGCCGCATCCCCAACCCGTGCTAGGTAATCCTTACTCGTCTTCTCATCCACACATATCTAATAATCTTGATAACATGATAATCACCACAGCCGCGGCCAGTACGTGTTTTGCGTGCGCGGAGAACTCGCTTTTGCACCAAGGCGGGCCTCGCGCGCATTGATCGCTGCGACGCTCACCGACTTCACAGCACGCTCGGCGCGGAGGTTTTGGGCTGATACACTGCTGAAAAACCTATATGGAAGGGCATTGCGCACCGCCCCGTATTTTGTTGTGACACGATGGTGAAAGCCATCCAAGAGAGCGAATCTGGCATTTTGACTTGAATATATGCAAATGGCGTAAGAATTACTGCAGGGTTTTGAAAGCAGAGGACGGCGTTCTTTTTCGTGCGCAAGTGCTCCGGAGAGTGGCCGTACTCCGGTGCAGAACCGCGGAAAATGGTAAGATAACCGTCCCTGCTTTCGCAAATCACGATAAGGAGAAACTCTGATGAAAGCACATCTCGCCTCCGTGTGGAAAAGTGTAGTTGCTGTCGCGACCTTTGTCGCGGGCGCTTCTCTCGCCTCGGCGCAAGCGTCGCTTCCCCTCGTGGAACATTTCAACTATCCTACAGGCAATCTCGTGGGCAACACAATTGCTGGCGGCACGTGGCAACGGACGGGGACAAATACATCGTCGACCGTGCAGGTCCTCAGCGGCTCCCTCGCCTATAGCGGGCTCCCTGCTTCCCAGGGGAACAAAGTCCAACTGCTCAATGGTAGCGGCTATGAAGACCCAGGAATTGATGTCGCCTCGACCACCCAAACCGTTTACGCCTCGTTTATTCTCAATGTAGTGAATCCGGGAACGGTTACAACCGGCGACTATATCTTCAATTTCTCCTCAGCGGGAACAGGCTCATCAGATTACCGGACTCGCGTTTATGTTCAGCTTGGTACTACATCGGGGAACTTCAAGCTCGGACTACGCCACGGAAGTTCCGACACGATCCAGCAGAGCAACGATCTCCCTGTGGGCACGCCCGTGTTCGTCGTTGTGGCTTACAACTTCGCTCCTGGCGATGACAGCAGCTCGATGTGGATCAATCCCGTGCTGGGGCAGACTTCGCCCCCCTCTGCGGATCTGACTGCAACAGCATCGCAGGATCTCGCAGCAGTGGGACGCGTCAATCTGCGCCAAGGGGGCTCCTCTACCTCTCAGGTGATTGAGTTGGATGAATTGCGGGTTTCCACGTCCTGGACTGATGTCACGCCTACGAATGCCGGCGTGGACGACTGGACCTTGTACTAAGAGTCCGCCGACGAGCAGGGCCGTCGGACGTTTCGGTGGGCTCACTCGTCGCGTAGGAAGTTCGACCGGCGCAACGGCCACGCCGGTCGTTGAGGGAAGAGACAAGAAGACATTACTGTGCGTGCGGGCATTTCCCCGCACGCACTTTTTTGTGTTCCAGCTCTACAGTCTGTATTGGCAGCCTTTGACCAATGCCAAGCTTAGGGACCTCTGCGAAAGACTGCACCTTCCGGAGACGTGACAAGTCCGGTTTTGATTGCAGTGACAAAGTCCTTTGCGCTCCGCCGGCCAGGGCATCCGGCGCACAATTCTCTTGCAGCGTCCACCCACCCCCGCCAGAGTCCAAAGTGAAAGTAGCACGCGGACACTTTCCCCGTGGAGGTTTTGATCCTTATGGTGTGGATGTACCGCCTTTCGGCGCCAGGCGAGTTGTTGTGCGGAATATTTATCACCGCTCTGTTTCTAGGCGGTTGTGGGGAAGGTAAACAAAGCGGTGTGGGCCAGTCCGCATCCTCGCAAGAACACTTCGAGAAATCGAAAGCCAAGCCAGCACACGTGGAAAAGATGCAGAGCCCTCAGGCGGACACTCGAGCCACTGCTCGCCTGAGTGGAGCTGCACAAACCAAGCATGGGGAAACGCAAGAGACTTCAGCGGGTGTTGTGGCGACAACGACGGCCGCGCCCTCTCCCATTCAGGATGTGCTTGATGCGCTCGACAAAATCCCGGTAACCATCACCGACCGCGTGACGACCCAGCAGGTGGAGTCCGTTCAGGCCGCGATCTTGGCCCTGGAAGACAAGTACATGGGGGCGCGCCTGCTCGCCAGCGACCGCGAGCAGGCCGAACTTCAAGAAAAACTCGAAAGTCTATCGAAAATGGCCGAAGAGCTGCTTGCGGCGAGTTCACCAGACGAGCTGCGAGAAAAGTACCGTCAACTTTCAGAGTCCGTGAAACTGCTCGACGCCGAAATTATGCAGCGCGCTCGTGAACGGGTACGCAACTAGAATCACACCCGCCTGAGGTGCCGTGGGCCACGGCAGACAACTCGCGTCCGCGATCGCATTTCACATACCCTTTGTCGTAATGACGGTGCTCGTCTGAGCTTCTAGGAATTTGCGCTCAGTGGCCCACCGCGTAACCTTTGTAGAGGGGGGATTTGTCCCCTGTATATTTTGTTTGCATGTAAAACTCTCGATTTTGTTTCCTGCTTCACAAATCTGCGCGGATGTGAAGAGCTCGCCAGAGCTTGGCACACGCCCAGCGACAATGTCTGTGCCTTGTCTCGATGGTTCGCGTCACCTTCGCGCTCGCAGAGCTTATAGCGGAAGGTGGCATATGAGTGCAAAACTTATCTCTTCGTCCTCAGCACGACCCAGCCGTTGTGTAATAGCGAGCTTTATGATCTTACTTTCTCTTTCCTACGCCAATGTGTTTTCGCAAGCGTCGTTGCCCTTTTACGAAGGCTTTGCTTACGCAACGGGAAACCTAGTGGGGCAGAGCAATGGAACAGCGATTTGGACGCGAACGGGCTCACAAAGTGTCTCGCCCGTGCAAGTGAGCACCGGATCACTGTCCTATGCAGGACTGCCAGGCGCGACGGGCGGAAAAGTGAGTCTCGGCAATGGTTCAAATTATGAAGATGTCGGCCTCGATCTGACACCGCAGGTCTCTGGGAGTGTTTACGCGTCGTTCGTTGTCAACGTCGTCAATCCGGGAACAACAACGGGCGATGCTTTTCTGCACTTCTCCAGCGCAGGAACCAGCGCAACAGATTTTCATGCTATAGTCTACGCAAAGCGTGGCTCGAGCGCTAGTAAAGTCATCTTTGGCGTACGCAACGCCGCCACAGACTCAACAGTCTACGATTCTGTGGAGTATAATGTGGGCACGCCACTTCTTCTTGTGGTCGGTTACACGTTTAATCCCGCGACGAACGACGATGTCGCGGCATTGTGGATCAACCCGGCCCTTAAGCAAGAGACTCCCCCGCCAGCGACTCTCCAGGCGACAACAAATTCCGAGCTGTCGTACGTCGGCCGCATCGGCCTGCGTCAGGGACAATCGAGCACAGGACTGAGCCTTCAGCTTGACGAGTTGCGCCTGTCGACGTCATGGTCAGAGGTCACGTTGCCGATTGTGCTAGCTGCTTGGACCGTGGAATAATTCCACTTTTGGGCAGCCTTTGAGATCACCTGTTTGTTTTCGCTTACAGAACTTAGGAGCATTTTTCCTTGGTCTACTGTAGGTAGCTTGTGAATACGATGTCGGCAGAAGATTCGGCATAGCAAGCTTCAGGAGAGCAGAACAAATTATCATTTTATGGATTATTCCACTCCATCAGAGCAAGCAGAGAGATTGCCGCAGGCTACAGCGACCGAGGCGCAAGGCGTTCTCGTAGAAGTACTCTTTGCCCTTCTTGACCGAATGGAGCAAGGAGGCGTAAGAGTGTGGGTTCATGGGGGCTGGGCCATTGATGCATTGACGGGCACCAGCCGGTCCCACAAGGATATCGATCTTCTCGCGGACGAGAAAGATCGTCCTTGGGTGCGCGAACAGTTTGGCCACGCCCTCATCAAAGAAACCTCCCACAAACTTGAATTCCTGTTTCGCGGTGCATCGGTGGAGGTTACGTTTTTCCGGCGGCTGTGGAATGGAGTGCTTGCAACGGTGACCCCTCGCATCATCGTTCGGTGGGAGCCGCACGTGCTCGGAGAAACGCGTGCCCTTCTGCATGGCCGCTCGATACCAGTGGTCGGCATAGGTGCCCTATATGCTGAGATTGCCAATCGCGTGAATAAAAAATCAGAAATGCTGGAGAAAAACGCGCGCGATCTTCAACGGCTCAAGCCTTTATTGACCGACACGATTTGTCGAGAGTCTGGGAAGTACTTCCCCGTCCCCAATACATTTTGGAATCGCGCCAAGCTTTTTCTTGGGTTTTAGCGTGGCGCAGGCGTTGGGGCATGTCGCGGGTTCGCAGCGCAAAGGCGAATAGCGTGTGGCGCGGGGCGCATCTCGTTTTGTTGGTTACGTGGTTGCCTCATGTCATGTGACGAAGTTTCCTGTCTATTTTCCTTGCTTTGTGCCCTGCGATTATCTAGCAAAGGTTGCTAAGCCCAGCCCTCGCTGACGATAAGGTGAGCGACGAGGTCGGCAAAGTTAGGCGCCGCGAGTGCGTCTTCATCTTCTGATGCACGGGAACGGTGTTTCTCGGAGGTGACGCAGTGCGTGATAAGAAGCAAAACTGCAATTTTGGCACTATATGGCTGGGCTCGCTTTTTTCTGTAGCCATTCTTGCCACGGCCAGTGCTTTCGCCCAACAATCCCTGCCTTGGCACGAGCCATTTGCCTACGGCAGCGGCAACCTTGTTGGCCAAGGAGACTGGACTCAAACTGGCACAGGCACGAGTTCCCCGATCCAGGTCGCCACAAGTTCGCTAAGCTATTTCGGACTGCCGCCTTCGTCCGGTGGAAAAATCACATTTGGCAACGGAAGCAATTATCAGGATGCCGGCCATGACGTGACGAATCAAAGCAGCGCTAGCGTTTACGCATCGTTTGTGCTCAAAGTCAGCAATCCTGGCAATACCACCGGGGACTATATCTTTCACTTTTCAAGCGCCGGCGCAGGAGCTCAAGATTTTCGCGCACGTCTTTACGTCCGCCAGGGGAGCAGCGCATCGAAATTTCAGCTCGGTCTCGCAAATGCAAACACCGACACGCCGCAGTGGGGAAGTTCACAGTTCGATGTGGAAGTCCCCGTCTTCGTCGTCGTCGCCTACGCGTTCAATGGCGATGTAAACGACGATATGACCTATCTCTGGGTCAATCCGCCTCTGGGCCAATCCGCATCGCCCACACCGGACGTGACCAAAGCTGCCCTTCAGGACCTGACGGCGCTAGGACGTGTTGGCGTGCGCCAGGGAGCAGGTAATAGTTTGCTCTCGCTTGAGCTCGACGAACTCCGCGTTGGCACAGCGTGGCAAGATGTCACCCCAGCTTTATCTTCCGCCGTCGGGGAGTGGTTCCTCTACTGAAGGCGGAGCCTGTCTTCACCTACGTTCGTGGCACTCTTCATCGGGCTACCCCGTGGCAAGTCGCGTCACATCTCGAACGGATCTAGCTCGCCACACCGAGGTGAGAAAAGCATTGCCCCCATGGCCATGACGGCACTACATCCCGCTACGAGCTGGAGCAGAACACATTGGCCCCAACAATCGCATTCGACATGAGCACCGCTACACCCGTGCGTACGGGCATCGGGACGGCAACGTTCGAACTGGCTGCGCGTTTGCCGTTCCTGTCGTCGGATTTCGACTTCCTTTATGTTTTTCATTCCTTTCGTCAACGGCTGCCACGTTTACCCCTGCTGAGTCGTCGTCGCGTCCGCATTCTGCGCAGGCGCTTGCCCGGGCCGCTCCTGCTTCAGGTGTGGCAACGCTTTGATTTTCCTTGTGCGGAGATGTTGGCGCCGCACGCCGAGCTTTTTCATGCCCCTGCAATGTTCATCCCGCCGACGCACCGCATGCCGCTCGTGGCCACCATTCACGATTTGTTCTTTCTCGACGCCCCGGAGCAAGCGGAGCACTTGCCGTGGGGCGATGCTTATTTTCAGAGGAGCCTTCCACGGCGCATGCCCCACGTTTCGCGCATCATTGTGCCGTCGAGGCGAACCGCCGAGCAAGTCCGTCGTCATTTCGGTTCACTTATTCCTGAGCTCTCGCAGCGGCTCCATGTGATTCCCTGGGGCGTAGCTTCGCGGTTCTTTCTGCGGAAATTTCCCTCGGATAAGCAATTTCTGCGGCAGCTCGGCCTAGACAGTTCTTACCTGCTGACGGTAGGGGGGAGCTCGCGGCGGAAGAATTTCCCAGCTCTTCTTGCCGCGCATCGTTTGCTTCGCGACGAGTTTACCATCGACATTCCACTTGTCTGCATTGGAGCGGCGCCTAACCACCGCGGCGAGGCGGCAGGGGCGCGAAGTTCGGTCTATTGCTTGCCCTATCTTTCGCGTCGCGAGCTAGGGATTGTTCTTCGCAATGCCACGGTTTACGTGGCGGCCCCTCACATGGAAGGCTTCGGCATGCCGATCCTCGAGGCAATGGCTGCGGGTGTCCCCGTAGTTTCTTCGGCCAATTGTGGCGTGTTCGATTTCACCGGGGCAGAGAGCGCTTATGTTCTGGCTGAGCCGACGCCGCGTGCGCTCGCTGCGGCTGTGGCCTGTCTGCTTAGCGACGACACACTGCGCGCCGAGCGTGTGGCTCGTGCCCGCCAGGCGGCTGCTGCCTTGACTTGGCGTCGCACCGTCCGCGAGACTCTCGGCGTCTATGAAGAAGCGCTCAAAAACCAATAAGTACGCTCATCTCGAGGAAAGCTGTGCTGCTGCGCAGCAGCGAGACCCTTCGCCATCCGCCCACAACTTAGCCGACAGCTCAACAACGCAGCAGCTCAATCACCGGATGCTGCAGCTTCAGGCGCTTTATCGCGTCACAGTGGCCATGACCTCCACGATGAAGCCCACCGAAATCATGCGCCTTGTGCTCGATGAAGTCGTGCGCTGGACCGCTGCCGACGGTGCGGTGCTTTATATTCTCGATTCCGCATCGAATTTGTTAGTGCCAAAACTTTGGCGCGGGACCATGCCGCGACTGGAACGAATTGATCTGCTTGAGAGCGCAAACGTGCTTGTCGAAGTTGTGCGCACGGGGCAGTTGCACCAATACGGGGAAGACATTCGCGGCAGTGATTCGCTGGCGGGCGACAAGTCTTGCCGCCTCACCATACCGCTGGTTGCCGGCGATGAAGCGTTGGGTGTCATCGACATTTTTGCGCGCCGCCAACGGCTGTTTGATGCCGACACCCGAGAATTTCTTTCCACACTAGCCTCGCTTGCCGCACAAGTGTTGCGTAATGCTGTCACGCACGAGGAGCTCGAGCAGCACTATCGCGAAATCTCGCTTCTCTACGAGATCCAGCAAGAGATGGCGTCGACGCTCGATTACCAAAGCGTACTCAAGCTGATCGTCCATCGCACAAAACAAATTTTTGATGCGGCTGAGTGCACAATTCGCCTTCTGGAGGAGCGCGACGGTCGCCTTTTTATTCGTGTCGTGGCATCGAGCGGCGAGCGATTTATCGGGCCCCAAGAGGTCCCGTTCGAGGAAAGCCACGTGGACCATCCCGTCATTGGCGGCGAGATGATTTATATGGAAGATGTGCGTGTAGATTCGCAGTTTCGCTGGCGCGACGAAGCCACGCGAGCGGGAGTCGTCTCAATGATCTGCGCGCCACTCGTCGCGCGCCGCCGCACGATTGGCACCATCCGCCTCTACACCGCCGAGCGTCGTGAGTTTGATCTTTCGGAACGGAAAATTTTGCTCGCCATCGCGGGAATGGCCGCCCAGGCCATTGAAAATGCGCGTCTATATCGACAGATCGAGGAACAGAACCGGCAGCTGCTTGAGTCTTACGAAGCTCTTCGCCGCACTCAGAAGGAGCTGCTGCGCAAAGAACGGCTTGCCGCGCTCGGCGAAATGGCTGCCACTGTCGCTCACGAAATTCGCAATCCCCTGACGAGCGTGCGAGGATTTGCTCAGCGCATCCAACGCCGCGCGGCCGATCTGGCCGATCCCAAGATAGCCGAGTACACGGCAATTATTATGGAAGAGGTGGACCGGCTCAATAAGTTCATCAAAGATGTGCTCGACTTTGCCCGCCATGCCAAACCCACCTACGAGCTGGTCAACCTCAACACTGTCGTGGCCGAAGCGCTTACGTTCGTTCAGGACGAATTCCGTCGCAAAGAAATCACCGTTGTTCACGATCTTGCGCCGGATCTCCCCCCAACGGTTTGCGACCGCATGCAAATGCGGCAAATGCTGCTCAATCTCTTACAAAATGCACGATCGGCAGTGCCGCGAGGCGGCATGGTCATTGTACGCACCCAAAACACGGGCAAGTACGTCCGAATTCGGATCGTGGACAACGGCCATGGCATCCCGCGTGACGTGTTGCCAAAGATTTGGTCGCCCTTTTTCACCACAAAAACTCACGGCACCGGCCTTGGGCTTGCGCTAGTGCAACGCATCGTGGATGACCACCGCGGACGAATCTTCATCCGGAGCCGTGAAGGGTGCGGAACGATCGTCAACGTCCAGCTTCCGCTCGTGAAATCGGAGGAAGAACTCCTTGGTTGGACGGGATGATTCACTGCACCGCAAATTCTGACACCGCGCCTGGCGAACAATTTCAGTAGCCTGTGGTATCTAGCGCCGGATTACGGCACCCGGCACACGCGAAGGCGCGTGCGGGGACCGTTTCCTGGAGAAACACAAACGCAATAACTGTGAAGGTGGACTGCCTTGCCGAACAAGAAATCTGCAAAGAAGCGTATGCGCCAAAACCTCAAGCGTGAGGCTCGCAACCGCGCCGCAAAATCCACGATGAAGACATGCATCAAAAAAAGCGTCACGCTCATCTCCTCAGGAGAAGCCGATGTTGCCACCAAAATGGTGCGGGAGACTCAAAGCCTCATCGGCCGCCTTTGGAAACGCGGCATTATTCACAAGAACAAAATGCGCCGCCTGCAATCCAAGCTGTTGAAAAAACTCAGCGCAGCGCAAAAAGCGTCGGCGTGATTGCTCTTGCTTTTCTCTGCTGTTGTTCACGCAATAAGGCCGTGCTGAAATCACGGAAACAAATGACGTGTGTCACTTTAGCCGCAATGATAGTTGCGGCTTTCATTTTTTCTGGCTGCGCATGGCGTGCTAAAATGCCAGTAGACCCTATGACCGTCGGCAGCGGCGACCGCTGCTTTATTGAAAAGGAACAGGTGGTGCACGCCGACCAGCTTTATAGTCAAATGGGCTCGCTGGACCTCGTGGCGCGGTACTTGCGCGAGCAAGACCAGTGGCTCCCGTGCGAAGTAAACGAGGCAATCTATCGGCTGCGAAAAATTCACGATTTGCCGTAAGGGAGAAAGAGACGCAATGTCTGGCAAACAAAGCTTTAGTCGAGCGATATCCCTGGCGCTCGCTCTTCTCGCCCTATGTTGCAATGTCTTGGCTGGCGGTGGCGGGTCGAATCCCTGTGAGCCGGAAGAATTACACTGGACCCCCAAGGCATGGCGCAAATACATGCAAAAAGGCCAGCAAGTGGTGCATGACGCCTATGCCAAAGCAGCCGATATTGAAAATCAGCGCCGCGAGGCCATGCAGCGACAGATAAGTCTCATTGGCCCGCAGAAGAACCAGTATGGCGATCCGATGTACGCGGCCTATGGGCCTCGCGCTTACGTTGGCACTCCACAGTACGTCGGCCCTCGCTACGCCAGTAGCTTCGAGTGGCGAATCCCCGCGTATTCTTTCCAGTCATCGCCCCAGGTGGCCGATCCGTCCGTGTATGTGCCAAGCGCACCGGCGCGCAGCGATGTCGTGCTCAAGCCCAGCGCAGCGCGTCCCTACTGACCCAGCAAATTCGGTCGCGTTTATCCATGATGAAGTTTGCGCTACCCGCTCTCTGGTCATTGTGGTTTGCTGTGCGGCCCCGTGCCTTCCTTCAAGCCCACACGCGTTGATCTGCTCCAGCGGTAATGAGCAGTGGGGAACTCCTTCTCCTGCCATTGGCAATTGAGTGTACTCAGGCTGGCTAAAAAGCTGCAACCTTCACGAGGTGCACTGCAACGGCGACGCTGTTTGTGTTGGCAACAAACACAACGCCGGTCGGAGTACTGCACGCACCCCGACCGGCGCCAAGATTGCCATAGCGACCGTTATTCCTCAGCTTCCTCTTCTTCGGCCTTCTTACGTCCAATAACCTCCGGCTGAGCCATCTCCTCTTCACCAGGTGCCGCAGGCGTCGGCTCGACATAATCCTTCGGCGGAAGAATGCTGAAGAGCACCTCTTCTGGATCCGTGACAAGTTTCAGCCCTTCGGGCAGCTTCAGTTCCCCCGCATGGAAAGCATGGTTGATCTTCAAGTTGGTCAGATCAGCCTCGATGAACTTTGGAAGCATGTCAGGCCGGCAGCGCACTTCGACGACGTGGCGATGCGTTTCGAGGATGCCTCCCTCGCGCACGCCAACGGGCACCCCTACGTGATGCACAGGCACCTCGAAGTCTGCCTCAACATCCATTCGGACTTGATACAGGTCCACGTGGAGAATGCGGCGCGTCACAGGATCGCGCTGAATTTCGCGGATCACAGCTAGCCGCTCTTCTTTGCTTGGTCCCTCGTTAGCGACGAGCGCGAACATGGCGCTGCTCCCTGCCTTTTGGAGAACAATACCAAACTCATGCGCATCGAGGGCGACTTTTTGTGGCTCGATGCCTGAACCGTAAATGACAGCAGGAATTTTTCCCTTCGCACGCAATTTGCGGTTGGGCCCTTTACCTGTCGCTGCGCGCGGCTCGAACTTGATTGCTACGCGTTCCATCGTTATGCCTCTTGTCGCAAAATGTGCCTGTTGTTTCAGCCGGCCGAGCTCTTACATTGCTCGCCCAAAGCTGAACGCAGGCCGTGGCCAACTACGTTTCAGCGGTGCAGGTTATTCGTTTTTCGGCCGTATCCGTCCTAGGCAGCTGCGCCCTCACAATCATCAAGAGGCTTGCCCACGAATCTGCGCCGACTCGCATGCTCATAGTTCATTTCGCGAGAGCCGCCACCGCACGCTGGCGCAATTCTGGGCCCGCATTCAGGCCTGATTCCCGGGTTTTCCTGCGCAAATGACGCACTAATTCAACACGTCGCCTTGCACATGTTTCAAATGGGAACAGTCCGGCAGGCGATGGCAAAGCGTTATCTTTATAGATCACTGATAATGCAATTGTTATTAGCCATCATTACAATCGGCACCTGCTTTGCATGAGGCTGTGCCAGAAATTGCGAGCAAACTATCGTTAAGGAGGTTCACTCACATGCCGGTTCGTCCGCTGCATGACCGTGTGCTGGTAAAGCGCGCGGAGGAAGTAGAACAGAAATCAGCCGCGGGAATCATCATTCCCGACACGGCCAAAGAGAAACCGCAGCGGGGTACTGTTGTCGCTGTCGGCGAAGGGAAAAAAGACGAGAGCGGCAAGCGGATCCCCCTCGATGTGAAAGTCGGCGACGAGGTTCTGTTCGGCAAATATGCCGGAACCGAGGTCAAAATTGATGGCGAAGAATACCTGATCATGCACGAGAGCGACATTCTCGCCGTGATCGAAAAGAGCGAGAAGAAGTAAAAGCAGCTTCTCGTGCGCCTGCTAACAAACCAAATAAATCGAAGTGGAGGAAATGAAGTATGGCAGCAAAGCAGCTCAAGTACAGCGAAGAAGCGCGCGGCGCGATCCTTCGCGGCGTAGATAAGCTGGCCGAGGCGGTCAAGGTCACCCTTGGCCCGAAGGGGCGCAATGTTGTGCTGGATAAGAAGTTCGGCGCCCCCACGGTGACGAAAGATGGCGTCACCGTCGCCAAGGAAATCGAACTCGAGGATCCTTTCGAGAATATGGGCGCACAGATGGTGCGCGAAGTGGCCAGCAAGACCAGCGATGTTGCGGGTGACGGCACCACCACCGCCACGGTGTTTGCCCAGGCGATTTACCGCGAGGGCATGAAAAACGTGGCTGCGGGTGCGAACCCCATGGGGATCAAACGCGGCGTCGAGAAGGCTGTCGAGGCCGCGGTTGCAGCAATCAAAGACATGGCTATCCCCACCCGCGAGCACAAAAAAATCGCGCAGGTCGCTACGATCAGCGCTAATAACGATAAAGAAATCGGAGAACTCATTGCCGACGCCATGGACAAGGTCGGCAAAGACGGCGTCATCACGGTCGAAGAGAACAAATCCATCAACACCGTCCTCGAGGTCGTCGAAGGCATGCAGTTCGACAAGGGATATCTGTCGCCTTACTTTGTGACCGACCCCGAGAAGATGGTGGCCGAGCTGAAGGATGCATACATCCTGGTCCATGATAAAAAGATCAGCTCCATGAAGGACCTGCTGCCGGTGCTCGAACGCGTGGTGCAGCAGGGTCGGCCGCTCCTCATTATTGCGGAGGACGTCGAAGGCGAGGCTCTGGCCACGTTGGTCGTGAACAAATTGCGTGGCACGCTGCAGGTCTGCGCGGTGAAAGCGCCTGGCTTCGGTGATCGTCGCAAGGCCATGCTCGAGGATATCGCTATCCTCACGGGGGGCAAGGTCATCAGCGAAGAAGCTGGCTTTAAGCTCGAGAACACCCGTCTCGAGGACCTGGGCCAGGCTAAGACGGTTCGCATTGAAAAAGAGACCACCACGATCATTGAGGGTGCAGGCTCGAAAAAGGCGATCGAAGGCCGAATCAACCAAATCAAGGTCCAGATCGAAGAAGCCACGAGCGACTACGACCGCGAAAAGCTGCAGGAGCGCCTAGCTAAGCTCGCCGGTGGTGTCGCGGTCATCAAAGTCGGTGCAGCCACCGAGGTGGAGATGAAGGAAAAGAAAGCCCGTGTCGAGGACGCACTGCATGCCACGCGTGCAGCCGTTGAAGAGGGCATCGTGCCGGGCGGTGGCGTGGTCTTCCTGCGCGCCATTCCTGCAGTCGAGAAGCTCCAGCTTGAAGGTGACGAGAAACTCGGCGCCCAGATCATCGCGAAAGCTCTCGAAGCACCGACGCGAGCGATTGCTCAGAACGCTGGCTACGAGGGCTCGATCGTGGTCGAGAAAATCAAAGCCAACGATAACAAAAACTTTGGCTTCAATGCTGACACCGAGCAGTATGAAGACCTGCTCGAAGCGGGTGTGATTGACCCGGCGAAGGTCAGCCGTAGCGCGCTGCAGAACGCAGCGAGTGTGGCAGCGCTGCTTCTGACCACCGAGTGCCTCGTGACCGAGGTGAAAGAGAAAGAAGAGAAGAGCGCGATGCCGCGCGGCGCGGACATGTATTGATCGCAGGCTGCAAGGGCGCGTCGCTCCTTTTCCTAAGCGAAAAAAAGCGAGCTCCGATCCCCGAGTGGGGGATCGGAGCTTTTTTTAGTACCTACCTGCCAACGGTTCGGCGGGGCTTCGGTAACAATAACATGCTTGTCATCAAGCGAGCTTACCCACGCTTTCTGCCAAACAAGGATTGACTCGTGACTTTTTCTGCAAAATCAATATAAGAGTAAATAAATGCGCGTGTAGGAGTTGCCACTGTGTTACTCCAAGAACGGGAAGGGAACTTTTCACTCCACCCGAAAAAACATGACCGCACCAGCATGCGGCGTGTTCTCGTCATCCTTTGCTTAGCCATTCTCATGTGGGGAGTCGTTGCGATGAACGGGGCGGCGCAGCAGCTTGCGTACGACATAGTGATTGTTGGCGGATCATTTAGTGCTCCGGCAGCTGCGTTGGCTGCTTCACGCACAAATCCCAACGCGCAAATCTTGCTGGTCGAACCCACCGATTGGCTCGGTGGCCAAACCACCTCGCAGGGGGTTGCCGCCATTGACAACGCGTGGCATGATCCTGGTGCCACGCTCATGCGCACTCAGCCCACGCTCTACTATCCTGCCGATTATCTCGATTTTCTCAACCGTCTCAAGAATGCGCCTCCGTCCGCCCCGGGCGAAGGGTTCGCTCCCAACGGCTCGTGCTGGGTCTCCCGCGAGGCTTTCGATCCCCGCACGGCAGTGTGGGTGCTCGACCAAATGTTATCCGAAACAACAAACGTGACGGTCATGCGCATGACCGTTGTCAAACGTGTCCGGACGATTCCTGTATCCGACGATTTCGGCAATGCCTTGAAAATCACTAGCCTTACTCTCATCCAGCGCACCCCGAAGCCTGGCTATGTTCCCCACACCAAGTTTCTCTCCGAGGAAATGACGGATTGGTATTCGCCAAACGATTCTTCAGATTTTACGAAGATACTCTACGACGTCGTTCCCCGCAACCCATCGAAAGGTTTTGTCGTCATTGATGCATCCGAGACAGGCGACGTGATTGTTCTTTCCGGCGCAAACTACACTGTGGGACGTGAGCTAACAACCGAAGAAATGTCTGAAGATGGGACACCTCCAGCCTGCAATGAGAGCGGTAGCCAGGCGACTGTTTTCCCCTTCTGCATGACCGATAATCCTACAACCCACACCGAGGACGAGCTCAAGACTCCTTGGCCAGATTTCGATAGCTATTACGCCACGCAGAGCGCGACGTATTTTTCGTTTGGCTCGTACACCTACAATCGTATTTGGACCTATCGCCGACTGAAGAACACAGGCCCGCTTTTCAGCTTCGACAGTGTGAATGTCGGCGATGTTTCCATGCAGAACTGGTATCCCGGAAACGATTACCCCTACGCCTCGATCTATAAGACCAAGAGCCAATGTGCAGCCGAAGCTGCCGATTGGCATGGGGGCCTCAATCTCGCCTACGTCGCGGAGGCCGAGAAGCACGCGGTGGCGTGGTATTTTTACATGAAGGAGCGCCGCACCACCACTTGGGACACCCGCATGCCCCATGGCACGACTGATCCGCTCAACATGATGGGGACGGGGCACGGCCTCGCGAAATTCCCTTACATCCGTTGCTGTCGCCGGATCATCGGTCTCGATAATTTCCGCCTTACGAGCCGATATCTTGTTAATACTGCCGCGACGAACTACAATGGGGGCACATCCTGGCGTTTTTATGACTCTGTCGGCATCGGCAATTATGCGGTAGACGTCCATCCCACCAAAAGCAGCACGGGCATCGTGCCGCCCTTTAGCAAAGCCGCTCCCTTTTATGTTCCCTATCGTGCGCTTGGCTCTGCAAATGTGCGGAATCTTCTCGCCGGTGGCAAAGGAATCGCCACCACCTATATCACAAACGCATGCTACCGTGTGCACCCCATTGAGTGGGTGATTGGCAGTGCTGGCGGAACTGCCGCTGCTATGATGAGCGCCCAAGGGCTCTCAAACCTCGATCTCCTCGACACGCCTACGCTGCGTCAATTGCAGGCAAATGTGCGCACCAACTCGCCGATTCATTGGGCCGCTTTCGACTCGAATCCCTACCCGCGCAACAATGGCGACTTGATCGTCAACGACCTCAAGCCCATCCAAGATGGCGTTCCCTTCCGCGTGGAAGTCTATCATCATCGTGCTGTCCGTACACGCGTCTTTGCCGACGGGAGTTTTCTTGGCGAAACCACCACAAAGGCTAATGGGCGCCTCGTTTTGTCTAATGTTCTGGCACCTTCGTCGACCGTCTCGTTCATCGCTTATTGCTACGATGCCCAGGGCAATTTGCTCGACACGTTAGTTCTTGGCCCAGACTCGACGGACTTTTCCATCGTAGACGATAGTGATTCGCAGCGTTTCAGCCTCACGGGGTCTTGGACAACGGGCACGGCTCAGCCCAATAAGTATGGCACGTCTTACCGCTACTCCTGGGGCACCAATCCCCCGAGCACAGCCACTTGGAAGCTTTACATCCCCACCCCGGGGATTTATGAGCTCTACGTCTGGTATCCAGAGTCCTCGAATCGGGCCACCGATTCGCCCTTTACGGTTTATCACGCTCAAGGCACGACGACGATTCGCATCAACCAGCAGATTAATGGTGGCCAATGGCTCCTGCTGGGGCAGTTTCGTTTCCGTGGCGACGGCACGGACAAGGTTGTGCTGAGCAATGCCATCAGCGACACATCAAAGCTGGTCGTTGCTGACGCAGTCAAAACAGTCTTCATCGAGGTCCCCACACGCGTCAGTTCCTGGGAACTCGAGTAAGGTAGCGGGCATGGCTCTTGTGCTGTTGGTTGTCAGGCCGTTGTGAGCTCGCCGTCGTTTGCAGCAAAGACCTGTGCGCGTTTTCGCCGATTGGTTGACGAAGAGCGCCACGTGCCGAGTGGTGTTATTCCCGCGGCCGAATGATGCCGACATGCCACGTGGATTTTTTGTTGCCTCGCTCCTCGCGCCGAGCAGATCGCTGTGCTGTAGGGTTCTGCTCAACGCAAAAGCATTCGCTTCCCTATTCGACGTCTCCGATGCATTTGTCGTAGAATTCCACGATCCGATCTCTTTGCTCGCCAGCACGCCAGGCGATAGCGGCGCGCGGATGTTGGTTAAACTGGCCAGTAATCATGTAAGGAGGCGATGGCCCCCAATCAAGCTCCTTCGCAAGTGGCACAAAGTACTTTTCCAGAAGCTCCCAGATCGGCCGTATCTTGAATTTTGGATTGCGGAGGAAACCGAGCAACAGTTCCATCGGGCAATTGCCTGCGCCGCGGCCCAATCCGGCCATTGTGGCGTCGAGGCGGTTTGCTCCAGCAATGATTGCCTCAATTGTGTTGGCGAAAGCCAATTGCTGATTGTTGTGGGCATGGATGCCAACTTCTTTCCCCGTCCCATCGAGGGCCTTTTTGTAGCGCTGAACGAGCATGCGGACCTGCTCGGTGTAGAGCGACCCATAGCTATCCACGACAACCACGGTTGAGACCGGCGTTTCTGCTAGAATCTCGAGTGCCTGCTCGATCTCTGCGTCTTTTACGACGGAAATCGCCATGATGTTGCACGTCGTTTCGTAACCTTTATCATGCGCGTCCTTGATCATATCTACAGCTTCTGCGAGCTGGTGGACGTAGCAGGCCACGCGGATCATGTCGAGAACGCTTTTTTCTTTCGGCAGTATGTCGGTCTTGTAGTCGGTTTTTCCAGCGTCGGCCATAGCTGCCAACTTCAGCGGCGTATTGTTTTCTCCAACAATTCGTCGGATGTCGTCCTCGTCACAGTACTTCCAATCTCCATAAGTGTCGCGTGCAAAAATGCTCTTCGATGCCTTGTAACCGATCTCCATGTAATCGATGCCGGCCTCGAGGCACGCTTTGTAGACTGCGCGGACCATCTCATCGTCGAACTGATGATTATTCATCAAACCTCCGTCGCGGATTGTGCAATCGAGCACTTTGATCTCCGGACGGTATGTAATCCAAGGTGCTTTGTCGTGCGACATTGAACTGTCTCCAATTATGCCCACGCGTAGCTTCTTACTTAGCTTCACGTGGCTCGAGTATTAGGGTAACAGGCCTGGCCGCATTTTATGCGTGGCGCGCGCAACTACGGGGCTCGGGGCACAAAGCCAGCCTGCTCCTCACGTCCGCCAGTAAATTTTGAGTCGCGTAAACTGAGCTACGATCCAGGCCAGCAGCAGAGTGAGGAGAAAGCCACGCAGCGTTCCCAGCCATGGCCCTGGCGTGAGCTTTTCTAGGAATGGGCCAATTCCGGTGAGGTTGAGCACCGGATGGATGAGATTGCCCATTCCGACATAAGCAATCATGGGATTCTGCCCGTTGGCAACCAGCAGATGCGTTCCCAGGCGCACCTTCCACAAATCAAGAACGATCGTGAATGTGACGATAAGGTAAAACCCTAAACCTGTTGTCACAAAAAAGTAGCTCATGGTGTTGGGGTCCTTTTTTATTCCCCCCTCGTAAGGCTCGAATGCTAACCCCAGCAATAGGCAGTAACTTCCCCATCCCACCAGCTGACGCAGAAATCTCTCCGTGTCGCAGCCAGGGGTGCGTACCAACCAGAAACCAATCCCCACAAGCACGGCACTAACGATCACGGTCGCTCCGATCCAACGTCCTTTGAGTCCGACAAGCTCGACGACCATTAACACCACGCCGAGCGACGCCAGCAAAGCGTAGCGAGAGCTTGGCCAGCTCAGTTGCTCGTCCTCCTGACGATGCCGCATCCATTGCAGCATCAAATCGCCAGCTATGGTTCCTGGAATCACGATAAACAGGTAGTGCGTGTAATTGAGGTTCCATATCTTGGCGACCGACACGAGATCCGTGATCCATTTCACCCACCCCTCCGATCCGTAAGAAAGGCGGTGCGCCATAAGGATGCCGAGCACTCCCAACCGCAGCAGGTGACTTGATCGCGTGAAGATCCATGCGAGCGAGCCAAAAACTGCCGACACCGTGAGGAGCATGAGGATGATGTTCGAGCGATAGATACTAAAAGTTGTCGGCTCGTTTTGATACTGAAAGTGCGACACCAGCCAGAGCGCCGCGCCCCAACCAAATGCGCGAATTGCCCAATGCCACACCTTAGGCAACGATTGGGGAAGGCGCATCATCATGGGAAAGAGAAGGCCGAAACCCATAAGCGCATAGACCCAGCGGAGCCAGTCGGGATCGGTTTTCAAATTGTATGGCGAAAAATGAGCCTGATAGACAGCGAACGCGAAAAGTTGAAAACCACGCTTGATCACCACTCCCACAGCCTGTGCCTGGCTGAGCCCTTTCTCCATGCGCCGCTGCAGCGCAAAGGGGATGGCGGCGCCGAGACAAAAAAGAAAAAAGGGAAACACCAAATCCACCCACGTGATGCCTGGAATCGAAGGATTGAATTTGTGATCCGGTGGGGGGACTTGGCAGTGGTACATCCACGAGGGAAGGATCCCTTCAGGGATCGTTCCCGACAAAACCATTGTCAGGATCGCAAAACCGCGCAACGCGTCGAGCGCGGCAAAACGTGCGAGTGGTTTTGAGCCGGTAGGGTCAGACATAGTAGGTGCAAGCTCATCCTACCGCATCTTTTCTTTCAAGGGCGAATTTTCGTCCGTACCAAACGGGTGTTTTTCTCTCCTGACGTCTCTTTCCCTTCGGCGCCTCATGCGCCTTCTTCCCCCTAGAGGCATCTCGCATACGCCTTGACCAGCTCCCGCTTAGCCAGAAGTTGGTTTCGGGCAGCGCGCCGGCCAGCGGCGGACCTAACATTCACTTGGCTTTTTTTGTCGATAGCACTCGCTTCCCGCTCCTTCTTCTTGCGTTCCGTTTCTTCATCACCTCAGCTTTCGCAAAAGTTATCGCTTTCATAGGGTGAGACCATGTCCGAAATGAAATCTCCGATTGCTGATCGTGTGGCCAATCTCGATGCCAGCGGCATACGCAAAGTCTTCGATTTAGCTGCCACAATGAAGGATCCGATCAATCTCTCCATCGGCCAGCCGGACTTTGACGTTCCTGATCCCATTAAGGAGGCTGCTATCGAGGCCATTCGCCGGGGGCAGAACAAATACACTCAGACGCAGGGCATTGCTGAACTGCGGGAAGCCATCGCTGCCGACTTGCGCAAAGAGTTCGGTTGGTCCGAAGTGCCGCCCATCCTCGTCACTAGCGGTGTTTCAGGTGCCCTGATGCTAGCCTTTTTCGTGCTGGTGAATCCCGGCGACGAAGTCATCATCCTTGATCCCTATTTTGTTATGTATCTTCACCAGGTGCGTCTCGCAGGTGGCGTGCCTGTCCTCATTGACACCTATCCTGATTTTCGTCCGCCACTCGACAAAATTGAGGCTGCCATCACGCCGCGAACGAAACTTCTCGTCGTCAATAGTCCCTGCAATCCGAGCGGGGCAATCTACACGCGCGAAGAACTCGAAGACATTGCCGAGATGGCGCGGCGCCACAATCTCCTCGTCATTTCGGATGAAATCTACAATCTCTTCTGCTACGATGCGCCTTTTGTGAGCCTTGCCGAGATATACGAGAACACAATCCTTATGCGCGGCTTTTCGAAAAGCTACGCCATGACAGGCTGGCGCATGGCTTACGTCACTGGGCCTAAGTCTGTGATCGAAAAAATGACGACCTTGCAGCAATATAGCTTTGTCTGTGCGCCAAGCATGGCGCAGGCTGCCGGTCCGGTGGCTCTGCAGACGGACATGTCGCAGCAGGTGGCTGCCTATAAGCGCAAGCGCGATATGGTCTACGAGGCGCTGCGTGATTCGTTTGAACTTGTAAAACCAGCTGGCGCATTCTACGCCTTCGTGCCTGCTCCCAAGGCAATGTCGGCCACGGATTTTGTGACAAAAGCCATTGAAAACAATGTCCTGGTCATTCCCGGCAACGTTTTCTCGCAGCGCGACACGCATTTCCGAATTTCTTACGCCACCACCGACGACAAACTTGCCCAGGGCCTGGAAATCCTCAACACGCTGGCGAAATCACTCTGACGACGGCTCCGGCAACGATGGAAGGCGAATGATCTGAATGAGCTGCAGCTCGTCAATCGCCTGCGGTCAGGCAGGTTAAGATAAAGAGGCAAGAAGGGCCGGAGGTAGAGGGCACTTCCCCTCGTCAGGAAAAGTGTGGTGTCCACTGCAACGGCAGGGGAGAGACAGAAAAGAAATTTTGAACTATTCAACTATCATGGCTCAGGCTCCGCGCGAGGTGTCTGTGCTTTTTTGTCTTCGTTGGGGGCTGGTTCGTATGCCAACACCTTATGTTTCTCTGCAGCATGTTTCTTTGCAGCGCGCTTGGCACGCTTGCGCTTTTGGCGTTGGGCCTTCTCAATCTTCTGCACTCGAGCACTTTTCCTGCCGAGGAGTTCTGCCTCGATTTTTTCGACGAGGATACGCCGCGCCAAGAAACGATTCAGTGCTTGGGAGCGCTCCCGCTGGCACTTGACCTCCATACCGGTTGGTACGTGGCGAAGATAAACGCAAGTCGCTGTTTTGTTGAGCTTTTGCCCGCCATGGCCACCAGACCGCACGAATTTCTCGACTAGGTCTTCTTCGCGAATACCGAGCCGGGCCATCTTTGCCCGCAGTGCTTCCTCTTTTTCATCACGCACACCGAACTCCGACACGTCTCTTCGTCCTTTTTCTCGACATGCTTTTTGAAAACTCTTGCCGAAGCGTCTGAATGTTAGAACATACATTGCGAGGGGTGACGTGCGATGTGCAACCAATTGCAGAAACATTCCATCTTCGCGGCAATCGCGATTCTTGTGCCTATTATTTTTCTCCGCTATTCTTTCTCTGGCGCAGCCGGTGAACCCACAGCTTGCAGCATCCCACTTGAGGTGGTAAGATCGGCCGCCGTGGCAGGGGCATTTTATCCCGCCGACCGTGCAGAACTCGCGGCCACTGTTGATCGCTTGCTTGCGCAAGCGAATGTTGCGACGACCACGTCGCGCTTGCGAGCTCTAGTGGCCCCGCATGCAGGCTATCCGTACTCGGGCCCTGTTGCAGCCACGGCCTATGCTGCAGCAAAAGGGACTGCTTTCTCGCGCGTTATGATTCTTGCGCCTAGCCACTATGCCGAATTCTGCGGCGTGGCTATCACACCGGCGCACTATCAAACGCCGCTGGGCCGAGTGAATCTCGATCCGCTGTGCGACAAACTTGCAGCCCACCCGCCGTTCTCATATCATCCGCAAGCACGCATGCATGTGCCTGCATGGCAGAAGGGGGCCTCGCACGATCTACGCCCCGACACCTTCGAGCATTCTCTCGAAGTACAGTTGCCTTTTCTTCAGCGCGTGCTTAGCCAATTCACACTTGTTCCTCTGCTGTGCGGCGAGGCAGATCCCCAAGAGATCGCGAAAGCCCTGGCGCCGTACATCGACGCTCATACCCTCGTCGTTGCAAGTTCCGATTTGAGTCATTACTACCCTTATGACATAGCTCAGCGGCTGGATTCGAGCTGTGTCACTGCAATATGTTCCCTTGATACGCGCCGCATGGCTGATCAGCAAGCTTGTGGAAAAATTCCTATCATGGTCGTGATGGAGCTGGCCAAGCACTTTGGCTGGAGTCCAGTGCTCCTCGACTACCGCAATAGTGGCGACACGGCGGGAGACAAGGCGCGCGTCGTTGGTTACGCCGCAGTCGCATTCTACGAGGACGCTGGCATGAATTCTGCACAACCTGCTCGGGAGATAAAATCGAAAGGAGGCGGACATGATGGGGTAGGCCCCTCTTTTGAACCGAACATTGGCGCAGCAAAGAACTCAGAAACGACAGGGACATTGACGCACGAGGAGGGTGCAATCGTCGTGCGATTGGCCCGAGCAGCGCTTGAAGAAGCTGTCCGCTCCCACAAGCGCCTGCAAGTGGACGCCACCACGTTACCCGCTTCGCTCAAGGTCCCGAAGGGATGTTTTGTCACACTGACCAAGCACGGTGAACTCCGTGGGTGTATCGGTCACATCTTTCCGCAAGAACCCCTTTATCTGGCTGTCATAGACAATTCCTGGGCGGCCGCGCTCGAGGATCCACGCTTTTCGCCCGTGACACCCTATGAGCTGCCGAGCATCGAGGTCGAAGTGAGCGTCCTCACGGTGCCCAAGCCGCTCCAATTCTCCTCGCCCCAGGATTTGTTGGCAAAGTTGCGACCGTACCGCGATGGCGTGGTTCTGAAAATTGGCTCCGCCATGGCGACATTCCTACCTCAAGTGTGGGAGCAGCTTCCGGATAAAGAGATGTTTCTTGCGCATCTTAGCCGGAAGGCGGGACGTCTGCCCGATGCTTGGCGTGGACCAAACGTCAGCGTGATGACCTATGAGGTGCAGGCGTTCCACGAGGGCGAGCACCGTTAGCGCTGCGGCTCGGAACATGGCGTTCGAGAGCGCATCATCGTCGACCAGGGGAAGCTTTTGCGGGCGTCAGCTTCGGCTGAAAATCTTAGCCCTGGGGCTGACAGCGCCTTGGGTGCAGTTCGCGCTTCTTCGTGAGCTCATGGGCTCCTACGGAGGCAACGAATATCTCATCGGGCTCGCTCTTGGCAGCTGGCTTCTTTTTGGTGGTTTAGCCAGCGCCTTGGCGCGATGGTGTCCGCCCCGTGCCGGCCGCCTTAGCGTTGGCGAGCGGTGGCTCTGGGCACTGCTGGCGGTTTTCCCATTGTTGACGATTCTTGCGCTGCGCTCGGCCCGCCATACTCTTTTCCTGGCGGGGGGCGGCTTAGGGTTGTCGGCGCAGCTCACCGTCGCCACACTTGCCCAAATACCTTTTTGTTCGCTGAGCGCTTTTTTCCTTGTGCGCAACACGCAGCGGCTTGCCCTCAATGAGAGGGAATTTGGCATTAGCCAGAGCTACCTCTTGGATGCTGTGGGTAGCCTAATCGGAGGTGTACTTTTTGCTTTTGTTCTCTCTCGGTGGTTGGGGCATTTGCAGACGTCAGCTCTTGTCGCGGTGGCGCTTGTAAGTGCAGCTCTCGCAGATCCGCTGCCCGCTTTGCGCAAGCTCATGGACGTCCGCTTCGCTTGGATCGCGTTAGCCGTGTTGGCGCTCGTGGTCGGGGCGTTTATGGAACGACCTTCTCTTTCTTGGCTGATTCCCGCAGGCAAACTTGTGTTTGAAGGCCGTTCGCCGTACGGACAAATTATTGTCAGCGAGCTAGGGGGGCAGCGCACTTATTTCCGAAATGGGGCGCCAATGTTTTCGACCGATACTCCGGAGTCGGTTGAGCAGTTCGTTCATTTGCCCCTGTTGGCACATCCTGCGCCGAAGCATGTTCTGGTGATTGGCCCGCCCCGACGCGATGTGTTGGTCGCGATTCAGCAACATGGCGTCGCCGACGTGACATTCGTCCAGCCCGATCCTGCACTTGAGGCTGCTTTAAGCGATCGAGGTGACTTTGCAAGCGGCACGCATGTCCATGTCGTGCTCGACGACGCGCGCAATTTTTTAGCAAGATATCGAAGCGAGATAGATGTCATTCTTGTGGACGAAGCATTGCCAACCACACTTCTCGCCAATCGCTATTTCACGAGGGAATTTGCACGCACAGCGCGGGATGCATTGAAATCGGGAGGGGTCATTGCATTGCCATTAGGCGAATACACGGAGTACTTCGATGCTCCTCGCGCACAGCTTATTGCCTCGGTGTCTCGCGCATTTGGTGCAGAGTTTCACCATGTCCGCCTATTGCCCTCGGACCTAATCTTGCTCCTCGCCTCCGACAGGCCGCTTGCTACCGATTTAGCAGGTGCATTCGCGCAGCGTAACCTTCGCACGGTTTACGTGCGGCCAAGTTTCTTGGCTGCCACGGTTGCTGCTCCTGACCGAATCGCCGCACTCGAACGCGCGCAATCAGCGCATGCGCCCGAAAATGCGGACTTCTTCCCCATTGCAAATCATTTCGCGCTGCGGAGATGGCTGCGCGAGTATGGCTTTCGGTTCGGTCTTCTTGAGGCAGGGTTGCTTGTCATCCTCTTCATGTACGCGTGGAGAATGCGCCGTCTGCAGTGGCCAGTTTTCGCCACAGGTTTCAGCGCCTCGGGCCTAGAATATCTTGCCCTTGCCGCGGTGCAAACCGTCGCGGGAACTCTCTACTACCTCTCGGCACTCCTCATCACGCTGTTCATGGCAGGGTTGGCGATAGGTGTGCGAGCCACGCGGCGGGTAGATGCGTTGCACCGTGCCTTATTGATTTCCCTTTTGTCTAATGCGGCATTGGCCGCCGCACATGCGGTGATTGTGGTTGCTCTCCCCTTCATTTGCAATAGCATGGCCTCTCGTCCACACCTGTCACAGCTGAGAATCTGGCTAGTTGAGTGGCTCTTTGCCGGCGAACTCTTGGCGCTCGGCGCCGCCACTGGCGCGGTCTTTGCACTATGCAGTAGGATAGCTGAGCAGGAGCTCACAGCACGCGCTTCACAGCTCTATTCTGCAGATTTTGTTGGCGGAGCACTGGGGGCGGTCCTCTTCGCCACCTTATTCGTCCCCGCATTAGGAATGATGATTCCCGCAGCAGTCTGTGGCTTATTTCTCGCTTCCACAGCTTTTTTCGTCGCAGCACCCCG
Organism: Candidatus Sumerlaeaceae bacterium; assembly: GCA_049968255.1. Lineage (GTDB taxonomy): Bacteria > Sumerlaeota > Sumerlaeia > Sumerlaeales > Sumerlaeaceae > DRVG01. Next base: position 109,577 of record JBMFRB010000001.1, on the reverse strand, counting down.
ACAGGTTGCGAGAAGTTCGGAATCGCTGTGAGAAATCCTGCAGCCATGGGTAATTTAGTAAGGGAAACCGGCAATGAAGGATCGCCAGAACATAAGCGACGACAGGCGATGGGAACAGCTTCTACTTTCGCGTCGTGATCTGCTCCGTCTTGGAATCGCTGGGGGAATGGCATGCTGGGCCAGCGCGTCGTGGGGATGGCTTTTCAGCTCGTCAGCAATCACAGACGCCACGCAGGACAATCCGGGCGTCTTCAAAAAGGGCGCGCCCGACGACAACACATTCGAAATGTGGCAACGTCGTGGGTGGATTCGGGAGGCAATGTTTTACCGTAAGGATGGTGCGAACGTCCAATGCACGATCTGTCCCAATCGGTGCGCGCTTGAACCAGGCGACCGCAGCCATTGCCGGACGCGCATCAATCGCGGCGGCACGCTCTATACGCTCGCCTACAGCAACCCGTGCTCGTTCCACTTAGACCCTGTGGAGAAAAAACCGCTGTTTCATTTTTTGCCAGGAAGCCGCACGTTCTCGCTCGCCATTGCTGGCTGTGTCCTGCGTTGCATGAATTGCCAAAATTGGGAGATCTCGCAAAAACGCCCTGAGGAGACAAAGAAAGCCGACGGCCCAGAGTTTCGTTTTCGTCCCGGCGCGCCCCCACCGGCAAGCTTGGAAGAATTAGCCAGGCTTACAATGACGCCCGACGACGTCGTCGCCTTGGCAAAGGCCAGTGGTTCCCCCTCTATATCCTACACCTATTCAGAGCCCGTCGCATGGTACGAATACACCTACGATACCGCTCAAAAAGCTCGGAGCGCCGGTGTGAAAAATATCCTCGTCACAAGCGGATACATTCGCACCGAGCCACTGCGCGAGTTAGCGCGTTATCTCGATGCAGCCCATGTGGACCTCAAAGGCTTCGACGAGGCAACCTACATGAAGCTCAACTCCGGTCATCTTCAGCCGGTGCTCGATGCCATACGAACGCTGCGAGAGGAAGGTGTGTGGGTTGAGATCATCAACCTTATTGTGCCGACGTACACTGATAATCTTACCACCATCCGTCGCATGTGCGAGTGGCTAGCCCACGAGGTTAGCCCGGATGTTCCCCTGCACTTTTCACGTTTTCATCCTGCGCATCGGCTCACGCATTTACCCCCGACCCCCGTCACCATCCTCGAACGCGCTCGCGATGAAGCACGTGCCGCAGGCTTGCGCTACGTCTATATTGGGAATGTCATGGAGATTCCTGACGCTGGAACCACGTTTTGCCCCCACTGCAAAAAAGCAATCGTCGAACGCGATATTTTTGCTGTCACGGCGATGCACCTGCGCGATGGCCGTTGCGAGTATTGCCTGACGCCGATCCCAGGTGTGTGGAAAGGGTAAGCCTTCCCGTGTCTGCCAAGGAGATCTACCCGGCGCTATAAAACTTCTCTCTTGCCGTGCGCTTATCACCCGATAGCGTGCAGCATGGAATGTGTAAGCGCGCGCACAATGCCGCGCATCCAGCGTGAGGAGTTGGAAACTATGTTCAACCGTGTTTTGGTGACAGGTGGGGCTGGCTTCATCGGCTCACATATGGTGGATTTACTCGTCGAACGAGGCTATAAAGTTCGTGTGCTCGACAATCTTGAGCCGCAGGTGCATGGGCACCGCGACACGCCCCCCGACTACCTGAATAAAGAGGCCGAGTTCATCCGCGGCGACGTGCGCGACCGGGATGTGCTGAAAAAGGCGCTCGATGGCGTGGACGCCGTCATTCACGATGCAGCGATGGTGGGAGTGGGACAATCTCAATATCAGATCCTTCGCTACACCGATGTCAACACAACCGGAACAGCAAACTTGTTAGATCTCATCATCAACGAATGCCAGCATGTCGAGCGCCTACTCGTCGCCAGTTCGATGAGTATCTATGGCGAGGGCGCCTATCGGCGACCCTCTGACGGCAAAATTGTTTACCCCATGCTTCGCCCTGAAGAGCAGCTTGAGCGCCACGATTTCGAAGTTCACGACCCCGAGACCGGCGAGATTTTGCAGGCTGTGCCCACTCCCGAAACAAAACCCCTTTATTGCACCTCTGTTTACGCGCTCAACAAGAAGGATCAAGAAGAGTACACCATTGTTGTGGGGCGAGCTCATCGCCTGTCTGTGGTGGCTTGCCGTTACTTCAACGTTTATGGCCCACGGCAGTCGCTGTCGAATCCCTACACGGGCGCTGCCGCCATTTTCCTTTCACGAATCAAAAATGGCAACCCTCCTCTGATTTACGAAGATGGCAAACAGGTTCGGGATTTCATCTGCGTGCGCGACATCGTCGAAGCGAAATTGTTCCTGCTCGAGAATCCCAACGCGAACCTCGATGCTTACAACATTTGCACAGGCCGTCCCACTTCGATTCTCGATCTGGCTCGGCTGCTTGCCAAGCTCAATGGGCGTGAGGATCTCGAGCCGCTTGTTACCCGCCGCTTCCGCGCCGGGGACATCCGCCATTGCTATGGCGACCCCGCCAAGATCAACGCCCTTGGATGGGCTGCACGAATTCCCCTTGAAGAAGGATTGCGCGACCTTGTGGCGTGGTCAGCCAGTGTGGAAGCTGTGGACAAAGTTGAACAAGCACACCGCGAATTAGAGCAACGTGGGCTTGTACGCGGATAGCGTTGGCACAAAGCTTTTCCTTAAGGCTTTGCCAATGTTGGGCAATCTGAATGAATAAGCTTACCTTAATCACTTGTTAGTGCGAGGTCCCGCAATGCAAGCACCTTTGCTTAGCGATCAGCCGAGCCCGGCACTCGATCTTGCCGCGGCAATTCAACAATTCCTCGCCACGCCGCACAGCGTGTTTTCAGTTCGGATCTGGCCCGGAGCTCAAATCCCAGATAGTCTTGCGGCGGTGATTACGATTCTTATTGGATTCGCCGTCATCCTCGCATTTGTGAGCCTTGCAGTTATGATTCTCGTTTACTTGGAGCGCAAGGTCGCAGGCCACATCCAGAGTCGACTCGGTCCCATGCGTGTGGGGTGGCACGGCATTTTGCAGAGTATTGCCGACGGCCTAAAGCTTTTCCTGAAGGAAGACATTGTTCCCGCCCAGGCGCACAAACTGCTATTCTCGCTTGCGCCCACCTTGGTGCTCGTGGGCGCGATAGTTCCTTTTGTTGCGCTCCCTTTTGCCGATAAGCTTGTCGTCGCCAACATGGATTTGGCACTGTTTTTTGTGCTCGCTTTCGCGTCTATCGAGGTGATCGGTGTGGTTATGGCTGGTTGGGCCCCGAATTCTAAGTGGTCGCTTTATGGTGGAATGCGCCTTGCGGCTCAGATGATGAGCTACGAGATTCCACTCGGCCTCAGCGCTCTTGTCATCGTCACGCTGGCGGGATCGCTTAATTTTACTGAAATCGCGAATCAGCAACGAATTCTCCCGTTTGTCCTCATCTCCCCGTGGGCTTTCCTCGCATTTTTCCTGTTCTACGTTGCCAGTTTAGCAAGCGCCAAGCGTGCACCCTTTGATCTGCCGGAGGCGGAAAGCGAGCTTGTGAGCGGTTTCCATACGGAATACAGCGGGATGCGCTTTGCGTTTTTCTTTCTGGCTGAGTATGCTGTCATGGTGCTGCTCAGTGCTGTCGCCTCGATCCTTTTCCTCGGTGGTTGGAATTTCCCTTTTGATGCAGCAGGTCGGCCCTTCCTTGGACTGTTCCAGCTTTTGGCCAAGACCTCTGTTTTGCTCTTTGTCATGTTGTGGCTGCGCTGGACTTTGCCACGTGTTCGCATTGACCAGGTAATGTTCGCCTGCTTGAAGGTTCTCCTTCCCTTCTCGGTTGCGTGTTTGCTCGGCGCCACGCTCGAGGTCCTCTGGCGCAATCATCTGATCATGTGGGGTATCTTCGCTCTGCTTGTTATAGGTTCATATGTGTTAGCCCGTGGGTCGCAGAGCTTCGCAGGAAAAAGTGTAAGCAGGGCGTAAGCGTCCTCTGGCCTTTTACGGGCAAGTGCTGTTATTCCTGATTGCAAAAAAAACTGTTCCCGCGGTAATTACTAGGAAGAGACAGCACGAGCGCACGGAGGTGCCACGATGTGGACCACAGAAGTTCGGCCTGCAGTGAACGCGGGGCACTACGGGTTTTACCCTTCTGATCCGTCAGAGTTGCGCCAGCTCCTCGATCGTTTCTTTGGTGCGGCCGTGGTGCCGCGCGAGATCGATCCTATCGCGCTCGTGTCGCCTCACGCCGGATATATTTACAGTGGCCTGACTGCGGCTCACGCTTATAAGCTGTTGGAAGAGCGCGCAATAGAACGCGCTATTGTGTTAGCACCCAGCCATTATGCTGCGTTTCCCGGCGCGAGCGTATTTCCCGGCAGGGCTTTTGCCACGCCATTCGGCAATGTGCCGCTCGATCGCCAGTTTGTCGCTGAACTTTTGGAGAACCACCATATCTTTGATTTCTATCCCGACGCAGAGCGGCGCGAACATTCACTCGAAGTGCAGTTGCCCTTCCTCCAGTATGTACTGAGGAACTTCGAACTAGTGCCGGTGGTGATTTACGACCGTTCGCTTTCGAACTGCAAGCGGGTAGCCACGGCACTGCTCAACGTCATGGAAAAGCTTCCCAAGTCCACGATCATCGTGGCAAGTTCGGACCTTTATCATGGGCCAGGAGCCGAGCGTGCTTATCGCGAGAGTGAACACACAGCGAGGGCGATCGCGGCGCTGGAACCGATAGAATTTTCATCCGGCGTTGAGAGCGGGGAGTATATGGCATGTGGTGCTGGACCTATCACCACGGCGATGCTCATGGCTCGCACCCTGGGAGCTACGCGAGGCACCGTTCTTTCGCTCACCACCAGCTATGAGGCACACCCTCTGAGCGAAGACTACGTTGTTGGCTACGCAGCTGTCGCTTATCAGCGCTGAGCTGACGGACAGATTTTGAAATTTTTTGTGGACACGCGCTCTCGTTTACAGCGCTCTAGTGACGGTGTAGCCAGCAGACGTCAAAGGTGCGCTTGACGGTAGGTTCATGGTTGACCTCGCACCAGCGACACGTATGGTTTAGCTCAAGAGCCTAAAACGTGAAAGGGCCGCCTTCCGCGGGTAAATGCTGAATTATTAAGGAGAGAGGGACATTGAAGCCGCTTCTTCGAGCTCAAGTTCTAGGAATAGTCGCGTTGTTTGTTACCGCCCTGTTTGCCGCTCCCAAAAGCGAAGGTGTTCCTGGCGGGGGGGCAGGCGAAGTCAAAGTACGCGTAGCTTCGAATCTCAAAGAGAAGGATGCGACCCAGCTCCAACGCTATTTGCAGGCGGACGGATATGGTTCCGGCGCATCCATCGAGTTGGCCGTCGATGCGCAGGGTAACTATAGTGTCCTCATTGGCCCTCTCGAAAGCGAAGCCCAAGCAAATGCCCTCATCAAAGATCTTCAAGAATCTGGCTATCAACCCGAGGGCATTGTGCAGGCGGAATCCGCCACGGAAAAAGTTGTGAGCCGTGCGGAGGCCGGCCGTGTCTACCGCGTTGCTGTGGGCGAGTTTCCGGACCGGCGGCAGGCCGAAGGACTTCAGCAAACCCTTCTGAGCGATGACTATGCCGGTGTGGACATTATCGAGGACGGCGGCGTGTACAAGGTTGTCATCGGTGCATTCCCCACAGAGCGCGACGCGGAAAAACTCCTCAATCAGTTGCGCAACGATGGTTATTCGTTCGCCAAGACAATCGAGACGCGTGAGACAGCGCCCACATCGCGTGCGGCGGTGGAAAGCCGTGAGGTAGCATTGCCGGCAGAAGCCCAGAAACTTACGCCCGAAGAACAGGAAAAAGCGAAAGAACTTATCCGCATGCGGGAGCGTGCCAGCGCGGGCCTGGCTTCAGCAGACGAAATTGTGCAATTGCGCGAAGACCTGAAGAAGCTCCGCAGTGAGGTCGCAAACGTCGTCAAGCTCGTCACCACAAACGAACAGGCTAACCGCGAGCGCCTGCGCAAAGTCCGCCCCATTCAGGAAAAATTCAATAATGCGCTTCTTGCAAAGAATTTGCAAGCCGCCGAGGCCGCACTCGAAGAACTGCGGTCCATTGATCCGAACGATCCGTCGTTGGCTTTCTACATTGCTCAGCTCAACACGCTTAGGGCCGGTCCCTCTGCTGAAGGCCAGAAAACCGAAGAACGTAAGCGCATCCAGCAGTTGCTCAACGAGGCCAAGGCCTCCATCGCAGCGAATCGTCTCGAAGATGCGCGTGTTGCGCTCATCTCCATCAAGACCATTGATCCTGCAAACCCTGAGGCGCAGAAACTCCTGCGCGAGGTCAACGATAAGCTTCAAAAACCTGCCCCAGTGCCAGGAGCAGGCGGTGCCGCAGGTAAGCAAATCATGTTGTTCTATGTGGGGGGAGGGGTGCTCGTCCTCAGCGTTCTGGCACTGGCGGGTTACGTTATTGTCACCACTCGCCGCGAGCGGAAAATTCTGGAAGAAGTACAGCACCTTGCTGCTGAAGGCGCGTCCGCACCGTCGGGGGCAGCAGCGGTGAAAAAGGTCGAGGAGACAAAAGCAGCTCCCGAGAAACCCAAACGCGCAGCTGAACGCAAACCCGAAGCTCCGCCCGCTCCCGCGCTCAGCAGCGTCCCTAGTGCGCTTGCGGGTGCTGGCGCATTGGGAAGTTCGATTTTGCAGCAGGTGGCGACAGCTCAGCCTGAGCCTGAAGAAGAACCGGCGAAGACCTCGGCGCCTGAGATTTTCAAGCCCGAGGTGGCGGAAGGCGAAGTCATTCAGCAGGAGCGACCGGCCGGAGAAGCTGACGTGCTTGTGCTAAACGATCTCATCGGGAGCGGCACAACTGCTTCGCCGGCTTCGGCCAAGGCCGGTGAGGCTGAAGCCGAACTAAAGCTGCCAGATCTCGAGGTTCCTTTGCCAGGACTCGAAGAAACCCAAACGGCACCTCCGCGCGGCGAAAACGAGCCATCACCGCTGAATCTCGATGCTCTTTCGAGTGTGAATCTTGACGTGCTAATCGGCGCAGAACCCAAGGAGCAGTCCCAACCGACTACACCCCCCGTTGCCGAAGCGCCCATGCCACGCCTCTCACTCAACGATGAGACAACCGAGATTCCGTCGCAAGCAAGCTCTGCAGGGATGGAGAGTCGTCAGGTGGAGTCCTCTCCGTCGCAAGTTTCTCCTGCTGAGTCAGCGCCGGCCTTCGAGCCCACGACCAAACTGCCCGCTGTTGGACCAGCAGCGTCTGGCCCTGCTGGCACCGAAGGCAAGAAAATCATTTTCGAACAAACGTTTGACGACGAGGAGCCAGGTGCACAACCGCGGGGATGGCAAGGCGAATACGACTACGCCAGCCTTACCGTGGATTCAAGTTCCCCCGCACCTGGCTCGAAAGGGTGTCTCAAATTCGAGAAGCGCACTGGGTCGGGAAGCGCACATTACGTTTGTCATTTCCCGAAAGCCACAGGCTTGGTGGTCGTCGAATTCGACATCCGTTGCGACGAGAAAAATAAGTACTTGCTTGGCTTTTACATCGAAAAAGACGAAGATTTCAAGCAATCGGTCCACACGATTATCCATCGACTCGATTCGCGCTCGCAGCCAACCTTGCGCGTGCAAGGCGAACCGCTGCCTTACGATCTGGGCACTTGGCGTCATGTCAAGTATGAGCTCAACCTTCTGGCGGGGACTGTGACCGCCTACGTAGACGGCCAGGAAGTCATTCGCGACGCGAAGCTGGCCTCCAATTATGGCTACGTCAACACGTTGTCGATCCGCGACAATCTTGCCACGACTGGTGTGCTGTATCTCGATAACATTAAAGTCTATCAGGCGTGAGAGCTGCAAGTTCGGCGACGCGCGTTTTGACGAAGCATTGTGGCCCCAGTGGCGACGCTAAGATATAACAGAAGGAGCCCATGAACGTTCAGGCAGCGACAGGTCTCATCGAGCAGGTCAACGAACAGCTGGATCCCGTCGCTTTGCTGGAGCAGATCGGGTTTGCTGCTGACAAGATCCAGGTCGTTGGAGCCTCGGTCAAAGCCTTCTGTCCCATTCACAAGGACACGCGGTTTCGCTCGCTGCTCATCGACGCAAAGAAGAAAACCTTCAAGTGCACAACAAAGACATGCGCCGGCTATCAGGGCGGATCATTGGTGGAACTCTACGCGTATGTCCGCGAAATTCCACCATTGGCCGCGGCAACCGAGCTTGTTCGACTTTTTCAGCTCGAAATAGATACATCGCAACTCGACCAGGTCGCTCTGTCTTTTCTCGACGAAGCGGAGCGTGCTTTCGTGGATTACGATCACGCGAAGGCTGAAGCTGCAGCACGCGAAGCAATCAAATTTCGTCCGGACCTTTTGGAAGCACGTTTGCTCCTCGCAAATATTTTAGCCGCAAAAGGCGAGTCGGCTCAAGCGTGCGACGAATTTATCGCAGTTGCCGAGAACTATCTCGGGCAGAGCAAGTACGAGGATGCGGACCGTGTGCTCGAGCGCGCGTCGATGGATTTTCCGGAAAATGAGGACCTTCTGCTCCTGAAGGTGCATAGCGCTGAACTTCAGGGGAATCGCGAGCGGGCGGAAACACTCCTACTTGAGTTGGCCTCGCGCCGTGAAGCATCGGGCCGACAGGCAGAGAACGTTGGAGTATATGAAAAGCTTTCCTCGCTCTTTCCCGATAAATTTGAATACCTGGAAAAACTCGCTGAGATCCACTTAGCGCGGCGAGAATTTGATCGCGCCATTTCCACGCTTAACAATCTTGCCTTTCATTACGCGAAACAAGGCCAGCATGCGGATGTGGTGCGCGTTGTCGAAAAAGCTGCTGCGATTCGCAGGCCCGAAGCCGGCGTACAATCTGTCTACGTGGATTCGCTCGTGGCACTTGGCAAGCGCGAGCAAGCCCGGGCCGCGCTCCATGAACTTGTCCTGCTCTATATTGAAAACACCATGTTTTTCGAAGCCCAGCAGGCAGCGCGTCGTTGGCTCGACGTTGAACCCGACTCGCCCGAAGTGCACGAGTGGCTTGGCCTAATCTGGCAAGAGCAAGCAAACGGTCCGGAAGCAGCGCGAGAGTTTTGGGAGGCCGCACATTTGGCCCGCCAGCGTGGAGAGCTCGAACGTGCCATCGAGTTGCTCGGTCAGGCACGCTTCAACGAGCCGGAGAGCGTCGAGCTTCGTTGGGATCTCATCGCATTTTTGCGCCAGGCAGAGCAATTCGATCAGGCGTTCGAAGAGCTATGTAGTCTCGCGGATTTTCTTTTTGCCTTGGGCGATAAGGAGGGCGGCGAGCGCGCGGTGCTTCAGGCGCTCGAGATCCGACCTCTCACGGCAACGCGCCTCGAACTAGCGCCGCTTCTTGCAAAACATGGCTGCGCGCAATCAGCGGCCCGCCTTTACCTCGAGGCTGCGCAGGAATGCGACGATATTGATGACACGGCTGGCGCAGTGGCCTGTTATCAGAGCTATTTGGAACTCAACCCCGCGGACACACAGGCTAAACTCCGATATGCAGAGCTACTGTGGGAATCAGACCTGACGCGCTTGGCTACCCAGGTAAGCCTGGAGTTGCTCAATGAGGCGCAACGCGAGGACCGCGACAAATTTGCGCAACGGCTCCTGCCACGCATTGCGGCACATCCGCCCGAAGATCCCATCTTGTTGCGAAATTTCCTCGAGATCGCTCTCGCCACAACGTCCCTCACGTCGGTTCGCTCACTTGCCAAAGCCCTTGCTGCGGTTTGGCCTCAAGAGGACGCGGCTCCTATGGCAGAACTGCTGTCAAAGAGCGTTGCCGCCTTGCCGGATGATGTTGAGCTTCTCGAAGAAAGCGCCGTATGGTACCAGCGCGCAGGCAATCGTGCAGAACTCCTGGCGACACATTTGCGTGTGGCTGACCTTGCAGAACAAAGCGGTAATCTGCGCAAAGCTCTTGCCCATTTAGCCATGGCTCTCGAAATCGAGCCCGAGCGCGAGGATGTTATCAAACGGCGCGCAAACATCCTCGAGCGCCTGGATGATCCAGAGCTAGCCCGAGCCGCGCATCGCGATTACTTGGCGCTTCTAGAAAAACGTGGAAACCACGCCGAGCTCGTAGAGGAATTTCGGCGTTACCTGGAAAAGTGGCCCGACGAACTGGAAATCCGACGAAAGCTTGTCGTTGCTCTCGAACAGTTAGGCCGAACGTCCGATGCCCTGGCTGAGCTGCGAGTGATTTTGCAAGCAGCGCGCCAGCAAGCGGACTTGCCGCAGCAGCGCGGGATCCTCGAACAAATGATTCGCCTTTCCCCCGACGATCCCGACCTGCGTTTGGGGTTGGCGGATGTTCTCATACTTCTGGGCGAGAAAGATGAGGCACTCCACCTCTATGAGGAAATTGCGACACGCGCTCTCGACGAAGATGACCCTGAGCTGGCTGAAAAGGCCTTCGCAAGGGCTTTGGAGTTTCAGCCTCGCGAGGAAAGACTCCTGCGGATCGGCGTGAGGATTGCGCATCGGCGCGGTGACTTAGAAAGAATCGAGCAGCTGGCTCTTCAGCTTGCGCAATTGGGCCAGCTGGACATTCTGATCTCTTTCTACCGCGAACAGGTGGCGGCTGCCCTGAGCGAAGGCAAAGTAGATTCAGCCGAGCATTATGCTGCGAAATGGTTAGAGCTCGAACCACAGTCGCAGGAAGCGCTCGAAGCCGCCGCTGTAGTTGCCGAGCGGCGCGGCGACGCTCAGGCTGCGGTGCACTATCTCCAAGTGTTGGCGGACTACTACGCCGCAACCGGGGCGCCTGAGGCTGCGCTTGAAAAATTGGTCCGCGCTGAAAACCTTGCGCCAGAAGAAATTGCCATAAAAGAAAAACTGCTGAAGCTCCTGCTAGCCAACGGCAGAGCTGAGCAAGCGGCAGAAGTGGCAAGCCGGATGGTTGACCTCGCCCGCGCGAGAGGGGATGAAGATCAGGCCCTCTTATGGCTCGATCAGCTAGCACAGATTCGCCCTGAGGATTTCCAAATTCTGCGAGAGCGCGCAGAGACTACTTACCGCACTCGCGGTGCGCAAGCGGCGCTACCCCTGTACGAACAGCTTCTCGAAGCATATAAGCGCACCGGCAAGGCCGAGGCTACGGTCGAGCTCTACAAAGAGCTGCTCCAGTGCTATCCCAACGAAGTTTCCCTTCGAGAGGAGTTCGCAGATTTTCTCGAAAAAGAAGGATTTCAGGCCGAGGCGAAACAGATGTTCGTGGAGGTGGCGCGTCACTATCGCGATACTCTTAATGAGCCCTTGCGCGCTATTCCACTCTTCGGACGTGCAACATCTCTTGCCCCTTCGCCCGATGATGCTGAATTGTTCGAGGAACTGGCAGAGCTCTATTTCCGCACTAAGCAGATCGATTTCGCGGCCGGTTCCTGGCGCGACACGGCGCGCCTTTATGAGGTGGCCGGTCATTGGGATCGCGCGCTTGTAGCGCAGAAACAGGTTTGCGAGCTTGCTGTGGCCGACGTCTTCGATTGGGAAAAGCTAGGCCAGCTGTACGAAAAAACGAATCAGCCTCGCGAGGCCCTTTCAGCCTATAAAAAAGCATACGAGTATGCAGAGCACTCTTCTGCGATCAAGACCGATCAGCGCATTGCTTTGTGCGAGCGCATTCTGGCCTTTGAACCGCAGGAAACCGAGTTTCTTATCAAATTGCTGGAAATGCTGCCAGCGGACGTGGCCGCCAAGCGTGCGCTCGATTGGTTGGCGCAGCACGGGGCACCTCTCGGGCTAAATGAGCGCATACGGATTCTCGAAACAACCAAACGACTTGCCCAGAAGAATCTCGAAGTGCGCCAGGCATTGGCTGCCATTTGGCGCGAACAAGCTGATCGTCAAAAGCTCTCGGCTGAGCTCATTGGTATTTGCGAAATTGCAACTGGCAAAAATGCTAACAAAATTCGCAAGGAGGCCATTGACGAGCTCAAAAGTCTGCCGCGTAGCCCCGAGCTGAGCCTCAAACTGGCAGAACTCATGGCGAACACCGGCGACACAGAGCATGCCGTCGAGTGCTACACGCAGGTCGCCGATGATCTCATTGCAGTAGGTGAATGGCGCACTGCGCTGCAAGCACTTGAGAGCGCTATGGCTCTCGATCCGGCAGCCCTTGCGGCTCCCTTGATCGCGAAGCTCTACCGCGCTTCTGGTGGCGACATAGCTGTGCATGACCTTGCCAAGCGCGCCTTGGACGCGGCCCTTGTGGCGCGAAGCCGCACACGTGTCCTCGTTCTGGGGAAGGTACTTCTTGAATTCGCAGCCATGGACGCGGCGTTCGAACTCCTGGAAAGCGTGAACCACAGGGCAGGAGCTGCATTTCTTGTTGCTCTAGCCGGAATCTACCTCGATTGGCTGATTGAACAAGGGCGCGTCCAGGACGCTCGACTAGTGCTCGAGAAGATCCTTTCACTAGCGGGCAGTGCCCCTGATAGTTGGTATCTCGCGGCCCAGATCCACAGAAAACTTGGCGACGGGGCAAAGGCTGCGCAAGCATCGCTGCAAGCTGCGCGCCTCTTCGCTCAGGCCGGCGCAGTCACAGAGGAAGAAAACTGCTACCGCGAGGTTTTGGAAGTTTTTCCCGAGGATATTCCAACGCTGGAAACTCTGGTGAGCTTTTACGAACGCGAGCGTCGCAAGCCGGATGTCATTGACCTGGTCAAGCGACTTGTCGATCTCACGTTAGCAAAGAATGATCCTGCCGCGGCAGCTAAATGGATAAAAAAATATCTTCAGTATGATCCCGGCAATATCGAGCTTCGCGAAAAGCTCGCCGAGCAACTTATCAAAGCTGGCAATGGCGAGGAGGCGGTGAAGGCTCTTTTCGAGCTCGCGAAAATGCTCCAAACGCTAAAATTCACGGACCGCGCCATCGCCATTTATGAGCGGATCAGCGTTGTGGATCCGGACAATGAGCAAGCTTTGCAGGCGCTATTGGAACTCGCCGAGCAGCTCAAGGATCTCGGGCGTGCACTGAAATGCGCGATCCAGATCGCGCAAACGAAAAAAGACCAGCACGGGCCGCTGGCGGCAGCTGAATTTCTCAAATCCTTTGCTGAGCGCCACCCTGACTATGAACCCGCCTGGGAAAAGTTCCTAGCCATGGCCCAGCTGACAGGCGACGAGCGGCTGCAAGTCCATGCACTTCGCACGTTGGGATATCAGGCAGCAAAAAATTCTGACTTTGCGCGCGCTGTGGAGGTCTTCGACAAGCTTGTTGCGCTACGACCAGACGACAAAGAAGCGCTGAAAATGCTGCTCGACTGTTGTGCCAGCGTGAAATTAACGAAGAAAGCCGCAGACGTCGCTCAGCGACTTTTCGAAATCGAACTTGAAGAAGGCAACCCCGCTCGTATTCGCGAGGCAGCTCTCACCGTCCTTGCTTTCGATGACAAGCGTGCCCACGTGCGCAAGCGTTTGGCTGCGACTCTTGCCGAGCTAGGGCAACTCGACGAAGCTGTGCGGCAATGGTGGTTAGCTTCGGAGGTCTTTGTAGCTGAGAAAAAATATACCGAAGCTATAGGATGCGTTGAAGCCATTACGCGGGCAGCCCCCTCGCACTTAGATGCGTGGAAGCGCCTTGCCGACCTTTCAGCACTGATCGGCAATGAAGACGTTGCGCGCGATGCCCTCGTTCATCTTGCGAATGCGCTTGTGGACCATGGCGAGCCCGAGCAGGCATGCCGCGTGCTTGAGAAAGTTCTCGAACACGGTGAACCCGATCCCGCGATCCGCGAGCGGGCCCTCGAAGTTTATCGTCGTTGCGGAATTCCCGCGGAAATCCTCCCCGAAATCGTATGGCTCGTGCACTATTACCTTAACCGTCGCAATTTGCCCAAAGCCGAAGAGCTCGTCCGGGAGGGGCTCGAAATCGATCCTGAGGATCTTACGTTGCTTGAGTGCCGTGTCGAGATTGCTCGGCGTCTTGGCAAAACGGAAGAGGTTCTCTTCCGTCTACGAGATCTGGCGGAGCGTTACATCCAGTTAGGCGACAAACACAAGGCGGCAGCGATGTTGGCCGAGCTTGTCGCGGAAGATCCCACGCTTCTTGATGTGCGTTTGCAATTGGCCAAACTCTACGAAGAACTCGAACAGTTGCCACGAGCTCAGGAAGAATACGCCGAAATTGTGAGGGCGAAACTCGAGCAAGGCGAGATCGAGGAAGCGCGGGAGGTGGCAGAAAAGGCGCTTGCTGGTACGTGCGCAGGAACCGAGTTTCGCGCGCGGTTGGCTGAACTTTTCGCTGCGTACCGAGCCACTGAGATTGCTGGGCGCCTCTTTATGCAGTGCGCCAAGGAGGCGGAAGCCCACGAACATTACGATCGCGCCATTCATTTTCTCCAACGGGCGTCAGAAATACGGCCAAAGTGGATTGAGGCGTACGAAGCACTGGCAGAGCTCTGCACCAAGGCAAATCGCCAAGTCGAGGCTCTGGCCGCCCTCGAACGACTGTCTGAACTGCTTCTCGACCAAAAACGCTTGCGCGAAGCGGTCGGCGTGTTGAAACGCCGCATTCAGCTTGCTCCCAAAGAGATTGAGCCGCGTCGCCAACTCATCGAGCTGCTCGAGGTGCTTGGCGAACGCGAAGCACGAATGCAGCAGCTTCAAGAATTTGCTGATCTGCTCGTGATGCGCGGAGAAGTAGAAGAAGCTGTAGAGGTTTATCACCAGCTGACACTTCTCGAACCCGACGATCCTACCCTTTTGAGCCGCTATTTGGAACTTTTTGCCCAGATAGGCAACGAACTAGAAGTCCTGCCAGAGTATCAGCGGCTGGCAGATCTCTATATCAAGAAAGGTCAGTTCCAAGAGGCCACGCGGACCTTCGAGCGAATTATTTCCATAGATCGGCGTCAGCGCGAGGTGCGCGAGCGATTCATTCAGTTCTTGCAAAGCGCCGGCCAGCGCAGTCGCGCGATAGCAGAGATGGTCAAACTTGCCGATCTCTGCATGAGCACTGGCCATTATGCCGACGCCGTGCGATGGCTAGGCAACGCAAATGCTCTTAATCCGTCCGATCTTAACGTTCTCGAGTCGCTAGCCGAAGCCTATGCCCGTGCAAGCAATCCCGATGCTGCCGCCGAACATTTTTATAAATTGGCACGCGCCTGCCGCGAAACCGATCCTTGGCGCGCAGTGGCGGCATGTCGGCGGACCGTGGAGTTAGTTCCGCACCATCGCCCCACACGGGAAATTTTTAGCGATTTGCTGATGACGGTGAGGGAGCGCGCCGAGGCCGCTGCAAATGCGCTAGTGCTTGCAGAGCTTTACCGTAGCTCCGGCGAGATGGAGCGAGCTCGCGAACAGGAAAATTTGGCCAAGCAATACGAACCAGAAACGATCGAATCGCTCTCGGCAAAACTCGAGGCCGCGCACCTCGAGCCAGCCAAGCGCTATGAATATCTCGTGCGACTTGGAGACCTCGTCTATCAGGCTGGAGATGTAGACCGTGCCATTGAGTGCTACCGCAAAGCCAGGGAGATAGATAACTCGAGCCCGGAGCTCATTCGTAAATACGTGAACGCGCTTCTTCAGATCGCCCCCGAACACGAGGCAATTGCCGACCTTATCGAACTGGCCCGTTCCTACGAAGGACGTGGCGCTGCCCTACGCGCGCTCGAAACTTACGAGATGGTTCTCAAGATAGATGCCAAAAATCCGGTGGCCAAAGCAGGCCGCACCCGCATGCGCAAAATAACAAACACGGAGTAAGCTCCGAAGCGCAAGCTCACTCCGTGTCCAAGCCGCGTTGCGAAAATCCCGACGCGCGTCGCCCTACCTAGACTTCAGCGCTAGCTGCCTGAGCAGCTTCTTTCTCGCGCCGTCGACGCGCGCGTCCCTTTTTGGGTTCGTCCAACTCCGGAATAACGACAGGACGATCCACAAACTCAATGTAGGCCATCGGGGCACCATCACCCATCCGACGCCCACATTTCACGACACGCGTGTATCCGCCCGGCCTCTCCAAGCAACGTGGGGCGATCGTCTCAAAAAGGCGCTTCACAGCCTCCTTGTGTTGCAGGTAGGAAAATGCAAGGCGCCGCTTGGCCAGGGTCACGCCAGCCGGATCAGCAGCCTTCACGCCGTCTTTGGCGATCGTCACCAGCCGCTCAACGAATTGACGAAGCTGCTTCGCTTTCGCCTCGGTCGTTCTGATGATCTCGTGCTGAATCAGCGCAATAGCTAAGTTACGCATCAACGCTTTGCGGTGTTCTGTTGTGCGGTTGAGTCTCGAACGATGACGTCTATGTCGCATGGCAGTCTTTCCCTAACTCCAGTTATTTCTTCAAAGCTTCGAGCTTTTCAGAGGGAAATATCCCCAAGGGCAGCCCAGTCTCAGGGTCAATTTCCATGTTAAACCGCAACCCCATCTCCTTGAGAATGCTCTTGATCTCGTTGAGAGATTTTCGACCGAAATTCCGGTATTTGAGCATTTCACTTTCGGTCTTCTGGATGAGATCGCGAATGGTCTTGATGCCCGCGTGTTCGAGGCAGTTATAGCTGCGGACGCTAAGCTCGAGCTCCTCGATGGATTTGTCGAGTTTTTCTTGCAACTCGCGGATGGCCTCTTCGATCTGCTTTTCTTCTTCCTCGGCTGCTCGCTCGGCTGCTTCGTCTTCCGAAGTAATGAAGTACGACATGTGGTCCTTCAGCAGTTTTGCCGCGCAGCTCAATGCATCTTGCGGTTTCACGGTTCCGTTGGTCGTAATTTCCAAAATCAACTTATCGTAGTCGGTGCGCCGAGCATAACGAGCCGCTTCCACCACATAGCGCACATTGAGGATGGGGGAGAATGCGGCATCTAGGATAATGGTTCCGAACTTCGCCAGCTCGGGATATTCTTGCTTGATATCCTGGGAACTCACGTAACCACGTCCGATCCGCACGTGGCATTCCATTTCGAGATGAGCACCCTTGCTAAGCGTAGCAATAGGTTGCTCCGGGTTCACAATCTCCACATCCGAGTTAGGTGCAAAGTCTCCGGCGGTGATCATGTTTGGGCCTGAACTTTCACCGCGGGGCCCATTTGCTTGTAGCCGCAGCACGGTGTCGCCTTTTGAGCGCAACATTTTTAGGCGCACGTTCTTCAGGTTGAGCAGGATGTCGAGGATATCTTCTTTTACGCCCTCGATCACGTCGAACTCATGCGGTTTTCCGGCGATCGTTACGGCCACAATGGCTGCGCCCGGAATCGAGCTCAAGAGGATGCGCCGCAGCGAGTTGCCGATTGTGGTTCCAAAACCGCGCTCAAATGGGCCCGCAATAAATCGACCAAACGTCGGAGACAAAGTCTCTTCGTCAACTTTTACCTCACAACCCTTGATCAGAGGTTTGAATTCCATAGCACCGTTTCTCCTATTTTGCGCCACTCACTTCGCTCGTTGATCAGTATCCTGGGACCCACCCTGCCGCTTGGCACGGTCCTGCACTCATACACTTTTCATTACTTGGAGTACAGTTCGACAATGCGCTGCTCGTTGATTTCCGTCGGAATGTCCTCACGCGATGGAACAGCCAACAGTTTGCCCGCGAGCTTCTCCGGATTCCACTCCAGCCACGGCAAGATGGTGCTGCGCTGTTGTGCGGCTTCCACGTTCTCGCGGATGAGCTTGAACTCGCGTGCATTTCCAGCAACCGAAATCTCTTGGCCGGGTTTCACGAGGTAAGAAGGAATGTTCACGTGCCGACCGTTGATCAAAATGTGGCCGTGGCGCACAAACTGACGAGCCTGTGACCGAGAACTCGCTATGCCGAGCCGGTAGACGATGTTATCAAGCCGACGCTCGAGCAATTGGAGAAGGACGGTACCCGTGACTCCGCGCATGCGCTCCGCAAGCGCAAAATAGCGTCGGAACTGACGCTCGAGTACGCCGTAAATACGCTTTGCTTTTTGTTTTTCCCGCAATTGAAGCCCATACGTCGAGAGCTTCGCGCGGTTCTGACCATGCTGGCCAGGGGCATAATTGCGCCGCTCGATCGCACATTTACTTGTGAGACAGCGCTCCCCCTTGAGGAACAGCTTTGTCCCCTCCCGTCGGCACAACCGACAACGTGCATCAAGATATCGTCCCACTTTGCCTTCTTTCCTTTCCTTGTCCTTCTAGACAGTTTTTCTGTTGGTCAGTTTTGGGGCGGTTTACAGTGTTGCGATAGGTGGGCTACCGCGTTTCACAAGGAAGGCACACTTTCATCCCGACCCCGACTTGCTTTCCACAGCCGATTGTTTTTCGAATCGTCGCAAAAAAAGCAAACTTGTTACTAGCACAAATGCGCCGAAACCGAGCATACACCATGGCGCAATGCTAGATTCATTTGTTCTTATGCCCCACAAGGCCATGAGGCAAAGCGCTCCGATGATGAGGACAATCCTGGACCGAAGCGAAAGTTGACGCTCGCGAAAGTAAAGCCTCCCACCAACGGCCACTAACACCATAAGTGCCGGGGCCCAGAGGCTATTGACCTCAATCATCGTGACGCCCCATAACCTGTAGTCTTCGACTCATTTTCGCCCCGGATTACCAGCAGCAAGGGTTATACGCGCCGACGCTTCGGCGGACGGCACCCGTTGTGCGGAATTGGCGTAACGTCCTTGATAAGAGTGATCGTCAGGCCGACAGCCTGCAAGCTTCGAATTGCTGCATCACGCCCACTTCCCGGCCCCTTGACGTAGACCTTTACCGTACGCACGCCGTGCTCCATGGCTTTGCGCGCGGCCTGCTCAGCCGCGAGCTGAGCAGCGAATGGCGTGCTCTTGCGTGAACCCTTGAAGCCAGCGCTACCGCTCGATGCCCACGCGATCGTATTTCCTGCTTCGTCACTGATGTTCACAATCGTATTGTTGAACGTCGCGAGGATGTGTGCGATCGCGTTAGCAACATTCTTGCGCGCTTTTTTCTTAACCTTTGTGGCGGCGCTTGCCGCTTTGCCTTTTTTCTCAGCCATAGGACCTTACTTCGTTTCTTTCTTTCTCACACCAACTGTTTTGCGCGGACCCTTACGTGTGCGGGCATTCGTCCGTGTGCGCTGTCCCCGCACTGGCAGGCCTTTACGGTGACGTAGGCCACGATAACAGCCAATGTCCATGAGGCGTTTGATGTTTTGTGCTACTTCGCGGCGAAGGTCACCTTCGACCTTGTAGTTGTTTGTGATGATCGCATTGAGTTTGCTGACCTCAGCCTCTGTCAGGTCGCGAACGCGTGTATCAGGATTTACTCCGGCCTGCGCCAGAACCTGGCGCGCCGTCGTGAGGCCGATACCGTAAATGTAAGTGAGCGCGATCTCGACGCGCTTATCCCTCGGAATGTCGACTCCGGCAATTCGTGCCATATCATTCTGCCTCTCGTGCCACGCCCGCGCCTACTACCGCGAGCTCCGGCATTCGTTGATCTCCTCGTATCAGGTTCTGGGGGATAAATTCCCCCTCAACTTTCGACTACATCGCGCCCCGCGGTAGCGGTCGGCACTCGTCGAGATAACTTATCCCTGACGCTGCTTGTGCTTAGGGTTCTCGCAAATAACACGAAGCACGCCTTTGCGGCGAATCATTTTGCACTTCTTGCAGATCAATTTTACCGATGGTCGTACCTTCATTGCAGTTCTTCCTCATAGAGAAAGTGAATTTTGGGCCGCGCAATGTTCGCCCTTATTTGAACCGATAAATGATGCGCCCTCTGTTGAGGTCATAAGGCGACAGCTCAACTGTCACCTTGTCGCCAGGCAAAATGCGAATATAATGCATCCGCATCTTGCCTGAAATGTGCGCTAAAATTTTCATTCCATTTTCGAGCTCGACCCGAAACATGCAGTTCGGCAGTGGTTCGATTACGGTCCCCTGTAACTCGATTCCCTTTTCACCCATATTCTGCGCAGGTCGTTCTTTAACGGTCTTTTTCTTTGCTGGTCTTAGTGGCCTATTTCGTCTCACTTGTGTATAAAACCCGCGCAAGTTTACACGGTCGTTCGCAAATCATTCATTCACTCAAAATTCCCAGCTAAACTTTCCTTTTTGATCCACCTGATGAATCTGATCCTCAAGCGCCTCAATCGTCAGCTGTACTGTTTCCTCGTTCGGTGGGAAATACCGTTTCAAAATCAAAATTTGCCTCTCGAGCAGCTTTTTCCTCAGCGCCGTTGCCTCCTCGTTAGTAACACTGTGCATGCGCTCCGCGAACCGGAGTTGTTCGGCTAATGCCTGCTGCTGAGTGAGAAAAATCTCTCGCTGTTTTTCGAGACGTTCCCTCAGCGGAAGCGATTGATCCGCAAGCTCTGCTTTTGAGCTCACAATTTCTGGTGTCGGGGTGGCTGTGGGCAAGGGCGTTGGTGTAGGAAGCGCAACAACACGCGGAGGCGGCGGAACATATCGGTGCCAACGCATACGCCTCATTAGCTCGCGTGCCTCGTTTTTACCCACCACAGCTTCTGTTGTGATAACGTCAGCCAGCCAAACCAGCGTTGATCCTTCCGATTCAGCGCGAATGATTTGATGGCGATCGTAGTCGTACTCGAAGCTATCGCTGTGCCACCGTACGCGAAGCGGGCGGCTCCATGTCGTCGCAGTTTGTTCCACCGAAACATTGAAGAGTCCTGTCCCGTCCTGCGTCAGAGCATGATCTGCAAGAAGTGCGTTCGGCCAACAGCTGAGAAGCAAGAGTATGGCTGCAGCCAGCCACGCCGTCTGGTCTACGTTATTCGATTTGTCAGCGCTGCGTTGTTTCATTAGTCGTTCTCATCGTTACCAAATCGCGCGCACACTCCCGTCTGCCTTGGGGCTTAGCAATTCTCTCGGAACTTGCGCATGCGTAAAACAAATTCTCTCGCTTCTCGATTCCTATCAACTTAGACAATGTCTCTGATGTCTAAGCTACGTCATTATGTCGTCGCCGCATTTCTTTTTCTTATTGCTCTGGGCATGCGCGTCTACAATTTCCGCAACGCCGAACTGCCAGGTTTTCCCGAAATTATTGCTACGCTCGATGCCCTACTGCCCTTTGCGGACTACTTACGCACAGAGCAAATAGACCTTTGTCCGCCAGTTTACTACGGCATTCTCAAGCCAGTGACTTTTGTGGGAACGTCGCTTTGGCTTATTCGTCTTCCCTCGCTTCTGATGGGTGCGCTTACCGTGCCACTTCTGTATCTTCTTATTCGACGTTTTGCAAGCGAAGGCGCGTCGCTAATGTCGGCTTTCTTGCTTGCTCTGTCACCACTTCACATCTTCTACTCGCAGCAAGCGGAACCTTTAGTGTTTGCCGCATGTGTGGTCCTGCTCACGTTCGTTGTTTTTCAGCACATGCGCGAAGAGCACTCCGTGCGTCTGTGGCTCCTTTATGACGGCCTTCTGATCGTCTTGCTTCACCTTCACCGCGAAGCTGCATTTGTCGCCACCTCTTTTCTTGCGTTGCATCTCGTCCGCCTATGGTGGTTGCGGGCCACGGCTTCGCGGTTGCGTTGGCGTCGGCTGCCGCCATTGGCTGTCGTGCTCTTTCATCACTTCGTCGTTGCAGTGATCTCGCTACCTTGGCTCGCTATCATGCCGACGAAAGCCAGTTGGTATGATCCACGGCCGCAATGGTCAGAATTGCTCAAGGTTGTCACAAACGCATTCTTTCTTGGATTGAGTTTTCGCACTAACGCTTTGTGGCTTACCTTTTTCGGCCTCGTTTACCTCTTACTGGCACCGGCTCTCGTGCATGTCGTGCGGCGCCGTGCTGGTGCGGCGAAAAGCACGCTCCTCGCTTCGTTGCTTATTGTGCTGCTTCCCTTCTTATGGAGCCAGAGCGGGCGTACGCGTTTCATGCCTTTCGCCACACCCGTCCTGGCCTTGCCTCTTGTTTATCTTTCATTTGGCATTCTTTTGGCTCACAGCCATATTTTGGTCCGCCTGCCAGCAACGGTTCTGGCTGCACTCATGATGCTAAAAGGATTGGGCGCCCAAAACCGCGAGCCAAACAACCCACCGTATGCCAAGGTGGCCAAAGCAATCGAGCAAAACGCGGCGGAGGGAGCAGTGGTTGTTACGTGGCCGGATTTTGCGGAGCGGATGAGTCGCTATTTTCTTGGAGACCGCTACCAAATCGTCACCGCTAGCGATTTCTTTGAAAAGTGGGCCGCGGTGCCAAGAAATCAAGTTATTTATTTTACGAGCTATCAGTTTCCGTGGCGTGAGGCACACCCTTACACTCTCTGGGGAGCTCTCGATCAGTTCAGTCAGGCGCAAGCGCTTTTCCGCGAACGTTTGAATCTGGCCGCTGCCGCGCAAAAGTTTGATATGGTCAGTTTGCGCCTTTGGTATGACGATCCTGATACCTTGCGTGTCATGGACCAGCCCACCACCGCCACCCTTTTTCTGTTCGGGCCACACGATCGGCCATTCCGTGGACCTGAATTCGCAACCGATTTCCCTTCGCTGCAATATGAGCTCAGCGGGCGACGCTGCGTGTGGCTGACCCGCGAGAAGGCTCTGATCTCGCTTCCGGTTTCACTGGAGCCTGGCCATTATGTGCTACGTCTCCATGCGTCACCCGATTTCATTTGTCCTGACTCGGGGGAATGGCTGGACCGTCGTGTGAATGTCGTGATGCGGGTTGGAGCAGAGCAAATTCAAGCCACGCTCGAAGACGAAACGAACCTCGAACTGCCTATCGAGATCGAAGAGGAAGCGAAATCGCTGACTTTGGAATTGCGGGTTGATCGGACCGACACCGTCGAATGTCCACGTCGGACAAAGATTGCGCTAAAAATCTATTCCCTCGCTATTGAAACTGTTGGCGAGGCGGCGCCGATGGAAAAATAACCATCCTCGGGGTGGAGCGCCTTACGAATCTGTTATTTTGTTTTCGGAGCGTCGTCGCCGCGCGTCAGGCCATCCTCGAGATCGAAAGTAATCTCTTTGGGCGGCGGCGGGAAAGCGATCGTAAATGTTGTGCCTTGGCCTTCGACAGATTGCACGCTGATTGTGCCACCCATATCTTCGATGTATTTCTTGGTCATTGCCAGTCCCAGCCCCGTTCCTTTCGATCCTTTCGTGGTGAAGAATGGCTGGAAGATACGGCCAAGCTTATCACGTGGGATTCCTTTTCCGTTATCTTGCACCCTGAGATAAACGACGTCGTTTTCGCAAGAAGTTGTGATAACGATTTTGCCACCCCGACCTTCGAACGCATCCACTGCGTTGGTCAGCAAATTGAGTAAGCTTTTGCACAAGCCGTTCGGATCTATCCTGCGACGCGGCAGATCTTGTGCGAGCTCGAGCTCGATCTCGACACCACATTCCACGGCATCTTTTTCGAAGGAGCGAACGGTATCCAGGACAACATCATTGATCGCTGCTTCTACCAACTCCGGTTTTGTTTGCCGCGAGAAATCCAGCATTTCTTGGGTGAGCTGCTGCATGCGCTCGATGCCGCGCTTTACGATCGGCCAGAAAGTCTCAATGTCCTCAACATTGCGCTTGGCCACGGCAGCATCAAGGAGCTCGATTCCCCCCCGCGCAAGTTGGAGAATGTTTTTGATGTTGTGTGCCAGACCGGCAATCGTCTGGCCCACCGCTGCCAGTCGCTCATTTTTAATACTTTCTTGTAACAAGTTAGCATTTTCAATGGAAATAGCCAGATCATTCGCGAGCGACGCTAAAAATGCAAGATCATCCTCAGTAAACGAGTGCACGCGCTCCCGACTATCGACGAAGATGATTCCGAGGACGTTCTTCTTCGAAACCATTGGCACGCACATCGTCGAACGAATGTCGTGCGCAATGATTGATTCACTTCCCGTAAAACGCGAGTCGAGACTGGCATCGCGGCTGAGAATCGCCACCTGCTCGCGCATGGCCTTCTCGACAATCGTTTTGCTAATCGCTAATTCGCCGGATGTGTTGGGATCCCTGAACCTCACAACCTGTGGCTCAAGCTGTGCGCCGGGTGCCTCTACCGTCAAGATCACGCCACGGTCTGCCGGCAAGCATTCGAAGATCAGATCCATGGCGCGCTCGAGCATTTCCTGCGTTGTCGTGCTCGTGCGAATGATCTCGTTCAGTTCGTAGAGAGCCAGCAGACGCTCGTTTGCCCGCCGAAGTGCTGGGAGGTCCACTCCGACTTCGGCAAAAAAACGGGTCGGTAGTGGGGTAGCTTCTACACTCAATTTCGTGGAGAGAATTGTGCTCGAACTCTCATCCTCGCCGAGGAGGTTGACCCCGCTCGACATCTGAGGCGTTGGCGTGGTCCCTTCTCTCGCGTGGCGTTCACGCTCTTCGGGCGACAAATAGGAGAAAATGAAATCAGCCCGCCCCAGCGTAAGGACGTCCCCTTCAGATAATGGGCGCGGTGTGGCGATACGCTCACCGTTGAGAAATGTTCCATTGCTCGAATTCAGGTCGCTGACCACCCATCGTGTTCCCACGAGCTCGAGTTTCGCGTGAAAGCGAGAAATCGATTCCATGAGCAACGAAATATCGTTGTTGGGATGTCGCCCGAGCGTCACGACACGCCCCTTGAGTTCAAACGGCTTATCGCCCAGATTCAGTTCTTTGCTGGGATAAAGATAGGCTGCCATGCGTCAACTTTCTGAAACTCAGTGTAGGAGTCCACGGGGGCAATGGCAATATGATTATGGCACCTCAGACCTTGGAAATCCATCTGTGCGTCAGAGCACCCGCGAAGGTCTCTATCCCCCAGTGTGGACATAAATATATTGGCAGGCGAGCTAGGATTCGAACCTAGAACCCTCTGATCCAGAGTCAGATGCGCTGCCAATTGCGCCACTCGCCTGCGCTCTTCGCCTCTGAGGCATTTGCATTTTTTTATACTCCTTGCCGATGTTACCTATTCGCTTGGCCTGCTTAGGTTCGGTCCCCGCTTTCCATCTGGATTTTGATCTCCGCAGGTTCCCAATTTAACTCGGCTTTGGTGCAAAGCGCGCGACCCGAAAAACGAGGGTTCGGGTTTTTCACTGCAAATGTGTACATGTGAACAAGGGCGTCGTGAATTGTCACGCGGGCAACGGTGCGCAACCCAAACGTAAGGTAATACGTTCCGTCATAAAGCAAGAGCTCTGTAAATTTTAGCAGAATTCTGTGGCGGCCACGGCTAAGCTTAAATGGGCCGCAGCGATGGTGGGTTGAGGCCTTCACCACCGTGCGATTGGGCAGGTCGAACTGAAACACAATGCACAGGTCATCCATGTCTTTCATTGCGTCAACGACGCATTCCAAGACCACCGGCTCGCCAGTGCAAAAGAGGTGCCGGACTCGGCCTTCGGCATCTGTCAACTTCACCTCGCGTATGATGACGTCGCCAGTGCCGAAACGCAGGCTTGGCACTAATGCCACAAGGTCGAGCGGTAGGTTTGTAGGCGCTTCGCCCGCAAGGCGCCGCACCACAAAATCCGCGTACTGCTTGCTGACTTCGGCCGACGACCCCTCGGCCTGAATAGTCCCATCGTGAATCCAGATCGCGCGCCGACATACCGACTCGGCCTGCGCCGGAACGTGCGACACAAAGAACAGCGTTTTGCCGGCTCGTTTGAACTCATCAATTCGCTGGAGGCACTTCCATTGGAAATAGCCATCGCCCACAGCGAGGGCCTCATCCACAACGAGAACATCGAGCTCCGCGTGCACAGCTATGGAAAAGCCGAGGCGCAGCATCATTCCCCAAGAATAGTGTTTCACCGGGGTGTGGATGAATTCGCCCAGTTCAGCGAAATCGAGAATTGCCTCCAGCCTTTGGCGAATCTCTTTTCGCGTCAATCCCAGCAGAGTCCCGTTGAGGAAAATGTTTTCCAACCCGCTCAGCTCTTCATGAAAACCCGCCGTCAGTTCGATAAGCCCACCAGCACGTCCGTTTACGATCACTTTGCCGGAGGTGGGATGAGTAACGCCGCAGACCAGACGGAGCAGCGTCGTTTTGCCGCACCCGTTGACGCCCAATAGCGCCACAGATTCTCCCGGAGGGATTTCAAACGATATATTGCGGAGAACTTCGTGGTAGCGCGGTCGTATGAGCGAGCGAACGCGGCTGGCCATGCGATGCACCCCACTGCCGGAGCTCGAGGGTTGTACGCGAAAAGCTTTTGTCACCCGCTCGAAGCGAATCATGACGCGTCCGAAGAAGTGATATTTGTTAGCATCGTGATAGAAGTGCAATCATGTGAGGGGGAGAACCCCATTGCAAGCGATACACAATAGTGGTTTCAGTGCTTTTCCCTGATGCTCCCAGTGCAAAAACTTCACGAGAAATAAAGAGCTTTGCGCTTGCCGCAGTGCACCAAGGGCGCCATTGCTGGTCTCATGCTGATTTACGAGAGACCGAAATGGGAATTTGCTCGGCCATCGGTCGTGGCTGTTGGTGTTTTTGACGGGCTACATCGAGGTCACCAAGCTCTCATATCGCGCGTGCTCGACCTTGCACGCCAACGTCGGCTTTGCTCTGCTGTTCTGACCTTTCGCGAACATCCCCTGACGGTTCTGGCGCCGCCCTTCGCGCCCAAGCGATTGCTGTATCCCGATCGCAAACGCCAAATCCTTAGGCGGCTTGGCCTTGATGCTCTTGTCTGTCTCACGTTTACGCGCGAATTCGCACAACTCACTCCAGAGCAATTTGTCGAAGAAATTCTCGTGCGGCGCGCTCGCATAAAAGCGATTGTGTGTGGCGAAGATTTCTGTTTCGGTGCTGAGGGTAAAGGCAACGTCGCCACACTTCAGGCATTAGGGCAGCGGTTTGGTTTTGATGTCGAAGTGGTGCCCCCCGTCGTACACAAGAACATGTTCGTGCGCTCCACGATGATCCGTGACCTTCTTTACACGGGAGATGTTGCATCTGCCGCCGAGCTCCTCACGCGCCCGCACGAATTGCGCGGCATCGTAGTGCGTGGCTACGGACGCGGCCGCACGCTTGGCTTTCCCACTGCGAACCTCGAACAGAACCCGGCCTATGCCGTGCCGGCTCGTGGCGTCTATCTTTGCGCTGGCTATTTGCCTGCCAGCGATAAGCTCCTTCCCGCCCTCGTCAACATCGGATTCAATCCAACATTTGGCAGTGAGCGCCTTTCCATCGAAGCCCATCTCCTGGATTTTGACGACAATATCGTAGGAGCGGATCTTTACCTCTTCTTCCTTGTCCGTCTGCGCGATGAGATTCGATTTTCTAGCGCGGAAGCATTGGTGCTGCAAATTCGGCGCGACCGCGAGGCTGGCCTTGGCTTTTATCAATCAGAAGAATTAGCACCATACCTTGATACGGTGTCGTCGCTCGTGGCCGAACGCGGCGACAACAATCTCGAAGAAGTGCATTAGCGCTCTCTACGGGATGGCGATTTTTTACTGCGGAGAGGAGACAAGCGTTCTTTTTTTGTTTTTTTGTTCTCGAGCCCTTTATTCTTCTCCGCGGCGTCCGCCATCTCCTCTCCCTCATCCTTGTGCGTGGAATCTGTGAGTTTTTCAGCCACGTGTGTATCCAATGCTAATGCAACGGGGACGTCCGTAGCTCCTTCCACTGTTCCCGAGTAAAGAACGCTTTCGCGACTCCCAGTCGTCAGCAGATCTCCAGCAGTGCGCCGGCGGACCGTAAAGCGCCCATTTTCCTCCCACGCCACCACGACGTTTGTCTTGTCGCTGGCAAGCTTCGCAGCCAGCTCGGCAGGCAGTGGTAGCAAACGTGCTGCTTTCAGGATTTTCAAAGGCTCTTCCGCTCGCAGTGAGAAATACACGAGTGCAAGTTGACCATCATGCGAGCAAAGCGCCAACCCTCCAGTTCCTGAGCGAATGGCGGCCTCACCGAAGACGTCAAATGTTCGCCATTTCTCTTCACGCAGCCACAAGCGGTAGGCGTCAACTGCTGCCACGAACCGTTGGCAAAACTCTAAACGAAAATATTGGTCCTCTTGGACAGGAAGCGCTCCGAGGACAACTGGAAACAAACAGGTGCGGCCTATGGAAACGTTACTAACTGAGAAAGACGTCTCGCGATCGGCATAGGTGACATCGAAATCCCAGTTCGGCTTGCCCTGCAACGCGTAAATTTCTAGCAAATATCCACGCATCGACAGCGCATCAACGTAATAAAATCCGCTTGCGCGTTCGCCCAGAAACGACTCGCACATGACCCATCGCTGATCAAGCCACGTCAGGTCTGCTGGATCTGGGCGCACCTGAGGAACTTCGATACTTCCCACGACGCGGTCGTTAGCATCGAAAATCTTTATGCGGAGGACTCCTACCTGCCCAAGAGTCTCCCACTCTACGTTTGCGCCAAGTTTTCCGTCGGGAGAACGCTCGGGCTTAGGCAAGAGCTGTTCCACAGCGAATGTGCTGGTAGCCCACGTGACGAACCACGCTGCAATCGCCACGACATAGCTTTTCGCCCGAATCAGTTGCCATTGGCTCATGCTTCCTTCTCCGGCTCGCCGCACGATGCTTCCATTGGCGCCGTGCCTCTACTCGCCACATTTGCTGTATCACTCAATAACTAGGCCGCACCATTGCCTTGCAGCAACGATGCGGCCATTCACCCCATGCGCGAGGACGGGTTATTCTTCGTTTTTACCCGCAGGGAGCTTGACCGTAACCTTGTGTTCAATCGGCACACCTTCAAACTCGAACGCAGTGTTTTCCAGGGTAGGAGTAGTGACCGGTGCGTCTTCTTTGGGCGCCATCCTTACGCCAATAGCAAATACGTCGTAGCGTTGTGGCTCCAGATCGCAGAACACGAAACGTCCGGGCGAATTGAGTGTTGGCGTGTGCGGCTCATAAATATCGCCATTCTTTCCCCGCAGCTTAAGCATGACGGGGAAATCCACGATTTCGCCATTCTCTTTGACCGCGATAATTGTGGCAGACTGGTCCACCCCGAGCGGCATTTCACCGAAGTCTACAGCCGGCGGCCGTACGAAACGGTTTTCCACCACGTAAGCCGTCCCAATCCGGCCATTCTCGATCGGCAAACCTTTCGCCGCGTTCTCGCGAATAACATCAATCAAAGCCTTCACCTGTTCCGGCGTACGTTTGCGCAGCTTCTCCATACTCTCTGGGCCTGGGTCGGCCATTTCCGGCTTAAACTGGGCGTTCGGGTCGTACACCAGCGCAAAATTGCCTGGCTTCATTTCAAGGTAGAAATTGCCTTCTGCATCGACCTCAGCCGCAGTTTCAGCCATCGCCCGTACCTTTTCCATCGTGTTCTCATGCGGGAGTTCTTTCAAGCGTTCCTGGAAAATGAAATAAACCACGCCACCGCCGATCGTGGTGAAATCGTCCCGGACAAACCGACCTCCAACTATCGTCAGCTCAGGCGGTTTTTTCACTTCGTCCGTTTTCGACGTCGCCTTTTCGGCTGGCGAGGTTTCTTGCGCCCCGACAAGACTAACTAACATGCTGGCAAAAATTGTGAGGAAGAACTTTGAACTGAACTTCATATTCTAGCTCCCTTCTTGTTTAGATTGGGAACGGTGTAACAACTACAACGCCGCACCCCTGGGGTGAGCAAAGCTTATGCCGTCCCACCAATCGCACGGCGCGATTCCTCTTCATCATGAAGAGGACGTTCACGAATTACAAGTCCGTTTTGCTAAAGCTTGATGTTGTATCACTTACCTAAATCAGAGTTGCACGGGCGCGCCATTTGGCCCGACTTCCTAAACATGGACGTCACCGTCACCAAATTGAACACAGCAGCTCATTGCAAATTGCGCAAACGGTAATCGCCGACTGGGAACTCAATGCGCAGACACATCTCCGAGAGGCGCGACACAATCCTTGGCCCAATTTGAGCGCGAAGCTCCTCGAGCGAACGATTCGTCGTGATGATGGTGGGAAGATCATTCTCGTAGCGTCCGTTGATGAGCACGTATAGGCGGTCCATCACGTAGTCGCTGACTTTTTCCGCTCCCAGATCGTCGAGCACAAGCAGCTCTGTTTCCACAGCCTCGTCGATGATGGCAGCTTCGTCGAGTTCGGTCGGCGCATTCATCGTTCGCCGTAATTCTAGAAAGAGCTCCGGTACGTTCCAGTAAAGCCCGCGATGACCCTTGGCAATGACCTGCTTGAGAATGGCTATGGCGATATGTGTCTTGCCAGTTCCTTCCTTGCCGTAAAGCAAGAGTCCTTTCGTCGGCTGATTTGGTGCGTTCACGCGGAATGTCCGCACGAAATTCTTTGCGAACTCGACAATTTCCTTATGTCGAGGGTCCATCGGGCGAAAACTATCGAGAGTTTTCGTGAGGAAACGCGGAGGAATCTGGGCAGCCCGATAAGCTTGCTCCAAACGAGCCTCATCCTGGCATTCGCACGGAATGGCGCCGTTGTCTGTGAGGATATAGCCCCATCCCTCACATTTCGGGCAAACTTTCTGCGTCTTCTCCCTTTTCTTCATCCAGCTTCCTCTTTTGCCGAATCAGTTCCTTCATGACCCATCCCAGCGAGTGAATGTCGTTCTTCGCTGCGCGCCGAAAGGTTTGTCGAATCAAGTCTATGGGAAAGCGTTGCCGAATCAACCGAAGTTCGTCTAGCACGAAGGCATTCAACTTCAAGCCGATCGCGTTAAGGTAGAGATCCACGACCTCCTTGAGCAGGACATCCTCAGAATCGTCGTACTCGCTTCCTTCTGTCGCCTGCGCATATCGGAAATAGTGACCTTCCGCGGCGAAAAGCTCAGGATGATGCCCCCGCACCTCGTCTGGCGACAGAGGAGTGTGCAGGGGAGTTTTCACCTGGAAAAAAGCTTCTTCTTCGTCTGTCTCAGGAAGAAAACACGCCAGAATTCCGAGCTTCTGAAGAGCTTTCATAGTTCTGCGAACGATGTCAGCTTTTGCGCCACACCGTTTTGCCAGATCGTCGAGCGAGATCTGAACAATACCAGGCACAGGATTGAGTGCACAATCGAGCTCGACGATTTTTTTGAAAATGCTCCAGGCCACCGGAGTTCTCGCCTTCTCCGCGAGAAAAAACGGCAGACCACTAAGCTCAAGCCACAGTGGTGCCCACACTTTCTGCTCATAACGCATCTTGACTGTTGCACCGCTTTTTTCAGGCCTAGGCCCGGAAATTGGGCTGCTCGTCAGATCACAGTCTGTTCGATTTCTTTAAGATCGCGTATTTTCACGTCGCGTGGATAGCTGCCCATCACACGCAAATACGTGGCGAGACTTTTGAGTTCCTGCAAGGCTTCGTAAACAGGCTCATCCTGTACATGCCCTTCCAGGTCCACAAAGAAGAAGTAATCCCACGCCTTCTTGCGCGATGGGCGGCTTTCTATAGTCGAGAGGTTAATGTTGCGCTTTTTGAACGGATACAGAAGGTCAAACAGGGCCCCGGGGCGGTCTTTGATCGAGAACATCACACTCGTTTTGTCGCGTCCCGTCGGAGCTGCTTCCTGTTTCCCAATCACCAGAAAGCGCGTCATGTTATCCTTCATATCCTCGATATTTGCTGCAACAATCGGCACGTTGTACTTTCGGGCGGCGATTTCGCTCCCAATGGCTGCCGCGTAATCGCGGTCTTTCGCCATCTCCACGCCTTTGACCGTGGAACCGACCTCGATGAGCTGCACCCCTGGCAGATTCTCCTTCAACCACACCGAGCATTGCTGGAAAGGCTCTGCCTTCGAATAGATCGTCTTTATGCGCTCGAGCGGATTGCGCGAGATGAGGTTGTGGTGGATGTGAAGGTAAATCTCCGAGCAGATCAGCAGTTCGTAATCTAGGAAGAGGTCCAGCGTCGTGTGAATAACGCCCCCCGTGGAGTTCTCGATGGGCACCACGCCGTAATCCACCCAATCGCGATCCACAGCGAAGAAGATGTCCTCGACCGAAGCATACGACTGATAAGCCACCGAGTTGCCAAACTCCGTGAGCGCGGCCAGATGCGAATAAGTTGCTTCGGGTCCAAGGTAAGCCACCATCGGAGGCTTTTCCGCCGCTAGGCATCCTGACATGATCTCGACAAAGACTTTGCGCAGTGCGTCTTGGGGAAAATCATTTTTGCTGGCGGCCAGGACATTTTCGAGCACCCGTTTCTGACGTGCCGGATCGAAGAACTTTTGCTGACCGTGCTGAAGCTTCGCCTTGCCGATTTCTCGCGCGAGTTGCGCCCGCCGGTCCAACAATCCCACCAGCGTGCGGTCAAGAGCGTCTATCTCGCTGCGGATCTCTTCGATGGTTTTGTTCATGGTTCTTCACACCTGTCTGGCTTACCCGTCTTTCCTTGACCAGTCGTAAGGAATCTCTCCGCCGTGAGGCGCCACGCGATATTCATCCGGGTTCGCATGGTTGTAAGGCTCCGTCACCGTATTGATCACGATCGCTTCGTGTTCACTGATGCATTTGAACCCATGGTAGACGCCGGGTGGGATCTGAATCAACATAGGATTGTAGTCGCCAATAAAGAACTCATTGATCAGGCCTTTCGTCGCTGACGCCTCCCGTCCATCGTAAAGAACCACCTTCATCATGCCATGCACACACACGAAATGATCGGTCTGCAGCTTATGGTAATGCCATGCCTTCACCACACCCGGGTAGGCTGTCGTCATGTACACCTGCCCGAATTTCAAAAAAATCTCATCGTCCATGCGCAGCATTTCCATCACGCGCCCACGCTCGTCGGCATGGATTTTCAACGGCTTCAACCTGACGCCTTCGATCAATTGTTGCAGCATTTCATTCCCTTCTCATCGTAGAATCTTACGAGATTGACTACACTGGCATACGATGCCAACGATTTTTCCGTTGTCTTTGCTCAAGCTGCAAAATCAACTGAGGAAGTATTCTTTCACGACAAGGAAAGCAAACAATGGCCCGTAATGATGCACCGGAAAAGACGGATCAGTCGCGCGTAAAAGCCCTAGAGATGGCGCTTTCGCAAATCGAGCGCAGCTACGGCAAAGGCGCCATCATGCGCATGGGCGAGCACAGTGTCGAGCAAGGCATTCAAGTTATTCCCACGGGCTCGATTAGCCTCGACTGCGCTCTTGGCATCTGGGGCGTTCCGCGGGGCCGCATTGTGGAAATCTTTGGGCCAGAAAGCTCGGGTAAAACGACACTCGCTCTTCACGTCGTGGCAAACGCCCAAAAAATGGGCGGGGTAGCGGCATACATTGACGCGGAACACGCTATGGATCCGGTGTATTGCCGCAAACTTGGCGTCAATGTGGACGAGTTGCTCATTTCCCAGCCGGACACTGGTGAGCAGGCGCTCGACATCGTGGAAACTCTTGTCCGCTCCAACGCCATTGACGTCATCGTGATCGACTCGGTCGCCGCGCTTGTTCCTAAGGCCGAAATCGAAGGCGAAATGGGCGACAGCTTTGTTGGCTTGCAGGCTCGCCTCATGTCGCAGGCACTCCGCAAACTCACGGCGGCTATCAACAAGAGCAAGACTTGCGTCATTTTCATCAACCAGATCCGCGAAAAAATCGGAGTGATGTTTGGTAATCCTGAGACGACCACCGGTGGGCGTGCATTGAAATTTTATGCATCTATCCGCATCGATATCCGCCGCATTGGCGCGATCAAAGAAGGCACGGAGAACGTGGGCAATCGATGCCGCGCAAAGGTCGTTAAGAACAAGCTCGCGCCGCCCTTTAAAGAGGCCGAGTTCGATATCATGTTCGGAGAAGGTATCTCGCGCGAGGGCGATCTGCTCGATCTTGGCGTGAGCGCAAAACTTATCGAGAAAAGCGGCGCTTGGTTCTCCTTCGAGGGCGAACGCATTGGCCAAGGTCGCGAAAATGCCAAGCAGTTCTTGAAGGAACATCCCGACGTCGCCGAACGCTTGGAACGCGCGATCAAAGAACGCATCAATCCCGACATGCTTCCCTCTGCCGCCGACGCACTCTCTGAGTAGGGCCGCGAGCTCAAGCTTATGAGAGCATTGGAGTTTCTGGAAAAAGAGGTCGTCCGTAGGAGCTTTGGGCCTGACAGTTCCTGGGCTGGACATGTGGGAAAAGATCTCGTCCTCTCTCACGCTATCGACTCCATGGATCTGCCGTTTGGCATGCGGGAAAGCCTGTCGACTGGTTCGATCTTCCGCACAGAGTGTTGACAGCCGTCATCTCTGCGCGGGAATGCTGGGCGCAACTTCTTTTTCCGCGCAAAAGTTCGCCCCCCTCCCGCCTGCGTCATGAAATGCGGTCTCAGCCTACGAGGTTCAAGCGCAATTGTGAAGGCAAGGGCTGTCGCGCTACGAGCCGGAGGGCTTGGCAATCGAAAATGTGGCAAGAGCTATTCCGATGACCAACTGCTCAAGCCGACGGGAACCATCATGAATGCGTTACACGCCCGTAGCCGTACTGGTCATTTCTCCCGCCGGCGCCCGGTTCGCCCCCACTATAAGGGAGACCTCCAATTTTGTCGCAATGGGCGTGCATCCATGAGCGCAACGACGCAGCGGTTTCGCTCGGATTGTAACTAAGGCGCAAGGCTGCAATCCCGGCCGCGAGTGGACAGGCGGAGGAAGTGCCACCGAAATTCGTTTTGTAATCATCGGACGTCCAGCCCACGCTGCCAGTCGGATCAAGCGTAACGATATCGTTCCATCCCCCATTGCTTGGAGCGACAAAATCAAGTTCCGGCCCGTATTCACTGTAATCCGATCGGCGGTCGCAATCACTAGAAGCCCCCACCGCAATCGTGTTTACATAATTCGCCGGATAAGCCACGCTTGTCGTAATCGTAGGCACTCCACTAAACGGCCCCCACGAGCCCACGTAGGTTCCCGTCTGCGTGTAAATGTCCACGTAAAACAGGTCTTTGTTCGCTTGGGTTGAAACATAGGCAGCGAAGCACAGTGTTTCGCTGCCAGTCAGATTCAGCAACGGAGTCCTGAGGTCAGTCCACTGGTTGTTGCCAATAGCTCCTGCCCGTGCCGAATAGGAGCCTGCGGTTGCAGTGTAGGCGTTTGTTGTCGTGCGGAACCAAAAGTTTGAGCCCGTGCTGCTAGCCAGAGTCCAGCCAGTGGGCGGGAATATTGGCCCCTCAAAGTCTTCACGCCAGATATGTGAGTATGTATCAGCGTTCAATAGGCAGACATTGTCTACATACACTGTGTCTAATCCGAATGCTAAGCTCACATCTTTAGTGTAGTCAAACGCTATATAATAGTTGCCGTTCAGCCCTGTCGTGCTCAGGCGATAACGACCTCCGCCTTGGTACCAACCGCTTGCCGAATTCCCACTGGCAAAGAACACCGGACATCCCTTGCCCCCACGCCCATAGGTCACGGCATAGTCTATGGCACTGTTGATGTAGCTGCTCGAGGCGCCTCCACCCCAGCTATTCGAGAGCACGTCGGCGTGGTCTGCCGCATAGCTAATCGCGTTGCCAATTACAGTGTTCGAAGCAAAAGAGCTGCCTTGTGAAATTTTAACGGGGAGAATCTTGCATCCCCCTGCGATTCCCGCCGTGTGGTAGCCATTATTGACAATGGCTGCAGCCACGCCAGCACAACCTGTCCCATGGCCGTCGGTGCCAGTAGGGGAGGGATCGCTGTCGTTGTTATAGAAATCGTAGCCACCAGGGGCGATGAGCAGGTCTGTGTGTGACGTATCCACGCCATCATCTATAATCGCAATCACGACACTCGGCGAACCAACCGTTATGTCCCACCCCTCGGGAGCATCCACGTCCGCATCGGCAACGGCTCCATTTGCCCCCGTGTTATGCAACCCCTGCTGCTTCGAGAACAAGGGGTCATTGGGGGAAAAATCAAAAAAGAGTTCCCGCACAAAATCCGGTTCAGCCCACTTCACTCCCGGCAACTGGTTGAGTTTCTCACAGGCGCCCAAAGCATCGTCTTTGGCCTGAGCAGTAAGCCGAACAAGGTACACGTTTATGTGCTTTTGCGGTAGCTGCGAGACGAGCGCGATGCCCATGCTCGCCAGCGTTGGCATCAAAGCGTTCCGTGCCCCCTCGGTTTCGACACAAAGGATGATGTCGTCAGTTGCGACCATCCGGGCGTGGTCCACTGGGTAGACGTAGACCGGAAACACTTTTTCCACCACGCTGCTGCGCTTCACTTGGCCAATAACCGCAGTTGTATCTTCCGCCGAAGTCGAAAAAATTCCTAGGCGTTTGGGTTTACAGCTTGCGAGTTCCTGCACCGCCGCTGCAGCAGCGTCGCGAATTTGCTTATTCGCAACTGCCGGATCAACGCCTTCGCGGTATTTCACAGCAAACTGGCTAGGCAGGCGCCACAACGGTATGGTGGTGTGCCCCGACCGATAAAATTCACCGCGATCTTCCAATTTTGTCTCGCCGTCAACGCGGTCCAATCCCCGCGTCGCAGCCTTCTTTGCTAGTCTTTGCCGAACCTCTTCTTTGGAGGCACCGAATTCGGGCATAACTTGGCTTGCTGGTGGGGGACCGGCCGCTTGGCTCCACAGACCAGCAAGCCAGGCAAACATGACGACAATCACCCGCCATAAACGCGGCACGGTATGCTCTCTTTTGCGAAAATTTGAACGAGCCATCGTAGGGAGGAGCTTCATGGTTATCTTCACCATTACAATTGTGGTGCGTTAGCATCAGGTAGTCAACAGAAGCCCCCGAGGATCGATGCCCTGTAAGGCAGGTGAGTGGCGCAAAGAGTGCCACCCGCTCATGCCGAGCACGAAAAAGAGTCTCTCATAGGCTTCGTCGCGCGGGGAGCCACGTTTTCCGTTTCAATTTGCGCATGCGGCCACCGCTCTCGGATCAAATCGCCTCGCTGGCGGGCGCCCGTGCTATCACCAGCCCTTGCGAAAAGGGCAGCAGCATCATCTCAATTAGTAGGAAAGGAGAGAGTGGAAAGGGACATCACCGAGTTTTTCGCGGCCGTTGAGGAAGGTGAGCTCAATAATTGTTGCTGCTTCGTGAATTGATCCTCCCGACCCACGCACGAGCCGACATGCTGCGGCTAGTGTGCCTCCCGTGGCAATGACGTCATCGAGCACGATCACCTTGTCCTGAGGCGTGATTGCATCTTGGTGGATTTCTACGCTGTCCGTGCCATACTCGAGCTCGTAACTCTCGCGAAATGTGGCTGCGGGAAGCTTGCCAACTTTGCGCACGGGAACAACGCCGGCGCCTATCGCATAAGCCAGCGCCGCCCCAAAAAGAAAGCCCCTCGACTCAATTGCCACCACTTGTGTGATTGCCTTGCCCTTGTAGCGCTCGGCAAGCCGATCAACCGTCGCGCGGAAAGCCTCCGCAGATTTCAGCAGCGGAGTAATGTCCTTAAAGACGATCCCCGGCTTGGGGAAATCTGGGATGTCGCGTATGTAGTCTTTCAAATTCACCATGGGCAACCCGTTCTTGGTATCGCAGAGTTCGTATGTCTTGTCCTTGGACAACACAACGACGTTACAACCTGAGAAAGAACTCACCGCTGTCAACTCTTGAGAAATGCCGCGTGCTCATCAGCACAGCGTCGAGTCTGTGACTAATACGATTTTGCCGTAGTTTTCGCGGTTCTCCATGCGTGCCTGTGCGTCGCATGCTCTCTCTAGGCGGAATGTAGAATCAACGATGGGCTCAATTTTCTTAGCCGCAGCGAGGCGGATCACTGTGTCGAGCTCCGAACGAAAGCCCATATATGAGCCGACAAGTGCAATTTGCTTAGCGTAAAGGCTACGAACGCTAATCTGTGCCTCCATGCCTGTCGTTGCTGCGCAGTTTACCAGACGTCCGCCGCGTCGCAACACCGCGATGCTTTTCTCCCACACCGCTGGTCCCACCGGGTCTATCACAAGGTCCACGCCGCTGCCGTTAGTCAGATGCTCGACATGCTCGATCAGGTCGTCGCGGTTATAGTTGATTGTTCCATCTACTCCCTGTTCGCGGCACGCCCGTTGTAATTTATGATCGCTGGCCGAAGTGGTAATAATGAAGGCTCCAGCGAGTTTGGCCAGTTGAATCGCAGCCATGCCGACGCCGCTACCACAGGCGTGGATGAGCACAGTTTGTCCGGCCTTGAGCTTGCCACACGAGAAAAGCATGTGGTGGGCGGTGAGAAAGACAAGGGGCAGCGCAGCCCACTGTTCGTAGCTCAGCGTGCGCGGGACGGCAATCACATGCCGCGCGGCAGTCACTGTAAATTCTGCATAACCGCCTTGAATCTGGAAGCCAAAAATCTTATAGTCGGGACAATACGAGTCGCGGCCAGCCAGGCATTCCGGGCAGTGGCCGCATCCCTGGCCGGGAGCAATAATGACCCGATCGCCTACTTGCAGACCTTCGACGCCAGCACCCACCTCCGCAACGATCCCGCACACGTCACATCCCGAAATATGGGGCATCGGAAGCGGCACGTTGAAGGCACCCCGCCGCGCCCAGATGTCGAGATGATTCAAAGCGCAGGCCTTCACCTGCACAAGAACCTCGCCGGGCCCTGGCCTGGGGCACGGCATCTCTTTCACCACCAGTTTGTCGAGACCGCCCGTCTGCTCGAAAACAACTGCTTTCATCCTTGTCACCTCGATAAGAAATTACTTTAGCGGCCGACGGCCAGCATAGCCCTCATTCAGTCCATGATAGAACCGCACCTGCTCGCCGTCGTCCAATTCGTAGCACAGAAAGACCTCTCGACCAGCCCACACCGCAGGGAAATCGACCAGCCCACGTCGCCAATCCCGCACAATGATCCCCAGCTCCTCCAATTCCCGAATGAGATCTCCCGCCATGTCTTCGCATTCACGACGTCCCAGCTGTTGGGCCAACAATTTGAATTGCCACATCTTGCCATTGCCATTGCCATGACTGGCCACCTTCGTCCAGCCAGGGTAGTCATAGCCTAGCAGCGTGTGAATCTTGCGGAAGTTTTCGCGAACTCGGGGAATGAGAGAATTCGCTTCCGCTGGCGTGAAATGCTTTTCGAAGTGCCACATTGCTGACATACGAGTTCAAATCTAATGAGGTCGACTGCGGCGTGGCAAAGAAAATCCATAACCATTGACAACTTGCGGTTCGGCACAGCAAAATTACCGCATGAGTCGAAAGTGCTCAAACTGCGGGGCTGACGTGCCACCGGGTGCGCAGCTCTACGTCTTGCGCATCGAGCTTTACGCTAAAGCGCAACCAATCGAGTTGACGATTGACGATCTGCTTGCTGATCATACGGCGCAAATCGAGAAACTGATCGAAGAGATGGAGTTTCTCGATGCGGAGGAGGCCACGGACGAAGTCTACGAAGCTTACGTTTTCGAGCTTTGCGCGATGTGCCGGCGGCGGATGCATCGCATGCTCAAGGAGCGTGCTCGCGCCCACAAGGTCCAGTGAACGTTTTGCCGGTGATAATCGAGCTTGACGACGCCGCGTGGGGGTGGCGCTGTAGCAAAGTCATCATACGAATCTTGCCGAGAATCTGGAAGCCGAATGCCTAAGATTCGCGTCGGGGTCGTGGGAGTGGGCCATTTGGGTCAGCACCACGCCCGAGTGTACGCGGAATTGGAAAATTGCGAACTGGTGGGCGTGGCCGACGTGGACGCCCGCGCAGCCCAAAAGATAGCAAAGCAGTACAAGACCTCTGCTTACACGGACTATCGGGAACTGCTCGGACGCGTTGACGCCTGCAGCATTGTTGTGCCCACTGTCCTCCATTATGAGATAGCTCGAGACTTTCTCGAGAGCGGCGTCCATGTTCTCGTCGAGAAACCGATCACTTCCAATGTGGAACAGGCCCAGGCGCTCATCAACCTGGCACGCGAAAAGCAGCGTATCCTCCAGGTCGGCCACATCGAACGCTTCAACACCGCGATCATGCGGTTGAAACAAATTGTGCGCAACCCGGCGTTCATCGAAGCGCATCGCC
Organism: Candidatus Sumerlaeaceae bacterium; assembly: GCA_049968255.1. Taxonomy (GTDB): domain Bacteria; phylum Sumerlaeota; class Sumerlaeia; order Sumerlaeales; family Sumerlaeaceae; genus DRVG01. Next base: position 69,805 of record JBMFRB010000001.1, on the reverse strand, counting down.
TCGGCCCTTATGATCCCCGCGTCAAGGATGTCGGCGTCGTGCTTGATCTCATGATCCATGACCTCGACATCATTCTTCAGCTTGTGAATGCGCCCGTCACCTATCTCGAAGCAGCCGGCGTGGGTATCTACGGCGACAAGGAAGACATCGCCAATGCCCGGATCCACTTCGAGAACGGCTGCATTGCCAATCTGACCGCAAGCCGCGTGACGCCCGTCCGAAAACGGAAAATAAGAGTCTTTCAGCGCAACGCCTATATCGCAATCGACTACATTGAACAGGACGTCGAGATCTACAGGCGGATTCATACCCCCAACGCGCCGCCGGGGACACCAACAGTGACCATTGTTCGAACCAAGGAAACCCTGAAAAGGCAGGAACCCCTCAAACTTGAACTGCAACATTTCCTCGAATGCATTGAACGTGGCACCGAGCCGATGGTCAAGGGGGAACATGCACGCGACGCATTAGAATTAGCAGTTGAAATTACGCGCCTTATTCATGAAAGACTAGAAAAATACTTTAACGACTATTGAGAGGGAGAGATTTCCTGCCTCTATGGCCGGCCCATCGTCCCAGCCCCTTAAGCTCATGTTCGTGGCGGGGGAACATTCTGCTGATCAGCATGCTTCACGTCTTATATCAATATTAAAGAGACAAGTATCAGACTTAGAGTGCTTTGGATATGGTGGAAAGGCGATGGAAAGCGCTGGGATGCGTCTGGAATTCGATCTGGCTTCAGGCTTTCCGATCATTGGAATTACCCAGGCGCTCTATCACTATCCTCAGCTCAAGCAGCTCTTTCGTCAAGCTTGTGCTTTGCTCGAGAGCAAGCGGCCTGATGCTTTGGTGCTTGTCGATTACCCAGGCTTCAACCTTCGTCTTGCACAACAGGCTGCAAGACTTGGAATTCCAGTAATTTACTACATTGCTCCTCAGGTTTGGGCCTGGCATTATTCCCGCATTGAGATTCTCAAGCGAGCTGTATCCCTCCTCCTCGTCATCTTTCCGTTCGAAGAGACCTTATTCCGCGAAGCGGGGATAGAAACGTATTTCGTCGGCCACCCTTTACTGGATGCCCCTTCGCCTACTCGCACAAAGGCGCAAGTGTGCCAATGGCTTGGCTTTAAGCCCGACGCCACCCTTATTGGATTGCTGCCTGGTAGCCGCCGAAGCGAATGGGAGTATCATTTGCGCCCCCTCCTTGATGCAGCTGGGACTATCGCGAAGCACATCCCCTCAGCGGCATTCGTCATTCCGAAAGCCCACACGGTTGATGACACCATTGTTGCCCAGGCGATGCGGGCAAGGCGCCATTTCCCGATAGCCGTTGCTTTGGAAGATCATGCTTCCGTGCGTGGAGCGCTGGATTTCGCAATTTGCAAAAGCGGTACTTCCACGCTGGAGCTGGCGCTTGCTGGAGTGCCTCAAATTGTCATCTACCGCGTTTCCTGGCTCACTTACTTGTTTGCCCGTACTGTCGTTCGCACACCGTGGATAAGTCTTGTCAATATCGTTGCTGGTAGGGAAGTGGTGCCCGAACTTCTTCAGCACGAGGTCGTTGGCCCCAAAATTGCAGCTAAGGCGCTCGATATCCTTCTCTCGCCACAGCGGCTCGCGGCCATGCGGTCCGAATATGAGCGAATCCGCCAGTCCTTTGGCAAGCCAGGGAGTGCCGCGCGAGCTGTCGAACGCATTATTGAATTTCTGGACAAGCGTCGAGTCAAGCCGGCAGTCATAAGCCCATAAAAAAAGACGGCCCAAACCCGGCACGCCATCGAACACACGGCCAGACGTCCTTATGGCTGCTCCCGTCAGGGCCTGACCAGGTTCGGACCGAACCGTCGTCCGAGGCGCACCGGGATTGCGCCGTCCCAGCGCATCTTTGATCTTCAATTACTGGGCTTGCTTGCCCCTATTCAAGCCATCGGAAAACGTCCACGGGGACCACTCGTCAGTGCAACCGCACAGCTTGTGTATCCACATCAGGCTGCCGCATTGCACAAAACGTGTCTTTTAGCACGTGTGGAAATGTTCTTGGGGATTCCCAAGCCCCTTGTCACCGTCAGCCGTCTTGGCCACAAGACGGACAACGAGCAGGCCATCGGATTCGAGCTCTAGGCTCAACCTCATTCCCATCACCTTACACAGCGATTGGGTAATGGTAAGACCGAGCCCGCTGTGTTGGCGATCTGTGCGGGCGGCGTCCTTGCGCCAGAATGGCTGACACATTTCTTCAATGTCTTTCGCCTCCAGCTCAGGCGCCTGGTTGCAAACCTCGATCGCAAGGAAGGCGCCTTCCTGTTCTTTTGTCTGCAACTGAACCTCGCTTCCCTCGGGTGCGTACTCGACAGCATTGCTAAGGATGTTGCGCATCACGGCCCGAAACAGATCGGGATGCGCCTCAATGGTGCGATCGGACGTTGGCGCAGCTGGTAGCCAAGTAAACCGGATTCCGCGCTCCTCTGCCTGTTTTGCAAGTTTGCCAATTTCTTCGTCGATGATGGTACGGAACCAAAGCGGTTGCATGGGTGGCGGTGCGGCTGCATGCCCCCTACGTGCAAGTTCCAGGAGCGTGTTCACGAGCGTCTCTGCTTCGCCCACGGATTCCAGAGCCTGTTCGATGGAACTGCGCAAAAGGGCATGATCGTCGGGCCAACAGGCAGCCACCTCCAGGGTCGCGCGCAGTTCTCCCAGCGGTGTTCGCAACTCGTGGGCCACGTCGCTTGTGTAGCGCCGCTCGCGTTGGATAGCCTCCCGCACCCGTGCGAACAACTGATCCAGCCGTTCAGCTATGGGAACAAGCTCCTGTGGCAAGTGTGGGGAGGTGAGTTGGCAATCCAGATCATCGGGACCGAGTTGCTCCACGCGCTGCGCCAATGCTCGCAGCGGTGCCAGCCCAAACCGAACAACGAGCATTAGCCCTACGGCGCCGCCTATCGCAACGAAGAGGCTTCCTAGTGTAAGGGAAGCAGCAATCACTGCGAGGGATTGGTCCAGCGATTCGCGTTCTCGCGCCACCACCACACAAACGATGTTCTCTTCGACCGCACTCGTGGCTCGATCATCTTTCTCGTCCTCCTCCTGCGCAGGAACCCCACACAGTCGCACGGCACGCCCACGACGTCCATCTGGCAAACGAACGTCTTTCACCGCATAAGCACGATGAGTATGCCTTTTCTTTGCCTGCAGTTCCCGAGCTCCGAGTGACGGGGATTTTTCGATAAGCTGTCCCTGCGCGTCGCGGATTTCGAAGTATTCCGCGCGAGGCGAGGGGAGAAACTCCGGCATCATCTCATCCGCATATTCGAGCTCGAGCTTGCCGCTCGACTCTTTGCGAACGGACGAGAGCAATGCGCGCGCTTTCATACGCAATGCCTGGTCAAAGGCACGCGTGAGGTTCTGGCGCACGAGGCGGTAGGTGATGTAACCGCTGACTACGCCCAGCAAAAGAAGCAGACCGCACGCCAGCGCGAACAGACGCCACTGAAGAGAGGGGCGTTTTTTCATGGCTCGGAGTCCCCGCCGCTCTCTAGCGCATCAGTCAGAACGTAACCCAGCCCTCGCCGCGTTTGAATCAATGAGGGGCGACCGGGCCGATCAATTTTTTTCCGGAGCAGGCAAATAGCCGATTCCACGGCGTTGCTTGCCAAACCGAATCGATCTTCGTAGAGTGCCTCTTCGATTTGGGCGCGCGAGACAACACGGTCTCGGTGAAAAGCCAAATACTCGAGGATGGCGAACTCGCGCGCCGTAAGGGCCACGGGTTCTCCGTCCACGTAAGCGACACGCCCTGCCGTATCCACTGTGAGCGGCCCGACGACAATCCGGGGCGAGCGTGTTCCGAAACGTCGGCGCGTTAGGGCTTGGATCCGAGCCACGAGTTCTTCGAAAGAAAACGGTTTTACGAGGTAATCGTCGGCTCCGCTGCGGAGTCCTTCAACTCGCTGCTCCACGGTGTCGCGCGCGCTGAGAATGAGAATGTTCGTATCGCACTTTTCGGCACGGAGTTTTCGTAGGACGGACAAGCCGTCGAGCTTTGGCAACATCAAGTCCAGGATGATGATATCAAACGGCTGCGTGGAAGCCAGGCGATATCCCTCCTCGCCGTCAGCTGCTGTGACGAGCGTGTAACCTAAACGCCGAAGGCCGTGTCCCAACGCCTCACGCAGACGCCGCGAATCTTCGATCAACAGAATTTTCATTCTTCACCCGATGCATCAAGCGAAGGAGTAAAAACGCCCTGTGCGCCGCCGCGCGAAGCCTTTTTGGCCTTTTTCAATCCTCGATCGTAGTCGAGTAATTTGCCCAGAATTGGATAGCGCTGAATTTTTGCTTCCCAATACTGAGCGTTATAGCTCGGCGAGCTGAAAAGAGCGCCGGAACCAAAACCATCCTCGATGGGACGCATCCACACGAAGTACCACCCAAAGAGTACCCACGTGGAAAAGGCCAATGCTACGATGGCCTGGGGCGAGCGTCCAGTGCGTACCAACCAAAGAGTTGCGCCAGCAGTGGCAATGAGCAGAGTGCCAGCAAGTACCGCGTAGACCAGCGATTCAAAGACCATGTAAGTCCCAATGCCGACAGCAAATCCCGCGACGAGTAGCAGGACTGAAGCAAGGGCCACGGGAACGGTCACCCACTTGCGCGAAAACCCAACTATCCCGCGGACGGCGTCGTGAATGGCAAGACCGGTGAGGATCGCCCACGGGAGATAGGCAGGCAACAAATAATGATCCTGTTTCATCGGAATGACGCTGAAGATCAAAAAAGGAATAATCATCGTGAGCGCAAAAAGGCGTAAAGGGCTAGCTGCTGGGTAGAGCTTATGTTTCACCATGTGCCAAATTGTCAGCGGCAAGAAAATCGAAAGCGGAAAACCAGCACGCCAGATGCCCAGCGCATAGAAATAGAACGGGGCACGGTGCTCTGCAGTAGTTTTTGGCCCAGCTTTGATCCCGAGCGGTAAGAGCACCTCGCCCAGAATATCGCTTCGACTATCCGGACGAAACACAAGAATGTATGCATACCAACTCATGGCGATGAAAACGCCCACAATAACAACTGGCAGCAACTCGCGCCGGAAAATCTTCGTCAAACTCGATTGCCCCCAGAGCCACGCTGCAAGCACGAGGGGCACAAAGAGGAGGGCCGGCGAGCCTTTTGTAAGAAAGGCCAGGCCCCACAATATGCCGCCTGCCAATGCCCATCTAAACGATTTGCGGACTTTGCTTAGATAGAAGGCGAGCAACGAGGCATTGCAGAGGAAACTCAGCAGGACTTCAAAACTTCCGCGTCGTGCTTGGACTAGAAAAAGATAAGTCACTGCAAGGATAGTGAGCCCTAGCAAAGTTTCCTTTTCCGCTCGGAGAATTCGAGCCCACACCAGACCCAGTCCAAGCACGCCAAACGCACTAAGCACAGAAGGCAGCCGATGAGTTGCGAGTCCAAAATTCCCCGCCAGACGGCTCACCGCTATCGAGCACCAATAGTAGAAGGGCGGTTTATTAAAACGTGTTTCTTCGCGGAAAACCGGTACGATGTAATCGCCGCGCTCGATCATGTTCCGCGTAATCTCGTAAGTCCGGATCTCAGCGTTCACGCGCAGGGGCGTTGCCCCCAAGCGGGCGAGATAAAGCGCCCCCGCAAAAGCAAACAGCGCCAAAACCCATACAATGAGCCATTTTTGAGAACAAGAGGTCTGCCCCGGAGAGTTTTCCGTGGTAACTTGCATCTGACATGTCCTTCTGGTTGGATTGGAAATAGTTATTCGTTCGAGAGTTCTTCTCAACTGGAGCAAAATCTCTCAATCTTGATAAAGAAGGGGACGCTCCCAAACCTATTTTTCATCAGCCTTGGAGCGTCCCCAAGAGTTGTGAAGGTTAGTCTTTTTCTTCCGACTTTTCGCCTTGTTCGGTCGAACTCTTCTTCTCGACCTTCATTTCCTTCTTCTCGGCCTTCTCTTCAGATTGTTCTTTCTCTTCTTTGGCCGATTCATCCTCGAGTTCAACATTTCCGAGCGGGTCTACCTTCACTTCTTGGGTTTTCCCGTCTTTCTCGATCTCGAACTCGTACGTGTGGAGGGTGACCGCCAAAGCTTCTTTCACTTTGGCGTCGCCGATTTCTTTCTTTAGCGCGGATTTTACCGCAGCCGGCAGCGAATCGACGCTAACCTTTTTTTCAATTTCCACAACAGAGCCGTCAGGCGCAACTTTTACCGAGCACTCGATGCCTTGCTTCATGAAATCGGCTTCATAGGCTTCCTTGCCCTCATCCATCTCTTTCACGAGTTTGGTGAGTTTGCCCTCGGCTCCGATTTCCTTTTGAATCGCGGCGCGGACCGCGGCTGGTGCCTCATCGAGAGAGATCTCCTTCTCGTCGGCCTCATCCGCTTTTGCTTCTTTGGCTGCCGGCTCGGCTTTCTCTTTCATTTCGGCCGACTCCTTCTTGCCGGCCGACAGCTCTTGCGCTCGCACCGAGGTGTGAGGGAGTGCAACACAGGCAAACGCTGCAATCGAAACTGCAGCGAGGGTGGACAACGACTTCATGGCGTTTCTCCTTCGTCTTTGAAATGTGGACTCTCTATTCGAGAGTTTCCGCCAGTAGATTACCCTCGCATTCTTACGCTTTGCTTACGGATGCAGAAAAAAATCGTCAAATCTCAACGCCTGCGCTTTGGCGGCCCCACAAGCGACCAAAATTCCCGGATGTTTGCGCGCAAATCCTGATAGCTTTCGTTCGAGGAAAACTCAACTCGCGGCAATCCTTGCTCCTGGGAGAAAAACCGCTGGATTGCCTCGCCAAGAGCTCGGCCGAGCGAACTGTAGCGCGGCGCCCAGCGGCGGTGAAACGCCACGGGCTCGCCTGGCAGCGGATCTGTCTCCAGCACGACGCGCACGAGCTGATCCTTTTGTTCGAGCAAACCATTCTCCGCCAGCACTTGCTCGATCGCTCCCTCGGCGCAAGCGCCGGCACTCACCATTTCGCCAAGACCGTTGATCACTGTCTTGACGACTTCCTCCGAAGAATCGCACAGCAGCACCTGTTGCGGAAGCTCGCGAGCACCGGCCAAATGGGCGATTTTTAGGCTGGGGTAGAAATACCCCGCGGCGCTGAGACTCACCATTGCTAGCGGCATTGTTGTGAGCGTGCGCGCAACGTCTGTTGGCGGAAGAGCCGTGCGAAATAACGGATTCCGATTGTTCACGAAAATCACCCCTCTATGGAAGACTCGGCCGCGTCTGGCATCGTAACTGTCCTGCGGCCGACGCAGTTGAAATCGGGCATCGTAGTCGCCGTTTTGAAGAACAAAATCCACCGCGGAGCAAAACGCCAGATCGAACTCGTTGCGATTCATACGCTCTACCATGGCCTCGTGGCGATCTACGGCCAAAAGGCTCAAGTCGGTAATCCCCTCCGCCTTCATTGCCGCGATCACCTCCGGCTGGGCTAACAAATAATCTCGTAGCTCATAGATCGCACCCACCGGAAGCTGCGCTTCCGGATCGTTCGGGAGGTATCCGATTTTGAACAAGCTCACAACAGTCTCGACGGCCTCAGCGTCGAAAACCGAATCATCAGCTTTGACCAAAAAGGGAGATAAAAAAAACAATGATGCTAAAATACTATTGACCAAACCCCAAAGAACTTTTTTTGATATCTGGCGTCGTTGAGATCGGGAATCCGGCAGCGTGGTGAAAACACAGGATTGCGCCAATGGCAAGTGAACGGAGCCGTGGGTAGTGAGCATCGTGCGCATGAGTTTCTTTTTCATAATGGGTGAAGCTAGATGAAGACTCGTCTAAAACGACATAGTGGTGCAAGTTTGATCGAAATCATCGTGGCGGTGGGAGTGCTCGCCGTGGGGCTTTACGCCATTGCCACAGGGCTCCAGTCCGCCCGCGTTGGGACGGCGGTGGCATTGCGCGCAATGAAAGCAGAGGCCATTGCGAATAACGTGGTGGAATTGCTCCAATGTGCGAAGGCTGATGTGGCAAGTGCGCTCAACCAGGGAGGCAAAGGGCGAATCCCTGCCAAAGGCTTCCGTCAATGGGCAGGCGATGCCCAATTCAGCTGGGCAGCTGAATTGCAGCGGCAGGCCGATCAGTCCGCGATCGTGGCCGAGGTCACTGTTGTTCGCACGAAGGACCCCGCAAGTGCTCCGGTGGGCAGGGCCGTTGGGGTCATCGTGCTGAGGGGAGGTGCTCAATGAGAGAAAAAAAATGCAAAGCCTACACGTTAGTGGAAGCACTCATAGTGGTCGCTCTCACCGTCGTGATATTAGGTCTGGCACTCGACGCCTACATCGAGACTGTGCGAGCAACAAATGCAGTGAGCGACCAACTGGTGGCGGCACGCGAAGCCCAAACCATCGCCCAGCAGATAGAGAAGCTTTTCCTGTCGCGTGTGGCAGGGGAAAAAGGCGAAAAATTTGCAGCTGAGGAGGTGATCTTCACTGGCCTTCAGCCAGCTCAGACAAAAGAAAAAGCGCCTGCACTAGCCACTGCGATAGAAAGAGGGAATCTCCCTGCCGCACTGCGAAGCGTGCATGTGTCCAACGATATTGAGCGCCGCCGTGTTGTTCTTACAGCGGGAGACGACAGAGGCGCCAAGAAGCAGATTCTTGGCACGAATAGCGACGCTTTCTGCGCTGAAGTGTCGTTTGCATACGCCGAAGAGATCAAAGATTTCACGCCACAGTGGAGGGATGTCACGAGCACCGAGCCACTGCTTGCCAAAGTGGTTGTCCATGTGTGGCCCCGCCTACCTGGCATGGCCACGTTCGAAGAGGCGCAGAAAGCAAGAGCGCCTCGTTACGCTGAGACCGAGTTATGGGTGAAAATGCGATGATAATGAAATCAAAGTCCAATCGCGCATTCGTGTTGCTCACCACCATAGGCATTCTTGCAATCTTGGGAATTCTGGTATTCGGCCTAGCGCTGAGCGTTGATCTCACCTTTCGTTACACTAAGCATCGAGCTGCGCAGCGCGAGCTATCCCATCTTTTGCGAAGTGCTGCCGAAATGGTGTCAAAAGATGTGTCTGTGTTTGAGCGCGTGACGAAATCGCAGGGCGCGGTGGAGATTTGTGAGGTTGCGGGCGCCGCGAAGATCGTCGCTTCCCGTACCGAATCAGCTGTTCCCAACAATGAGTCGCTGCGAGGGGCCCAATTCGTGGTGCTGCGGGCAGTTCCTGAGCGCCGCAATGTGGCCGTGGGGCGAGTGGCACTTTACGCTATCCGTCCAGGTGCGACGCCTATACTCGTGGCTGATGCAGCCAAACCATCAAGGGAGGCCAATCATTGAGCGAGCTGCGAACCAACGAGAAAATCATTCGTATCGCCTTGGTGCTGCGCGAGGCCACTGTCCTCGACGAACCCCACTGGGAGGGGTTCGCCAAACGGGCGGGACTTAGTACGGTGAAAGGGGTCATGGAGATTCTCAACCAGGAAGTCTCCCTTGCCGCTTTCAAAGATCTCATGTACATGGATTTGCGGGCGCTTGTGCCGGGAAGCAAAGCCGCGCGCAAACTTGAGGAGGAACTCAGCGCACCTGTCAAAATCTATCCGGGCGAAGTAGCCCATATCCTTCGTCAGAATCAGCCTGATATTGCCAAGCTCGGAAAGATTCTCCTCTCGCTCGGGTTGGTGGAACTCTCGCAGATCGAGGCAGCGCTCGATCGCGCCGAGCGCAACGCCCTAAACGTGTATGACGTTTTCGTGGCAGAAGGAGTGGTTACCCCCGAGACGCTCGAGAAAGTGGTGAGGGCGAAATCTACCGACTTCGCGGTGGACAATCGCATGCTCCTTGCTGGTGACATTCTCGTCTTCAACAATCTCATTACGCGAGAAGATTTCAGCCGCGCGCTCGAGAGCCGGGCCATCACAAAAGCTCCATTGTCGCGCACACTCGAAGAACTTGGCCTGCTGAGTCAGGATGAGCTGCTCGAAGCCCTCGAAAAAGGCGTTGAGCTGCCCATGATCGAGATTCTGGCTTACGATATTTCGCCCGAACTTATCGAACGTTTTCCTGTGGACTTCATGCGTCGCCAGCTTTTCCTGCCGTTAGCATTCCAAGACCGTGTCCTCGAAATTGCAACAGCCGATCCCTTCAATATGTCGCTCTGCGACACCCTGGCATTTCTTACTGATCGGCGCGTGTCGCCAATTTACAGTCCGCATCAGGATCTTCTGGCAAAGTTCGAGGCGCTGCCAGTTCTGGGCGGTACCAAAGGTGGCGATCGTTTGGCCACTTTACCACCACCGACGGTCAAACGAGTAGTGCGCCCAATGCCGAAAGACGAACAAGTTCGCCCAACCCCGATGGCGGAAGGCTATGAGGCTAAGCGGGCCCCAGTTGCCGCGCCGGAGCCACGGCGCAGCCGGCCCGAGCCCTATGTGGACAATCTTTCCACCGTTCAGCTCGTCACGCAAATCATGGAAAGCGCCATTGCCGCCGGTGCGACCGATATCCACCTTGAACCCCAGGCCGAAGAAGTGCGCGTACGCTACCGCATCGATGGTGTCTTGCATAACATCCTACGTATTCCTGCGGAAATGCACCTAAGTGTTGCATCGCGCATTAAGGTTTTAGCCTCGATGAACGTAACAGAGCGGCGGCGTCCGCAAGACGGCCACTTCACGCTCGACACCGAAAACGGGACTTTTGATTTTCGCATCTCCACCTTGCCTTCCATTTATGGCGAAACGATTGTCATGCGAGTGCTCGATAGCACACGCGTGCTCACGGGCCTTGATCAGTTGGGACTCGATGAGGAGCAACTGAAAGCTGTCGAACGACTCATCGCCCGACCCTATGGGCTTGTTCTTGTCACAGGGCCCACCGGCAGCGGAAAGACATCAACTCTTTATGCCTGCCTTTCAACGGTGAATCGTGAAGGTGTTAACATTATAACGATCGAGGATCCCGTCGAGTATCAGCTTTCGGGCATCACACAGGTGCAGGTGGATCCGAACATAGAACTCACTTTTGCCGCCGGACTGCGCAGCGCTTTGCGGCAGGACCCAGATATTATCATGGTTGGCGAGATACGCGATTCTGATACGGCGGCCACAGCGATTCGTGCAGCGCTCACGGGGCATTTGGTCTTCTCGACACTGCACACGAACACGGCGGTCGGGGCGGTGAGTGCACTATCGCATCTTGGTATCGATCGTTACCTCATCGCTGCGGCTGTCTCTGGCATCATTGCGCAGCGTCTCGTGCGCAAGAACTGCGAGCAATGCAAGAAGCCATTCACGCCCTCCAAGGGGATGCTTGCCGAGCTTGGTCTGCCGGAAAATTCGCGCAAGCGCTTCTATCGGGGGGAGGGATGCCCCTCGTGCTTGCGGACTGGATTCAAGGGACGCACCGGCATTTTCGAAGTCATCGAAGTGCGCCCGGAGATTCGGCGCGCAATTGCGGACGGTGTGAGCGAAGACGACTTGCGCACACTAGCCGACAAGTTCGGAAAACGGCTCTTCGAAGCCGGTCTAGAGAAAGTTTTGAAGGGCATCACAACCCCTTCAGAAATGATCAAAGCGGTGACGATATTCTAGGCGGGGAAGATGGACGGGGTAAGGTGTCGCTTACCTTGTCGTTACCCGACCAGACAGTGAGGGATAACAATGGCAGAGAAAAAGCAAGAAGCCAAAAATGCGAGTACATCTCTGAAGGATGAAATACTACAGCGGCTCAAAGAGCAGGGCGAATCGACGAGAGGCCCTGTGTCCGCCGCGCCGCCTGCTAAGGGCGCCCCTCGCGCGGGGGGAGGATTTCTCGGGGTCGGAGCGAGGCAAATGGCTGCCTATTGCCGTCAGCTAGCTACCCTCGTTGATGTCGGCGTGCCGCTCGTCAAGTCGCTACAAATTCTTGCAGAGCGAAGCGCTCACAAGAAGCTGCGAGCCATTAGCGCAGATTTAGCTCGGCGGCTTGAAGAAGGGCAGTCCTTGAGCTTGGCGATGGCTCAGCATCCCCGCGTGTTTTCGCCACTCTTTGTGAGTGTGGTCCGGACGGGCGAAGCAGGCGGAATCCTCGACATCTCGTTGCGCCACTTGGCCGACCTGTTAGAGCGCAACGCCGAGATTCGGCGACGCGTCGTCGGGGCGATGATTTATCCGCTCATTGCCCTCATGCTCGAAATCGTTATCATCGCGCTCATCATGATCTATGCGCTGCCAAAACTCGTCGCAGCGTATCCCAAACCGGAGGATCTCCCAGCAATCACGCGCGCCCTTATGGGGTTTGCCTCGTGGTTTGCAGCGAATTGGCTGCTCGTCTTACTTATTGTGGTGGGCATCATTATCCTTTGCTGGCTTGTGCGTCGTTCACCGGCAGGCCGCGCATTTACCCAGTCCATCGCGCTGCGTCTGCCACTGGTAGGACCCCTTATTCGTAAGATCAACGTCGAGCGCTTTGCGCGCACGCTTGGCAATCTCACGGCTGCAGGGATCCCGCTCATTGACGCCTTAGCCATCACCGCAGACACAGCGGACAACGAAGTCGTTCGCCGCACGCTTCTCAAAGTGCGCGATACTGTGGAAAAAGGCGGCAAAATGGATGAGCCAATGCGCAGCACGCCAATTTTTGACGCACTGGTCATTGATATGGTGATGGTCGGTGACGAGGCGGGAGCTCTCGACACAATGCTGTTGAAAATCGCCGATACCTACGATAGCGAAGTGGATGTGGCGCTCAAAGGGCTCAGCTCCATTCTTGAGCCTCTTCTCATCATTTTTCTGGGCCTTGCTGTTGGATTCCTCGCTGTGGCGGTTTTCCTACCTTATGTGTCCCTTGTTCGCAATCCGGCGCTCATGCCAGAGTAAGAGAGCATTCTCGCAAAACATCAGAGGGCTGTCCTTGGTCCAGTGAGGACAGCCCTCTGCATTTATCCCTTCACTAAGCAGGTAAATAAAGGTCTCCCGTCTTTTGCCGGAATTCCTTGCTCTTTTCGTCCATTGCGCGTTGTAGCGCCTCGTCCGGAGAAATTCCTTCTTGTTCTGCCAGCGCCCGTACGTCCTCCGTGATCTTCATGGCGCAGTAGTGGGGCCCACACATCGAGCAGAAGTGTGCCGACTTCATTCCCTCCTGCGGAAGGGTGGCATCGTGAAACTCACGCGCCACGTCGGGATCGAGCGACACGTTGAATTGGTCTTCCCATCGGAACTCGAAACGGGCTTTGCTGAGGATGTTGTCGCAATACTGTGCGGCAGGATGTCCTTTTGCGAGGTCCGCCGCATGCGCCGCAATTTTGTAGGCGACAACACCATCGCGTACGTCTTTTCTGTCAGGCAATCCCAGGTGCTCTTTAGGTGTTACGTAGCACAGCAGTGCGGTGCCGTACCAGCCAATCATCGCAGCGCCAATCGCACTGGCAATGTGGTCGTAGCCGGCCGCGATATCCGTCACGAGTGGCCCCAAAGTATAGAAGGGGGCTTCGCCGCACCATTCGAGCTGCTTCTCTACGTTTTCTTTGATAAGGTGCATGGGAACGTGCCCGGGTCCCTCGTTCATCACTTGAACGTCATACTCCCAAGCGATGCGCGTGAGCTCGCCCTGCGTACGCAGCTCTGCAAACTGAGCCTCGTCGTTTGCGTCCGCAATTGCGCCAGGCCGAAGCCCATCACCAATGGAGAACGCCACGTCATAGGCAGCCATGATTTCGCAGATCTCGCGCCAATGGGTGTACAGAAAATTTTCTTTGTGATGGGCCAGACACCACTTCGCCATAATGCTTCCGCCGCGTGACACGATTCCCGCCATGCGATTGGCCGTCAGCGGTATGTAGCGCAGTAGCACTCCTGCGTGAATCGTGAAGTAGTCTACGCCCTGCTCGGCTTGCTCAATCAAGGTGTCGCGAAAAATCTCCCACGTCAGTTCTTCAGGCTTTCCGCCGACTTTCTCAAGAGCCTGATAGATTGGCACGGTCCCGATCGGCACGGGACTGTTGCGCAAAATCCACTCACGCGTCTCATGGATATTTGCCCCAGTCGATAGGTCCATCACTGTGTCCGCCCCCCAGCGAATCGCCCATACCATTTTTTCTACCTCTTCGCGGACCGATGACCCCAGAGCACTGTTGCCGATATTGGCGTTGATCTTTGTGAGGAAATTGCGTCCGATCACCATCGGCTCAAGCTCGGGGTGGTTGATGTTTGCTGGAAGTATTGCGCGGCCCCGGGCTATTTCCTCGCGAACGAACTCAGGTGTGATTTTCTCCGGCATGAGTGCGCCGAAACTCTCGCCGAGGTGGCGCGGTGTACCGATGGGCTCGCCGCGCCTGCGCGCCTGCTCAAGCCACGCCCGTGCGTGCTCGATGAGTTCATTCTCGCGGATGGCAGCGTATTCCATTTCTGGAGTGATGATGCCCCGCCGGGCGTAATGCATTTGCGTCACGCGATGGCCGGCTTTGGCTCGCCGCGGCTTGCGCGGATTTGGGAATCGCACATTTGCGAGTGTCGCATCGGTCAGTCGTTGCCGAGCAAACTGCGAACTCGGTTGATCGAGTTCCTCAGAGTCGTCCCGTTCGCGAATCCATCCGATGCGGATCGGTTCGAGTCCCGACGCCAGATCAATCGGCGCGTTCGGATCTGTATAGGGGCCGCTCGTGTCGTAAACGATGATGGAACCATTAGATTCAAGCTGCCCGTCACGCCGACGGGTTGGGGAAAGCTCAATTTCCCGAAAAGGGACGCGGATATCTGGCCGCGAGCCTTGGACGTAGATCTTCTGCGAGCGCGGAAAAGGCCTCCGCATCTCCGCAGAAATATCTGTGGGAACGTTGTCGTGTTGCTTCTGTGCGGACACGGCCTTCACCTCTCAAGCAATGTGTGGGGTGGCCGGTTTCCAGGGGGGAACATTCCGTTACGCCTTCCCTCCGCCGGCATTACCCGTATCAGGTTCAAGGGGTTCGAGCCGTTGGCATGTCTCTGCGCCGGCTCGTTCTCAGGCCTTGCGGCCTCCCCCGGCGTAACACTTCCTTCTTACACGAAGTACCGCAGAAACATCATCATTTCCTACAGCTTTCTTCACCCCTTGTCTCCACTAGGGCTAGCGAATAGTGTGTTCTCAATTCTGTATGCGATTACGCAACGTGTGGTGGGTATAGCTCAGCTGGTTAGAGCGCCAGATTGTGGCTCTGGAGGCCGTCGGTTCAAATCCGACTACCCACCCCACCCACATATTTTCTCTACCTCACGCGCCAAGCTCCCTAGTTTTTCCAGCTCCCCATTGTCCGCATGAGTTTTGGCTACAGCAAGGACGAGTGGAAGCCCGTCGGGCAATGTGGCCTCTGGGGCAATTTCGATAAGTGGCACATAAGCAAAGGGGCGTTCCAGCAAATGGCGATGCGGAATCATGAGGTCACTCTCATCGATTTCACTGTCGCCATACAAAAGAATGTCGATATCAATAACCCGCGGCCCCCACCGATATGTAGGAGTTCTCCCCAGCTCGCGCTCGATGTTTTTCACAGCTCCGAGCAGCTCTCGCGGTGAGAGCATCGTCTCAATCCTGACCACCGCGTTGTAAAATTCGGGCTGATTGGTTTCTCCCCAGGGTTTGCTTCGGTAGAGCGACGAAACTTTCGCCAGATGTACCCCAAAGGTACAGCGCAATCGCGCACACGCAAGACACAACGTGCGGTCAGGACTTTGAGTGAGAGGCAAATTTGCCCCTAGTCCCAAGTACGCGGTTACCCACAAACTCATGATAAGTTCTGCACGTTTCTCCGGCACTTCATTTGGACATTGCCGAATCTTTTTCCAAAAAGAATGCTTGTTCGTGTGAGCACAACAAGGCTGCTCTCACTAAATACAGAACGAACTTGTTATCTGTCAGTCGAAGGAGCAGTGGCAATTTTTGAGAAGAACAGGAAGGGAGTCGTGGCTGACCACTCCGTCATTCCCTCAACCGTTGGAGTTGTCGCTCGATCTCGTCCACTGCTCGCTTAGCCTCCTTGAGCTCCTCGTCCGTTCCCTTTTCGATCGCCAATCGATAAAGCTCCTGAGCCTCTTTGAGTTCCTGCTGAAGCTTTTTTCTCTGTTCAGCTTTCTCAGCAGCGTCGCGCACTTTGATGGCTCGCACGATCACGAACTCGCTGGCGGGAGGAGCTATTTTCAGTGTGAGCACGGTTCCATCGCTGTTCAAAGATGCCGTCACGGGCAAGGCGTCAGTCCCCTTTGACGGAACCACGCGTCCTCTGAGCTGATTTTGTTCGAATTTGTCGAACTCCAGAAGATCCTCTTGAGTGCCTCCCTTCCCCATGACTTTTCCATCCACCACGCGAAGCACGATGAACTCCTTTTCCTTGGAAGGTTCCCCTTCGGCAACAATCTGCCAAAGTCCCGCAAAAGCTCTCAGATCTATTCCACTGGCTGGGGGCTGCGCCTTTCCGCCAAAGCTCCCCACTGGCTCAACATATGGCGTCTTCCTCACAGGTGGCGCATCCGTCTGACGCACCGACTTACCCAAATAATAGATTTTTAGCCGGCCCACAAATCCGCGCTCTGTGGGATATCGGGGAGCCCAATGGGCATCGGGCGCATAATCACCGAGATAAACAGGTTTGCCCGAAAGGGGCGCAGGAATTCTCTCTTCTGCCACCAACTCGTTCTCGAGATAAATCTGTGTTGTTGCGGAAGGGAGATGAATGATTCGCACCTGGACAGGCCGTTCCCTAGATAAGGTTTTCGCGGTGCGTAGGACATGCCAACCATTGGACGCGCGGACTGCACTCGACACCTGTGGGGCGTAGACGCCAAAGGTTAGGTACCCCGTAGGCTCAACATTTACAGACCAGGATCCCGTGGGCGCCGCATCTATGCCGATGGTGTCGAAGACACTTCCGCTCTTCGTCCAAGACAGAGAAAACCCCAGCATAAAGTCAGATGTGGGATAAGAATCCAGCAGACGCACGCTCTCTTTGGGCGAATGAAAAACAAATTCTTTGGGCTCGCTTGGGGGAGGAGCTGCTGGAGTCTTTCTTGCAGGCTCTGGTTCACGCGGACGTTCGCTAGTCGGAGAAGCTTGGGTGACTCCGTCTCTCCTTCCCCCTGATGGAGCTTCCGGTTGTGTCGGCAGGGAAGTGGGCTTTCCCACTGCGACATCCTGAGGGGGCACACCTGCTGTCTCACTCTGCGCAATGGATATCTGCGGGGGAGTCAACCGAATGAGGGTTCGTGGGGTGCACATAGCCCACAGCGCATTGCCAGACCATCGCAACGCTGCGATCGTAGGGATTCCCCGCACCACCACCTCAGCTTTTGCCGTGCTCAGGCTCACGCGCCAGATCGAGTTTTCGGCAGTAACTGCAACCAACACGTTATCGCGATCTTGCGTCGTATTGTCCCAGACCACGCCCACGAAATCCTCACTTTCGCGTCCGGCCAGAAAAACTTTTCGAGGTTGCACTGGCTTCTGTCGCAGATCCATCCGGCATAGCGCCGATTGCTCTGCCCCGTGGGATTTTGCGGTCGCAGCGAGCAGGAGGTCCCGCTTGGAATCATAAGCCAAGCTCACCACACCGCGCAGCTCAGGTGATCCCTCGATTAACGCGGTCATTTTGTCCTCAGCTGGATAATAGGCGTAGATTCCTCCTCTCCCAAAATCGGCAAGAAACAGGACTTTGTCACCAATCCCCATCATCGCGCTGAGGTCGCCGAGCTCCACAGACTCAATCCGTCGGAACCATGCCCCGCGGCGGTCCACTTGATACAAACCGCTGTAGCGGTTTCCGCCCTCCCACCACCCGTCGATAAGCAGCCAGAACCTCTCCGTTCTTTCCAAACCTGCCTTGCGGTTGATGCCAGCGAAAAGATCCGTCGTTAGCGCGTCCGTCACTTGCAGATTGTGCGCTACGTGTGCCAAGCGCGCATATCTGCGGTCATTCGAGACGACGTAAATTCCCCCCTCTTTTGCCGGAAAAATGGTTGAGGATTCAAATGGCAGTTCGACGGCGGCAACGTCCCATCCAGCAGGCACCTGGACGTCCGACGCCACGGGTGACGGAGCTGGCACGATCGTCACTTCGTCCGACGAAGGTGGCGGTACCTCCGCAACCTTTTCTTCCTGCTTGGCGTCGACTAGGTGCAGCCGCACTGTCGCATTGCCCGGCAGCCCCTGATCGCCCTCGTTGGCCACAAGAAGTCCTGCGAAAACGGGCGAATCCCAGCCCCCGTTAAATCCCTTGTCGAGTCGCTCCCAGTGATCTCGGTCCCAGAAATACGTCGAAATTTCTTTCCCCACGCGACGGATACGAATCATACCCTTCTTCTCCGCATTCTCGAGCCACTGATAGCCTCGGCCCCACGTACCGTCCTGGCGCAGATCTGTGTGGAAGCGGTCGGGTTCATTGGGTGGTGCTCTTCGCCCGATATACGCGAAGTTCTGATGCGCAACATCGGCAATGTAGAAACAGAAGTTTGTGGTTTCGTAGCGAGCATTTCGCCAAGCAAGGATTTCATACTCTGCGCAGAGGTCGAAGTCGCCCGGCAGCGGCGACGCTGTTTCCACGCGCGATGCACCCTTTTGATCAGCAAGCGCTGTGGCTATTAGCCCCTCTTCACTAGCGCTCGCCGCGCCTGTTAGGGCGTTTGTGTCCCATTCCTGCTGCGAAAGACTAGACGCATCTCCGGACACAAGCCGCACTCTGCGCAGCTTAAACTCCGCGGGAACTTCAGCGAGGAGATCATAGGCCGCGCGCTGGAAGCCCCAACCTACATAGAGCGTCGGTTGCGCATCGATGATCATCCGTCTCGTCAGATGCCAAGTGATACCGTGATCTACTGACGCGTAGGATTTCCACAAATGACCGCGGCGTGTGAGCTTGAGACGCACCGCACTGGGGGATGTCTCGAAATTAGGGCGACGAGTCTCTCCTTCAAAAGTCGTCAGTTCCCACACCTTGTCCACCAGTTGTAAACCACCGAAAGAAACGAAATGCGCCGCGTACCACTCCGCGTCTCGCTGCTCAGTGTGGAAGCCGAGATAAGCTCCTGGCTGGTAAGCAACAAGCAAGGCCATAGCGTTATCCGTGGCAGTCGTGTTGACGTCGACTTCACCTTCCAGATCAAAGTCTCCGGTCACTGCATGCAACAAAAGCGGCAGCGAAACTTCGCGGCGGTTTAGTTCGTTGCCCGGAGGTACGACAAACCGCAAGGTATCCGAACTTTCCTCAGCACTCACCTTGGCGTCAGCATCTTTGTCGAGTACGAACCAGCCTGGCTCAATCTTGCTGCCATCGACATAAGCGCCGACATCCATCGATGGCAGATCGGCCGGAGTATCGGGAAGGTTCCCCGGTGGGAAGCCATCCATCGTCAGTGCATCGTTCTTCTCTCTCGGCGTGAGTGGGGAACCCCCGCGATCTTGCAAGTTGAACCGCGTCCCCTCCGCGACAGTTGTCGTGAATCCGTCGTCACCCTCGATGTCCACGCGGCCCTCAAGCACAGCAACTGTCGTTGTCACGCCCAAATGGGCAACGAGAAAATCTGTTCCAGATGGCCGAAGACTATGTGCCCCTTCGCGTATGGTCAGCGGCTCGGCGACGCGCTTCGAAGCAGCGCTTTTCGGCCGTGCATAGCGGATTGTGCTGCCATAATACCCGCTTTCAACGACAAGCTGCTGGCTTTGCCGTCCCGTCTCTGCCAAGCGTACCTGGTTGCCTCCGCCACTCACGATGACTCGCTCTCCTTGCTGTGTGGTGAGGACAGCTTGGCTCCAGGGGTGTGCGTCAGTTCGAATTTTGTCGCCCGGAAGAAGCTGATTCTCTTGCAGGGCCGGCAGTTCATTGAATGGCTTTACCATTTCAATACGAGCATTGAAGCCCTGCCCCAGGCATTGTGTTGTGAGTGGGCCGGCACCGCGCGGGGGCTCAGCATACGCGCTTAGTTTGCCAGGACCCGGCAGAGTCAGTGTGATCGAGCAATCACCGTCGGGAGGACTGCCGGATGCTACCCCGAGACGCTCGTCTTGTCCTAGTTTTCCGCTGATGCGTGCCTGATAATGGACACGCACCGCCGTGTCACTATTCCAAACCCACCCTGAATTCACGGGTTTGTCCACATCCAGGACAACCAGCAACTCGCCGCCGCAAGAGACCTCGGTGCTGCCGAGCGAAATTGGCGGATCGCATGGGGTATCCACACGTTTCTCAGGAAACGAGCCCCCGCCACCAAGCAGCAGCCCTGGCGAGCAACCCTGCTGACTTTTGGGACCTCGAACAACAGTGGCATTTCTCGCGTGCAAGATTTTCACAGCGTTCTTGTCGAGCTGCTTTGGCGCACTCGTTTTGCCGTCAGTGAGTTGTGTCGTCCCCTTGGGTTTTTGAGATCTTTTTGCCCCGGGGGGATACGACTTGCCCACGTTGCGATAAAGTTGATTTAGGGCGGCTGCGAGCTCATCTGGCGTGCCGCGATACGTTATGAACAGAAGACTGAGAATATCCTGTTTGGTGAACGGAACGCCGTCGGCTCGCAGCATTTGCTCAAATTGCAATTTCCTCAACAGCAGGCCAGCCAAAGCCTGCTCCATTTCTGCCTCGGACAATTGTGCGTTATCCACATCAGAATCTGATCCAAGAACGAGCGGAATTCGCCGGTTTGTCACGAAGGCCTTCGCCCAAGCAAGATCGTGCTCGATCTTTTTTTGCTGCTTATCAATTTCTGCTCGGTTGAAAAAATAATCCCGAATGGCCCTATCAAGTTGCTCTTCCGTGAGCGTCTTGCCTTCGCGAGCTGCAGCCTCCCGGAGTTCGTTGCGGAAAACGCGCAGTCCGCCCGGAAAATACTTCTGAAACTCGGCATCGCTAAGCACATCATCAAGGTTGCCCGTGCGCTTGTATTGCTCGTAGAGTTTATCAAGGACGTCCATCTTGTACGAATCGATCCCAAAGCTGACGCCTAGGGCAGCAGCGCGTCCTGCAAGCTCCGCGGCGATCAGCGGCGGATAACCGAGTTGGATGAGGTCGAGCATTCCTCGCCCGATGCCCGCGCTCACGCCAATGGCGGTGCCGCGAGTGGCAGATTCAGAGGCATAAGCTTGCTGCATGCTGATGAGAATGGCTGCAGCAGTGAGGGTCACCCCCGCACCCTTTCCAAACTTGGAAAGCGACGACGCGGATTCTTCGCCCGCATTGTGGACAAGCAGCTTCTCCGCAGGGGTGAGCTGCTCGTACGGCTTTCCGAAAAGCTTTTGCGCAGCCTCGTCGAACGCTTTCTTTATGAACACATTTTTGGCCAGCGTATTGGCAACCTGGTCAGCAAGCCGTAATGTGTTTGCTCGGCCAACATCGTTGCTTAGCTCTTTCACAATGTTTTCCCGAACATTCGGCGGTAGATTGTTGAGCACTCCTCCCAGCTCAGCAATCAGCGTTTTACTGTTCTTCCCTGCTTTGGCAATCTCGTCCAGATGAGTTGCCACCACAGTCTTGCCAATTTTTTCCGTCAGGGAGTTCATGCCCTCCAGATAGGCCTTCATTGCTGCCTGCTTTCCCGCTTCTGTGCTAGCATCAGCGCCAATGGCTGCCGCGTAACGACGAACGGCTTCGTCCAGTTTACCATTTCTTGCGAGCGAGGCGGCTTCCATGAGGGCCTGCTCTTCCCGCGTAAATTTGCCGCCTGCTAGACCATACGCCGCCGCATTTCGCAGGTCATATTTGGATTGTTTGAGGATGAGCTCAGCTGGATCGTTGTACTTGCGCGCCAACTCGTTACGAAATCGTGTATTGTCGCTGAAAAATCCCGCCGCGTCGCGCGTGGTCAGCGGGGCCGGTTTCGTCTCCTTAGGAAAAAGCGACTGAAACGTCGACTCTTGGATTTTTCCCGTCGTGGGATCTAATTTCCAAACGGTGGGGTTTCTGGTGTAAGTATCTCGCTGGAGCCAGTTGTTTCCGCCCACAGTGTTGTATTTTTCTGGATTTGCTACTGCCTCCACGCGGCCAGGCCACTCAGAAGGGTTCGTGGGATCGAGGACGTTGATATCGAGCTTTTCAGGAGGGAGCCCAAACCGCGAGGTGAACGCGCGTCGAAATTTCTCGACACTCTCCGTCGCGCGCGGGCCCATCGGAATCATGTCCTTGTCGCTCTTGCCTGGAATATACGCGGGATTGGTCAGGCGGTTGCCTAGGGAGCCGACGGGAATCACATGGGTGACGCCGTCTGGGTCACCTCGCACAACGTCGCGCCATGCTTGCTGGGTCATCTCCACAATTTTTTCGTCGACCTCTCGTGCGAGACTCTTGAATTCCGTAGTCATAGCGCCCGACTCAAGCTTCTGCGCGACTTGGTGCTTGTAGGCGTCATAATTGTTGAGGAGTTGTTTCAGAGCTGCCTCTTTGGCCTGTGGTGTGGCAGCGTTCTTATAGGCCGTGAGAATGGCCTCGACCTCCGCTTCAGCGAAAGATGAAGTTGTTACAGCTGCCCAGAGAAAAAACGTTGCCCACCCATGTCGGGCAAAACTCGTGAGTGCTAACACTAAACTACGCCGTTTCATAGCAGGATTCCTCCCCGTCTTCACAAGGAAAACTAGTTATGATTAATTTATCAACGCTACAAGCTAATGGCCGGTACAGGATGCAAACTGACGACTGCCCAGACGGCAAAGGCGATTCCGGTTAGCCCAAGGATGATTCTGAGAATCTGGTCGCGTCTTTCAGCCACTGATGAGGCAGTTCGCTGGTGTTCTCGCTCACTTTGCGCGAGTTGCTCTACCAAGGTATCATCCGACGAAGAATTGTTCACGACCGGGATCTGGTGCGTTTTGAACCACACGAAAAGTGCGTCCAAAGGCACAAGATAGTCGAGTCCGATGCGGATGTTTTCGCCATTCGTGGTATGCAGAGCGAGCCGGTATTCGGTGCGTTCCACGGCTAACAAAAGTGGCCCAGCCGACCGCGGTCTGAGAATTGCAAGAACGATGAAGATCCATCGCAGCCACGGTGGACACGAGCGCTCGTCGAGCCGAGCTTCGCTCAATTCCGTGGCCGAGATTTCTCGCTGACTAACCCATCTCTTCAGTAACAATTTTTCTGGAGCAAGCCTTAGTGAAAATGTTGCGGAATGAGCGGCAACGGTCCAGATGATCCACGCGGGCAGGGTGAACAACAACGTGATAAGCGAGAGTGTTGCATAAGTTTCGCGATTGGTGGAAGCCTCAACCCACCCGTTTGCAAGGGGTACCGAGAGGCTAAGGAAATAGAATGTCCCTCCGAGCACTGTGCCCACAAAGAGAGGCCCGACGACGCTGGCGCCCCGCGCGTACCAAAGTTCATTTTCCGCCCGGCGACGCCACGGTATCAGCCAAACTGTGCCCCATCCAAATCCGAAGAAGACGAGGCTCAGCCGGCGCAAGGGGCGCGCGAGGCTTGGCGGAGCAAATGTCTGAATGTGAGCAAGAGAAGTGTGATTGAGGCCTAGGACCTTGGTTGTCGTTCCATCAGGAAAGCGGATATAGCGAACGCGTCCATTCCTCACTGTGGCGCATTGTAGCTCGGAGTAAAGTGGGTCGCTCGCCCGCAAGTAAATATCGCTTGCTGCGGATTCTGGGCTGCGTCGTTGCTGCCATGGGCCATTGTGCGGGGAACTCGCGAGGACACGCCGGAGTTCTAAAAGCTTTTTGCTCCATGGTGGTGGAGCCTCCACAAATTCCACTCCCTCGGGCGTGCTCGATATAAGCCTCTTCTCATCGCCCGGCAGGAACACACGTGTGATGGACGCATCAACAAAGGCCAGCATCCATAAGCCCGCAAAGAGGCACACTCCCCACACGATCATGCGCCATACATCGGTCACCACACTCCGTCCGCAAAGCGGTTTTGTAGCTATTTCTGTATTTTAGCGTTTTCGCTGTCGCCGCGGCAAGAAAAATACTTCCTTCCCCCACAATGCATCCCTGGTTGACACTCACTCAGAGCAAGACTAGTCGCACTTTCAGGTTGCTAACACCGAGGTGCGCAGGGCGTTGCAGCCACTAATGTTTTCACTGCGGAGGTCTAGCCGTGCATTTTGGCCTATTGGATTGGACAGTGGTAGTCTCGTATTTTGTCGTTTCGTTGGGGATTGGTCTCTTGTTCTCAAAGCGCGCAGGTAGGAACATCGAAGAGTATTTCGTGTCTGCACGTTCGTTGCCGTGGTGGATTGCCGGAACCTCTATGGTGGCCACCACATTTGCTGCGGATACGCCTCTGGCCGTCACTGGCCTTGTTGTCAAAAGAGGGCTTGCCGGCAACTGGTTGTGGTGGGCATTTGCCGTGGGCGGCATGCTCACGGTTTTTCTTTACGCACGTCTTTGGCGCCGTGCCGAAGTGCTTACCGATGTTGAGCTCATCGAGCTGCGCTATGGCGGAAAGCTGGCCGCGTTTCTGCGGGTGTTCCGCGCCGTTTATCTTGCCCTGCCAATCAACTCGATCATCATCGCGTGGGTGAATTTTGCTATGTTGAAAGTTCTCAAAGTCACCCTCGTCGGAGAATCGGTGAGCGACTGGACTTTGCTTGCCATCATGCTTGGCATCACCGGCTTTTATACAATGCTCTCAGGAATGTGGGGAGTTGCGATCACCGATGTCGTGCAATTTGTTATCGCGATAGTTGGCTGCATTGTGCTGGCGGTTTTGGCGGTTCGCAATGTGGGTGGTGTGCAGGCGCTGCATCAGCAAATCGCTAGCGTGGCCGAGGGCGGCGAACATGCTCTGCGTTTTGTGCCCGATTGGTCGGCGCAAAGCTGGCTGAGTCCCACTCTCTTTCTCAGCTATATTCTGGTAATGTGGTGGGCTTCGTGGTATCCGGGAGCAGAACCTGGCGGCGGGGGCTATATCGTTCAGCGTATGGCCTCGTGCAAGGACGAGCGTCACTCACTTCTTGCCACGCTATGGTTTCAAATCGCCCATTACTGTTTGCGTCCCTGGCCGTGGATTATTGTGGGCTTTGTGGCCCTAGTAAAATATCCCGAACTGCGCGATGCTCAAGACGCGGGGGTGGGCTATGCGCGTGTCATGAAAGACGTGCTGCCAGAAGGATTGCGCGGCCTGCTTCTCACGGCCTTCTTTGCAGCCTACATGTCCACGCTTTCCACTCAAATCAATTGGGGGGCATCGTATCTGGTTAATGATGTTTACAAGCGCTTCGTCGTAAAGTCCGCGTCGGACAAGCATTATGCCTGGGTTTCTCGCGCAGCCTCGGTTCTCATTCTTTTCTGCGGCGCCTATGCTACGCAGTTTGTTGAATCCGTCGACCAAGCTTGGAAGCTTTTGCTGGCGCTGGGAGGAGGCACCGGCGCCGTGTTTCTCTTGCGATGGTACTGGTGGCGGATCAACGCTGCAGCCGAAATTGCCGCTATGGTCGCGTCGTTCAGCTTCTTTGTCCTCATCCGAGCCCTTGGATTTACGAAAATCCCTGGCTCATTCCTGGCAATCGAAGAGTATCAGACAATTGCTATCGCACTGGCCACGATTATCGTCTGGCTCATTGTGATGTATCTGACACCGCCTGAATCTCAGAAGACGCTGCAGAACTTCTTTCGTAAGGTGCGGCCGGCCAGTTTCGGATGGGGACCGATTCGTCGCGCAGCCAGCGATGTACAGACCGACGATGCGATCTTCGTTCCGTCGCTGATTGCCGCCGGGCTCGGCGTTATGGTCATTTACACTGTTTTGCCGGCAACGGGCGCAGTGATTTTTGGCCAATATGGCAAGGCTGCAGCCCTCCTGGCGGTGGGGGGCGTTTGCACAGTCGGGTTGATTGTCTTGCTCCGCCGTGTAGGTTGGCAAAAGATGGTCCAATGAGCGGGAGGGCAATGCCACGCAAATGACGGTCACTCTTTACACTGCAGCCTTGCCGCCGCTGCGAGCCTTGACGGTTGGTCCCGATGATCTCGAAGAGCCGCAGCGGTGTGTGGCGAAGGCGCGAGAATTGCGAATCAACGCCTTGGCGGTGATCGCCTATGCTAGCGGCCACACCTTTTTCCCATCAGCGGTGCGGGAGGATTTTGGTCTTCCGCCCATAGCCTCCCGATTTTCGCCCGAATGTTGGGAAGAGCTCATAGAAGCTGCTCTCGATGAACGTTTAGGGCTAGTGGCGATCGTGGACCTGCTTCGTGCAGGCGCCCCCGACGACCCCTTTATGCGTTCGCCTTTTCGGCGCCGTTTGCGTCAATGGCTTGTAGCGGATAATGCAGGTGGGGTCATCAAATCACGTGAAAAGGCCTATCACGAAAACTGGCTCATACCATGGAATCCCAAAGTGATCGACTACCTTGCATCATTGTTGGCCGAACTGAATCAGTCCTATCCAGTTGATGCTGTCTGGTTGCGTTCCTGGCATCTTCCGCAGGCGCTTGAAAAGGAGGTCCCTTGCCCAACGCGCCAGCATGCGATCGAGCTGCCGCCGCGTGAAACCGAGGAAGAAGATGATCTCGAGGCCGAGCTTCGCGAGCCACCATTCGAAGCTTTTTTCGCGGAGCCGCACGACCAGGCGATCGAGTGGCTTATGCGCACTCTGCGAAGTCGAGCGCGGCGGGGAGCGGATTCGCCTCTTGTTGTTTTGCAGGCGACGACGGAAGATTGGAATCGCGCGCGTGCCTTGCTTGAGACAGGCCTAGCCGATGGGTTAGTGGTTGGCCAGGAGGACCTAGCACAATTAACCGACCAACTCGTTATCCATTCGCGCAAAGTGCTCTGGGTCGCGCGGCGAGAGATTGCGGACGAGCACGAAGAACAGCGAGCAGGCGCGATGCCGCCCCTTGGCGCAACTACCGGCGTGATTTTTTTATCGCAAAAGGATCCGTTGCTTCCTCGCCTCGCTGAGACGGATGCAGTTCTCGATGGCGACGAAATCCCAGAGTTTTCGAGCGCCGCCTGTTGGCAAGCGATCAGGGAATGCCTCGATCACCTTTCGCAAAATCAAACATTCTCTCTCTTTTCGTCAGCGAAACTCGAGCACCTTTTCTCTCGCCACCAATGCGATCCCTCGTTGCTACCGATGATTGAGGACCTGGCACAGGAATTAGAGCAGTGGCTGAATAAGCAGCAAAACTTCGAGCTGCTGCAAGGCCAGCCGAGCCTTCTTCGCCTGGGCGCCTACCTTCGTCTTCTGCTCGACTTACACGCTTTCGCACCGGTGCCTACAGAGTAACGTGCTGGGCCCGTTTTCGGTGCCAATCCGTCGCCTGCTCATAGGCGTGCGCCACTGTGAACAGGCGTCCCTCTTCGAATGCGGGTGCAATCAACTGAAGCCCAATGGGTAGGTTCGAGCTGGTGATGCCACATGGGACGGAAATTCCACAAATCCCCGCGAGATTCACGGAAATCGTGAAGATGTCGCTGAGATACATTTCCAACGGATTTGCGGTCTTTTCCCCCAGGCGAAACGCAGGTGTAGGGGTTGTTGGACCTGCGATGACATCGCACTGCTCGAATGCTTTGTCGAAATCTCTTTTGATAAGCGTGCGGACTTTCAGGGCTTTCAGATAATACGCGTCGTAATAGCCCGCGCTTAGAGCATAGGTGCCCAGCATGATGCGGCGCTTCACTTCGGTGCCAAAGCCCGCACTGCGTGTGCGCGAAAACATGTCAACGATATTGTCCGCTTCCACGCGCAGGCCGTATTTCACTCCATCGTAACGAGCAAGATTTGAGCTCGCTTCGGCTGTCGCACAAAGGTAGTACGTCGCCACGGCATAAGGCGAGTGCGGCAGCGAAACCTCGATGATTTCCGCGCCCAGGTTTTCCAGCTCGGCAAGGGCGCCACGCACGGCCTGTTCGACCTCCGCGTCGAGCCCTTCGCCAAAGAACTCGCGCGGCAACCCCACGCGCAACTCACGCACATCGCGTCCCAAAAATGTCGTATAATCTGGCGGCTCGATCTTGGCGCTCGTAGAATCCATCGGATCATGTCCTGCCAGCTCATTGAGGAGCAGCGCCGCATCTGTAACGTCCTTCGTAATAGGTCCGATTTGATCGAGCGACGACGCAAACGCGACAAGGCCATAGCGCGACACCAATCCATAGGTCGGCTTCAGACCAACAACGCCGCAAAATGCTGCAGGTTGGCGAATCGAGCCACCTGTGTCGCTGCCGGTGGCCACGATAGCCATATCCGCAGCCACAGCCGCCGCGCTTCCGCCGCTCGAACCGCCTGGAATACGCGTGAGATCCCAAGGATTGAACGTAGGCTTCATCCCCGAATTTTCGGTCGAGGAGCCCATTGCAAACTCGTCCATGTTTGTCTTACCGACAAAGACCGCTCTCCGCGCGCGAAGCCGCGCTACGGTTGTCGCATCATAAGGTGGCACAAAATTGCCGAGTATTTTTGAAGCGCACGTCGTCAAAGTTCCCCGAGTACACATGTTGTCTTTAATAGCGACGGGAATGCCCGTAAGCGGACTTGGGGCCTCGCCCTTCGCCAGCAACTCGTCGGCATTTTTGGCCATGCGAAGCGCTTCCTCGCCGGTCACGCTGATGTAGGCCTGCACTTTCGGTTCAACTTCGGCAATGCGCGTCAACACGGCGCGTGTGAGCTCGTAGCTCGTCACTTCGCGCCGACGTAGCAGGCTCGACAATTCATGCGCTGTCATTCGAAACAGTTCCATCGTCACTTCGCCTTAGTCCGGTAGCTCGATTTTTCGCGTATGTTCGCCGCGGCTGGTTTTATTTCAACGCTCAAGGATGCCGCGTTGGCCAGTGAATTTCATAGAGCTTGTCCCTGTGGCGTTGCTCGTGCTCAAGAAGCAATTGCTTCCACTCCGGCCCTGGCCGAAAGCCACCAAACGTCCCATCGTGGCGCACGACGCGGTGGCATGGGATGAAGAGCGGCAGAGGGTTGGCGCCCAGAGCTCCGCCAACTGCCCGTGTGGCATAAGGATTACCCATTCGCACCGCCACCCACCAGTAGCTGCGAGTCTGACCATAAGGAATTTGGCAAGTGGCCTGCCACACCTGCAGTTGAAAATCGGTGCCCCGCGGCATCAGTGGGATCGTGAACGCAATGAGATTTCCAGCGAAATACTCAGCCAATTGTCCGGCTGCAGCTTCCAGGATGACCCTAGCCCCGTGTGGTTCGTCGCCTGGTGCATCTGCAGCAAGCTCTCTGAGATCTGATTCGCCTATGCGACACTGAACAAGGCCAAGCTCGTTCGCTCCCAGCGTGACGGGAAACGGTTTGGAACCAACCCGAAAAATAAAAGCTCTTACAATAACCGGGAGTTTGTGGTACTCGATGAAATTTTTTTGCAATGGGTTCATGTTTGAAGTGGTCTCATTTACGTAACTTAGAACAGAAAATCGGTAGTTTGTTCGGAGAACGTTATGAAACTTCTCGTCACAGGCGGCTGCGGTTTCATTGGCACCAATTTTATACGTGCTCATCTGCGCGAACATCCGCACGATCATATCGTCAACATAGACCTTCTCACCTATGCGGGAAACCCAGAAAATTTGTGCGATGTGGAGCAGCACCCTAATTATACTTTTGTCCACGGCGACATTGCTGACGCGGCGCTTGTTGACGAGCTATTCCGCACACATCGTTTTGATGCAGTTGTGAACTTTGCGGCGGAGTCGCATGTTGATCGCTCAATCGAGAATCCGCACGTTTTTCTGCGCACGAACGTTTTAGGGACGCAGACGTTACTGGACGCCGCGCGCCGCCACGGGATCGCGCGCTTTGTCCAGATCTCCACCGACGAGGTTTACGGGAGCCTGGGCGCGACCGGAGCATTTACCGAAGCAACCCCGCTTGCGCCGCGAAGTCCTTATTCGGCGAGCAAGGCGGCCGCAGATCACCTGGCGTTAGCTTATTATCACACTTTTGGACTTCCGGTACTGATTACGCGATGCTCGAACAATTATGGCCCCTATCAATATCCTGAGAAACTCTTGCCCCTGTCGATCATCAACGTGCTTCACGATCGCGAGATTCCTGTCTATGGCGATGGCATGCAGCGGCGCGAATGGTTGCACGTCTCAGATCATTGCCGAGGGATCGAGCTGGTGCTCGAAAGCGGTCGAGTTGGCGAAGTCTACAATATCGGAGGGGTCAACGAGCGCCCAAACATCGAGGTGCTCCGCTTACTCCTTCAGATTCTCGATAAGCCCACATCGCTACTGTGCCACGTCGAGGATCGGCTGGGGCACGACCGTCGGTACGCGATAGACTCCACCAAAATTCGGACAGAGCTCGGTTGGCAACCGCTCATTTCCTTCGAGGAAGGACTAGCCTCAACTGTCCGGTGGTACCTCGAAAACCGTCCCTGGTGGGAACGCATCATCAGCGGCGAGTTCCGCAACTACTACGAGCGCATGTATGGCAACCGAAAGAGGCTCAGCGGACCTTTAGCGTGACATGCCGTCGCTGGCGGTAGGGCTCCGCACCTCCTTTTTGCGCGATGGCGGTCTGCTAGGCCTGTAGCGTCAAGTCAGAGTAACCTTAGCTGGCGTCTGCTACTTCCTGTCCAGCACAGTCACGCGAAGCTCGTCGCTGCTTCCATACAGGTCGGGGCAGTACATCGCGTAGCCGCGCGCTGGCAATGTGTGAAATTTTCCCGGCGTTTCGGCCCGCAGCTCGTAAGAAAGGCGATGCTCGCCCTGTGGCAATCGACCCACAAAAGATGTCACCACTTGGTCGCGCATCTCACGATAGCAGCAAAGCCCGTCGTCGCAGGTCCAGCCGCTACGTATTTCGACAGCTTCGCAACCGGCTGGCTTAGGATCCTCGAAAACGAGATATTCATAATCGTTATAGGCGTGGACCCGAAGAGTCACTCGCACTTTGTCGCCAGAACGAATCTCGTCGCCATCTCGCAGAGGCTCCCACATGTCCTCAATGTGTCCGTCTTCGCGTTTTTCGCTCTTCACGCAAATATCGTAGGATCGCTCGACGACCAATTCGTGCGAGGCACTTGTGATTGGCTCTTCGCGCGTAAAGTACTCGGCTGTGAGCTCATAGTAAACAGGTGCCGGCCCTTCCACTTCCAACCGCAGCGGAATGATCCCGTCTGGCACAGCTTTGCCCTCAAGAATGATGTCTGGAGCGGCTGCAAAGAAATTTTCCCGTCCGATGTTGAATTCGCGTTCTGGAAATGCGCCCAACTTGGCCACAATCCGTGTGGGCTGCGCATCAGGCCTTCGCAATTTCAGATATTGGGCTAGCGCCATGACGGCCAATCCTGTGTCCTTTGTTGATTTCCACTGCGAGCCGCGACGGTTGAGCACCAGCCATTTCACAGCACGATCGATTTCCGAAGCCTTCGGCGAAGTGTCGAGATAGGCCATGAGCGCATGGCATGTTGCCTCGACGTTGTCGTTCCACCACCAGTACCAGCCTGACTGAGTTCGGCTTTCCCAGTGAACCGTGTCGTTGTCCGGCATTTCCACTGCGAAGTTCATGAGATTGCGCAACACGATGTTGGCGCGCTCGGTTTGGCCAGTCAGTGCGAGTGCTCTGCCAAGCATCGCCAGTCCTACTGGCGACAAGTTTTCGCGTTGCTCCCACAGTCGGTTCATCGCTTCTCGATCGGCTTTATTGTTCATCGCCAGCACAAGCGTTCCGTACGCCAACGCATGAAGTTCCTGGAGGTTCTCGTAATGCGAGCCATGCAATGAGCTCCAGCCTGCATCGGCAAGAGCATGAGCCCTGCGCGAGAGAAACTCGAGTCCTTGGCTCAACATCTCGTCCGGGATCTCGCAATCGGCTTCGCGAGCCAACGTCAGGCCATACATGACATGAGCGCTCATGTATGCATCAGTAGGCCCCTCTTTCCACCAGCCCCACGATCCATCGTTGTGTTGAAAATCGCGAAGGCGCTCGATGCCTGCACGCAGTACCTCCGGCAAACGCTCTTCCAGAAACTGGTCGCGCGGAATTTCAAGGTCCTGGAAGGTTTTCGCCACTATTGCCGCTGGCAAGAATCGGCTCATTGTCTGCTCGACGCACCCGTAAGGGTACTCCACGAGGTAGGGGAGGGCGTCGCGGAGCTGAGCCGCAAGCGAGGGACTCAGTCGCAGCGCGAGGCGAGAGCTCTCCAGAATTCTTTGCGACGGCACAAAAATTTCATCAGAAATCACGCACACGTCGCCTTTGTGCTCCACGCGACGAGTTCCGGTCGTGATATCGCTAGTCGAGCCGACTCGGAAGACCTTCTTATCGAGGCCGTGTGCAATGACGGGAATACTGGTTTCGGTGGCGTCGCTTTCTTCTCTGGCAAGCGCCACGACACTCATCGACGCTGTCCCTGCTCGCGTTGCTTCCACGCGCCAGTCGAGCCTGGCTTCACTCGCTGGCGCAATCACGAGCTCTTGCTCCCGTTTCTGCTGGTCCCTATCCGAAAGTTCCACTCCCGCAACATTGAAATGCACGAGCACGGTTTTTGTGTCGCTGTAATCGTTGCGAACGATAGCCGAAACCGTAGCGCGATCGCGTTCCACGAGGAAGCGAGGCAAAGCCAGTCGGGCCGAGATGTTTTTCTGCACCAACGTGAGCGTTGAGTCTTCACCAACGCGATGTTTCTCGTCCACACCAACGACTTCGATTCGCCACGTGGTAAGTGAGTCAGGAAAGGTCACTGTGACGTGGGCCATTCCATTTTTGTCCGTCACAACATTTGGCAGCCACACAATACTGTCGCGAAAGTCCGTACGAAGAACAGGCTGTGCGAATGCCCCGCCTCTTTCTTTGGCCTCGGCTGGCTGCTCCTTGCTCGCCGCTGCCCTCATCATGGCGACGTCAGGGGCAGACGCTGGCATCAGAGTAGTCTCAGCTCGCCGCGACCGCACAAAAACGTCGCGCAAATCATTGTTTCCCAGCTCGCTTTCGCTTCCCATCGAAGCAAAAAGATCATAGTCGTAGGGACCAGGCGGGGGTAATGTGCTGCGGTGGAGAGCCGGTGCCACCAGTGAGTTTGCGATCTCCACCGAGATGCGGCGCTTGTGGCCGTAAAAAAATTGCCGCACGTCTCCACGCATACTAGCTTGGATGTACTCAATCGCCTTGTCGTAAACGCTGACTGAGAACTCTCCGCGCACAGGCTTCCCGTCCCAGGAGCGCACCTTGATTTCGAGTGTTCCTTTTTCGCGCGGACGATAGCTGTCACGATCGGTGCGTACGTCGACCTGCAGGATTCGGCGCTTCGGAGGGACAAGCAGCTCGACATGATGCGAGAGAACCTGCCGTCCACGAACTGCCGCTACGGCGATTTGCACATTGGGCACGTACGCTTCGGTAATCGGCACCTCGAGAAAATTTGTGCGGTAGCGTAAATGCGCTAGTTTCTCTAGGACGAACCCGCTCCCCGTATCCACAAAGAACCACGCCGATACCTCAGGGTATTCGGACAGTACGAGGATGCGCGCTGTTTCGCCAATTTCATACGAAGACTTGTTGGGAATGAGCTGAATACCCTGATAGCGAATACCCAAGTCCTGTGTCTGATCATCGGCGACATTGATAATGCACGCGTCAACGCTCGTGCCAGCAAACGGGTCCTCGGCAATAAAAAGCATGCGCACTCGACCAACCAAGTCTTTGGGCAACCGCCACTGGTACGTGAGTTCGCCGCTGGGCGGAACTTCGATTTTCTCAAGGGAGAGCGTTGTGGGAATCTCGTTCCCCTTGAGTTCGTCCCACGTCAGTTTTTCGACAGCGATTGTCCCCTTGGCCCCTACCATGTCGCCGCCGATATTTCTGGTTTCGATCGTGACGACGGCCATGTCGCCCGGCGACAGCACGCTGCGCTCACTACGAACGTTCACATTGAGCGCTTTTTTCCCCACAGCAATGCTCGCCGAGCCATCAATGACTCTTCGGCTAGGGTCAGTCACCGAGGCCGTGATAACAAAATCATAGGTCGTCACCTCATGTTTCTCCATGCGCTCGGGACATTTTGCCAGGAAGCTTACTGAGCAGATGCCGCTGGCGTTGGTCGTCGCCTTGCCTTCCGCGACGCGGACACCGTCGCCGAAATACAAAGGCGGAGGAACTTGACGCGCATCCCCATCAAACCATGAGAGGCCTCTTGCCCATGGTGCTAAGGGGGACCACCAATATCGCGGGCGTGCTGTGACCGTGTAATGGACGGCAGCGTTTGCCACGGGAGCGCCGAACAAATACTGCGCAGAAATCTGAGCGGTGACCGATGTGCCCCACCGCACCAGCTTCTCTTGCGCTGTCACCGTCACGATGAATTCGGGCTTTTTGTATTCCTCAACGCGAAATTGCGCCGAGCCGATTTCCGTGCCTTTACTATCGCTCAGTGCAATCCGCCAAAGGCCTAGCGACGCTCCCGAAGCAATGGTCCACTCGCCCGAGGCTGTGCCAAAATCATTCGCCACGCATTCTTGCGCCGATGCCTTCTCACCGCGAGGACTTATGACCGTAACCTTGAACCGGGTATTCTTCGGCAGCTTGTAATCTCCCTCTTGCAGCTCGCGCAGTATTGCTCGCCAGAACACTCTATCGCCCGGGCGGTAGGCGGGGCGGTCCGTATACACGTAACACGTTGCCTGAGCCACACGTGGCTCAAAGTAAGTGGATTGCTGTGATAGCAAGGCGCAATCGTCGCCATCGAGTGCCACTGCAGCAAAACGTGTGCTTGTCACTCCCGCCGCGAATTGAAATTTTGCAAAACCATTTTCGTCAGTTGTGAGTTCAACGATCTCTTCATTTCTTTCAGCTTTTGGATGTTTACGACCCACCTTGCGAGCCCCTTGATCCTCGAGCCAAAGCAATAGGCGTGCGCGTGTTCGTGGCCTCCCATCGCTTGACGTGACGGTCCAGAAATGTAGCTCTCGTCCGCTTGTTGTGGCCATTAGTGTGAGGTTCCCAATAACCACAAGGCGATAAGCCCGCGCGTTGTCTCCCCGGCACGCGACAACATACATGCCTCTGTCGAAGTGCTCGGTCGGACGGGCCGGATCGAAGATCACAGAAGTCGTGGTCCCGCGGTAATCGTCGCGTCTTGGAAGCTCCACTCGTTTTGTCACGATAGGAGCGTCAGTTTTTATGAGCTTTTCGAGGGCGGATGGGTCCGCCTGAAGGACACGGAGTGCTTCCTCCGGCTTCACGCGATAGAGGACGATGGCGCACGAGTTGACATTGCGTGCAGCCACACCCACGCGGATTGCTTGGCCTGGCAGCGCTGATGGGTTGATCTCTAGATCAAGGAATTCCTTGGTGATTTGCTCGATGTTGCGTTGTGCTTCCCGCGCTTCTGCGCTTTCCGGGCCCAATTCGACAAGCCGTTTCCATTCCTCCAGCGCAGCTTTCAGTTTGCCCCGCTGCGTCACTAAATGAGCAATGCTAAGCTGAGCTTGTCGGGCTGCCGACGTCTTGGGGAACTCCCGCACGATTGCCCGCAGGTCATGGATATAAATTTGCTCTCCGCTTTCCATGCGCTGGTAGCGAAATTCTGCGCGGCGTCGGTGCAGCTCGGCGATGTCGGCTTCTTTTTTCGTGGCCTCGATTGTTTTGTCGAAGAAGCGAATCTGAAATTCTTTTTCTCTCGCACGAGTCGGCCACCAATAAGGGAAAATATCGTCAATCACGCTGCGCGCGAATTCACCGTAAGACTCAGAAGCTTTTTGGGTTATGATTCGATCGGCCTCTTCGATCTGCTTGCTAAGCGATGTCTCCTCGTCGGGCGAAACGCCGTCACGGGCCTGGATCACACTGAGCTGCCAAAGGGCTAAGCCGCGCCATTTGTCCTCCCGGGGCTCCTGAAGCAGTTTTTCGAAAGCCTGCCGCGCCTGCTCGGTTTCACCGAGCTTCAGCGTACAAATCGCGCGGCCATAAGTCGCTTCGCGGCGTTCTGGCTCGTCGAGCTGTTGGCTAAACGCTTGTTCAAAGTAACGCGCTGCGATCGCGTACGACTGTTCGCTTAGCGCTTGGCGTGCCTTCTCGAGTGGTTGTGGGCTTGGGGCTGATGCGTAAACGGTGACAACGCATATCCAAACAATGGCAAGGGTCATTATAAACACGCGCTGCATGGTCCGCGCTCCTTTCCCAAAGGCGACACCTCAAGCACGTTTGAGCTGTATGCTCTCCATGTGCAAAGGTGCACAATCGAGCTCGGAAAGCGATAAGAAAAGTTCAGGCTGTGCCGGATAGTTTGCGGCGAATGCCGTCCTCAAAGGAGATGGGACGAAAATCGAGATCACGCTGTGCTTCGGAAATATCGAACACTTTGTCTTCCAACAGCCGCTGGATTTGGTCAGGACGGATCGGCGGACGGCTCATCATGACCGCGAGAACTTTCGCAGCCACCATCATCAGGGGGATTGGGATAGGCACCAAAAGGCAGCGTTTGCAGGCCACACGAAGAATGGTTTCGATCATTTCGCGCAGCGAAAGAGGGGCGGGGCCTGCAAGCGTGTAAACCTTTCGAATAGAAATGTCACGCTCAAGCGCGGCCTCGATGGCCGCAACGACATCCCACGTAAATACCGGTTGCCAAAGCATTCGGCCGCCAGCCGGTAACGGAAAAAGGGGAAGCTTCGTGAGCCATTGCACGAGATGCTCGATGTTATTGTCGCGTTTGCCGCCGTAGATCATCGACGCTCTCATGATTGTCCAGTCCAGGTCCGAGCGCATGACGGCTTCTTCGCCGGCAATCACTGCGCGCGCGGATTCCTCCGGAAAGCGCGTGAAACGGCGGGTTGAGGACATGAACACAGCACGCTGTACTCCTTCGGCTTGCATCGCCGCAATGATCAGGGGAGCCATGCGAATATGCGTCATTGCTACGAGACTTCTCGCGCCACGCATCGCTTCGCGCGCCTCCTCCGGCACGGTGAGGTCAACCCGACAAATCTCCATTTCTCGGCGAAGTTCCACTGGGATCAGCGACGGCTCACGCGTTACGGCGCGCACCTGCCATCCTCTCTCAAGGAAACGCTTTGTCAGGCGGACTCCTGTGTGTCCACTTGCGCCCGTCACCACAATTGGCTGTGGAACTTCCATCATCCTAATCTCCGGCTTCCAGCAGCGCCCGGGACTCCGTCAGAAGCTCAGCCAAAGCCACCCCAGGATCAGGGGCCCGCATGAAGCTCTCGCCGATGAGCATCGCGTCGACACCGAGGCGCGCCAAATAAGCGACGTTCTCAGGATTGCTAATTCCGCTTTCGGCGACAAAAGTGAAATCAAGCGAGGGTCCACCCAAGAGGCGAATGATACGCTCAGTCGTCGCTAGATCGACCTCGAACGTTCGCAGATCGCGGTTGTTGATACCGATCAGGCGCGCGCCGTACTCTGCTGCAAGATCTGCCTCTCTCTCCAAATGGACCTCCGTCAAAGCAGCCATGCCGAGTTCACGCGCAAGTTCTCGAAAATCCACAAGCTGGTGCCTATCCAGGATTGCGGCTATCAGCAGAACACACGATGCTCCAGCGACACGTGCCTCATAGATTTGGTATTCGTCTATTGTGAAGTCCTTGCGCAAGAGTGGCATTGCCGGGAGCGCTGCATGCACGGCGGCGAGATAGTCGAGGTGGCCCTGGAAGAATTCTTCGTCTGTAAGAACGCTCAAAGCCGCTGCGCCGTGCGCCGCATAGCTTTGCGCGATTTCTGTGGGGGCAAACTGCGGGCAAATAATGCCCTTCGACGGCGATGCTTTCTTGATTTCCGCAATGACTCTGGGCACCAGCTCGCTGCCACGTTTAATTGCTGAGAGAAAATCCGCTGCGGGCTCCAGATCCGCGATTACGGATTTGAGCTCGCTCAGCGGACGCCTGAGTTTGCACGCGGCAATGAACTCACGTTTATAGGCAACGATGTCATCGAGGATCACTGCGCCGATTACTCCTCTCCTGAAGCAACTTTTCGTAACTTTTCCAATTTTCTCAAAGCAGCACCGCTGCGAACAGCTTCACGAGCAAGCTCTATCCCCGCACCAATAGAATTGACCTTTTCCGCGACATAAAGCGCCGCGCCGGCATTCAATACAACAATATCCATCTTCGGTCCTTCGTGACCGCCAAGGATTGCCAGAATATCTGCAGCATTCTCCTGTGCACTTCCCCCCTTCAATTGCTCGTGTGTTGCTCGTGCAAAGCCGAAATCTTCTGGCTTCAGCACCATCGGTTCGATTTTGTCCCCTCGGAGCTCGGCCGCGAAAGTCACGTCGCATGTTGAAATCTCGTCGAGTCCATCATTGCCGTGCACAACAAGTGCGTGCTTGGAGCCGAGTTGCTTGAGCGCCTGGGCGTGCATTTCTACACACGCTTGGGAAAAGACGCCGATGAGCTGATGAGACGCGCGTGCAGGGTTGAGAAGCGGTCCGAGCATGTTGAAAATAGTCCTGAAGCCTAGCTCGCGCCTTATTTCTGCAACGACGCGCATGGCCTTGTGATACGCAGGGGCAAAAAGAAAGCAAATGCCCACCTCGCGCAGGGCGCGTTCCATCACAGCGCGCGAGCAATCGATGTTCACACCAAGTTCCTGGAGAACGTCCGCACTGCCGCAACGACTAGTGACAGAACGATTCCCATGTTTGGCGACGCGCACTCCTGCTCCTGCCACAACAAATGCCACAGCCGTTGAGATGTTGAAAGTGCCGCTGTGGTCGCCACCAGTCCCGCAAGTGTCGAGGATCATATCGTTGGGGGCATCGAATGGCTCCGCCAGGGCCCGTAAAACTTTGGCGAAACCCACGAGTTCCTCTGGTGTTTCCCCACGAGCATGCAGCGCCGTGAGAAACGCGGCTATCTGAATGGGGGAAGCCTCGCCGCCAAGAATGACATGCGCAGCCGTTTCTGCTTCCTGAGTGCCAAGATGTTTTCCCGCTATTACGTGCCGGGTCAGTTCTGTCAACGTCATGATTGACTATGTGTAAGCGGCAGCGTGCGAAAAATCCAGAAATTCTATCTTTTTGGCTCAGGTTCCGCGAGCGATCGGCATTCGTCGACCAAAGCCGAAAGCTTTGCTTGTGACTTTTAGTCCCGGCGCAGCCTGGGCGCGTTTGTATTCCGCGCGCTCAATCATTGCGATTGTTTTTCGCACCAGATCCAGGTCGGCAACCCCCTCAGCGGCGATCTCTTCCGCGCTTTTGAACTCCTCAACGTAAAGACGAATGATTTCGTCGAGTATAGGGTAGGGCGGCAAACTGTCCGAGTCCTTCTGGTTCGGCGCAAGCTCTGCAGTCGGCTCGCGCGCGATAATAGTTTCAGGGATTGGATTTCCCATCCGAACATTCAGAAAATGTGCTAACTTATAAACCATTGTTTTGGGCACATCGGAGATCAGGGCCAGACCACCCGCCATATCTCCATAGAGCGTGCAATAACCTGCAGCAAGTTCGCTCTTATTTCCCGTAGAAAGCACGAGCGTTCGTGGCTGAGCGATGGCATTGGAGATCCACATAAGGATATTTCCTCGCAACCTTGCCTGCAGATTTTCGTTCGCGAGCTTCTGAATACTGGCCGGATTACCGTCGAAGAGTTTCTGAACCACCTCGCCTTCGGGCGCCTCAAGAAGTCTGCGAAATGCTTCATAGGGCTCGAGGATCGGGATTTCCAAATGCCGCACGCCAAGGCGCTGTGCGAGCTCCGCGCTATCGCGCCGTGTTTCGGCGCTGGTGAACGGCCCGGGCATCGACACACTGATCACTGAATCTCGACCGAGTGTTTCCGTGGCAAGGGCAAGAACGGTCGCCGAATCTATGCCGCCGCTGTTGCCTACGACGACTTGCTGAAATCCGGTCTTTGCCAAGTAGTCGCGTAGGCCTAGCGCGAGAGCATCGTGGATTGCGTGAACATCGTCAACCACGGCACTCTGCATCTTCGCGAACCCGGCCAGGGGTGTTGTGTTCGTCGGCTCCCATATGACGTTTTTTTCTTCAAACCAACCAGCCGCGGCAGCAACTGTGCCGTCTGGCAGTACCACGGCGCTACCGCCATCAAAAATGATCTGATCACATCCTCCGACCTGATTCACGAGGATAACAGTGACACCCCACCGGCGTGCCGTATGGCGGAGCATTTCAAGGCGCTTGATGGGTTTCCCCACCACGAAGGGTGAAGCGCTAATGTTCACGATAACGTTTGCGCCTTGCTCCACGAGACTCTCGATGGGATCGAATTCATACAGCCGTTCGTTTTTCCAAAACTGATTGTCGTTCCAGATGTCTTCACAAATTGAGACGCCGATGTGGAGCCCCTCGTCAGGATAAATTGCGAGAGGTGACCTACACTCATTGGGGCAGGGCTCGAAATAACGGTGCTCATCAAAAACGTCGTAAGTAGGCAGCAGCTTCTTGAACGTAAATAACACATCCCCACTGGCCTTGACGAAAGCAGCTGCGTTGAGCAGCTCCTTCTTGCCACCGAACACATTGGTATGAACAGTGCCGCAAATGCAGTCTAGCGCCAGGTCAATGCACCGCGCTTGGATTCGGCTAAGCGCCTCCGCCGCTTCCTCGATGAACCAATGATATTCGAGCAGGTCCTTGGGCGGATAACCGGGGATTGCCAGCTCAGGGAATATAGCCAACTGCGCTCCTGCAGCCTTCGCACGCTCGAGTTCTTCTATAATACGTCGAAGATTATAGGCGATATTGCCGGTAATCGTGTCAATTTGGCAGAGCGCGATTTTCATTGTTCATTTGCAGCTCGGGTCGGGCTCCATTCTTGGAAACGAAAAGACAGAGCGCACTTTGCTTTAGAAGTCCTGAATGACTTGTGGAACTTTGAAGCATCCGTCTTCCGCATCCGGCGCATTGGCGAGTGCTTGCTCTTTGGGCAGTGATGGTTTGACGACGTCGTCGCGCATAACATTGGCGAGTGGGAGGGAGTGCGACGTCGGCGCAACATCGGTCGTATCCAGGCCTTCGAGTTTAGCTACGTATTCGAGAATATCTCCAAGCTCGTGAGCGAAACGGTCGAGTTCTTCGTCTGAGAATTCAAGGCGTGCCAACAACGCCACATGTCGAACTGTCTCGCGATCAATCCGGCTCATTGCTTGTGCTCACCAAGGCCTTCTGTGCTTTCCAATTTGACGCGATCTGAAAGTTTTTTCAAGCGTGCCAAGCGTATCACAAGTTTTTTTTCTCCAATCTCCTTGCCAAAGTCCACGATCACTTTTGCGTTCTCGCCGTCCCCGAGCACGGCCGTAACTTTACCTTTGCCAAAGACAGGATGCTCAACTTTATCATCCTTTGCAAATTCAAAGACTTCCATCCTATCACCCTCCGAAATCTGTGTATTCCCTTTTGCTGGAACAAATTAGCGCTTGCTCGTTTGCGACATTTCAAGAATTCGCTCAATGACGCTTGTGGTCGAATAGCCAGGGGCAAAAGCCAGCGTGCGACACACCCCGC
Source organism: Candidatus Sumerlaeaceae bacterium (assembly GCA_049968255.1). Lineage (GTDB taxonomy): Bacteria > Sumerlaeota > Sumerlaeia > Sumerlaeales > Sumerlaeaceae > DRVG01. Next base: position 28,514 of record JBMFRB010000001.1, on the reverse strand, counting down.
CGTACGATTCCACGAGATCCCGCCCCACGACTTGATCGGGTGTATAATCACCGCCTTTGACGAGGACGTCGGGCCGAAGGACCTGCAAGATTTCCATCGGCGTATCTTCAGCAAACGCTGTCAAGTAATCCACCATCTCGAGCGCGGCAAGAATCCGAGCTCGCTCGGCCAACGAGAGAATCGGGCGCGTTGGTCCCTTGATTCTCACCACGGAATCGTCAGTATTGAGAGCCACGACGAGGACGTCGCCCAACGATTTCGCCTCGCGCAGATAGCGCACGTGCCCGGGATGGATGAGATCAAAAACTCCATTCGTGAAAACCACTTTCTTATCTTGGCGCCGAAGATCTGCTAAAATCGTCGCCAAGGTTTCCCACGGTGTAATTTCTGGAATGTCGCTTTCGGATCGAAACGATAGCACAACACTAACCTTTCTGCAGATTTGTTCAATGCCACGGCGAGACTAAGTGTGGTGGCGCGGCTCAAGCCTGTGGCTTCTGCTCGCCTTCGCTTGGCGAGGTCTCTCCTTCACACGGCGCAGCAGCAGGTGCAGTCTCTTGATCTGACTTTTTTGCGCTGTCTTTGCCTTTCCCAAAAAGCGACCAAAAGCCCCTCCGCTGTTTGGGAGCCCCAGTTTGCGATTGCTCGGACGATGCTGTTTCTCCCCCGTCTGCTTCGCCCCGCGTGACAGGTCGCTCTAATTCTGGTTCCTCTCTCCCCCAACCCATGGCAAGCGACTCGGGCTCAACGTCCACCGCGCCTGCGGTTTGCGCGCCTGTGCCTGCTGTCTCTTCCTTTTCATCCCAGCGGCGACGATAGACGAGCTCGTCGTTGTCTGATGTCCCGGTAAAATCCGTCACATAAAGTTGGACCACTGCATCCTGTTCGATGCCGAGCTGCTCGCGCAGCGAACGTTTCACGATGCCAACGACAGTTTCCTCGACCTCCGGAACGCGCGCTTGAGCTACCACTTGTGCGTAGAGATCGATGTAGAGCCGGTTGCGCATTTGGTAGATGTCAATGTTCCGCACCTGAAAATTCGCAACATCTCGCAACGCTGTTCGCAAGAACTTGCGAATTGCAGATTCGAGAATGACCACTCGGCCGTCCTCAATCGCGATCGCCACGCCTTCCGTGCGGCGGCGCAGCAGCGATGCAAGCGCACCGATAGCGATGATTGCCCAGAATAGACCGAACCAGAACCAGAAAACCATGTGCGGACCAGCAAGAATGCGCTCGACCAGCCAGTTGCCAAAATCCCGCACCGGATCGAACCACTTCGACTTAAGCGGGAAAGAGACCAGCATTCCCAGCACACTGGCAATCAGTAATATCGCCATCAGCAGGCGCAGTAGCAAATGATAAAGCCACTTCATTATCATCGTCTCCTCTTCACTTCTTTGCTTCGGGTCGCGGCTGATCCGGCACGATCACGTCGCGGATCGTCACGTTGACCCGCTCCACCGTCACGCCGGTGTAATTCTCGACAGCATTCTTCACCTGCCGCTGAATTTGCCGCGCAACGTCGTAAAGATTATAGCCATAGTAGATGTTCACCTCAACATTGATGGTGCACAAGTTTGTCGCCTTATCTATGGAGACGCTGATGCCCTTCTCCGCGTCTTTACTTTTCGCGCCGACGTAATCGCTAAAGCTGCTCTTGCCGCTGAGCGTGACCACACCTTCCACCTGCGTCAGCGCAATGCTTGCGTAGAGAGCTATGACGTTGTCGTTTATTGTGATATCGCCCAAGTCTTCCGGACCGACCATCGTCTTATTCTTTCTCCTTTTCTGAGTGGTGCGTGGAAACCGTAGCAGTGGCTCGGGGGGTTTCTCTAGGAAAAAAAGACTACTACTCGACGTCGTGCATTTTTGATCAATGAAGCTCTTGCATTTGCTTGTAGCGATTCGTTGGCTCACGATCTTGGTTTTGAATCATCTAGCAAAGCATTTTTACCCAAAAGTCTAATACGAAAGTTGCACGTGTCGCAATTCAAAGCTGGCATGTGAATCATTTGCCACAAGCGAGGAGTCACCGATGGCGCAAGAGCCAAAAACCACGACGGTAGAAAGCGTTTATCCGCATAAAGAAATCGAGGAGCGCTGGCAGAGAATTTGGGAACAACGCAAGCAATTTGCGACTCCTCAAGATCCAAGTAGGGACAAATACTACGTTCTCGAAATGTTTCCCTACCCGTCGGGGCGCCTGCATATGGGGCACTGCCGTGTTTATTCGATTGGTGACGCACTAGCGCGGTTTCTTCGCATGCGCGGAAAATCGGTCCTTCACCCCATGGGCTTCGACGCTTTCGGCCTTCCCGCGGAGAACGCCGCCATCAAACATCAAGTTCAACCTGCGGATTGGACAGAACGCTGCATTGTGGAAATGAAACAGCAGTTCCGAATGATGGGCTTCAGCCTGGATTGGGACCGTGAAGTCATCACGTGTCGGCCCGAGTACTACCGTTGGAACCAGTGGTTTTTCCTCAAGCTCTACGAGAAGGGGCTGGCGTACAAAAAAGCTGCCGCCATCAACTGGTGCGACACGTGCCAAACTGTGCTAGCCAACGAGCAGGTCGAGCAAGGGAGCTGTTGGCGCTGCCACAACCCTGTCACTGTTCGCAACCTTGAACAATGGTGGTTCAAGATTACGCACTACGCTGAGGAGCTTCTCGCCGATCTCGACAAGCTAGAAGATTGGCCCGAAAGCGTAAAGATCATGCAGCGCAATTGGATCGGCAAAAGCGAAGGCGCTCTCGTGAAGTTCAAACTTCTGCCTGCTGACACGCCACTTCGCCCTGGCATGAAGTGGCAGGGAAGTGATCAAGAGCTAGGCGCTTTGCCCGACATCGAGATTTTCACAACCCGCCCTGACACGCTCTTCGGTGTCACGTTCATGGTTTTTGCGCCCGAGCACCCGCGTGTGGTAGAGCTCGTGGCAGAGGTTGAAAAACTTGCCCCCCAGCAACGTCCCTATCAGACCGAAAACATTGCCAAACGCGTTGAAGAGTTCGCTGCGAAAGTCGTGGTGGAAGATCGGTTTCTTCGCACGGCTGCCGATCGCGAGAAGGAAGGCTTGTTTATCGGGCGCTACGCAGTGAACCAACTCAACCGCGACGTCGTGCCGATCTACATTGCTAACTTTGTTCTTATGGAATACGGCACGGGCGCTATCATGGCTGTGCCGGCGCACGACCAGCGCGATTTCGAATTCGCGAAGAAATATGGTATTCCTATCAAAGTCGTCATTGCGCCGCCATCCCTCGGACAGGCCGACCTTTGTGGTGATGCGCTCGAGCAAGCCTATATTGAGCCAGGAACTATGGTCAACAGTGCACCTTTCGATGGGCTCGACAGCGAAAGTGCGAAGAAAAAAATTGTCGAGTACCTTGAGCAAAAGGGCTACGGCCAGCGCTCAGTTCAGTATAAACTGCGGGATTGGCTTATCTCACGCCAGCGATTCTGGGGCACGCCTATTCCGATTATTTATTGCGGAAAGTGCGGTACGCTGCCGGTTCCAGAGGATCAGTTACCTGTCGAGTTGCCGGCCAAAGCTCAGTTCACTGGCATCGGTAACCCCCTGGCCAGCGTGAAAGAATTTGTCGAAACTTCCTGCCCAAAATGCAATTCGCCTGCACGTCGAGAAACCGACACGATGGACACCTTCGTCGACTCGTCATGGTATTTTCTGCGCTATTGCGATCCGCACAATGACCGCGAGCCTTTTTCGCGAGAAAAGGCGGGTCAATGGATGCCCGTGGACCAATACATCGGTGGTATCGAGCATGCCATTCTTCACCTCCTTTACTCACGCTTTTTTGTCAAAGCACTGCGCGACCTTGGCCTTGTGGATTGCCACGAGCCGTTCTCTCGCCTACTTGCGCAGGGCATGGTCACCAACACTTACATTGATAAGCAGACGGGCAAACTTGCCGTGGACGAGCATGGACGGCCCAAGTACGCCAAAATGTCTAAATCGCTCGGCAACGGTGTGGATCCGATGGACATTATCGATCGCTACGGTGCCGATACCGCACGCCTTTTTATCCTTTTTGCAGCGCCTGCCGAAAAAGAGCTCGAATGGAGCGATCGTGGGGTGGAGGGCTGCTACCGTTTCCTCAATCGCGTGTGGCGCCTGGTCCTCTCAAACGTGCAAGCTTGTCAACAAGCTGACAAAAATGATCAGCCGCAGACACGCGCCGAACGCGAGCTCAATTATGTCATTCATTGGTCCATTCAGCGGGTGCAGACCGAAATCGAGGAACGCCATCATTTCAATACGGCCATCGCAGCGGCGATGGAGCTTCAGAATGCCCTGCAAGCAGCAGCTACTTCGTCAGAAGTCGGCGCACCGTTGCTTGGCCATGGTCTCAAAACGCTGCTTCTCCTACTTTTCCCTTTCTCACCACACATCACCAGCGAGTTATGGCAACGGGCGGGTTTTGTCGGCGCGATAGATGATCAACCATTCCCCACATACGATCCCGCAGCTCTTGTTCGTCACGAAGTGGAAATTGTGGTCCAGGTCAACGGCAAGATTCGTTCGCGTCTGACAATCGCGTCCGAAACTACAGAAGAACAAGCGCGCGAGCTTGCTCTGGCAGACGAGAAAGTTCAGCAGGCACTTGCGGGTAAGCAACCCCGAAAGGTGATCTATGTTCCAAGGAAACTCGTGAACATCGTGTGCTGACTAGGCAGTTGCCCCAGTCGCTAAGCTCTGAGACTGCTCGCTCGTCGCAGGCGGGGATCTCAAGGAGAGCAAAGCGAAGCGGCGGTCCACCGGTGAAGGCACACCGCCGCTCGATTTTTGCTTCCGTGGTGCTGCTCAGTCTAGGCGCTCGTTTTTGTGGCCAGTGCCTCCTGAGCGATCTTCACGTACTGAGCAAACACATCGGGCTCACGCACAGCCAAGTCGGCCAACATCTTGCGATTCACTTCAACGCCTGCAGCCCGAAGTCCAGCCATGAAGCGGCTGTAAGGCAAATCTGCCGCGCGCGTGGCTGCATTGATGCGCGCGATCCACAAAGCGCGAAATTCGCGCTTGCGCTGGCGACGGTCCCGATACGCGTAGCGCAGCGCACGCTTAACCGTTTCCTTCGCGTTCTGAAATAACTTACGTCTGCCGCTATAGTAGCCTTCCGCGCGGTCGAGAATTTTTTTACGCCGGCGGCGCGACGCCGGATTGTTCGTTGCTCGTGGCATAGTTTACACTCCTCTTATCGTTCGGGTTCCCTCTGGCGCATCCGACGGAGCGCACCTTACTTATAAGGGATGAGCTTCTTGATACGTTTAGCTTCCACCGGTGCCACAAAATCCGGCTTGCGAAGGCGCCGTTTGCGTTTTCGGTCCTTCGAAGTGAGAATGTGACTAAGGTAAGCTTTTTTACGTTTGATCTTACCGGTTGCTGTCACGCGGAAGCGCTTGGCAGCCGAACGTTTGGTTTTTTGTTTCGGCATCGCACAGTCCTTTCCTTCGTTCTGCGGGCGTGCGCCACGCGGCCACGCACCGCCTGTGAAACTATTTTTCCCGCTCCTCTCCCTGGGGGATCCTACTTTTTGTGAGCGTACACGGCGCCTGTAAGCAGATTGTTCGCGCGGCTTACCGACTCCTGAACCGCAACGTCCTCAAGGTCCTTCGTCACTTGGTCAATGAGATGCTGGGCTCGATCCTGAAACGCACGCTCGCGGCCTCGATACATGATCGTGAGCTTTACCTTATTGCCTTTCTCGAGGAACTCGCGCGCATGGACGAGCTTTGTCTGATAATCATGCGGATCAATCGAAAGCCGCATCTTCACCTCTTTGACCTCAATTGTCTTGTGTTTCTTCTTGGCCTCGCGCGCTCGCCGCTTTCGGTCGTAGAGGACTTTCTTGTAGTCTTCAATTCGGCATACTGGCGGCTTTGCGTCCGGTGCCACTTCCACGAGGTCGAGCTGAGCTTCCTCCGCTCGCTTCAATGCCTCAGCCAACGGCACCACGCCAATTTGCTGACCGTTCTGGTCAATCAAACGGACCTCGCGAGCCCGAATTTCATGATTGATGCGTAATTGCTCTTTAATAAGCCTGTTCCTCCATGTTAGCAAACTAACACTAAACGACAAGCGCCGGAGAAGAGCTCCTTCTCTCTTCTCCGGCGCACAAACCTTGCTGCCAACACGCCCAGAGCGCGCTCATGATTTCGAACCCTTCACGCTCGCTCCACGGCGGCAGAAAGGTGAGAGTCGGAACTCTTCTTTTCCCGTAGCTAGTTCGAATGCGATAAACCGACTTTGCAGTCTCTTATTCATTGGCAAAGCTTGTCCACTAGTCAGAAACATCATTCTGCCACTGGCGATGCCAATGTCTTGCCCCCCGTCGTGGCAAGTGCCCAACGAAATAATTCATTGCATCGAGCCCACACTGTCCATACGCAAATGCTACCGACAGTGACAAACAGGGACGCTTTTTATGAGAGTTAGCTATCGTTGGTTGTCCTCCTTGCTAAGAACAGCCTATTCTGTGGCAGAGATTGTTGACCGCCTCACGATGAACGGCATCGAGGTCGAGAACGTTCTGGATCTTGGGGCGGCGAGCGGCAAAATTATTGTGGCGCGTATTTTAGAAATAGCTCCACACCCGAACGCTGATCAACTGGTGCTGTGCCGTGTGGACGCCGGAAAATCCGAGCCACTGCGAATTGTCTGTGGCGCAAAGAACATGAAGGCTGGCGATACGGTGGTTTTGGCGTTGGAGGGGGCGCGCTTGCCAAACGGACTCGTTCTCAAGCGTTCGAAAATTCGGGGCGAAGTGTCCGAGGGAATGATGTGCAGTGCCCGCGAGCTCGGGTGGTCGGATGATGCATCTGGGCTTCTGATTTTGCCGCCCGATTGGGTCTACAAAATCGGCGAGCCGTTTGACGCCCTGCTTGACCTTAAGGTCACGGCAAACCGCCCCGATTGCCTCAGCATACTCGGTATAGCTCGCGACTTGGCAGCAGCTTTTGGAAGTCCGCCTCCTTCGTTTCCGCAGGCGTCTCTTGCCGAGAAAGGTGCAGCAGCCACCGACTTTGCTTCGGTAACGGTCGAAGCGCCGGACGCATGCCCCCGCTACACCGCGCGTGTAATTCGCGGCGTCACGGTCGGACCAAGTCCTCTCTGGCTTCAGCGGGCTGTGGAAAGTGCGGGAATGCGCTCCATCAATAACGTCGTGGACGTGACAAACTACATCCTCATCGAGCTTGGGCATCCTCTTCACGCGTTCGATCTCGATCGTGTTGCGGCCGGCCGCGTCATTGTGCGCTATGCCCGCGACGGCGAAAAAGTCCGCACGCTCGACGACCAGGAGCACGAGCTGCTTTCAACCGATCTGCTCATCGCCGATCCGGAGAAGCCCATTGCCTTAGCTGGAATCATGGGATGCGGCAACACGGAGATCAATCCCGCGACGCGCTCCGTCTTCCTCGAGTGTGCTTATTTCACACCGCGTGTGATACGGCGGACTTCGAAACGGCTGGCCAAGGTCACGGAATCCAGTTATCGTTTTGAGCGCGGCACAGATTGGTCGGCGCTTGATCGTATCGTCGACCGCGCCGCGGCCCTCATTGCAGAAGTGGCTGGTGGCGAGGTCTGCACTGGCCGATTCGATGAAGGGCCCCAGCTTGCGCAGCCCGCAGCCATTGAGCTGTGCCTGGCTCGCCTCAACGCGCTCTCTGGGCTGAATCTCACGCTCGACGAGGCCGAGAAGTCCCTTCGCGCTCTCGGCTTTGCCGTTAGGCATGGCGACGGTGTCCTGAATGTAATTCCGCCAGCGAGTCGCCCCGACGTGACGCGAGAAGCAGATCTCGTGGAAGAGGTGACGCGCATCATTGGCTACGACAAGGTTCCAACCGTCCTGCCTCGGCTCACCAGCTCCGCTCGCGATCTTTCAGACGAAGAAATGCTTGCCCAAATCGTGCGCGAGGTGTGCGTCGAGTTTGGTCTGGCTGAGTGCATGAACTATAGTTTCCTCTCTGGGGCGTTTCTTTCCAGGTTTGGCTTAACGCCGGAGTCCTGCGTGAAGCTGACAAACCCCCTTTCAGCTGAGTTCGATACGCTGCGCCCCTGCCTCGTGCCGAGCCTGCTGCAGTCAATTTTGTTCAACCAGAATCACGGCGCACCCGACGTGTGGCTTTTCGAAATTGGAAAGGTCTTTCATGCCGATTCCACATGTGAAACAGGGATTGGCGAGTGCACGCAATTCGCTGCTGTTCTGGCCGGAGCACAAGGAGATCGCACCTGGCGCCACCAGCCGCGAAACGCGGATTTCTTTGAAGGCAAAGCGCTTGCGCAAGCTTTGCTGGATCGTCTTGGAGTTGCCGAGGCCAGCGCGACCACACAGGGACTTAGCGCGTTTTGCCATCCTGGAAAATCCGCATGGATGCTTGACAGCGGCGGTCGCCCAGTCTTGGAAGTTGGCGAACTTCACCCTCGGCTCCAGCATCTCTTTGAGCTCAAGCGCCCCGTTGTTCTTGTGTGGGGGAATTTTACCGACCTTTCCCCTCTTCTCAAGAATCGCACAGTCTACCGCGAGATTCCTCAATTTCCTGTAGTAACACGCGATCTCGCCTTGGTAGCTGACCGTAATCTCCCTGCCACTAGTATTGAGGACGTTATCCGCAAGCGGGCTAAATCGCTGCTGCTATCGCTCCGCCTGTTCGATGTCTATGAGGGCGAGCGAATTCCAACAGGCAAGCGTAGCCTCGCCTATCAGATGAAATTCAGCGCTCCCAACCGCACCCTCACGGACGAAGAAATCAATCAGCTCGTCGCCAGAATCATTGCCGATCTCCAGGCTAAACTCGGCGTCGAACTTCGGAGCTAGGCCGCACGTTTGCCGTAAAAATATAGAACGCCATGGCTCGCAACGAACTGTGGCGTTCTCATTTTACTTACAGCTAGAGGTTGGTCTCGGGACTCACACGCGGATAAAGATTCTTTTGCGGTACAGTGGCAGCAAAAGCAGAAACCACAAAATGACAAATGCGAGTGCCCAAAGGTGCGAGGCCCAGTAGGGATGTGACACCACGCTGTGCAACGCTTCGAAAGAGTAGGTTTTAAGGTTTGTTTGTTTCCCATCGGGCAAAGTCCACGTGATCATTCCGATGATTCGTGCCAGCAGCCCCGACGCAAAGAACGCAGTGATGGCGTTAGTGCCGAAAACCAAGAATGGCGTGGCCCAGCGTTTCCATCCTAACACGTCAATCGTGTAATAGCAGAATCCAAGACACAGCATGGCCCAGCCGCCGGTGAAAATAGTGTAACTCGGCGACCAAATTTTCTTGTTAATAGGAAAAAACAAGTCGAAGACCGACCCGAGAACAAGAAGCGCAAACCCCGCCACCATCATCCCGGCAACCTTCTCGTGTTGAGAGCGGATCGAGCGCAGCCATGTGCCTACCAATACTCCGATGAGCGTTGTTGCGATGGCTGGAATTGTGCTGAGAAGCCCCTCCGGATCAGGCCGATGCCGGTAAAGGTGACCATCGAGCAAGGTCGTATCAATCCAATCGTTGAGCCGTCCCGGATAAGGTGCAGTCGGTGGGGGATCGACGACGATATTAGGGGCACCGCCGCCTATCTGATAGCCCGCTGGCGCATCCTCAAAAGTCATCACAATCCAGTAAGCACTGAGGAGCACGACAATCCAGGCCAGCCGCGCGCGAATGTTAGATGTGAGCACCATGATGAATGCTGCGACGACGTAGCACATGGCGATGCGCTGGAGCACCCCTGGTACACGGATATAGCTACCCCTTTGAGGATCCGGCGCCCGTGGGAAAAGATCAGCCCAACTCGAACGAGTGGTAGGCGAATGAAAATACGAGAAATCGTAGACGAACCACGCTACCGCACCCACAAGGCAGAGGAGCGCCAAGGGCAAAAGATAACCAATCGGCGCGCCAGGCTTGCGCGTGGGCCGCTCTAGCAAAATCTCCAGGCCAATGATGCCAAGGATGTAGGGCGTGATGAGCCGCAAGTTCGGAAATCCTGTGAGAATGAGACCTAAAAGGAAGAGGACGACTGCGCGGCAGATCACGTGTCCCATCAGGCCTCGCCGGCTCACTCCTTGCGCGAGCCGTTTGTCGAATGAGTAGGTCATCGCTACTCCAACCATGAACAGAAAGAAGGGGAAAACAAGATCAGTGGGTGTCCATCCGTCCCACTGCGCATGTCCTAAGGGACCCCAAACGTAGTTCCAGGAACCTGGATTGTTGACCAGGATCATGCCCGCGATGGTGATGCCCCGCAGGGTATCCAACGACAATAATCGCTCCGTTTTCGGCTTCGGCCCAGATGCATCAGCGATGTTTGCAGCTGCGTCACTCACTGTACCGCCTCCCAGAATGATCTGTCACTGCCCACAGCGGGCAGCATAAATGAATTTACTTCCGCCGCGATAAAGCTAAGCGATGTTTTCAAAATAAAGCAAAATCTGCTCGTCGCTCTGCCTTGCTTCTCGACAATACCCCTTTGCTTGTGCTAAAAGCTTCTCCAGATATGAAAGCAACCGGCGCAAATCAGAAGGCTTCTCAGCCGAAGTGGACGCAAACACTTCCGTCGCTCGAAGTCCTGATACGGGCACGTTATCCGCTCGTCTACGTGGTGAGCTGGGAGGAAGACCGTGTCATGGCCGAGCTTGCTAAAGTCGCGGCCGTGCTTGGCAAAAAGCTATACGACTGGTCTATTGTCCAGGGGCTGGCGCGCTATCGAGTTGGAGTGACCACTCCAATCGAGGGCAAGAAGGGGACAAAAGATCCGCTCGTTGCGTTGCGTGATGTTTTCGAGAGCACAGAGGCTGCAATCTTTGTCTTTCGCGATTTTCATGACTTCATGAGCGATCCGAACGTGAAGCGCACACTCCGAGATTTGGCGGCTGCCCTCCGCGTTTCGCTTTCGACTGTGATCCTTCTCTCGCCGATTCTGCGTATCCCCGAGGAGCTTGAAAAAGATCTTACCATCGTAGACTACCCGCTGCCTGGCCGCCCAGAAATTCAAAAGTTGCTCGAGCAAATAGCGACCGATATTGCAGGCAACCCTGGTCTTAAACTGGACCTGTCGCCCGAGTCCGTGGATGCCATTGTGGACGCGGCTATCGGACTCACACTCAGCGAAGCTGAGAATGTTTTCGCCAAAACCCTTGTGCTGTGCCAGCGGCTCACAAAGGAAGAAGCCTCGCTCGTGTACAGCGAGAAACGCCAGATTATCAGGAAAAGTGGGCTGCTCGAGTACATCGAAGCTCCCGAAACCCTTCGGTCAGTTGGTGGCCTGGAGGTCCTCAAAGAATGGGTGGTGCGACGCAAGAAAGCAATGTCGCCGGGGGCCCGCGAGTTTGGGCTCGTGCCGCCACGCGGAGTTCTTCTGGTCGGCGTGCAGGGCTGTGGGAAGAGCCTTGCGGCGAAAGCCATTGCAAACGAGCTCGGTTTTCCGCTGCTGCGAATGGACGTGGGACGCTTGTTCAGCAAGATGGTTGGCGAGACCGAGCTCAATGTGCGCCGTGCGCTGGTCACGGCTGAAACCGTTGCGCCGGTTGTTCTGTGGATTGATGAAATCGAGAAAGGGCTCAGCGGCGTCAAGTCGTCTAGTGCCAGCGACGCTGGCACCACGTCGCGCCTTTTCGGCACCATCATCACATGGCTGCAGGAAAAACAGGCGCCCGTCTTTGTGGTGGCCACAGCGAATGAGATTGAAGAACTCCCGCCCGAGATCTTGCGCAAAGGCCGCTTCGATGAAATCTTCTTCGTAGATTTACCCGCTCTCGAGGAGCGTGTGGAGATTTTTCGGATCCATTTAGAAAAGCGCGGACGCGATCCTCGTCGTTTTGATTTACGCTATCTGGCGGAAATCTCCGAAGGTTATTCCGGTGCTGAAATCGAACAGGCAATCGTTGAAGCACTCTACGCCGTTTACGGCGTCAAAGAAGATATTGAAACCGCAGACGTTGTTCTCGCGCTCAAGCAACAGATCCCGTTGTCGCGCACGATGCGCGAGGCTATTCAAAACCGTCGTCTTTGGGCTGCGACACGCACTGTTTCCGCGAGTGCGGAACGCCAGCTCGCCGAGGTCGCTGTCGAGCCTGACTTGCTCGATGAGCAGAAAGAGAATGTGTACCTGCAGTTTCTCGAGTTTGAGCGCAGCCTGTCTTCCGAAGTTTGCAACGCCGCAATCCAGTTTCTAGGGCCATTCCCGAGCAAGCACGAAGAGCTGGAGAAAATGCGCCTTTATGTGGCAGAATTTAGGCGCCTGGCCAGCAAGTTACTCGAAAAAGTTAGGAAGCCATAGCGTCGAAATGCGCGAGGGAAAACGGCTGCGATGTTTGTGAACATGTTCAATTCAGCCCATCCTTGGGTCAAAGGGCTTGGCATCGGGTTTTTTCTCATTTTGAGTATCTATGCTATTTTGTTATATATTTTTCAGCGTCGCCTCATTTACCTCCCGCACGCTTACCACGTGGCACCGGAGGCTTTGTTGAGCCAGCACCTGGAAGAAGGCAGAGCAGCCATCTTAGAATTCACAGTGAGGGGAACACGGCAGCGCGCTTATCTCTTGCGTCCGAGGGGGAACCCAAAGGCCGACGTCCATCTTTGGGTGTTTTTTGGCGGGAACGCGTCATTGGCGCTCGATTGGCTTGACTATGCCGAGCTCATTCTTCCCTGCACGAGCGGCGTGCTGCTTGTGGAATACCCAGGCTATGGGCTAAATGAAGGAAGACCAACGCGTGAGACAATTGTCGCCACGGCTGTTGCCGCGTTCGAAAAGGCAGCGCGTTTCTTCAACGAATCGCCTCGCGATCTGGCGAAGCGCACATCCTTGCTGGGGATCTCATTAGGTTGTGCGGTAGCTCTCGAATTAGCCACCCGCTATGAGGTTTCGCGAGTGTTTCTCCTCGCACCATTCAGCTCACTTCTCGATATGGCGCGCCGCAGCGTGGGATGGCCGCTGTGTTATCTTCTGCGCGACCGCTTTGACAACGTCTCCACTCTGAGGGCGTTGGCGCGCCGCACGCCACCACCGAAAGTCTGGCTGTTCCACGGTGATGCCGACGATATCGTTCCGGTAGCCATGAGCCGACACATGGCCGCCGAGTCTTCGAGCATCATCACCTATACGGAAATTCCTGGCGCGGATCACGCGAGCGTTTTGGACCTCGCATTTCCCAGCATTCGCGAAGCGGCTTGCAAGGCAAACGCCTTCACTTCTGCGCAAATATTTGCGGATCGTCGAGCATCTCAACCCATCCCCGAGTGACCGAAACCGCCTTCTCCGCGGTGGGTGTCGTTTAGTTTCTCTGCTCGTTCGAACTCCGCCTGGACCACGGGTGCAATAACGAGTTGGGCGATGCGGTCACCACGCCGCACAACGAACGGCACCGCGCCATGGTTGATGAGAATAACCTGGACGACTCCGCGAAAATCAGAGTCAATGGTCCCCGGCGCATTGAGACATGTTACCCCGTGACGAGCTGCAAGGCCGCTACGTGGCCGGATCTGCCCCTCGTAACCTTTGGGAATTTCAAGGCGAAGCCCCGTAGAAATCATAGCCCAATCGCCAGGGACAAGCGTCACCGGGTCCTTGACTGCTGCCCGTAGATCGGCTCCAGCTGAACCCGGAGTCATATATTCAGGGATCGGCAGATCGGCCGCATCAGGTTCCACGTAGATCCTCACTTTGATGCGACGAATCGGCCCTTGTTCCCCGAATGAAGAATCAGGAGTTCTCTCTCTGCGTTCGCTCACAGTTACGCTGGAATACTATTTTCTGTCGCCTCGGCGGTCCCTTCAGCGCTCCAGCTTCTCGGGTTTTGGCCCGTGAAGTAATGAAGAAACATGGCGATGGTCTTTTTCAAATCCTTGCGGTGGACCACCTTGTCGAGAAAGCCGTGCTCGAGCACAAACTCGCTCTTTTGAAAACCCTTCGGCAGAATTTGGTTGATCGTCTGCTGAATAACGCGTGGTCCAGCGAAACCAATGAGTGCATCCGGTTCGGCGATGATCACGTCGCCCAAGCTTGCGTAACTAGCCATCACGCCTGCCGTCGTCGGATTCGTCAGCACACTGATGTAAGGAACCTTTTTCTCCGCGAGTCGTGCCAAAGCGCCACTCGTTTTTGCCATTTGCATAAGCGACAGAATGCCCTCCTGCATGCGGGCACCGCCCGACGCGCTCACAATGACGAGAGGCAGCAAGTGATCGCTACAGTATTCGATCAAGCGTGCAATGCGTTCACCCACCACGCTTCCCATCGAACCGCCGACAAACTCAAACACCATCACGCCAAGGCCCACCGCAATGCCGTCAATTTCAGCCGTTCCCACCATCACGGCTTCATCGTGTCCGCTTGCTTTCTGCGCGGCCTTCAATCGTTCGTGATAGGGTTTTGAATCCACAAAGCCCAGCGGATCCGTCGGCTGGACGTTCGTGAACATTTCACGGAATGTTCCCTCATCTGCGAGCATCGCGACGCGCTCACGCGCTGTCATGCGATGGTGGTGGTTGCACTTCTTGCAGACCTTCAGATTCTCCTCAAAATCTTTCGTAAGAACCAGGTTGAAGCAATTCTCGCACTTGGTCCACAGCCCTTCTGGGATGCGGTCTTTCATCACCGGAGGCTTCAACGTCGTGTACTTTTCCTTTTTGAACCAAGCCATCTCAGCGACTGTCCTTTTTTTAGATTGCGGTTCACGCGAGAAACAAACGGCACGCTCTTCTCGCACCTTACTCCCTTGTGGTCTACACTCGGGCGCGGCAACTCATCGGAACACTGCTTCCATCTCTCCCGTTTCGCCCGCGTGACTTGTCCGTTTTCTCGGGATTTCATGGTGATAGCGGCGAATCTAGCACTTGAAATTCATCGGGCGCCGTACCCGAGATTTCAACCACCATGGACTTGGAGCAACTCAAGACAGAAACGACCCAAGCAGAAAGTGCAGCGCTACGAGCAATTGCGTCAGCACAGAGTGTGGCTGACCTTGAACGCGTGAAGCCGGAAATTCTCGGCAAGAAGGGACCGCTGCGTCAGTTGATGCGTCTTCTTGGTCAGCTTGACGCTGAGCGGCGTCCCGCTGCGGGGGCCATGATCAACGAAGCGACCACTCGCGTCGAAAATGCGTACGAGCAACGTCTGCACTACCTGCGCGAGGTGGAACTCGAGGCTCGTCTTGCCGGCGAGAAAGTCGATGTCACGCTGCCCCCGCCTCTTCGCCCTTCGGGCGTTCTTCACCCTCTCACGCTAACTCTGCGCGAAATCGAACGAATTTTTGTCTCCATGGGCTACAGCGTAGCTACTGGCCCCGAAGTCGAAACCGAGTACTACAATTTTGATGCTCTGAACATCCCCTCGGATCATCCGGCGCGCGATATGCACGATACGTTTTTTCTTGCGCCCGGCACAATCCTTCGCACTCACACCTCGCCGGTCCAAATTCGCTACATGAAATTTCATCGGCCGCCTATCGCAATCATCGCGCCAGGTCGTGTCTATCGGGTGGACGACATAGATGTCACGCATTCGCCTGTGTTCCATCAGGTCGAAGGATTGCTCGTAGACCGCGACGTTTCCTTTGCTCACTTGAAGGGAACTCTCACCGAGTTTCTCCACGCCATGTTTGGCAAGGACTTAGCCACCCGCTTCCGGCCCAGCTACTTCCCATTTACCGAGCCCAGCGCTGAAGTGGATGTGCAGTGTTTCGCCTGCCGTGGCAATAATGCTGAATGCCGCATCTGTAAGGGGACAGGCTGGATCGAAGTGCTTGGTGCCGGCATGGTGCATCCGAACGTGCTCGAAAACGTGGAGCTCGACCCAAAAGAAGTTTCCGGCTTTGCTTTTGGCCTCGGCGTGGAGCGCTTTGCCATGCTTCGCTATGGCATCACAAACATCCGCTGTTTTTACGAAAACGACGTTCGGTTTCTGCGGCAATTCGTGGCGCGTCGGTAACGCACCGGCTGAACTCTTGGCATATCCGCGAGGAGCACCCGACGCTCCTTTTCGCTAGCAAGCAAGTCCCAAAGCCTGTGCGTAGGGTTTAGCGTTGTTCTTTCGCCAGATACTCAGCTATGGCCGCATCCAGCTCTTCAGGCTTTTGTGATCCCAAGAGAATGTGACGGCCATCGCGAAGATTTACCCGCACACCACGATTGCCGCGGGCGTTGTAAGCGCGCCCTTTCCATGTATAACGGATGCCCCACCCGCCGTAATCACGGATTGGGCGGTAAACGACAGGCTCGTGCGAGACGCAATCACGCAAATTGAGCCTCATCCACCAAAACGGGCGAAGCCGAACGTACACGCCTTGGGTCCTGACTTCGGTTTCTAGCCGCATGCTTGAGATGAAAACAAACGCGCTAAACACGAGCAGACTGAGCAGTGCTTTCGCCGCGAGAGGCAGCCCTGGTGTGCTAGCGATGGCGACAGCCCCGCCTACACTGCCAACTATTCCCGCCGCATTCGCCCACAGCGGAAAAAACTGCACCTCACGATAAATAAGTTGTCCTTCACGTCGCGCCACTGTCGCCACCCCGTAGCAGAGCTCATCTGTGTATTGCAATGACACGACATGGTCGGCACAATGCAAAGTGCAAATAACGGCAGTACGCTGAAAAAATGAATCCCCTGCGGTGTTTATCCGTATTTGCGGAAACGATGGAAAACGTTCGGGATCATTGTGCAACGCACGAGCATGCCGTGACAGTGGTTGTCGTGCGCCACGGTCAAACCCATTGGAACGAACAAGGCCGGTGGCAGGGGCGCCTCGATAGTCCCCTCACCGAGCTGGGTCGTCAGCAAGCCCAGGAGGCGCGCAAAATTATTGCAGAATATCCCATCCAGCTAGCCTATTCCAGCGACGCAGGGCGGGCGCTCGAGACGGTGCGCATTCTGCTTGGCGATGATGCCGCTGTTTCTTTATTCACACACCCTGCTCTTCGAGAACGTGATTATGGCGTCTATGAAGGACTCACAGCGGCTGAAATCGAGCAGCTTTACCCAGGCACACGTTTCCACGATGTCGGCGGTTCGCGCGAAACGTGGGCACCGCCACGCGGTGAGACCATGGCGGAAGTTCGCGAACGACTCCGCCTTTTTCTACTCGACCTTGCCGCCGCGCATGCTGGCCAGACCGTTCTTCTTGTAACCCATTCTGGAATCGTCCGTGCTCTCGACAGCTTATGCCGTGGCGAGAGCTTCGATGCGATCTGGCACAGGGTTCCGCAGAATGCGGCAGTTTACGTAGCCCGCGTCCATCCAGACGGACGCTTCGAGCGGGTGTGGGATAACCTCCCCACCGACGCTGCGCCAGTGAATATCGCCACCATTGCGCCGACTCAGTGAAGATCGGCACCGGGCTGCCCCAACGCCTCGTAGACCTCCTTCACCGAGGAGACTTCCGCTATGCGCACAAGTGATTCTGCAATCACTCGTCGCGTGTCCTCATCTCGGACTTCGTGAAAAAGACTGATAAGCGGTACCAGTGCCGCCGGCTCGCGAAGACGGGACAGAGATTTCGCGGTGACGCGGAGCACACGTGGATCCGCAGAACGCAGCCCCTTCAGGAGCGCGCGTAGGGAGTCCGGATTCCCCAGCCGTGCAAGCGCCTGGGCTGCTCGGGCGTGAAGTTGTGACGCCGGATCAAAGAGAGCTTTGCTGAGGGGCTCAATCACCTCGGGCGTTCCAATTTCTGAAAGCGCATCAATGGCCGCCTTTCGCACAATAAGGCTCGAATCGTTCAGCGCCTGCACAAGCGGTTTGATTACTAACGGAGTGCGGTAGTGTGCCAGCCGTTCGACTGCGCGGTAACGTTCAAATTCCGATTTTGATGACTGCAACCTGGCCACCAAGTGCGCCACAACAAACGATTTCCATGACATCATCGGTCCCAGAACTTCCGACCACGAAACGCGTCGTTCGTCATGGACGTTGGCAGCCAGCGGAATCGCCCCCACCCGCATCAGCGTGCTAAGCAGGAATGCCCAGTGGTAGCCGGTAACTTGATAAGTTCCTAGGCTCAGTGTGCCCTTGTCGTTCACCCAATCTATGAATTGACCCATGATGACCGACGCCACCGTGGCACCGATTGCCAGAGAAAGGAAATTGACCGATGCAATGTACATCGTGCGATTGCGCCGCGGCGTAGATTTCAGCATCACTCCCTGGGGGGCCAGGACCGCGCCGGCGTTCAAAAATCCATCGAAGAACATGAGAAGCATCAAGAGATAGGTGGACCACCTTTGATCCGGCAGTGCGAGGAGGAAACACGCCGGCGCGAGGACTTTTCCAACGGCCAGCACCTGCAAAATGCGGCGAAAGCCAAAGACGTCGCAAAGAAGACCCCAATAATTCGACCCAACAACCACCCCGATGGAGGAAGCCACCGAGATCAGTTGGACAACGAGGGCCGACATATTGAGGCACTTCATCATGAACGGAGTAAAGAAGGGAGCGGCCACGAAAATGGCAAAGTTCCAGTAAGCCATGAAAAACAAAAAATTCCGGAACTTTGGATGCCGAAGTGGCTCTGTCAGCGTGGTCCAGAACACAGTTCCTTTCAGCGGCGTATGCGGCGGTTCTGGCACCCATTTGAAAAGGAGAACGTCGACGATGCCAGCTATAATTCCGATGCATGCAAGGATGGTGTAGCCTAGCAACACGTGCCCGTGTTTCTCAAAGACGTCGAAGCCCAATGCCATGATGATGAGAAACACCGTTGTCAGCGCGGTGATGAACCGTTGGCGCTGTCCCCAAAAAAGGTTCATCGAGTCACGCGGCAGTAAATCCGACATCCATGAAAACCACATGGGGGTGCTCGTCTGCGCCAAGGCATCGTGCAAAAAGACGAACAGGACGATCCACATCATGCGCGTGTGCGGATCAGTAAACAGAAAGGGAGCAACGACGATACCCGTATACAAAAGCCGGTGGGTGATCGTGATGCTCATCCAGACCAATTTGCGTCGCACAACCAAATTGGTCAGATGGGCACCAAGAATTTGGAATGCAATGGCGAGGGCTCCAGCACCTGCGATAAGACCGAAATCTTTTGCACGAGCTCCAAGATCGACGAGCCATTTATTGCGGGGCGCCCCGAGAATACAAAATTGATAGTAAATGCTGCCCAGCAGTCCCGCCCAACAAACGATCCGCCACGCGCGGCGCACTGCATCATCATCAATTTGTTTTGTCGGTGGCAAGTGAGGCTCAGATTTGTCAGTCACAATGGAAGTGTCAGTTCTCCCCACAGTGTGTCCCAACTACGAACGCCGGAGGCCGTTGGCGGCTCCGAAGACTTGCATCTTTCAACGGGCTAACAAAAAGTGGGCCGCTCTTTCAGGGATTCTCGTGGAGCGATAGAGGGCCACCCGGCTCGCCCTCTTCGCGGAGTGCTCTCTCTGTCTGCTCGATTGTGTAATCCGTTTTGCTGATCACGGGCGACGCTGTTGCTGTCACAGGCTGGTCTTCGAACTGGGGTTTCAAGCCCTCCGAAAACTGTACCAGTAGCAGGGTTGCCGAATCCTGCGTATCATTAGCAAGTTTCGTCTCCACGGTGTAATTGTTGACCATCATTGAGAAGGCCAATCGATGTTTGTCCCTCGTTGTGGTATAGCCGCTCAGACAGCGCACCCGGCCGATGTAGCCGGTTTTTGCATACACTCTTCCCTCAGCCGGAGTTCCTTTCAACCGTTTGCGTAAGGTGCCATCCACACCCGCGATCGGTAGCGAATCATGGTAGACCTGCCATTCTGGTTGCCACGCCATGAATGCCAACAATGCCACGGTCATGCGCGGCTCCACGAGATTCTGCCGCGACAACCCTGAGCCGTCCACCATGCGGAGCGAAGTCGTGTCGATCCCGGCTGCAGTAAGAAACTCTTTCACTGCTTTCTGACCGCCTTCAAAACTCCCATTTCCATATTTCACCCATCCTAGAGTCTTGAGAAACTGGTCAGCGTAGAAATTCTGAGAAGGCTTATTCACAATCGCCACAAGTTGCCAAAGGGGCGGAGAGACGTGCGTGTAGAGAAGGCGCCGTGGGCCGCGGCTCAACCGACCTTGCTTATCGGGTAGCTCATCTACATCAATTGCACCGCCCTTCACCCGCACACCTTGGCGCTCAAGTTCCTCCTTGAACAACGTCACGGTCCAACGCGTGCCGTTGTGCACGCTCCCCCAAAGCTTGTACGGGGCATGATCAGAGGGAATCTCACCCTTGAGACACACTTCGTTGGCGTCGAGAGGGCGCTGAATTTGAATATCTAGATCGTCCTCAGGTTTGCCTGTGGGAGCAGTTGTCACAACCTCATTCTTGAACGTAACGTACCTCGTCGGCAGGTCTACGTGCAGGCGGGCTTTCGCCCCGATCCTTTGTGCTGGCACAATTGTCACATCCCAACAGTTCTCGTTCATCGCCAAACCGCTCGACTCGGCAGCGTACCATTCCTGGTAATAATCGAGCTGCCAAGTTCCTGCACGAGGTTGATCGTCGAAACAATCATCATCTCCGATGACAGCTCCCTCGATGCGACGTATCCCGGCATCGCGCACGGCTTTGGCCCAGCGTTGGAGAATAGCGGTCGTTGGCAGGTCCGGATTATATCGGCCCGAAATTGAGGGATCGCCGCTTCCAACCACCACAAGGTCGCCCTTCAGCGTCCCGTTTTTCACAGCGCCATTTGCGTAAATTTTCGTTTCGTAACGATAGTTTGCTCCAAGCAGTTTTAATGCGGCAGCTGTGGTGTAAAGCTTGAGGTTCGATGCCGGGAGGAACGCTTTCTCTGCCTGGCGCTGATAAAGCACCTCACTCGTGTCGAGATCAAGTACTTGCACCCCCCATTGCGCGTTACGCCAAACGGCCGCATCGAAGAGCTGGTCAAGCTGCTTGGCAAGCCCCGCCCGCTCGATGTCACCGGCAAAACCAATACCAACCAGAAAAACCACAATTGCAACCAGCACGCTCCATCTCGCCAGTATCCAGCTCATGGTCTACCCCTAAGACTTGCGCGCCGAGTTTCTCGCATTGGCACTGGACTCATTTTTTTATTCATACTGTTCCAGCAGATACGAACACTCGCGGAAATCTTTACTTCAAGTGTCTTCGACGTGAATCAGCTGCTCTCATTCTGGAAGGCTGAGCTCCTGGAATTTGCTTGCCTTGCGGCCAAGAACACTTGTGCAATATTCAAAATAACACTGCACAATTGAACCTAGCATCACAACTCGCGCTCAAAAGAGTTCATAGTTCCAGTCAGCAATGTTGAGGATGACGAGACCGGAGGTGAGCATTGATCGGGCATTGTCGTCTGTGAGGTCCATTTCCCGCCTCTATGTGGGGGCATTCTTTCTGGCAGTGGCAGCTTTGATCTTACAAAGCTGCGTGTGGGTTCCTTTACAGCCGCCGACCTATGAGGGCGGCCCAGTCCACGTCAGTGTGATGCATCAGGTGCAGGCGGGAGAAACTCTCGAGGATATCGCCCGGAATTACAACTCAACACCCTGGGCCATCGCAGTGGTTAATAAGCTCTCCTCTCTTGATACCCCCCCGGTTGGCACCGAACTTCGCATCCCGCGTACCAGCATGAGTCTCCCCGCTCTTCGCGAGTTGCTCCATAAGCCATCGCTGGAGTTCCTCAAGCGTTCCCCCCTAATCCGGGAGGGAACACAGGAGCCCGCGCTCTCGAACGACCAATTCTGAACTTTCCACATCATTCTTGCAAATGAGTGCTGCGCTTTCATGGTAACCAGCAAGCGGTGCTGTGCGGCGTGCGGGGATCCGGTTTTTTCTCACACGCCACAACAGATCAGAGGCCAATGGGGAGTAGCAAGACGCTCTTCTGCCTAGAGTGTCTCGTGTGGGTCAACAATCCCGGAGGCGCAAGGAGCCTTCTGGCCTGCGCGACCAGCTGAGCTTGCTGGGTGCCAGACTATTGGCTGCGCAAACAATTGCGCGGCCGCATTGGCGCCGTGCAGGAAGGTGAGAAGAATGGAAGCTAGGCGAGCTCGCTTTTGGCTCATTCTCGCAGTCCTTGGCTGTTGTCCTGGTATTTTTCTGCGTCTTCTAGGCGCCACAGTGCCTGCACCTCTGGAAGCTTTGGTCGCGGGCATTTCCGTTTTGGCGGCCGCCTTCCTGCTCAGCTGGGGGAGCGAGGCCGCTCAAATCGACATCAATCGTTCGCTGTCTCTTGCCTTTGTCGCGCTCGTGGCTGTGCTGCCAGAGTACGCGGTGGACATGTACTTCACCTGGCAAGCGGGGCGACATCCTGGAAGCTCATATTCGCTCTACGCCGTGGCAAATATGACAGGCGCAAATCGCCTCTTGCTTGGGGTGGGATGGTCGGTTGTTTGCTTTCTCGCCTGGATGAAGAAAATTCGGCCAGTTCTGCTCGCGCCAAATCAGCGGACGGAGGTACTCTTTCTTGGCCTCGCGACGGCATATGCCTTTCTTATTCCGCTCAAGGGAAGCCTGGCCTGGTATGACGGCGTTGTCCTTTTCGGGATCTATGTTTGGTACATGTACGTTGCCTCGCAGAAGCCGCAAGAAGAAGTCGAAGAAGAGGGGCCAGTCGAATTGCTTCTCCACATGCCCACACGCAAGCGTCGTCTCATCACAGTAGGCTTGTTCCTCATTGCAGGAGTGGCTATTTATGCGTGTGCCGAACCCTTTTGCGAGGGGCTAGTCGCTTCAGGGAAGCTTCTGCACATCAATGAGTTTTTCCTCATTCAATGGCTGGCTCCTGTGGCATCAGAAACCCCCGAGTTTCTCATTGCACTGGTGTTTGCGTCGCGCGGCCGTCCTGAAGTTGCCATTGCTATGCTTCTGTCGTCAAAACTCAATCAGTGGACCCTTCTGGTGGGAATGATCCCCTGGGTTTATGCAGTGGCCCAAGGTGCACTCACTCCGCCAATTCCTCTCACTGCCCTTCAGTTTCATGAGCTGCTGCTGACAGCCGCACAGTCGCTGCTCGGGGTTGTCATTTTAGCCAATCTGCGTTTTACATTGGGTGAAGCTTTGCTACTTTTCTTTCTTTTCCTCGGCCAGTTTGTGTCGCCCATGTTTGTTGGCGAAAATGGGAAATGGCTTTTTGGCCTACCAGCCGACCTGATCCATCCGGTGTTTTCGGCTGCGTATTTGGTTGTAGCTGCCGCAATGTTACTCCATGAGCCGGGGAATATCTTGCGACTCCGGTGGGGAGCAAACTTGACCAAGACCCGTCAAGGTGCTTGGGAGCCGGATGCCTCGCCGGAGACAATCAAAACGGAATACTGCACCCGCTGCAAATGGCGCCTGGCTGCAATGGAGAAAAAAACAGGTGAACGCACTCGCAAACACGAATTGTAAATTAGAATCTTGCTGATTAGTGAGCAGAACTGTGCGCGCTTGGACTGCTCGTTCTCTCCTGTAACTTATTTTTTGCAGCAGGCACATGATCAGCCAAACGAAGGCAAAAAGAAAAGTCGGAGCCCTTACCGACCTGGCTCGCCACCTTGATCTCGCCGCCCAGTTGCTGGACGATATGTTTCACGATAGCTAACCCAAGGCCGCTGCCTCGCTCCTTGCCGCCTACAGCCCCACGCGTTCGGTAAAATCGCTCAAAAACTCTTGGCAGTTCTTCTGACGAGATTCCCGGGCCGCGGTCTTTCACGTGGGTCCAAACAAAGGGGCCGTGAACCTCACTCCAAATAGAAACCATGCCCCCGTCTGGTGAATATTTAATCGCATTATCCAGCAGGTTCACCATGATGCGTTCCAGATGCTCAGGATTAGCCATCACGTGGAGACGAGTGCTCGGCTTTCGTAGCCTCATGGAAATGTTCTTCATTTCTGCGAGGGGGCGTGTCGCTTCGACTGCGTTTTCCAGCTCATCAGCAAGGCATACGGGATAGATGTGAATCTGCGTGTTAGGATTTTCGAGACGCGACAAACTCAGAAGGTCGAGCATGAGGTTGTGCAATCGCTCCGTATGCTCGAAAATGATCGGCAAAAATTCCTTCACGCGATCGAGCGTGAGAAACTTAGGGTCAAGCAACGTCTCGATATATCCGCGGACCGCGGTCAAAGGAGTTCGAAGCTCATGAGAGACGTTGGCGATAAAGTCGCGCCGCAGTTGCTCGATGCGGCGCACCTCGGCGTCATCACGCACGAGAAACAGCACGTCCCCCTCGCTTTCGACGATCGGCGCGAGAATGAGGCGGCGCGATCCGCTTTTGTCGAGCGAAAGCGCAACGGTTTTCTCCGTTGGTCCCGAGGATTCCTCCATCCGTTCCGCCACAGCTTGCGGGTCAAGCCCTAGCCGGCTCAGATCATCCAAGTACTTCATCTCGCCATAGGCGGCTTTCCACCGCGCGTTAGGGTAGAGACGGTCCTGGTGCCACAGGTAAAGACAAGCCTCCTCAGGCAGGCTGTCCAGCACGACGCGGAGGCTTTTGTTCACCCGTTTAATCATTTCTTTGCTCCCGCATTTGTTCCACGTGCCTTTTGGTTCGCTGAGGTCTTTCTCAATGCCTTTCGGGAGAGGGCCATGGCATTCGTTTCCTCGGGCGGCTCTTCGACCCATCGGTATCCAACACCACGAACAGTTTCAATATAGCTGCCAGCCAGACCGAGCTTTTGGCGTAGCCGTTTGACGTGCGTGTCAATCGTCCGATGAGTGACGTTGGGCATGAATCCCCAGGCCTTCTGCAAAAGCTGCTGCCTGCTTAGTACCCTACCACGGTTTTCCAGCAATTCTACGAGAAGGCGCATCTCTGTTGCTGAAATCTCGACGACTTCGCCCGACACTGTAACGCGAAACTTCCCTTCGTCGACTTCCAGTATTCCAAAGCGGATAATCGGCGGCTTTGCGTCTGAACCTTTTCCCTCGATGAGCTTTTTCAAGCGCAGCACCAGCTCACGTGGAGAGAATGGTTTGGCAAGGTAGTCGTCGGCACCAACCTCAAGTCCCAGCACACGGTCGGCCTCTTCACCACGTGCCGTGAGGATGAGAACAGGCAAAAGCTTGGTGTTAGGATTCTGCCGAATGCGCCGCAGGATCTCGATGCCGTCAACGTCGGGCAGCATGAGGTCGAGCACAACGGCAGCCGGCAAAGTTTTTTGCAGCAGGCTAAGAGCTCGATGGCCCTCCGCGACAACAAGCGGCTCCCATCCCTCTTGTTCCAAGTGGAAAGCCACAAGGTTGGCAATGGCAGGTTCGTCTTCGACTACGAGGATTCCCCGATTGTGGGTCATAATGGCTCCTCGTCAAAGTGTTGTACGTCCCTCACTTTTTTCACTTTTTATGACACAAGCCGATTCTGTCCTTGCGCAATGCGGAAAGCACAGTGACTGCATCTCGAATGTCGTTGTCACAATTCTGTCACGAAAACCGGAGCCACTCTAAATTTCGCCTACTGCCTGACGACGCACGAAACCTACCTGGCCTGTTGGGAGCACAACGCTCGCCCACCCTGGGTCGGGGTATTTGAGGGCGGGGAGTTTCTGACCTTCTTTTGCTGTCATCAAGCGGCTGAAAGTCTTTGATGGCCCGCTGAGAATTGGTTCGTCCTCTGTGAGCAAAACGACATAACGCCGCACGTGCGTCGAATAATACGACCAGCCCGTAAAGCTTCCAACCAAAACGAGCAAAACCGCACCGCTAAACCAAATCCAACGCACCGAAGCAACAGTGGCAGCGCGCCACAAAATCCAGCTCCACACCACTGCGACGACGACGAACACAACGGTAAACAACCAAAACCACTCGTCGAAACTCAGCAAATCACGCACGTAGAGAAAAGGCACCTCAAGGATGAAGGGGGCTTCTTCGCTTCCAGGTGGCACGATAAGCTCCAGGTTTGCCACGATGTCAGGATCATGTGGGTTGAGCTTCCGTGCTTTTTCCAGATAAAGAATCGCTTCTCCAGTTTTGCCCATGTGTGCCAGGGTTGTTCCCAAATTGTAGTAAAGATCGGCCGAAATGACGCCGCTCGTCACAAGGTCCTTGTAGAGCTCTGCAGCACGCCGGAAATCCTTGCTGCGAAAGGCTTCGTTCGCCTGCGCGAAGACAGTATCGTAATCTGGCGTGGCCTTATCAGAAGCGTTCCCGCTGAAGGCCGGCATAACGGTCATCCCCACCATCAGAAAGAATAGGACTGTCAGCCGACGCATTTCGCAATCTCCTCGATCAGCTCTTTTGCGCGTGTGCTGCTCACTCGCAGCGAAGCACCTGCTGTCCCACCCGGATTGTAACGAACGCTATCGCAAGCCTCGAGCAGGTGACGCAACTCACCGATAAGATGTTCGGGAGCACCTCTAGCCTCGAGTAGCTGGCAAAGTTCCTCCGTGGTGAGCGCGCCCGAAGAAACACCGAGAACCGAGGCAAAATAATCGCGAAGTGCAAGGGCGAGCTTCTCGCACGCTTCAACAAATTCGTTATCGTGCGCCGATGCCAAATGGCGCAATCCCTCCCGCACGCGATTGTAGCACTTGCTTTGCCGGTTTCGCGCGTTGGATGCGTTGTTCAATCGACGCCGTCGTGCCGCTACGGCGCTCGTGGCGAGGACCAGGGTCGCGCCCACAATAAGTGCGTTCTGAACCGCTCGATGCCGCCGCACATCTTCGCCCGTTTTCACCTTCAACTGCCGGTGAATGTATCGCAGGTCTTTTCTTACCTCAGGGCTACCGCTCTGTGCTTCTGTGGAGGCCGTAGCGGGCTGGGAAGTTATGGGAGCAACCAAAACCGGTGCGTTGCTGCCCGGAGCGACCACAAGCGGAATTTCTTTAGTGTGAAGTACTTCAAACCGCTGTGTTTCAGGATTATAAACCGACGTTTCAATCGGCGGAATAACGAATTTCCCCGCACGTGTTGGGCGGAAAAGGTAATCGAACGTCTTAGAGCTCAATAGTTTGTTGTTCTCAATTTTTCGTTCAAAGTTGCTCTTGGGGTCTTCCAGAAGCTTAAGGGCATCGTTCTCCGGAAACGGCGGTGGCACCGCGACGCTTGCATTGCCCTCGCCACTAAGCACCACACGCAGGCGAGCTACGTCCTCGTTCGCAACGAGATGGTCTTTGTCCACGGCAGCAGTAAGCGTAAATTTGCCGACGGCTCCGCAGAAATTGGCTGGTTTGCCTTGTGTGGGAAGGGGCTTGACCTCGAGTTCGATGGGAATGGACTGGACGGCCACGCTGAGGCGGTTCGAGTCAAACGGGTCAATAGCAAAGAAATCGTCAAAAAGCGAATCGTCAAACGGATTCCCCGTGCGTTGTCTGCGCAACGGGATGGACACGGTCATTTGCATCGGCTCGATAATAAAATGTCCGAAGCGTGTGGGGGTGAGGGCAACTTGATAAAGCGGAGCCACGGCATAGCGACGGCCTCCTACGATCTGCTCCTCAAAGCGCAGTTTCGGTTGGAGGGGGAAAAGCTCCTCCTTGAGAAATTCTTTCAACTGAGGGAGCTGAGGTTCAGAGGCAGCAAGCCTTTGGGGAGCAATCCCGGCCCTGGCGAGTCCCTCTTGATCGAGAAAGAGGTGGTAGCTCAGCAGAAATTGCTGACCGCTAAGGGGCTGCGTGGTTTCAGCGAGAGCCAAAATAAACACTTTTCCGGTGAGAGCCTTTTCAAGCTGCGGAGCGTTTGGGATTCGTGGCGGAACAACAAAACCACGCAGATCTGGTGGCACATCATCCGTTGATGCTTCCGGAGTTTGCCCAACATTCAGCGTAACTTCATTTGTTTCGTAAATCTGGCCATCCACGGCTACGGTGGTAGGGGGGATGCGGAATTGACCTGCACGTGTGGCTGCGGTTGTGTAGCGAAATTCCAATGACCTCGTCTGTCGACCATTCGTAATTTGAATCTGCTGAAATGAACCAGCAGGAGAAAAATCGTTCAGGCCAGAATCCGGCGGCAGCTCTGGCAGCTGCACCTGCGGCGTTTCCTCCATCGTCGTGCACTCCACGCGCACGATGTAAATGACTCGCTCCCCCACACGAGGATTGCGCGGAGAGATCTCAGCTGTCACTCGACATGGCTGTTGGCCCACCCCTAGACTTGCGAGCAGGGCGAAGCCCGCGCCTATCACAAGCTCAACGATGCTTTGTCTGCGTCGCATCACCAGTCCTGCTCCATTGGAGGCTCTTCTTGAGGTTGTCCACGCTGGATGAGTCTTAGCAGAGCGCGTTTGTCCTCCTCTGGCAAAGTATTGAGCAATCGCCGTGCCTCTTCGGGCGACATTTGCCCCAGGGGAACGTTCTCGATTTCTCCTGATTTGGCCTCTTTGTCTTGCTCATTTTGCTGAGTGCTCTGCCCATTCTTTTCCTGTTTTTCCTGCTGACCTTCTTGGCCTTTTTGCTGTTTTTCTGCCTGTTGGCTTTGTTGTTCCGGCGATGGCGTCGGCTGTGCCTGGCCCTGCTCGCCTGCCTGCTGTTGCTGCTCTTTCTGCTCGGATTTGGCTCCACTGGGCTCCTGGCTTTGGCCCGAGTTTTGCTGCTGCTGCTGCTGCTGCTGCTGCTGCTGCTGCTGCTGCTGCTGCTGCTGCTGCT